>QKAU01000058.1 GCA_003246265.1 Kiritimatiellales bacterium | reverse complement strand
GGATTCGCGGTCATTTTCCGGACCGCCTCCACCTGGTCGCGGGTGGATTGCGCGGCGGTCCGAAGCTGGTCCGCGACCTCCAGCGGCGTGGTTCGGCCGGACGGCTTTCTTAGCAGCACTTCGTCCGAGTACTCGATGACGCTGCTCATGCTGGATTTGTCGTTGGGCATTCCATCGATCAGGTCGCGAACCCCGATGAAGCCCTTGAGGCTGGTGCAGCTTTCGACCTGGAACAGGCTGTCGCCGGCCTTCCAAAAGAACTGGTTTACCAGCGGAACCATGCCGGATGCCGTCTGCCAGGCGGCATACAGCGCCGCCGGATCGGTTTCTGGAAAACGTGCTTTCAGCCGGTTGATAAAGAAGGATTGATCCAACGTGGGATCATAGGCCAGCCGTCCCCAGATCATTTCCCGATACCAATGCTTCTCGTTTTCCAGCTGACCGGAAAGCTCCGTCACCTTGCTGATGTGCTCGCGCCCCCAGACATAGCCGTCGGAGCCGATGTAGAAACCGGCCAACGGCCACGTGGCGGCGGTTTGCAGGTAGGTGCGGGCAAAGTCGGGATCGCCCCAGCGGTAGACATAGAAGTCGTCGTTGCGCACATTCATCCAGCAGGGAAACCCGAGCCGCACCATGTCCCTGCCGAAATCGCTCTCCAGCCCGCCGGGTGCAGGCTTCATATACATGTGCGGACCACTGACCTTGCAGCTCGTTTCCACCTTGCCGGGGAAATGCGCGCGGAAGTCGCGGTCGACGGCATCCAGCGTGATGGAGTTTGCACGGAAGATGAAGCGGATGTCCCGGCCGGGATCAGCCTGCAGGACGTCGCCGATCCCCCGCCCGTAGGTATCGTAGAGCCACTGGACATTGGTACGCTTGCCAACCGTCTGGTTCATGTGCTCGCCCGCCGTTACGCCCATGCCCGCCAGATGCGGGTAGGTTTCCGCGAAGGTGCGCACGCACTCCCGCATGTAGTCCACGGCCGAATCCGAAAAGTCGCCGATGCCATGCTTCTCCGCCCCGATCACATAGATGTTCCAGGTGAAGAAGTAGATCTCGATGCCCCGGTCGTGCGCGTACTGCATCACATGCCGCCAGAAGGCGATCTTCTCCTCGATTGTCATCCGCTTGACCAGCCGGAGGTTCTTGGGGTCCTGCAGGTCGAACTCGACGAGATCCTTGTGGTATTCCGGCTCCAGTTCCGGCGCGAAGGCATACACATCGTCCATGGCGACATCCGGGTAGTCCTTCAGCTTGATCATGGCCGGGAATGGATGCTTGGTCCAGAGCGAGAGCACGTTGTAGCGGTTGCGCGCGAGGTCGTCCAAGTACGCATGCCAGAAGTCAAGGCTCCACATTTCCCCGATATTCTGCTGGGCCGCGTCGCCGGTGTCATCGTAGCTCGGCAACCGCGCGTCGAGCGGGATGTTGAACTTGATGCCGCGCTTCTG
Source organism: Kiritimatiellales bacterium (assembly GCA_003246265.1). Taxonomy (GTDB): domain Bacteria; phylum Verrucomicrobiota; class Kiritimatiellia; order Kiritimatiellales; family Pontiellaceae; genus Pontiella. Next base: position 5,113 of record QKAU01000058.1, on the reverse strand, counting down.
GATGAACGCCTGCCTTTGCATGGGCTGGATGTGGGCGGGATCGATTCCGAAGGAGAGCTGTTCCGCCAGTTCCATCACGCCATATAGCACGCCGACCCGGTCGCCGCCGCACACGCGGATCATCTTGTTTTCGGGCCGGATTGAAAACGCCTGTTCAGCAAGCCCTTCATCCAGCTCGATGGAGATCGTCCAATCGGGAGCCGTGTCGTCGATCGAATGGCCCGACGCATCCAGTGCCCCCTTCAGTTCGGAGATGGCGAAATCCGCGGTCGAGGAAGGGGCCTGGTTCCGGATGTCGAAGGTATGGGCCGACGCATTCGCGCCCAAGGCAAGCAGCCCCGCTCCCAGCCAGCCAATCTGCTTCCTCATCCGCATCCCGTTTCTCCAGCAGTCCCTATGGAATTATTCGCCAGTCCCCTCCGCAGGGGTATAGCCTTCGCAGAAACGGGTGAGCACGATATCGCGCATGCGTATTTCGTATTTATACTGCTTCGCCCATTTCTCATTGAACTCCAGAGCTTGAATCGCCGGAACGAGGAGCCGTCCGTCTTCCCCCATCCAGTCGACGATATTCAGCACGGTCAGGATCGCGTAGGAGCGCTGTTCAATCAGTTCCGCCAGACAGGCCAGTCCTTTTTCCTTTTCACCGGCTCGCACAAGAAGCCAAGCGGCCATGGCGCGTACTTCGTGCGATTCGTCGGTAGCGGCCTTGAGCCCACCTTCCGTGTCGTTCAACAGGAAGCATCCGACGATGCCCCAATAGCGATCCCCCAGTTGGGGGCTCTCCAGCATCTGCCGGAGTCTGGGCAGGTTCGACGGATCTTCCGCCAAGGCGCGATCCGCGGCATCCAACACCGCCGCCAAATCGTAAATCGCGGGATTCCGCGCCATTTCACAGATCGTTGAGTTGTGCCGTTCGGCCAACCTGATCCACTCGGATTCAGGAATCAGGCCGGCATCGACAATCCTTAATTGTTGCCGGCGCAATTCGCGGCGCATCCGGACCAGCACCTCGCGATGTTCCGGACTGTCGACCAAATTGTTGACGTTGTCCGGATCCTTTTCCATGTCGTAAAGTTCTTCCGTCCATCCCTTCGGGGCGAACAGGCGCGATTGCACACCGGAGGCGGAGCCGCCCTCCACCGCCGCCACCCAAGCCTGGGTGGCCTTCATGTTCCACAGATAGGTCAGCTTCTGCATCCACGGCACGTACGGCATGTAGTTGCGGATGTAGAGGAACCGCTTGTCGCACACGGCGCGGGCATTGTCCAACCGGTCGTCCATGCGTCCCCGGAACGCCAGGTGGAATTCCTGTTCCGGTTCGGTGCCCGGCCCGAGGAACACGCTTCCCTGCATATGGCCAGGAACCTCCGACCCCGTAATGCTGAGCCAGGTTTTCGGCATGTCCACGAAGCTGACGAGGCGGTCGATCTTCGCGCCGGGCTTCTCCGCCGGCCACAGGCTTTTGTATCGATCCGGAATGCGGATGATCAACGGGCAGTGCAGGCTGTTCTGGAACAGGAAGCGCTTGCTGCGCGGCAGGACGCCGCCATGGTCCGAGTTGTAGACAACGATGGTGTTGTCCGCCAAACCCGCTTCTTCGAGCTTTTGCAGCACCTTGCCGATCTCCGTGTCGAGCCGGTTTACGCAGTCGTAGTACAGGGCGTAGTTCTTGCGCATGTCGGGCACATCGGGATGGTATGTGGCCAGAATGGTCTTGGCGGGATCGTGTCGGGTGTGCTCGATGTCGCCGAACGCCTGGCTTTCATGGGTCTGGCCGAAATTGATCACCTGGAAGAACGGCTGGTTGTTTTTGAGGTTTTTCCAATCGGGTTGGTCGGTGTCGTCCCAGCACTCCTTGTTGTCCCGTCCACCGAAGTTGTAGTCCATTTTCTTGAAGTTGCCGGTATGATAGCCTCGATCGTTCAGGAAGTCGGGATAGAGCCGGATCTTGTCGTGCGGGATCCGATAGAAGCTGCGCATCGGATGGGTCCCCATAGACACCGCCATCACGCCGGTGATCCAGGTGCTGCGCGACGGCGCGCAGACCGGCGCATTGGCGTAGGCGTGCAGGTACTGGAACCCCTCGCCCGCCAGCTTGTCGAGGACAGGCGTCTCCGCATACGGATTGCCGTAGCACCCGAGCCACTCGGCGCTATTGTCCTCGGATGTCAGCCAAAGAATATTGGGCCGCCCGGACGGCCCGGCGCAAACGCCAAGCGATCCGAGCAGCGCGCTCAAAAGGACCAGCTTTTTCACAGGGTATATTCCCAGCCTTTCCGGGCCGGCTCGTCCACCCACTGCTGCGCAACCTTGCTGGAGCACTGCATCGTGGCGGGATCCCACGTGATCGTCTCGTTGGCACGGATCGCCATGGCCCCGAGCAGGACCAGCTCCGTCAACGGCGCGGCATATTCGAAGTTGGATTCGCACGCGTCGATCTCCCCCCGGACGGCGGCCCATAGATCGGAATAGGGATCGCCGGTATGGGAGCGCGGAATGGTCTGCTCCTTCAGGGTGCCCTTGTACTCGTACATGCGGTCGTACGGCCACAGGCGCGGCGACACCGCCCGCATGTCGTCGTGGAAAAGCGTCTCCTTGCTGCCCTTCATGATCATCCCGTTGGTCGGCATCTCCTGCATGCCCTCGAGCTTGTCGGGGCGGCATTTCCCCTCGTACCAGTGGAGCTTCACCGGCTTCAGGTTGCCGCGCGCAGGAAAATGGTAGACGAGATGGGCCCCTTTGGGGGTGTAGTGGCCGTTCAGCCAACCATCCATCTCCACCACCTCCACCTTTTCCGGATAACCGAGATCCAGCGCCCAGAAGGGGGCGTCCAGCACATGGCAGCCGATATCGCCCAGGCTGCCGCAGCCATACTTCCACCAGCCGCGCCATTTCATCGGAACATACTCGTCGCTGTATTCGCAGGACGCAACCGGTCCCTGCCACAGGTCCCAGTCCAGGCCGTCCGGAACGGGACCGCCGACCGGCGGATAGGTTTTGAAACCAGGGAACCACGGAAGCCTCGGACGGTCCGTCCAGCAATGTATCTCTTCCACATCGCCGAGAATGCCTTTCCGGACCCATTCCACGATGCGGTGCGTTCCCTCGAAGCAGTGCCCCTGGTTGCCCATCACCGTCTTGACCTTGTACTTTCGGGCCGCCTGCTGCAGCGTCCTTACCTGCTGGATATTGTGCGCCAGCGGTTTCTGGACAAAGACATGCTTGCCCCGCCGCATGGCCTCCATGGCGATGGGGAAATGGGTGTGGTCGGGCGTGCAGACGGCTACCGCATCGATCTGCGAATCCAGTTTGTCGAGCATCTTGCGGAAGTCGGTAAACCGCTCGGCATTCGGCACCATCTGCGCATGCTTGGCCGCCGCCTGCTCCTCGCGGCCGGCCGGCGCCGGACGCCAGTCCACATCGCACAGGCCGACAATGTTCTCGTCCAGGCTTTTCCGAATCCCGAACTGTCCGATTCCTCCCACGCCGACCCAGCCGATGTTCACCTGCGAGTTTGGAGACAAGCCCGGCTTGCCAATCGAAAACCGCGGAGCAAACGCCCCCGCACCAATAGTACCCACCGTCTTGCAAAAATCCCGTTTATTCATAATCATCTCCGCCTGGTCTCCTAGCTGTTCCTCACCAAAAACCAGGTGTTCCCGTTAAGGTTTCGTTTCATAAAATTTTCCGCCCGGAAGATAATCATCCCTATTGCCGGGAACGCCATGGTTTGAATCCCAGCACCTCGTGATCAGATCCCGGTTCACCATGCCGAGGTTCTCCGGCTTCTTCAGCGTGTCGGAAACATATTCGTTGCGCTGTTCGCGCGTGGCCTGCACCAGACCGGTCTTGAGATAGTGCACCAAGCCAAGATCGCTCACATCGAAGGTCTTGATTACGATCTTCTTGTTTCCGGCCTGCTCAACCGTACCGCCCCATCCGCCGGGTCCGGAATCGGTCCGGGGTATTTCAAGGATCGTTACGCCCAGATCGCCGACCCTCGCCAGGTTTGGATACAGGCCGCGGCGAAGATCTTCACCATGCGTGTCCTCCAGTGGCGGATCACCGGGTTGCTTGTTGGCCTCATAGCCCGCGCGTCCGTCCAGCTCGTTCCAGTTGCTGTGCGAAACGATCACGATGTTCCGGTAGTTGTAAGCCTCCGGTGGCAACTTCGTCAGCCAGGCGAGAGCGTGGCGTGAATGCGCCCCCATGGCGATCGCCACCCTGCCTTCCTTGCTGGCATCGGCAAGCACCCTTGCATCCGTTACCAGATCGGCCACGTCCACCTTCTTCGGCTTGTGGTTGGGCAAATCGCTCAGGATGGTCACGCCTTCCTTGATTTTTGAATTTCGGTTCAACTCCTCGGCAACGTTCTGGTTGTCCTGGTCGCCGCCGTCCCAATCGTTGAGCACAAAGATGCGGCCCTCGAACTTTTCTGCAGGAGCGGTTGCGAGATGGATCATCCCGTCCGGCGAATCAATCGTCTCACCAGCCATGGCCCTGGTCGACACGGCCAGCGGCATGCAGCCAAGCAAACCGAGTACGAAAATGGCACGACAGTGGAATTCCTTGCTGAATGATTGCATCGGTCTCCTCCTATCATCCACCCCGATAAACGGTCTTCTTACCCATCGTCCCTAAAGGCCAGTCGTCGGTGCGGAACGGGGTGACCGGCAGGCCGAGACGATCGTAGAGGTTGACCACCGGGTTGTCGGCCCAGCCGTAGCGCACCGCCACCGGATCAGGAACCTGCTCCGACCAGACCTCGACCTTGTCCTTGCCGACGATCTTCGCATCGGCCCAGTAAAATTTCTTGTCCGCTCCGGCAATAGCGAAGCCCTTCACCTCTTCGACGTCGAAGGCGTAGAGATGCGTCGCAACATAATCGAACACCAACGTTGCCTTGTTGCCTTCCACTTCCATCGATTTAAACCGCGGACTTTCGGTGGCGACCTTGTAGCCGTAATCCTTGGCCAACGCGTGGCGAAGCAGGCGGGCCGCGGCGACCTGCTTCTTGCGGTAGTGGATGTCCCGCGCCTCGCCCAGGTCGATCACCACCGCCTCGCCGGTGTTCGGCAGCGCGAGCGCCATGGTCTGCGCCTCGCGCAGC
>QKAU01000045.1 GCA_003246265.1 Kiritimatiellales bacterium | reverse complement strand
CCGGGCATCCAAACCCTTTCGCCTTCCTTGTCGACCATCAGCAGATCATTGGCAGACAGCTTGAAGTCCACCGTTTTCCGTTCGCCGGCCGCCAGGGAAACCCGCATGAACCTTTTCAGGATATAGCGGGCGGTATCGGCATCGTCCCCGACCGGCGCAAGGTAGAGCTGCACGATGTCGTCGGCGTCGCAGGTCCCGGTGTTGGCTACCGAGCAGGAGAGCCCCACTCCTGCGCCCTTCGACAGCACAGTCCTGTCGACCTTCATGTCGCCATACTTGAAGGTGGTGTACGACAATCCGAACCCGAACGGAAAGAGGGGTTCCTCGCGCATGAACTTGTAGGTCCGGCCCCGCATGCCGTAGTCCTCGTAGGGTGGCAGCTGGCCGATGTTCCTGGGAAAGGTGATGGGCAGGCGGCCGGAGGGCGATACCGCGCCGAAAAGGATATCCGCCACGGCGTTTCCGCCCTGTTCGCCCGGATACCAGATTTGCAGGATGGCGTCGCAGTCGTCCTCGAACTCCTCCATGGAGACGGGACTTCCGCTGGCAATGACCAGCACCAGCGGCCCCTTCTTGAACTGGACCAGCTCGCGGATGTAGTCGATCTGGTTCTGCGGAAGCCGCAGGTCCTTGCGGTCGCCCATGTGCTCGGCGGCGATGGCGTCGACCTCCTCCCCCTCCATATCGGCCGTGATCCCCACCACGCAGATGGTCACGTCCGATTCGGCCGCCACGTGCGGCGCCCAGTTCTTGGGGTTGAGGTTCTTCTGGAAGGGCAGCGCCCCGCTGCGGTAGTTCAGCGAAGAGCCCAGCGACACGGCATCCGTCACACCTTCTAGGATGGTGACCATCCCGGGGCTGACGCCGTAGTAGTTCCCCATGAGCATGTCGCAGGAATTGGCGAAGGGGCCGGTCACGTAGGGTACCCTGACCTCCTTCGGCAACGGCAGGAGGTTGTTCCTGTTCTTCAGCAGGACGATCGACTTCCGGGCGACCTCCCGGGCGAGCCGCACATGCGCCTCGCAGTGGATCGTTTCCGGCCCGATGCCCCCGTACGGGTTGCTGCCTTCGCCGAAATCGAACATACCGAGGCGGAACCGCGTCTTGAAGAGCTGCCGGGTGCGTTCATCGATCAGCTCCTCCGTGACCAGCCCCTGCTCCAGCGCCTTGGCGAGCCTGTCGAAGGTGTTCCCGCAATTCAGGTTGACCCCGGCCGCGAGGGCCGCCGCCGCCGCCTCTTCGCCCGTCTTCACATAGTGCTGCTTCCAGGCGATGCCGCCTACGGCCCCGCAATCGGATACCACGTAGCCGTCGAATCCCCATTCCGTCCGCAGGAGGTCGGTCAGCAGGAAGCGGTTGGCGCAGGCCGGCGTCCCGTCGACGGCGTTGTAGGCCGCCATGACCCCCTCCACCCGGGCCTCCTTCACCAGGGCCTCGAACGCGGGCAGGTAGGTTTCGTACAGGTCCTTCATGGACGGGCGGGCATCGAACTGGTGGCGGATCTCCTCGGGCCCCGAATGCACCGCGAAATGCTTGGCGCAGGCGGCACTCTTCAGGTAGCGGGGGTCGTCGCCCTGCAAGCCCCTGACGAAGGCGACCCCGATCCGGGAAGTCAGGTACGGGTCCTCCCCGTAGGTCTCCTGTCCGCGGCCCCACCGCGGATCGCGGAAGATGTTGATGTTGGGCGTCCAGAAGGTCAGGCCGGCATACTTCCCGTAGTTGCCCATCCGCTGCGACACGGCATACTTCGCCCGCGCCTCGGTGGAGATGGCCGAGGCGACGCGCCACGCCAGCTCCGGATCGAAGGTGGCCCCAAGGCCGATGCCCTGCGGGAAGATGGTCGCCTTGCCATTGCGGGCCACGCCGTGGAGCGCCTCGTTCCACCAGTCGTAGGCCGGCACCATCAGCCGATCGATCGGTCCCGCCGCGTTTACCAGCTGGCCAACCTTTTCCTCCAGGGTCATCTGCGAGACCAGGCAATCCACCCGCCGATCGATCGGAAGCGAGGTGTCGAGGTAGGCGAAATCGACGTCCTGGGCCGTGGCATGGGTTGCGGCCAGCAGCAGGATAAGTTGGGCAAGGTTTTTCATAGGCCTCCAGCTATACCCGGACCCCGCTAGCGCGATCAACCGCCGGCGACCTGTACAAAAGGCCAGTTCGCTGCGGATCCGGCTCGGCGCAGGATCTCCCGCCTAACGCGAACCTACTCCGGCTCCTCCAGCGCGGCGTTCTCCTCGCCCTCCAGCTCGACCCGCTCGATCTTGGCAAAACGGCTTGTGATCTTGCGGGCGGAAGTCTGCACGTCGTCGACATCCCGGTGCGCCTGGCCGATGTGGCTGGCGAGCTTGTCCATCCGTTCCTGGAAGCGGCCGAAATCCTTGGAAAGCGCCACCAGGTGCTCCTGGATGATGTGGACCTGCCTGCGGGTGGCCGCATCCTTGAGGACGGCGCGCGAGGTGGTGAGGACGGCCATCATGGTCGTGGGCGATGCGAGCCAGACGCGGGCGCGCTGGGCCTCTTCGACGAGGTCGGGATAATGGCCGTGGATCTCGGCAAAGACGGCTTCGGCCGGGATGAACATCACCGCGCCGTCCGAGGTCTCCCCGGGAATGATGTATTTCGCGGCGATGTCCTTGACGTGCTTCTTGATGTCCTGCCGGAACTGCTGCTCGGCGGACTTGCGGTCGGCGTCGCCCAGCGTCGGATCGGCCATGCGCTGGTAGCTTTCGAGGGGGAACTTGGAATCGATGCAGAGGGTGCCGGTCGGCTCCGGCAGGAAGAGGACGCAGTCGGCCCGGACGCCGTTGGGGAAGGTGTACTGGAGCGAATAGCTGTTGTCCGGCATCATGTTCGAGACCAGCGCCGAGAGCTGCACCTCGCCAAAGGCCCCGCGGGAACGCTTGTCGGAGAGCACCTCCTGGAGCGATACCACGTTGCCGGAAAGCTCGGCGATCTTCTCCTGCGCCTTGTCGATCAGCGCCAGGCGCTTCAGGACATCGGCAAAGACGGAAGTGGTCTTCTCGAACCCCTTGTCGAGCCGCTCCTCGACCTTCCCGCTGATCTCCCCGAGCCGCCGCTCGTTGGTCTCGATGAGTTCCTTGACCCGCTCGCCCAGCTGGCGGCCGCTCTTCTCGAGCGATTCGTCGACCCGGACCCGGACCGATTCGACGTCGGTGCGCAGCTCCTTTTCCAGCTCGCGCAGGATGGCTTCCACCATGCGGAGCTTCGCCTCCCCCTGTTCCGCCTGTCCGGAGAGCTGCCGGGAGAACTCGTCGAAGCGCGCATGGGTCCGGGCGGCGGCCGTGAGCTGCAGGACCAGCAGGATGCAGAGCAACACCAGGGAAGCCGCCGCCAGCAGAAGGGTTGTTAACATGGGAATCTCCATTGAAACCGCCCACGAATATACCCTTGGCCGGTGCTTTGTGAAGCGCCTAAACCGGACAACTTTTTTGGACTGGAACCGAAGGTGCCGAACGTGCTAGAGAGGATGCATTGCGGCAAGGGCGCGCAGGACGCAGGGAGGCAACCATATGGATTTCGACCAGGAACTGATCAGCCGTTTCCTCACGGGTACCATGGCCGTCTTCGCCCTGGTGGCGGTCGGGGGGGCCCTGGCCAACGTGTTCCGCTCGGCGGCGCGGCGCTTCGCCTTTACGCGGGCAGCACTCATCATGGCGCTGCCGCCCTTCTGCCTCGCCGGGTGCGTCGACCGCGCCGGCCTCTCCACCCTGTTCCTCTTCGCCATCGTCATCGTCGTGCTCGGATTCACGATCGACGGCCTGCGGAACCTGACACGCGCCTGGCGCGGGGAGCAGGACGGCGCCGCCCGTCCAGCGGCCCAGCCCGGCCCCCAGGAGCGGAGCATGACCTGGGAAAAGGCGGAATAGGCGCCTACCCCTCCGTGCGTCGCCGGTAATGGGGGGAATCCCCCCGCTCATTGAATCCGATCGTTTCGCCGATCCCCTTGATCCGTCCGCTCAGGCAACCGCGGCACATGCTCGAATTCTCGTCGGTGCAGGGCTTGTTGTCGTAGAGCTGGTAGCTGGCGCGGTACTTGGTTTCGGTCACATTGGGCATGATCACGTTGGCCCCGCACCGCAGCCCCTGCTCGCGGCCGGTGTATTCCAGCGCCTGCAAGGCGGTGGCGGCCGCGATGTTCACATCGCGGAGCACGATGCGGGTCACGGCGATCATCTTCAGGCCCAGCTCGAGCGCAGCCATCCTCTGCGCCTCGTCGTAGGCCGGCACTTCCATCCCCATCGGCGTATCGGCATGCGGGATGTAGGGGCCCATGCCGACCATGTCGACATCGATCTCCTTGAGGAAGAGGATGTCGTTGGCCAGATCGCGCAGGGTCTGGCCCGGCAGGCCCATCATGACCCCGGTACCGACCTGGTAGCCCGTGCGCCGCAGGGCGGCAAGGCATGCCATGCGCACCTCCAGCGAATGGTCCGCCGGATGGATGCGGGCATAGAGCGCGGGATTGGTGGTCTCGATCCGCAGGAGGTAGCGGTGCGCACCGGCCTTTTTCCAGCGTGCATAGGTGGCTTCCTCCTGCTCGCCGAGCGACAGCGTGATGCCCAGCTCGCCCTTGGTCGCTTCCGCAATCCGCTTCACCGCGCGCTCGATCAGCGCGATATAGGCCTCGTCCCGCCGTTCGCCGGATTGGATGACGCAGGAGCCGTATTCGGCTTCATGGGCCCAGAGCGCCTCGCGGACGATCTCTTCCTCGTCCATCTGGAAGCGCTCCACCTTCGTGTTGCTCCGGCGGATGCCGCAGTAGTAGCAGTCCTTGATGCAGAGGTTGCTGCATTCGATGATGCCGCGGAAATAGGCGATCTTCCCGACATACTGCTCCTTGATGAAGTAGGCGCAGTCGTAGAGCGCCTTCAGCTCCTCCTGGTCCGAAACCGACAGCAGGGCTTCGATCTCCTCCACGGAAAGCTCCGCCTTCCGCCTAGCCTTGTCCAGAATTGCGGCAATCATCATGCTCCGTCCTATCCGTCGTTGTTGTCCCATTAGAAGTAGAGGTCGCGCGCGCCGGCACGGACCTGTCCCATCCGCTCCCTGAGCTCCTCCTTGGCCCTGCTCTCCGGCATGGCGTCGAGCTCCCGTTCGATCTGCCGCAGGCCGGCCTCGAGCGTCTCGCCTTCGGCGTAGTCGTTGAGGTACTCGAGAAAGGTCAGCACCGCATTTGGGGTGCAGAACCGCTTCACGAAGCCCGGAATGGCGAATTCCATGAAGTGCTCGCCCGTTCGTCCCTTGCGGTAGCAGCCGGTACAGAAGGAGGGAATGAAGCCGGCTTCACACAGCTCGCGGATGATCTCGTCCAGGCTGCGGTTGTCGCCGAGTACGAACTGGCTCTTTTTGAACGCGTCGGGATCCGCAGCCGCATAGGAGCCCACGCCGATGCTCGATCCGCCATCGATCTGGCTCACGCCGAAGGAGAGCATCTCGTTGCGCAACGCCACCGACTCGCGGCAGGTGAGGATGAGGCCCGTGTAGGGCACCGCAAGCCGCAGGATCGCCACGAGCCGCTTGAAGTCCTGGTCCGGCACCGCGTACTGCGCGGTGATCCGTCCGATGTCCGTTCCCACCGCCGGCTCGAGGCGCGGGAACGAGATGGTATGCGGCCCCACCTTGAACCGCTCCTCGAGATGGATGGTATGGTAGAGTAGCGCCATCGTCTCGAACCGCCAGTCGTACAGGCCGAGCAAGGCGCCGATGCCCAGGTCGTCGATCCCGGCCTCCATCGCCCGGTCCAGACCGTGGAGCCGCCAGAGGTAGTTCGACTTGGGGCCGGAGGGATGGACTTTTTCGTAGGTTTCGCGGTGGTAGGTCTCCTGGAAGATCTGGTACGTACCGATCCCCGCCTCCTTGACGATCCGGAACCCTTCGACATCGAGCGGCGCGGCGTTGATGTTGACCCGGCGGATTTCGCCGGGTCCTTTCCTGGCCTGGTAGACTTCGCGGACGGTGTCGCGGATGTACTGCGCATCGTATTTTGGATGTTCACCGTAGACCATGATCAGGCGCTTGTGGCCCAGCTCCTGGAGCGCCTCCACCTCCGCCACCAGCTCGTCGCCCAGCAAGGTCTTGCGCTGCACCTCCGGATTGTCGGCGCGGAAACCGCAGTATTCGCAGCGGTTGATGCATTCGTTGCCGACATAGAGCGGCGCAAAGAGCACGATCCGGTTGCCGTAGATGCGCTTCTTCAGTTCACGCGCCCCTTCGAATATTTCCTCCACCAGCTCCGGCGCCTCGGCGTTGATCAGCGTGGCCATCTCTTCCGGCTCCAGGCGGTTCTTGTCGAGCGACCGCCGGATAATGGCCCGCACGCGTTCCGGCGCGGGATCCCGCGTCCGTTCCAGCCAAGCGAAGATCTCGGCTTCGGGGATGAAGCTTTCGAGGCCTTCGACATCCACTTTCGGCAACCCGCGTTTCATTTCAATTCCTTTGCATACGCATCCAAGGCCGCCGGAAAAGGCGACAGCACCCGCTTGAGCACGCCCTGCGTATGGGCAATGCACAGTCCATAGTTCGTGATCGGCACGCCGACCGCCTCGCATTTCCCGATGCGGGAGAGCACCTCGCGCCGGTTCTGCATGCAGCCCCCGCACTGGACAACCAGCTTGTATTCCGACAGGTTCTCGGGAAAGTCGCGGCCGGCCACGGTGTCGATCCGCAGGTCGATTCCGACGTACTGGCGCAGCCATCGCGGGATCTTCACCCGGCCGATGTCGTCCTCCAGCGCATGGTGGCTGCACGACTCCGCAACCAGGATCTTGTCGCCCGGCTCCAGCCGCTCGATCGCCGCCGCGCCCATGGCGAATTTTCGCAAGTCGCCCCTCACTCTGGCGAAGAGGATCGAAAACGTGGTGCACGGTATGCCAGCCGGCGTATCCGCCACCATCTTGAGCACCATCTGCGAATCGCAGATCACAACATCGGGCGGCTGGTTCAGTAGCGAAAGCATATGCGCATATTCGCGCTCCTTGCAGACCAGCGTCGCCGCATCGTTGTCGAGCGCGTCGCGGATTGTCGAGACCTGCGGCAGGATCAGGCGGCCCTTCGGTGCCTGGAGATCGATCGGCACCACCAGCACGGCCAACCCGCCCGGCCTGACCAGATCGCCCACCAGCGGCGGCGGCATGATGAATTCATCGGGGCAGACCCGCAGCAATTCCGACTTCAAGGCGGCAAGCACCTGGTCGCGCGAAGTCACGTCAGTCGCATTGCAGCGGAGGAAGGAAGGATTGGAGGGAGGCGCCAAATCGGCCTTGTTGGCGACCTTTACGACCGGAATCCTTTTCTCCTCCGCTTTTGTTTCGACCCGGCGTTCGTATTCACCCACGTGGTCGCCTTCGTGGAGCAGCAGGATCACGTCGGCCCGGTCGAACACCTTTTCGGTCTTGCCGATCCGCTTTTCCCCGAGCGCCGTCGTGTCGTCGATCCCGGCCGTATCGAGAAACACCACCGGTCCGATCGGCAGCAGTTCCATGGGCTTCTCCACCACATCGGTCGTGGTACCCGCCTGCTCGGAGACGATCGACACCTCCTGACCGGCCACCAGGTTCAGGAAGCTCGACTTCCCGACATTGGTGCGGCCGAAGAGGGCGATGTGCAGTCGGAGGCTTTTCGGTGCGGTCTGCATCAGCGGTGTCCCAGGGCCATGAGGTTTTGCGGAGAGAGGGTTCTGGCAACCAGCTCGGCCCCCAGCTCCTCCTCGAGATAGGTTTTGAAATCGCTCCGGCCCGTCTGCTTGAACGCTTCGACTAGTTCGGTTGCGCGCCCGTAGCCGAGGGCCGGGAGGAAGGCCGTGACGATCTCCAGCGATTGGCCGAAGCGGCGGGCGCATGCGGCCTCGTTTGCCACGATCCCCCCTGCATGTCCGGCCAGCATGCCGCAGGCGCAGCCCAGCAGTTCCATCGACTCCAGGAGGGCCGAACCCAGCAGCGGAAGGAATTCGTTGATCTGGAGGGAACCGCGCGAGGCGCATTCGGTCACGATGAAGTCGTTGGCCTGCACCTTGATCGCCACCTGCATCGCGCTCTCGAGCACGACCGGATTGACCTTGCCCGGCATGATCGACGAACCGGCCTGCACCGCCGGCAGCCTTATGGAACCCTCCATGTGCAGCAGGCGCAGGTCGCCGCAGACCTTCAGCAGATTGGCGGCGCATGCCTTGAGGATGCCGGATACCTCCACGAAGCAGTCCGCGTTGGCAGTCTGGTCGACGAGATTTTCGCCGCGGGCCAGACCCAGCCCGGTGATTTCGCGAAGCTTGTCGGTGGCCAGGAAAATATAATCGCGCGGCGCGGCGAGCCCGGTACCGACCGCCGTCCCACCCAGATTGACGACCCGCAAGCGCTCCTCGCATTTGAAGGTGCGCCAGCGGTCGCGGGCAAACGCTTCGGAAAATGCGCCGAACTGGGCACCCAGCGTAAGCGGCACGGCATCGACCAGCTCCGTCCTTCCAATGGTCGGAATGTGCGCGAACTGTCTTTCGAGCCGTTGCAAGCCCCCCTGGAGCGATTCGACCTGCGCGGCCATGCGGCGGAGCCCAAGAATCGCGGCCACCTTGAGCGCCGTGGGATAGACGTCGTTGGTCGACTGGTGCAGGTTGACATCCTCCACCGGATCGACCGGCATTCCGCAGCGCCTCGATGCGTGGCCCGCCAACACCTCGTTCACAAACATGTTCGTCGAAGTGCCCGCGCCCCCCTGCAAGGCGGGCAAGGGACAGGCATCGTGGTCCAACGCATCGCACGCCTCGACAATGGCATCGGCCTTCGCATCGGCAAGATAGCCCAGCTCCCTGCTCGCAAGTGCGCAGGCCTTTTTCACCAGGAAGAGGGCCGCCACCATGGCGCGCGGCACGCGCACGCCTTCAAGGGGGAAGTTGTCGAGCGCCCTCGCCGTATGGATGCCCCACGGCGCATGGGCCGGCAGTTGCTTCTCGCCCAGGAAATCTCTTTCGGTTCTCGTGTTCATCTATGGTGCGCACCTTGAACGGATTGGCGTAGACGTTCCTTGACCCCGGTCAAGCCTGGGGCAGCTTGCTCAACATCGACTTCACGGAAACACCCGGAATGCGCCCCAGCCGCCCCGTCAGCGATCCGAGCTGGTCGGTCGTGGTGTCGACCACCAGCGTGATGGCGGAGCAGTTGCGCTGCGGACACGGCACGCCGGTGCGCGCGAGGATGATGTCGCCGAATTCGGACAGCAGCGTATTGACGGTCGTCGCGTTCTTTTCGCGGTCCTCGACAATGAGGCCGACAAAGCCCAGCCGCTTATGCATGGTCTCCTCCGTTCCGTTCAACGAAACCTTCAGAATGGTTGCAGGATCCCTTGCCACCGGCCGCGGCCCATGGCGCAGGAGAGCAGTGAACCCTACCTAAACACGTACGAATGGCAAGGAATAATATCCCGCGCAACCGCGCATCCCTTCCATGAACGACCTTGCGCGACAACAACCCAGCACATGATACGGGAACATATTCGCAAATTTTAGTCAACATTGTGTTTACATGGCGGGAACGAGGGGCTACACACACGGGCAACACGCACAGGAAGGCGTGTGCAGGAATAACTTAGGAGAAAAATAAATGGCTGCAAAGAAAACAGCAAAGAAGGCTCCGGCCAAGAAGGTCGAAGAGGCTAAGGCCCCGGTAGCCAAGAAGGCTCCGGCCGCCGCAAAGGCCCCGGTAGCCAAGAAGGCCCCGGCCAAGAAAGCCGCCGCAAAGAAGGCTCCGGCCAAGAAGGCCAGCGCCCCCGTGCAGTACACCGCCGAGCAGGTCTATTCGATGATCCAGCAGGCGGCCTACTTCGCCGCCCAGAACGACGGCTTCCAGAAGGACCCCTCCTCCTACTGGGCACAGGCCGAAGCGGAAATCAATTCCATGGCCAAGGGCTAATGCCCCGGCCATACGCTTCGAAAGGCAGCCTCCGGGCTGCCTTTTTTCATAATTGAGGTTGGCACCGGATCGCCGGCACGCTCAGCGATATCTCCTCCTTGCGAGCAGCAGTGCCATGCCAGCCGTGAGCAGATAGCCGAGCGTGGCGGGCTCGGGAACCGCCGCGATGTTGTCGACCCCCAGGTAGGCTGCAATGTGCTCGGGATGGGAACCAGGTGGCGTCGGAATGGCGTAGTCGTGACGTAGCTGGATCGCATTCACCTGCGCCAGGGTGTCGGCGAGCACGCCGGATCCCCCGCCCGATCCGGCGGGGCTGTCGGTGTCGCTGTTCACAAACACGAGATTGGATGCCGTCAGGCCGAACGCGTAATGGTTCCACCCCGAAGCCACGGTCGTTACTCCGCTCGAAGCCCAGAGGCCACCGCTTCCCCATACCATCAACCGAACCCGTACCTGGTCAGGTCCGGCGGTCTGGTTCAGGTCCATTTCCAGACCGGTCACTCCGGAGGCGAGGTAGTCGCCCGTCCACTGCAGCCGGTTGACCAGGGCGATGTGGAAAGGAAAGTCCGGGTTCCTACCGACCTCGAAGTATCCATCGCCAACACCGGCAGGACCTCCGGTGGAGTAATGGGTTCCGAGGGCTCCCGTGGTCCATCCCTCGGCATCGGTATCGAACGTGTCGGCCTGCATCAGGAGATCGGCAGGAACCGTGCCCGCCGCAAGCATTAGGATGGAACAGAGCAAGACATGGCGCATGGCGTACCTCCTCGCTTCGGACTTCAGGTTAGCCCCCGCACCCGCGTTCCCCAAGGGAAAACATGCTCTTTTTAGCCACGGCTACTCCTGCGCGATATCCCACTTGGACCGCGCCCAACTGGCGCGGAACGCTGCCTCGCCCTGCTCCACCACCGCATCGCGCTTCTCGACCGCATCGAGGAAGAGAACGAAGCCGAAGGCCTCGTCCGCCCCCATGTGGGCCGACGCCTGCTCCGCCAGGCGGTTGGGGGGCAGCAGGCGACGGCCGCTGATGACCTCAGGCTCAAGCGGCAACCGCCCCGCCGCCCGATAGGCCTTGTAGACCAGTTCCGAGCAGACGAGCTCGTTGTCGGTCGTGAAGTCGAAGTTGAGATCGTAGGGCTTGCCGTGGTGCGAAAAAGCCGCCATCAATGCCCGGCACTTCTGGGGTTTCGACAAATGCGGCCGAACAACACCCAGATAGTCGCACCGCGCACTGGTCTCCAACGACTGGAACACCACGCCGGGGCGGATGGCTTCGATCACGCGCATCGGCAAGCCGTCCGTGCCGTTCGCGTTCCACGCGTTGAAGGCATCCGGAAAGCGGGTGCGCACCTCGTCCAGCGTTGCGCATCCGTCGGCGGAAAAATAGTCCGCGAACTCCCGGGGCGTTCCGACATAGAGGGCGACATGGGGCCAGAAGCCGGGAATGCCGATATTCGTCAAATGCCAGTTCCGGCGCTGGATCAGGATATCGCCTGGTTCCAGCCGGTCCCTGTAGCGCGCGAGGATCCCGGGCGTAATCAGGTAGTCGCGCCTTGCCGTTCGCACATGGCTCATCTGCAACGCCACGCTCTTTTGCACCGGCAGCAGGGTTTCGAAGGCGGCCCGCTCCAGCACGTCCAGGGGATTCTCGACCAGCATGGAGGCGTTGCTTCCCATGGAGCGGACCAAGGCCTCCCGCCGCCGTTCGAAAGCGGACAGGATGGCGGGATCGATGGTCGCATCCCGCCGGACCAGCCCGTAGTAGGCCGCCGCCGCATTGAGCCGCAGGAGCACGTTGGGGTGCGTGAGCCTCTGCTTCATGTGGAAATAGCCTTCGGACGGAATCCCCTCCCCTTTCTCGTTGAGCAGCGCTTCCATGAAGGCGTTGCCACCGACCAGTCCAACGACCTCCAGGCAGGCCCCGTACTGCGCCACATAGGGCATGTAGGCCAGCAGGAAGGCATCGGCATGCAGCGCAGGTTCGGCCACGTGGTCGATCTGGTAGAAGCCCTTGTACTTCTCCTTCAGCAGCTCGAATTCAAGGAAGATCATCACCCCGTCGCGCCAGCGGCTGCGCAGGGCCGCGCGTTCGTCCGGGGACAGGGTGCCGACCTTGCGTTGAAGCCAGCCCCGGGCCTTGAAGCTTTCGACGAGGTCGTCGGCCGCCTCGCACAGCATGAGGCAGCTGCCAAGATCGGCGTCGATGTTCTGGCGCAGCTCCGTTGCATCCATGCCCGCGAGCGGGCTTCTTTCAACCGGGAAGAGCGCCCACGTCACATAGAAGGCCGCCAGCAGCACCAGCGCCACGATGGCATGCGGCAGGAACGGACGGGTCTTCTTCCTGATCAGGTGCTTCTGCAGGCGCAGCATCCGCCGGTTCGACCGGTAGGAAAGCACCAGGGGAATCCACCCCAGCCCAAGCAGCGCGAAGGCGACCATGCGATGCGCCGGATAGGCAATCTTCATGCCCAGCACCACCATGGCCGCCACCAGCAAGGCCACCGTGACCAGCAGGAGGCGCTTATTCTTCAGCATGCCGCTTGTTCTCCATATCGATCTTCCAAAGTTGCTTCTGCGTCTGGTACACCGTCGCGAACAGGGTGAAGGTGGCCCCGGCCAGGACGATGGGCAGCACACGGGCGATCTCGAAGCGGCCGGCAAAGGCGATGATCAGCGTATTGGCGATGATGAAGAGCAGGCGGACCTCCGTCGGCCCCACGCCGAGGTAGGAGATCCGGAAGGCCCCGGTCGCGGCAAAGGAGAGGAACGAATTGACCATGAAGGCGCCGAACAGGGCGAGGATGTAGAAGAGCAGGTACTTGTTGTGGTCCTCCACCATCAGCCCATAGCCGATGAGGATCGAACAGAGGAAGAGGTAGTCGAGGAAGTGGTCCATGTAGTAGCCCCACTTCACCAGGCCCGTATTGCGCCTGCGCCCCACCTCGCCGTCGAGCAGGTCGGTGATGTACTGGCCGAAGATGGCGAAGGAGACCACCCAGAGGAAGTGGATCCAGTAGCTGGCCAGGAAGCTGAAGAAGATGATCAGGGCGCACCAGGCCAAGGTCGTTAGCGTAAGGTGGTAGGTCTCCACCCCCTTGGGCACCTTGGGCACCAGCCAGTTCTTCAATCGGTTTTCGGCGGTGGCCAGCAGCCACGTGCCTTCCTTCTTGTCGCCATGGAACGCCATACCCCACACCCCCTTGCCGGAATGGTCCTGTTTTCAGAGTGGGTCATTTCAGCATGCCACGCATGCTTCCGCAAGTCTTCCGGCGAGGGAGAGTTCGGCGGAGGAGGTGATCTCCACGTCCTGGAAGGTGCCGACCAGGCCCTCGTCGGCACCGACGATGCGAACGGGCAGCTTGCCTTCGGTCCGGCCGGTCAACGCGCCTACCATGCGCGGATCCCTTCCTTCGACCAGCACCCGGAACACCTTCCCAACCATCGACCGGTTGTGCGCATGCGAGGTCTGCCGGAGGATTTCGCCGAGGCGGGCCAGCCGTTCGCTTTTCACCTGGGGCGTCACGTCGTCCTCCCAGCGGGACGAGCGGGCGCCGACGCGCGGGGAATACTTGGCGATGTAGGCCATGTTGTATTTCACCTGCTCCATCAGCCGGGCGGTGTTTTCCAACTGCTCTTCCGTTTCGCCGCTGAAGCCGACGATGATGTCGGTGAAGATCGTGGCGGTGGGCAGCAGTTCCCGGATGGCGTCGACAATCCCGAGGTAGTCTTCGATGCTGTGGTTGCGGTTCATCCGGCGGAGCAGCTTTTCGTCGCCGCTCTGCACGGGCAGGTGGATCTGCTTGGCGAGGCACCTGTACCGGGCGATCGCCTCGATCACGTCGCGCGTCATGTCGCGGGGGTGCGGCGAGGTGAAATAGGTCCAGAACTCCCGCCCGCTGCGCTCGCCCAGCTCGCCCACCCGGCGGAGCAGCTCGGCAAAGGAAATCTCCGCGCCCTGCCGGTCCAGGCCGTAGGAGTTGACGTTCTGACCCAGCAGGGTGATCGACCTGACCCCGCGGTCGACCAGCCGTTCCACCTCGGCCAGGATATCGGCGCTGGGCCGCGACACTTCGCGTCCGCGCGTGTAGGGCACGGCGCAGAAGGAGCAGAACTTGTCGCAACCGTTCTGGATCGGCACGAAGGCCTCGAAGGGCGAGCTGTAGGTGGGCTCCACCTTCCAGAATCCGGTTCGTTCGTCTTCGGCCGGGATGTCGTTGAGCGGGTGCCGGGTCGAGAATTCGGTGGCCACGCCGCACTGGTGCAGCAGGTCGGGCAGCGCCGGAAGCTCGTTCATGCGGAAAACCAGGTCGAAGAGCTTGAGGAACTTCTCCTCGTCGGCGGGCAGGATGCAGCCGGAAACGAAGGTGACCAGCGGACGGTCGTTCTTCCACCGGTTCCATTTCTGGATCTTGCCGTAGACCTTGTCGATCGCCTTCTGCCGCACCGAGCAGGCCACGACGCCGATGAGCGAGGCCTCCTCCTCCATCTCGGTCATGACGTATCCCATGCCCTCGATGACGCTGCGGATCCGCTCGGAATCCGACTGGTTCATCTGGCAACCCAATGTGACGATGCAGCACTTCATGGTTGGTTCATCCCGGCGCCGCATTGTGCATCCGGCGCCCGGCAATCAGAAATAGACCTCGGTATGGATCTGCGCGGTGGGCAGCCCCTTCTCCTGCAGCAGGTCGAAGGCTTCATAGATCATGTCGCAGTTTCCGCAGAGGAACGCGTTGGTCGCGGTCGGCACATCGAGGGTCCGTAGATAGTCGGTTACGCGCCCCTGGAAGTCGCCCCCCTCCCCGCGCGAGACGCAGTGGAAATAGCGGTCGCCGTAGAAGGCCGCCTCGTAGGCCTCCTCCAGCCTGGCGGTACCATGGACCAGCCGGTATTCCAGCTCCGGGTAGGATGCCGCGAAGCTGTGGTAGGGCGAGATGCCCGTGCCGGTGGCAATGAACAGGAGCGGCGCCGAACGGATCGGTTCGACCAGCTTGAAGTGGCCATAGGGACCGCCGACGTCGACCTGCTCGCCCGGTCCGAGGTCGCACAGCTGCTTGGAAACCAGCCCGTCCTCGACGCGGCGCACGAGGACCTCGAGGTAGTCGTCGCCACTGCCGGAGTAGACCGAATAGTCGCGGATCTCGGGATCGCCCTCGATTCCAACCCGGATGTACTGCCCCGGCTCGAAGTCCAGCCCGTGGCGCTCGAACCGCAGCACGGCGGTCGATTCCGTGAGGCGGCGGATATCCAGGACCTTGCAGGTCGTACGCTTCTTCGTGGTCTTCAACATCGCAGCTCCCCGTCCGCCAAGCGGACCTTTTTGGTGCTCCATCGCAAAGGTGCGGGTTTATACCGGCCCGTTCCCTGCGAAGTCAAACCGAACAGCGCCCAAGATGACGGGGTGAAGCGGGCTTGCAATCCCCGATGCAGGCGATACGTTTGGGCGCTTGCAACGGAGCAGGAGCATCGCACAAGAACCCGTCAGCCTGAAGCACTACTTCACCCCGCACCGCCGGGCGATCGGTGCCACGCTGCTTTGTGCCGTCGTCACGGTGGGCTGCAACCTGGCCATGCCGCTCTACATCCGCTGGGTGATCGACGGCCTGACCGCCGGAACGCTGGCCCGACCGCAACTGGTGCACTACGCCTGGCAGTTCGCGCTCATCGCCCTGGTTTCGGTCCTTTTTTCGCGCTTCCTCCGGAGCGTCCCCTTGCGCATCTCGCACAAGATCGAATATGCCCTGCGCAACGACGTGTTCGACCACCTCACGCGGCTCGACCAGGCGTTCTACCGCAGCGAACGCACCGGCGACCTCATGACCCGCATGTCCTCCGACATCGTCATCATCCGCGACTCCATCGGCCAGGGCCTGCTGCAGGGGATGCGGACCGTGGTGGTGATCCTCCTCGCCTCGGTCGTGATGGCGATGGCCGACCCCCAGCTTGCCCTCATCATGCTGGCGGTGTTCACCCCAATGGTGGCGGTCTTCTTCCTCGTACTGCGGCTCATGCGCCGCCACCAGCAGGAGCTCCAGGAACACGTCTCCGACGTCTCGAACTTCTGCCAGGAGAGCTTTGCGGGCATCCGCTGCCTGAAAGGGTTCGCCCTTGAGCGCCGCCGCAACCAGCAGTTCCACGACCTCAATGCCGGACTGGTCCGCAAGACCATGCGGATGCAGGCCTCGCGCCAGGTGCTCTGGCCCTTCATGGCCTTCTGGTTCAACCTCGGCACCATCCTCATCTTCATCGTCGGCGGCAGGAAGATCATCGACGGCCGCCTGACATTGGGCACGCTGACCCAGTTCATCCAGTACCTGCTCTACATGCAGTGGCCGCTGCTGGCGCTCAGCTGGGTGCTGAGCATGCTCCAGCGCGGCAAGGTCAGCTGGGTCCGCGTCAAGGCGATCCTGGAGCGGGAACCGCGCATCGCCACGCTGGAGAATGGCGAACCGGAACCCGCCGCCCTGGCGGCCTCCATCGGCTTCGGCAACGTCGGCGTCGACATCGACGGCCGCACACTCCTTGAGGGCATCGACCTCGAGATCCCCGCCGGGATGACGCTGGGCATCACCGGCCCGACCGGCAGCGGCAAGACCCTGCTGGTTTCGCTCGTGGCGCGCCTGCTCGACCCGACCCGCGGCAGCGTATCGGTCGGTGGACGGGACGTAAGGCAACTCTCCCTCGCCCGGCTGCGCGGCATGATCGGCTTCGCCGCCCAGGAACCGGTGCTTTTCTCCCGCACCCTCGAGCACAACATCGGTTTCGGCGTCGCGCAGTCCGATGCCCAGCTCATCGGATGGGCGGCCGAGGTCGCGCACCTCAGCCACGATGTCGAGGGCTTCCCCGACCAGTACCAGACCCTCCTTGGCGAGCGGGGCGTCACCCTTTCGGGCGGCCAGCGCCAGCGCACCGCCATCAGCCGGGCTATCGCCCGGCGGCCCGACATCCTGATCCTCGACGACGTCCTCTCGGCGGTCGACACGCAGACCGAGGCGGCCATCATGTCCAAGCTGCGCCCCGTCATGGCCGAGCGCACCACCCTGTTCGTCAGCCACCGCGTATCCACGCTGCGCTACGCGGATGAGATCGTGGTGATCGAAGGCGGCCGCATCACGCAACGGGGCACGCACGAAGACCTGGTCCGCAAGCCCGGCTACTATGCCGAACTCGACACGATGCAGCAGCTGAGGGAAAAGCTGGAGGCCGGGCCATGAAGAGCGCCAAACGCCTCCTTGCCTATTCCCTGCCCTACTGGCGCTGGCTCGCCATCGCCCTGGCGCTGATCCTCTTCACGGCGCTGGCGATCAACTTCCTGCCGGTGCTCATCCAGCGCATGACCGACCAGAGCCTGATGGACGGCTCGAAGCCGGGTGGCGAGCGGATAGCCCTTCTCCTTCGGCTCGGAGCCCTCTACCTTGCCATCGCGGGCCTGGGCCATTTCGTGCGCTACCTGCAGGGGATGCTCACGGTCTGGATCGGGCAGCGCATCATCTACGACCTGCGCATCGAGGTCTTTTCCAAGGTGCTCCGGATGCACCAGGCCTACTTCGACCGCACGGCCGTCGGCACCCTCATGACGCGCGTCACCTCCGACATCGAGCGGCTCCAGCACTTCGTTACCGACGGGGTGGTCGGCTCCGTGGCCGACATCTTCATGTTCCTCGGCATCATGGGCTACATGGTCTACATCAGTCCGCTGCTTTCGCTCTGCATCTTCGCCACCCTCCCCCCCCTCTTCGGCACCATGTACTACGTCAACCTGAAGCTGCGCGACGCCAACCGCGACATCCGCGACCGCCAGTCCCGGCTCAACGCCCTGCTCCAGGAAGACCTCACCGGCATGACCACCATCCAGCTTTTCAACCGCGAAGCCAGCGCGCATGCGGACTTCGACCAGCGCAACACCGACCTGCGCGCCGCCCACTTCGAGGAGGTGCGCTGGTTCAGCCTCTACTTCCCGACCGTCGAAACCGGGCAGGCGCTCGCCATCCTCATCACCCTCGTGGCCGGCGGCATCGCGATCCTCGCCGGTTCCGAAGCGGTCACGATCGGCACCTTCGTCGCCTTCCTCGCCTATATCCGCGACTTCTTCCGACCGCTCGGCTCCCTCTCCGACAAGGCCGGATCGTTCCAGGTCGCGCTCGCCTCCACCGAACGGATCTTCGCCCTGCTCGACACCCGCGAAGAGGTCGCGGATCCGACGCAGCCCGAAACGCCGGAGCGCATCGCCGGCAGCATCGCCTTCAACAACGTCTGGTTCGCCTACGACAAGGAGAACTGGGTGCTCAAGAACCTCTCCTTCTCCGTCGAGCCCGGCCGGGTGCTGGCGGTCGTCGGCGCCACCGGCGCGGGCAAGAGCACGATCATCAACCTCATCGGCCGCTTCTACGACGTGCAGCGCGGATCCGTCACCATCGACGGGACCGACGTCCGCCATTTTTCCAAGCACGACCTGCGTAGCCACCTCGGCTACGTCTTCCAGGACCCCTTCATCTTCACCGGAACCGTCGCCGACAACATCGGACTGCAAACACCGGGCCTCGAACGCGACGCCGTCGTCCGCGCCGCCCGGATGGTCAACGCCCACCACTTCATCGAAGCGCTGCCCAGGGGATACGATACGGTGCTCAACGAACGCGGCGAAGGGCTCTCGCTCGGCCAGAAGCAGCTGATCGTCATGGCCCGCACCCTGGCCCAGGATCCGGAGCTGCTTTTCGTCCTCGACGAAGCGACCGCCAGCATCGACACCGCGACCGAGCTGCTGATCCAGGATGCGTTGGCGAAGATGATGGCCAACCGCACCAGCATCGTCATCGCCCACCGCCTCTCCACCATCCGCCATGCCGACCATATCCTCGTCATGCGCCACGGCGAACTGGTTGACCAGGGCACCCACGCCGAACTGATGGCGCGCGACGGCTACTACCGCCAGCTCTACGAACTCCTGCGGCATGCTCCCCAGCCCTGATCCGTCAACGACAGGCTTGATTCCGGCCCCGAGGCCGCTAGCATGGTTCCAACCAGGAGGATGCCATGAGATGGACGTTTGCCGCCGTCGCAGTGATTGCATGGACCGCGCAGGCCGAGGATGCCGCCCTGCGCGAGGAGTTCGATGCCTATCGCAAGGCCACCGAGTCGCGCATCGGCGCCTTGGAGGCCCGGCTTGGGGAACGGGTCGCGGAGACCAACGCACCTTCCCTCCCCGAAGCGTTCGTCGAGCGCGCCACGCTCGACTTCGAATTCCATGGCTACTTCCGCGCAGGACTGGGCGTCAATGGCGATGGCGATGCCATGGAAGCATTCAAGGCGCCCGGAGCGGAATCCAAGTACCGCCTCGGCAACGAGGCCGAAACCTACATCGAAGCGGCCTTCCAGCAGAACTTCACCTCGCCCCGCCTCCGCGCCGACGGCGTCGATATCTTCACGAAACTCACCTTCGCCTATTTCACCCCGACCGTCGACAACAACGATTTCAACACCACCACCTCCCTGCGAGAGGCCTATGCCGCCGCCCGCGGCGTTTGGAGCGCCAAAAAGGAAGCCCTCTTCTGGGCGGGCAACCGCTTCTACGAGCACCTCGACATCCACATCAGCGATTTCTTCTTTCGTGACATGGCCGGCTTCGGCGGCGGCATCGAGGATGTCGCCCTCGGCGAAGGCGACATGAAGTGGGCGGCGGCCTGGCTCGGCGGCTCGATCGACCAGCTTTCCTCCAGCGGCACCGCCTATGAAAACGACTACCATTTCAACAAGAACACCCTCGACCTCCGGCTCTACGGCATCGAAACGGCTGCGGGCCGCCTCGCCCTCGTGCTCGACCTCGCCCATTTTTCCGGCGACACCCTCGTGAGCGGCGGTACGCCGATCACCATCACCGACAGTTCCGGATGGGCGGCCGGCGCCATCCTCGCCACCCCGCTCGGCGGAAATCGGTCCAACCGCTTCACCGCCCAATATGGCGAAGGGGCGGCCGACAATTTCAAGGCGGTCATCACCGCCCCCAAGGGGATCGACCTCTCGACCGTCACGCGCATCGACACCGATGGAACCCGCCGCCTGCGGCTGACCGACGATATCCTGCTCGATGAAGGGGAGCCGCTCACCTACCAGTTGATCGGCGTCTACGAGCGCTACGACAACGGATTCTCCTCGATGGACACCATCGACTGGGCTTCGCTCGGGGCCCGCCCCGTCTACCACCTGAATACCTACTTCTCGCTGGCGCTCGAAGCAGGGGCGGACTACACCCGCCAGAAGGACGGCCCCGAGGGGACGCTTGGCAAGCTTACCTTCGCCCCCCAGATCCAGCCCAGGGCCGCCTTCCTCGCCCGTCCTTCGATCCGCGCCTTTGTCACCTACGCCGCATGGACGGATGGTTTCGAAGGGCTGGTGGCCCCGGTCTCCTACGGCAATGCCCGGCAGGGACTCTCCGCCGGCGTGCAGATGGAGGCCTGGTGGTAGACGGGACGCCGACGGCTGGAACTCCTCCCGGCATGGCATCGGACCTGCTTTTGGATGGAGGGTTATGCACGATCCGGATCCAAGGGACGGCTTTACACTGGTGGAAATCATGATCGTTGCCGCGATCATCGGGATCCTCGCCGCCCTTGCGTTCCCCGCGATGCTGGAAGCGGGGCAAAAATCACGGAACACCCGCTTTGCCAAGGAGATCCGCAGCGCCGGACACGCCTTTGTCCAATACGCCTTCGACCAGGGCGACTATCCGCCCGACCGGAACCCCGCGCAGATGCCCAACGGCATGCTCCCCTACCTGCGAGGTTTTCCCTGGGGCAGCACCACCCTCATCGGCGGCTTGTGGGACTGGGACAACGGGCAGTTCGGCTACCGGGCGGGCGTTTCCGTCTACATGCCCGACCGAACCGCCGACCAGATGAGAAAGATCGATGCCATCCTCGACGACGGCAACCTCGCGACCGGACAGTTCCGCCAGCGGGCGGGCGGCTACATCTACATCCTCGAGGAATAGTCCCCGTCAGCTGCGCAGGGTTTCGATCATCTTGCGGAGCTTTTCGCCCTTTTCGACCAGCTCTTCCTGCCGCTTCTCCTGGAGGGCTACCACCTCGCGCGGCGCCTTGTTGACGAAGCTCGGATTCTCGAGCTTCTTCTTCACGTTGGCCAGATGCCCGTTGACCTCGTCGAGCTCGGCGGAGAGTTTCTTGATCTCGGCTTCGACGTCGACCAGCCCCTCGATCGACATGTAGATGGTACCGAGCGCGCTGATGCCGCTGGGCATGGCACCCTTCGGGCTGAAGTTCACGTCGACCCCGAGCCTGTCGGCCTTGAGTGCCGCCATGATCGACTCCCCGTCGGCTTCGATCTGGCCCGCATACTCGTCGGTTGCCGGGCGCACGTGGAAGGTGGCCTCCTGCTTGAAGGCCAGGTTGTACTCGGCGCGCAGGATGCGGCCCACCCGCACCAAGTCGTGCTTTCCGTCGACATACTTGACGATGGAGGGATCGATGCCCGAAACCACCGCCTGCTCCGGCCAGGGGGCCACCATGATGCTTTCGCAGTCGTGGTTGTAGCCCATGCCGTGCCACAGCTCCTCGGTCTGGAACGGCATGAAGGGGTGCAACAGCCGCATCGCCGAGGAGAAGGCGAAATGCATGACCTGCAGGGTGTGCCGCTTCTGCTCCGGGGAGCCCTTGTAGAGGACCGGCTTGGCGTATTCGAGATACCAGTCGCAGTAGCTGTGCCAGAAGAAGTCGTAGAGCGCAAGCGTGGCATCGTTGAACCGGTAGCGCGACAGGTTGTCGTTCACCGAGGCGATGGCCTCGTTGAGCTTGGCGAGCAGATGCTGGTCGTCGGGCGTCAGGTTGGCCTTGTCGAAAGCGAGGTCCTTGACATCGAACCCTACCGAATGCATCTCCATGAAGCGCGCGGCGTTCCAGATCTTGGTGCCGAAGTTGCGGCCCAGCTCGAACTTCTCGTCGGAGATGTAGACGTCCTGGCCGGTCGCCGTAAGCATCAGCAGCGAGAAGCGCAGGGCATCGGAGCTGTACTTTTCGATGATGTCGAGCGGATCGATGGAGTTGCCGAGGCTCTTGGACATCTTGCGTCCCTGGTCGTCGCGGACGGTGCCGTGGATGTAGACGGTATCGAAGGGGATGTCGCCCATCACCTCCATGCCGGACATGATCATGCGGGCCACCCAGAAGAAGATGATTTCGCTGGCCGTGACCAGCGTGCGGGTCGGGTAGTAGAATTCCAGGTCGTTGTTCTCCTGCGGCCAGCCGAAGACGCTGAAGGGCCAGAGCCAGGAGGAGAACCACGTGTCGAGCACATCCTCGTCCTGCCGGATGTCGGCGGAGCCGCATTCCGGGCAGGCGGCCGGGGCAGCCTTGGACGCCCATTCATGGTTGCAGGCGTCGCAATAGAAGACCGGGATGCGGTGCCCCCACCAGATCTGGCGGGAGATGCACCAGTCGCGGATGTTCTCCATCCAGTTCATGTAGGTGTTGTTCCAGCGCTCCGGCACGAACTTGATGCGCCCGTCGTTGACCGCCTCGATCGCGGGGCGGGCCAGCGGCTTCATCTTCACGAACCATTGCGGCGAAAGGCGCGGCTCGACCACCGTGTCGCAGCGGTAGCAGTGGCCGACGGCATGCATGTGCTTGTCGACCTTCTCGACCAGCCCGCCCGCCTTGAGGTCCTCCATCAGCTGCTTGCGGCATTCGAAGCGGTCCATGCCTGCGTAGGGCCCGGCATGCTCGTTCATGATGCCGGTATCGGTCATGACATTGATCTGCGACAGGCCATGGCGCAGGCCCATCTCGAAGTCGTTCGGATCGTGCGCCGGGGTCACCTTCACCAGGCCGGTGCCGAACTCGGGGTCGACATAGTCGTCGGCGACGATGGGGATCTCGCGGTTGACGATCGGCAGCACCACCGTCTTGCCGACCAGGTGCTTGTAGCGTTCATCGCGGGGATTGACCGCCACCGCGGTGTCGCCGAGCATGGTTTCCGGCCGGGTGGTGGCAACCACCAGCTTGTGCTTTTCGCCCTTCACCGCGTAGCGCAGGTGGTAGAGCGCCCCTTCGACCTCGATGTGTTCGCTCTCCTCGTCGGCCAGTGCCGTCTGGCAGCGCGGGCACCAGTTGATGATATAGTGGCCCCGGTAGATCAGCCCCTTGTCGTAGAGGCGGCAGAAGATTTCGAGCACGGCATCGCTCAGTCCCTCGTCCATCGTGAAGCGTTCCCGCTCCCAGTCGCACGAGGAACCCAGCTTCTTGAGCTGGTTGATGATGGTCCCCCCATACTGCTCCTTCCACTCCCAGACGCGCTCGAGGAACTTCTCGCGCCCGAGATCGTCGCGCGTCAGCCCTTCCTTCTTGATCGCGCGCTCGACGACGTTCTGGGTGGCGATGCCGGCGTGGTCGGTTCCCGGCACCCAGACCGTGTTCTTCCCCTGCATGCGCGCAACGCGGGTGAGCGCATCCTGGATGCAGTTGTTGAGGGCGTGGCCCATGTGCAGGATACCGGTGACGTTGGGGGGAGGGATGACGATGCAGTACGGTTCCCCGCCCCGGGCGCTGTCGCCATGGAACAGGCCGTCCTCCATCCATTTGCGGTACCACTTCTCCTCGACCTGCTTCGGTTCGTATGTCTTCGATAGTTCTGCCATGGTTGGATCCAGCCTGGGTTTTTTCAGATCAGTGCCGTGGAGGTCGCGTCGCAAACAGCGATCGGGAAAACCACGATTCAAACATCACGCACCACGTTTTTCCTCGTCGAGGAAGAGCTTGTACTCCACGCCGTCGACCAGCGCCTCCCAGGAGGCCTCGATGATGTTCTCCGACACGCCGACGGTTCCCCATGTGGTCTCGCCGTCCGACGATTCGATGTGCACCCGGGTCTTGGCCGCCGTCGCCTCTTCCGGATCGAGGATGCTGACGCGGTAGTCCGCCAGGTGGACGTGGTCGATGCTTGGATAGAACTTCTGCAGCGCGCGGCGCAGCGCCATGTTGAGCGCGTCGACCGGGCCATCGCCTTCGCCGACCGTGAAGGCGCGTTCGCCGCCGACCTTCAGCTTTAGGGTCGCCTCGGACACGCAGGGCTCGTCCTTGCTGCGCTTTTCGGCGATGACGCGGAAGCCCTCGAGTTCGAAGAAGCTCTTG
The DNA here is from genome assembly GCA_003246265.1 of Kiritimatiellales bacterium. Classification (GTDB taxonomy): domain Bacteria; phylum Verrucomicrobiota; class Kiritimatiellia; order Kiritimatiellales; family Pontiellaceae; genus Pontiella. Next base: position 49,445 of record QKAU01000045.1, on the reverse strand, counting down.
TGGGCCTTGAGCACCTTCTTGATCAGCATCTTGAACGAGGCGTCGGCCGCCTCGTAGACGTAGCCGCCCTTCTCCATCTTCTCCATGGTCTGGAGGATTTCGCGCACCTCGGGCGATTTGCGGTCGATGTTTTCGAGCCCCATCTCGATCAGCTTCTCCATCACGTTGCTCGCCCCGGAGAGCTCCGAAATCAGGATGCGGCGGGCATTGCCGATCGACTCCGGGGGCACGTGCTCGAAGCTCTGCGACACCTTGCGCACGCCGTCCACATGCATTCCCGCCTTGTGGGCGAAGGCGCTGTCACCGACGAAGGCGGCGCGCTGGTTGTCGCGCAGGTTCGCCTGTTCGTTGACGAACTGCGAGACCTGCTTGAGGTTCTTCAGCTGCGCCGGGTCGGCCAGGCAGTGCTTGTCGGTCTTGAGGTTGATGTTGGCGACCACGGAGACCAGGTTGCAGTTGCCGCAACGTTCGCCGAAGCCGTTGATGGTGCCCTGGACCTGGACGGCGCCCGCGCGCACGGCCTCCATGGCGTTGGCCACGCCCGTTTCGGAGTCGTTGTGCGTATGGATTCCGACCGGAACGTTGAACCGCTCGCGCACGAGGGTGGTGATCTCGAAGACCTCGTGCGGAAGACGGCCGCCGTTGGTATCGCACAGGACCAGGATGTCCGCCCCGCCCTTCTCCGCGGCGGCGAGGGTCTGCAGCGCATATTCGGGGCTGTCGCGGTAGCCGTCGAAGAAATGCTCGGCGTCGTAGACGACCTCCTTGCCATGCTTCTTGAGGAAGCGGCAGGTGTCCTCGATCATCGCGAGGTTCTCCGCCGGCGTGGTCTTGAGCACTTCGGTGACGTGCAGCAGCCACGATTTGCCGAAGATGGTGCACACTTCGGTATCGGCCTCGATCAGCGCCAGGGTGCCCTTGTCCTCCTCGACCTTCACGTTGGCGCGACGGGTGCTGCCGAACGCGGCGATCTTCGCGTGCTTCAGTTCGACCTTCCTGATGTCCTTGAAGAAGGCCATGTCCTTCGGATTCGACGCCGCGAAGCCGCCTTCGATGTAGTCCACCCCGAAGGAGTCGAGCATCCTGGCGACATGGATCTTCGCAACCGGCGAAAAGGTAACACCTTCGGCCTGGGCGCCGTCGCGCAGCGTCGTGTCGTAGATAAACACCTTGTTGTCAGCACTCATGGGTCATGCACCTGTGGGTTCCAAAGCCCGGAAACATACCCCACCCCGTTTCGGCGAACCAAGCCATAACCCCGTTTTTTTAGGGTTCCCCGCGGCCCGCCAAGCCCGTTCCGGGCGGATCGCCGACGAGCCGGATCGGGAAGGGATCGGTGACGGCGCCGGCATAGAGGGTGCGGTGCGGGAACGGGATTTCGATCCCCTCGGCATCGAAGCGCCGCTTTACCTCGACCAGCAGGCTGTTGCGCATGGCGACGTAGTCCTGCTTGGCGAACCAGGGAGCGAAGAGGATCTCCAGTGCCGAGTCGCCGAACCCCTGGAAGATGATGACCGGTTCCGGCTCGTCGAGGCAGTAGGGGTTGCGGTCGGCCACCTCGCGCAGGATCTCCATCACCCGCTCCACATCCTCCTTGTAGGCCACGCCGATCTTGATGTCCATGCGGCGGATGGGGAAGCGCGTGATGTTCGTGAACGCACTCTTGATAAGGATTTCGTTGGGGATGCGGATCAGCTTGTTGTTGTAGGTGCGCAGCTGGATGGAGAGCAGGTCGATGGAGTGCACGACCCCCTGGTCGCAGCCGCATTCGAGGACATCGCCCACCTGGAACGGGCGCTCCCAGACCAGGAAAAGGCCGCTGATCAGGTTGGAGAGGCTGGTCTGGGAGGCGAAGCCGATCGCGACACCGGCGATCCCGGCCGCGCCAAGCAGGGCGCCCAGCCGTACGCCCGCGGCGTGGAGCACCATCAGGACGATCAGCAGCGAGCCGACGTAGACGACCCCCTTGCTCAGGAGCATCACGGCCTGGTCGGTGGCCTTCTTGCGCAGCGCCCGGCGGATGAGATAGCCGAGGAAGTTGACCAGCGGCAGGCCCATGCCGAGGAGGAGCATGGAGTAGACCAGCTGTTCCCGGTGGTGCTCGAACCAGTTGAAGAATCCGTCCATCCCAATCCCCTACAGGTCGATGAGGTTTTTCCAGTCGCCGAACGTGCGCAACAGGGCCCCGCGTTCGGCCGGGCGGCGGGCGGCACCTACGAGGCGTTCCGCCCGGTCGTAGGGCGGTGCACCGCGGGCGTAGGCCACGCGGCTCCACTTGTCGGCCCCGCGGTAGGAAACGCGCCCCTGGTTGCTCCACATCCGGCCATCGCCCTGGTAGATGCGCAGGTTGTCGGTATGGAGGCACAGCCGCTCGAAATCGAGTTTTTCGTCGGAAAGGTTGCGTACCTCCAGCGGCACGACGGCCCGGTGTGGATGGCCCTGCAGATCCTCTTCCCGGAGCTTGGCGGTCGTGCGCATGGCATAGCAGAGCTCGCCCTCCGTGGCGGGGCCGAACCACGAGTTGGAGAGCCGCGCGGTCGGTATTTCCAGGATATCGCGGAAACGCTGTCCCAGCGAGACCGACACCCACGAGGAGACGCCGATGTAGAAGCGTACGGACTGGTTGGGGAGCAGGCAGACCGGCATTTCAGGACGCACGATCAACGGCCGGTCGGGCATGCGCGGTTGCAGCAGCACTTCGTCGACCTGTTCATTGATGACCCAGCGCGTCCAGTCGAGCCCGGGCATCTCCGGAAGGCGTTCGAGCCCCAGCCGCTCCGGCCCATCCGGCACGTGCGCATGGGCCATGTGCCATTCCCGGTCGCCACGATGGATCCAGAAGTCGAGCGGTCCGAAGCGCACCAGCAGGGTTTCCCCGGGCGCAACCTTGATCGGATCCCATAATTGTCCGTAATCCACGCATCCCCTCCTGGATGAATGCGCCGGATAGTATGCCTGCCCGCCGCCCCCCTCCAAGCGATAAAAGAGGGAATTCCATTCGTCGGCAAATGGATTCGCCCGGCCCCTGCAAATCCTGTAAACAGTGCGCATTTAACCCGACTGGAGCCGAAAGATGGATAATTTTGAACTGGTGAGGGAGGCGAATATCCCCGAACTGGACACCCAGGCGCGGATCTACCGTCACATCCCCACGGGCGCACAGATCCTTTCGATGGAAAACAACGACGAGAACAAATGCTTCGGCATCGCGTTCCGCACCCCGCCCTCGGATTCGACCGGCGTTGCGCACATCCTAGAACATACCGTGCTTTGCGGTTCGCGCAAGTATCCGGTCAAGGATCCTTTCGTCCAGCTGCTCAAGGGATCGTTGCAGACCTTCCTTAACGCCTTCACCTATCCGGACAAGACCTGCTACCCCGTCGCCAGCCAGAACCTGAAGGATTTCCACAACCTGGTCGACGTCTACCTCGACGCGGTGTTCCATCCGCGCATCACTCCCGACTTCTTCATGCAGGAAGGCTGGCACTACGAGCTGGAAGCCCCGGATGCCCCCTTGACGATCAAAGGGGTCGTCTACAACGAGATGAAGGGGGTATACTCCTCGCCCGACTCGGTGCTGATGGAAACCTCGCAGCAGTCGCTCTTCCCCGACACCACCTACGGGCTGGACTCGGGGGGCAACCCGCTGCACATCCCCGACCTGACCTACGCGCAGTTCAAGGCGTTCCATGAAAGCTTCTACCATCCGTCCAACGCGCGCATCTTCTTCTACGGCGACGATCCGGTGGAGCAGCGCTTCGCCCTGCTGGAAACCTACCTCAAGGACTACGGCAGGACGGAGCCCGGGTCGCAGATTGCCATCCAGTCCCCGCTTGCCGAGCCGGTGCGCATCGAGAAGCCGTATGCCGTTTCGGAGGACGACGAGCAGCCGCGGCCAATGTTCACGGTCAACTGGGCCCTGCCTTCGCCGATCGATGCGGAAACGGTCTTCGCCTTCGAGCTGCTCGACCACATCCTGCTCGGCACGCCCGCCTCGCCCCTGCGCAAGGCGCTGATCGAGTCGGGGCTCGGGGAGGATATTACCGGCGGCGGCATCGAAACCCACATGCTCCAGATGTTCTTTTCCGTGGGCCTCAAGGGGGTCGAGCACGACGACCTTGCCGAGGCCGAAGCCCTCGTCGCATCCACCCTCGCGGAGTTGGCTGAACAGGGCATATCCCCAAACGACATCGAGGCGGCGGTCAACAGCTTCGAGTTCGATCTGAGGGAAAACAACACCGGCGGATTCCCTCGCGGCCTCTCCCTCATGCTCAAGGCGCTCAACGCCTGGAACTACGATGCCGATCCGCTCGAACTCGTGGCCTTCGAAGCCCCGCTGCACGCGGTGAAGGAGAAGGCGTGTTCACCCGGCTTCTTCGAGGCCCTGGTACGAACCCACTTCCTCGACAACCACCACCGTTCCACTGTCGTCCTCCTGCCGGACGCCCGGCTGGCTGCCCGCACCGAGGCGGAAGAGGCCGATCGGCTGGCGGCCACGAGGCGCACCATGCCGACCGACACGGTCGAACAAACCGTCGCAAACACGCGCAGGCTGCTGGAACTCCAGGCCACGCCCGATTCCGAAGAGGCCCTTGCCACGATCCCCATGCTGCATCGCGACGACCTGGACAAGACCATCCGCACCGTCGAGCGCCGCGAATCCCGCATGGCCGGCTCCACCTTGCTGACCCATCCGCTCTTCACGAACGGCATCCTCTACCTCGACATCGGCATGGATCTGGAGGCACTCCCCCAGGAGGATCTGCCCTATGCCTCGCTGCTCGGGAGCGCGTTGCTGGAGATGGGCACCCGCAAGGAGGATTATGTCGCGCTCTCCCAGCGGATTTCGGCGAAGACCGGGGGGATCTACGGCGCACCGCTCGTCTCGGCCATGGAACAGCGGCCGCAGGGCCTGGCGCGCTTCTTCCTGCGCGGAAAGTGCATGGTGCCCCAGGCTCGGGAGATGCTGGACATTCTGACCGACGTGCTCCTCCAGCCCGATTTCGCCAACCGGGAACGCTTCCGCCAGATCGTGCTGGAACACAAGTCCGACATGGAGACCTCCCTCGTGCCGAGGGGCCACTCGGCCGTCATGACGCGTCTCAAGGCCCACTACAACACGGCGCACTGGGTCAACGAACAGCTGGGCGGCATCGATGCCCTGTTCTTCGCCCGGCGGCTGGTGGATGAAGTGGAAAACGACTGGCCCGGGTTGTCCGCGCGCCTTGAACGCATTCGGGCGGCCCTCGTGCGGCAGGAGGGGCTGGTGCTGAACATCACCGTGGATCCGGACGCGCTGCCCGGCGTACTGCCCGAGGTGGAGCGTTTTGTTGCGGGTCTTCCTGGCGGAACGCGCGCCGGGCATCCCGCATGGAAGCCGGAAACCTTTCCGAAGACCGAGGCGCTCACGGCCCCCACACGGGTCAACTATGTCGGAAGCGCGGCCAACCTGTTCGACTCGGGCTACACGTTCCACGGGTCCGCATTGGTGATCACCCGCTATCTGCAAACCGCCTGGCTGTGGGAGAAGATCAGGGTCCAGGGCGGAGCGTACGGCGGAATGTGCTCCTTCGACCAGCGGTCGGGCGTCTTCGCGTTCGCCTCCTACCGCGATCCCAACCTGGAGAAATCGCTCGAAGCCTACCGGGCCACGTCCACCTTCCTCAAGACGCTGAGGCTCGGGGAGGACGAGCTGACGCGTGCGCTGATCGGCGCCATCGGCCAGCTCGATGCCTACCAGCTGCCCGATGCGAAGGGCTTCTCAAGCTGCACGCGCCAGCTGCTCGGCTACTCCGACGCGGAGCGGCAACGACTGCGCGACGAAGTCCTCGGGACGACGCAGGACCATTTCAACGCCTTTGGCGAGACCCTGGCCCAGGCCTTCTCCGACGAGCGGATCGCCGTGCTCTGCTCCGCGGACGCGGCGGACAAGGCGGGCATCGGAACGAGGACCAAAGTGCTCTAGCACGAAAGGCGGCCGCCCGGGCCGCCTTTCGCGCTTTTGAACATCCGGGGGCATGGGTTGCACCCATGCCCGGCAAGGGCTACATCGACATGCTGAACGACATGTTCTTGACCTTGGCGGCCGCACACGCGTCCATGACGTTGATGATGCGTCCATGCACCGCCTTGTCGGCCGGCAGGATATTGACGATCAGCTCGCTTCCCGAAGAGTCCGCGGCTTCCCGCAGGGAAACCAACTGGCCGATCAGGTCGTTCAGCTTCTGGTCGTCCTTTCCGAAGACCATGCCTTCGATCATGATGTCGCCCATTTCACTCACCTCGATCAGCACTTCGATCGGCAGGTTGATGGGATCGGGCGTATCCACCTTGACCGGGAGCATGAAGGAAAGGTCCGCCTCCTTCTTGATCAGCGAAGCCGTGACCATGAAGTAGATGAGCAGCAGGAACACCACGTCGATGAGCGGCGCAATCTGCAGCTCGGCCTTCTTGTTCATCATGTTGTCGAGCAGTTTCATCGCCTATTCCTCGAAGGTTGAGTAGATAAGATCCGTGGCCCCGACTTCCCCGCAGGCGATCATCAGCTTCTTGCAGGTTTCGTAGAGGACGCGGCGGTCCGCGCGGATCAGGATGCGCAGATCGGGATTCATCTCCAGCTCCTGCTCAACCATCGGCTTGAGTTCCTCGATGGTCGCCGGAACCGTTCCCACGTAGATCTGGTTGTTGGCATCGATCGAAAGCATCATGCGCCCCTTGGTATCCTCGGGAACCTTGGCGAATGACGACTCCGGAATCTCGACCTCAACCTTGTTCAACTCGGTCACGACGGAAGCCACCATGAAGAAGATGAGCAGCAGGAACACCAGGTCGATCATGGGGGCCATGTCGATCGAGGCGTCGTCCCTGCTGGGTGTTTTCAGTTTCATTGCGCACCTCTCTTGGGAGGGGTTCTACGTTCTCGCGATACTGGCGCAGCCAGCCTCTACTTGCTGCCTTCCTGGAAGCCAAGCGGAAGCTCGCCCGTCTCCATCGTATCGAGCAAAGCGCCGATGTTGCGGCCGAGCGTGGCGGTCGACTTGATGAAGTTGTTGCGGAAGTAGTAGTAGCACATCATGGAGGGAATGGCGATGATCAGGCCGGTCGCGGTGGTGATCAGCGCTTCGCCGATGTTGCCGGCCAGCACTTCCGGCTTGCCCATGCCCTGCGAGCCGATGGTCTGGAAGGCCTTGATCATACCGGACACGGTACCCAGCAGCCCGAGCATCGGAGCGACGGCACCAATGATCGACAAGTAGTCGATCGGCTTCATGTAGGTGGTGATCTCTTCGGTCGAGGCCTCCTCGATGGCTTCCTTGACCTTGGCGAAGTCGATGGCCCGGGTCGTGGAGCAACGCTCCAGCCCGGCGGCGAAGACGTAGGTGAAGAGGGTTTCATTCTCCTTGCAGAGCGTATGGGCCTCGACCACCTTGCGGTCCTTCATCAACCCGATGAATTCCGGAAGCAGGTCGGGGCGGAGCAGCACCTTTTCGCGGGTGGCCAACCCGTTCTGCACCACGAAATAGACCATGCCGACCGAAAGCATGCCGAGCGGCCACATGGACCATCCACCCTGCTTGATCATCTGCCACAGCGTGGTCTTCTGCACCGTGGGGCCGGCGGCGCCATCGGCCGCATCCTGGGCAAAGGCCACGGGCCCGGCCACCAAACTCAAGCAAAATGCCACTTTGATCAGTTTCTTCAGTATCATCGTTCTACTCCTTGTCCTTGATTTAAGCTTCCTCTGGTTGTTCCGGTTGTTCAAACTGCCTGTCGATCATCAACTTATCGATCCGATGCTGCAGCTCCTGGGCCGCATCGAACTCCGCGGTACCGGGATAGAGCAGCAGGATTTCGCGCACCACCTCGCCCGCCGAGTCCAGCAGGCCCAGCTCCGTGTAGATTTCCGCACAGAGCAGTTCCGCCGGCTGCATCCAATCGGGGTTCTGGCTGTTGAACGCGACAATCATGGCCACGGTTTCCATCGCCTTGGCAAATTCGTTCTTGGTGCAGAGCAGCTTGGCCTGGATGTAGAGCTGCGCGGGATCGCTGCCCATGGCCGCGGGTTGCTCCCACCCGTAGGACCGCAGGGTTGCCTCCGCATCCGCAATGCGGCCCAGCCCCACAAGCGAGAGGGCGTGGTAGGTCCGCCCCTTGCCCTGAAGCGCCTCGTCCCGGTCGTCGGCCGCCACCTTTTCCGCCAGGGCCAGCGCCTTGCCGTATTCGCCCACCCTGTAGTAAAGCTCCATCAGCAGGGCGTTGTACTTGGTGAGGTTGGACCGGATGTCGTTGTAGGGAGCATAGGCGGAAAGCGTCTTCTCCAAGGCCGCAATGACCTCGGCAAACTGCCGGCCTTCCATGAAGCGGGCCAACGCACGTTCATCGAGCTGGACGTCGAACTGCAACTCCTCGATGGTGCTGGCACCCACGCGGATGGGCTGGGCCTGGGTCCGCCCGGTGGCGAACTCCAGCCAGTCGCCATCGCGACCGATCACCTGGCCCTCCCAGGAGCGTCCGCCCGGCATGATGAGCTTGGCGTTCAGCGGTTCCGCAGCGAGGGCCGTTCCGGCGGACGCCATCAGGGCCAGTAGGGAAATGCGGGTCATCATCTTCATCATTGCACCCCGAGTTTCTTCAGCTGGTCGCGAACCTTTTCCGCCAGCGGATTGGTCTTCGTATAGGGATTCTCAAGCATGTCCTGCAGCGTCTTGATGGCATCCTGCTCGCGGCCCAGCTTGACCAGGCAGTCGGCGGCGGCCAGATAGCCCTTGGCGGCCCAGTCGCCATCCGAATAGGCGGCAAAGAGCAGGTAGATGCGCTGGAAGAAGGCATGCGCCCCTTCGAGGTCCTGGCGCCCGAGCCGGCATTTGCCCATCCCGTAGTAGGCTTCCGCAAAGAGCGGGCCGCGCCACTGCGGTACGCCCATCATGGTATTGTAGGCCTCCTCCGCCTCCTCGTACTTCTCCATCCGGTATAACGTTTCGGCCTTGAGCAGCTGCGCCCAGCCCATGTGCGGTTCGACCCCGAACAGACCCTGGGCCTCGTCCACGGCCGCCAGTACGCCCCAGTTGTCGTTTTCGGCCTGCAACTTGTAGGCCCGGGCCCGGTAGGCGTGCCACAGCAGTTCCGACTCCTCGAAATGTTCGATGAAATAGTCGCTCAGCCGCTTCATTTCGGCGGCGTTCCCCGTGCTGACGGCGGCATCGCACATCAGGGCCAGCGAGGAGGGCGATGTGACCTCCAGCGGGATCTCCTGCGAGAGCAGCGCGGCTCCCAGCGCAGCGGCGGCTTCGTCGCCTTCGAGCATGGCCTGCGCCACCTGGTAGCGCAGCTTGAGCACCGGCATGGATTCCGCGACATTGGCGAGCTTGAGCTTCAGCTGGATGGCCAGTCCTTCGCGGTCACCCGGGGAGAGATGGGTGGCGGCCACCTTGACCAGTTCGCCGATGATCTTGTCGACGCCGAACTGGGCGGGCTCGTTGCCGAACCGTTCGATCGCATCCACATAGGCCTCGACCGCCTGCTGAACCTGCTCGAGTTCGATCTGGGACTGGCCGATCCAATAGACGGCCTGCGCCACATCGGCCTGGTCTTCCCAGCGGTTCATGTAGTATTTCATCAAGTCGATGATCTCCTGCCACTTGGTTTCCAGCTGGTAGACCTTGGCAGCCTGGAACGCGGCGTAGGAGGCCTGGAACTGGGTCTTGGCCGTATCGATCCCCTTGCGGTAGTCCTTCACCGCGCGGTCCAGCGGATAGGGGTCGTCGTTGGTCGACTCCTTGGCCGCCTCGATGTCGCCGCGCATGCTGTAGGCTTCGGAAACCAGGTCTTCGTCGGGGAAGGTGTCGATGAATTTGGTGAAGATCGCTTCGGACTGCCTGACCATTTCGGCGGCCTTCTCCTTGTCGGTCTCCAGCCCCCCTGCACCAAAAAGGCTGATGGCTTCGCGGAACATGGCCGAGGCGAACTGCTCCCCTTCCCCATAGCGCTCCTGGTAGGTCTGGAAGAACGGCAGTGCCTTGGCGTATTCCCCCTGCATGAGGAACGCCATCCCCAGGAAATAGGTCGAATTCGGCACATAGTCGCTTTCCGGGAAATCGTCCAGGATCTTCTTGAACTGCGCGCCGGCCGATGGGTAGTCGCGGTTCAGGAAGAAGCTGAAGCCGCTCATGTAGTGGATATCGGCCTCGGCCGACCGCTCGTCGGCATCGTCGGTCGGGGGCAGTTCGTCGACATACTTCTGGAACTCGGCAATGCGGCCGTACTGCTTCCTGTTGAGGTTGTCGCGAATCATGAGGGAGAGCAGCGTACGCGCAAAGCGGCCGTTGGGGCGCTCGTCGAGGTAGTTGACGACCCGCTGTTCGGCGCGGTCGTACTGCTGGAGGTCGTAGAGGACCAGGACCGACTGGAGCAACGAGGTTTCGCCGATCTCCCCGGTCGCATCCTCCTTGAAGAGCTCGTCGAAGATCACGAACCCTTCCCAAAAGCGCTTCACTTCGGCATAGATCTGGCCGATCCGGAACGAAACCTCCTGCTCATAGGGCGGAAGGCCACGCAGGGTATCCATCGACTCGTTCAGCGCATCGATCTCCTTCTGGCGCTCGTCGATTTCGGTCTGGGGAATGCCCCGCTGGGTATCGTCCGCCAGTTTCTGGGACAAGCTCTTCTGGCGGGTGCCGGAATGCTTCAGCAGCTCTTCGCGCGGCAGGACCATGCGATAGAGCAGCAGCGCATTGAGATATTCGTTCTTGTGCTCCTCGTCGCCCTTCTCGAACTGGGCCTTGCCGGCCTTCATCAGGGTGAGGTTGAGCGAAATATCGTACTTGGCATCGGTGCGATAGACGCGCTGGACCCACCCGAAAAGCTTACCCCAGTTCTCGGACTCGACCAAGGCGCGGACCAGCATCAGCTGGCAGGCCCGCTCGATGCGGTCTTCCTTGGCGTGCAGGGCGGCGAATTCCAGCGGTGGAACGCTCTCGGCCCACTTCTCCTCCTGGAAATAGGATTGTCCCAGCATGAGGTTGCCGATGAAGCGGTCCTCGTCGGTGAGGTCGGGGAACTTGAGCAGGCGGGTGGCCGTCTCCTGGATCTTGGCCCACTCCTGCACCTCGAAGAATCCCTGGGCCAGCATCCGCAGTGCCTGCCTTTCCCGATCGCGCGGCTCGTTGGCCATGTACTCCTCGAGCACCTTGATGCCTTCGGCTGCGGAACCGGTCTGGAAATAGCTTCGCGCCAGCTCGAAGCGGGCGTTCTGGGCCGTCTTGCGGCCCGCTTCGTCGTTGAGCTCCGCCGTGCGGCTCACCACTTCGATCAGGGCGGGAATGGCGCTTTTATAGTCGCCGCGCTGCAGCATGCGGTCGGTCACGCCCACGAGATCGCTGATGCCCAACTGGCTGAAATCCTGGGCATGGACCGCCGTAGCTGCCATGGCCGCAAAAAACGCTACTCTGAGTGGGTGGCCACCCCGTCGCTGGAACACATTCATACTTCAACCCCTCGATACGCTACATCATCATGCGCATGCCCACCCGGTATAAACCTGCAAGGCAATCGATATCCCCGGCACCGTGTACAGAGTATACGCACTCAATCCTAGTCAGACTATTCACCCGGAATCGCAATTCAAGCCTATTAAGGATGGAATTGGCCGCTTCACCCTGTTTTCCGCACGAACGCCCTGCTCCGCCGCCACGGCAAACCAGGGCAAGCATGCGCCGCCCTACAACGCACACCGCATGCCAAGCATGGGAGCACCGGCCATTTTTACCGGCTCTCCCGTGCGGCATCGAAGGCGGAGGGAAGGTTCTCCCCGGCGCTCTCGAGCACCCGCCCGCCGGTCCATTTGATGGCCAGGGCCCCGAGCGGCGCGGTCAGAACGATCGCGGTAACGGCGACCGCGAGAATGGTGTCGCCGGGCGCCGTCGGCATGCCCATGGACCGCATGGCCAAAAGGGGTGCCGAACCGATCGCGGCCTGCACGGTGGCCTTGGGCCAATAGGCCACCACGACGAACAGCCGCTCCCGCCACGCCAAGGAACTTCCCGCCAGCGAGATGAGCACGCCGACACTCCGGGCGCACAAGCCGCACACCACAAGCCCCAGCCCGGCCAGCCCGTTGCGCCAGGCCAGTGCCACATCCACCTGCGCCCCTACCAGCGTGAAGAGCATGATCGATGCGAAGACCCAGAACTTGCCCAGCTTCGAGGAGATTTCGTGGGCCGCATGCTCGCTGCGTTCAAGGATAATGAATCCCATGGCCATGACCGAGAGCAGCGCCGCAAAAGGAATGCCGGACGCCGCCAGAAGGTGTTCCGACCGGACCAGCAGGACCGAAACCCCCAGAAGCACCAGGGTCCGCTTTGTCGCACGGGGATTGAAACGCTGGAAGATCCGCAGGAGCAGCCATCCGGCCAGCATTCCCGCCGCGATGCCGGTGATCATCGAAACCGGGATGCCGGCCAGCTTCACGGCCACGTGGCCTCCCGAATCGGTGTAGAAACCGAGACATACGGAAAAGAGAACAATCGCGACCACGTCGTCGAGGGAGGCCGCGGCGAGCACCATGGTCGGGATGCCTTTCGCCGCCCCCATGCGCCGCTCGATGAATCCGATCATCATGGGCACCACGACGGCCGGGGAGACCGCCGCCAGGATGAAGCCCAGCATGGCCGACTCCAGATGGGTGAGCTTCAGGAAACAAGGTCCGACCAGGGCGATGGTCGACCCTTCCAGGATTCCGGGCACAAAGGAGAGCAGCAACACCCTCCCGCCCACCCGGTTGAGCACATCGCGGCTCAGCTCGAGCCCGGCACGCAGCAGGATCACGATCAACGCTACCATGCGCAGGTCGGACGAAGCGGCGAGGAATCCCGGATCCATCCACCCCAGCAGATAGGGGCCGAACAACACGCCCAGCAGCAGCAGCCCGAGAAGCCCGGGCAGGCCGAGCCGGCGGAACAGCCAGTCCGCGAGCAATCCCAGCAACACCATCTCCGCAATGCCTACGACCATGGGTCCATCCTATCGCAATCCAAGGTATTTCGGCGACCATGCCGTTTTCGCGCCGACATGGGAAGCCGCAAAAAAAAAGCGCCCCATTCCCATGGGGCGCCCGGCAGCTCTCGCCATCGGCCGAGCCTAGCGATGCTTCCTGAAGCAAAGCGTGGCGTTGTGGCCACCAAAACCGAGCGAGTTGCTCAGTCCGACTTCGATCTCCATTTCGCGCGCCTTGTTCGGTACGTAGTCGAGGTCGCATTCCGGGTCCGGCGTGGTGTAGTTGATCGTCGGCGGAGCGATGTTGTCGCGGATGGCCAGCGCAAGGATGGCCGCCTCCACGCCGCCGGCCGCGCCGAGCATGTGGCCGGTCATCGACTTGGTCGAGCTGATGGCCACCTTGTAGGCCAGCTCCTCCCCGAGCGCCTTCTTGATGGCGAGCGTTTCGCCCTTGTCGTTGTAGGGCGTGGAGGTTCCATGCGCATTGATGTAGTCGATGTCCTCCGGCTTCAGGCCCGCATCGGCGATCGCGAGCTTCATGCCGCGGGACGATTCGTCCGCCTCCTCGGCCGGGGCCGTGATGTGGTAGGCGTCGCAGGTGCGGCCGTAGCCCACCGCATCGCAATAGATCCTCGCGCCGCGCTTCAGCGCGTGCTGCTTCTCCTCGAGCACCAGGATGCCGGCACCTTCGGACATGACGAAACCGTCGCGCTCCTTGTCGAAGGGGCGGGATGCGCCCTTCGGATCGTCGTTGCGGCGGCTGGTGGCCCGCAGCGCCGCGAACCCGGCGATGCCGAGCAGCGCGATGGAAGCCTCGGAGCCGCCGGCGATCATCACGTCGGCGTCCCCGTACTGGATGATGCGCATCGCTTCGCCGATCGAGTGGGACCCCGAAGCGCAGGCGCTCGTAATGCAGAAGTTGGGACCCTTGAACCCGTAGCGGATGGCCACGTAGCCCGAGAGAATATTGGTGATCATCTGGGGGATGAGCTGCGGAGAGATCCTGCCGGGGCCCTTTTCGTAGGCCTTGAGGCACTCGTTCTGCATGATCTGCATGCCGCCGATGCCCGAACTGGCAATGACGCCCACGCGCTGCAGGTCGAGTTCGTCCGGCTTCAGGCCCGCGTCATCGATCGCCATGACGGAGGCGGCGATGCCGTAGACGGAAAAGGGATCCATCTTGCGCGCCTCCTTGTAGTCGAGGAACCGGGCCACGTCGAGATCGCGAATCTCGCCGCCGATGGTAACGGGGTACTGGTCGATGTTCTCGACCCCCTGCACCCGGTCGATGCCGGATTGGCCGTTCTTGATGCCTTCCCAGAATTTGCCGAGTTCGCTGGCAATGGGTGACACCACCCCCAGCCCGGTGACTACTACTTCACGTCGGCCCATGACTTGTACCTCGTTCGGATGATTGCTTAAATGGCCGAACCGCCCGGCAAAGGGCAGTCCGGCCATTGGAAAAGCGGACGGATCGGTTATTCGAAGCCCTTTTCCTTCAGGTAGCTGATGACGCCGCCGACGGAAGTGAGCTTTTCAGCGTCTTCATCGGGAATTTCGGCGCCGAACTCTTCTTCGAAGGCCATGACCAGCTCGACGGTGTCAAGCGAATCGGCACCGAGGTCTTCAATGAAGGAAGCGTCGGACGTAACCTGGTCGGCATTGACGCCAAGCTGTTCGACGATGATGTCTTTTACTTTATCTTCAAGTGCCATTTCTTTCTCCTTTGCCTGGGTTAACACTTATGAACGCTACATTACCATGCCGCCGCATGTCGAGAGCACCTGGCCCGTGACATATGCGGAGGCATCACTTGCCAAGAACAGTACAACATTGGCAACGTCCTCGGGCTCGCCGAAGCGCGCCAGCGGAATCAGTTCCTTCATTTTCGCCTGCACCTCGGGAGCGAGTGCATCGGTCATCGCCGTGCGGATGAAGCCCGGCGCCACCGCGTTGCAGCGGACGTTGCGCGAGGCCAGCTCCTTGGCTACCGTCTTGCTGAAGGAAATCACGCCCCCCTTGGAGGCCGCGTAGTTCGCCTGGCCGGCGTTGCCCATCAGGCCAATCACCGAGGCGATGTTGACGATGGTACCGGACCGCTGCTTCATCATTCCGCGCATGGCGGCCTTGGTGCAGAGGAAGGTCCCCTTGAGGTTTACGTCGAGCACCGCATCCCAGTCCTCCTCGCCCATGCGCATCAGGAGGCCGTCCTTGGTGATGCCGGCGTTGTTTACGAGGATGTCGATCTTGCCAAAATCCTTCTCGATGGCCTTTACGCCCTCGGCCACGCTGTCGCCCTTGGCCACGTTGACCCCGTAGCACTCGGCGCGGCGGCCCAGGGCCCGGACCTTGCCGGCCGTCTCGGCGAGCCATGCGGCGTCGAGATCACACAGCGCCACGTCGGCACCAGCCTGCGCCAGCTTGACGGCGATCGCCTGTCCCAGTCCGCGGGCCGCGCCCGTTACCATCGCCGTTTTCCCATTCAATTCAAACATGCTGTCCCCTCTATTCACTTTCCATATCAACAAGCTGTCCGATGTTACGCACTGCCACGTCCTTGTCAATACGCTTAACCAGCCCTGTCAACACCTTGCCGGGCCCGCATTCGACGATCTCCCCCACCCCTTCGGAGACCAGCTTCTGCACCGAGGCGACCCACTGGACGGACGAAGTGATCTGCCGCACCATGTTCTCGCGGATGGCGGCGGGATCGTGGGCGGCCGCGGTCACGTTGGAGAGCACCGGCAGGCGGGGGGGAGCCAGCTCGATGTGGGCGAGGAACTCGGCCATCCGGTCGGCGGCCGGCTGCATCAGCGGCGAGTGGAACGCTCCGGCGACCGGCAGGCGGACCGCCCGCTTGGCCCCGGCTTCGGACACCCGTTTTTCCGCTTCGCCGATCGAGGCCGCCGTGCCCGACAGGACCGTCTGGCCCAGCGAATTGAAGTTGGCGACATGGCACCCCGCCTTGGCGGCGATCTCCACCAGCACGTCGCCATCGAGATTCATGACGGCAAGCATGGCGCCGGGATTCTGCACGCAGGCCGCCTGCATGAATTCGCCGCGGGCCTTGAGTACGCGGATGGTCGTGGCGAAGTCCACCACCCCGGCGATGTGCAACGCCGTCCATTCGCCCAGGCTATGGCCGGCGAGCACGTCGAAGGCCAGTCCCGGCTGCCGGAGCTCCCATGCACGGAAGGCGGCGGCGCTGGCGACGAAGATCCCAAGCTGGGCGTGGTTCGACTTGTTCAGCTCCTCCTGCGGACCCTCGAAGCAGACCTGCGCGAGGTCGTAGCCGAGGATGTCGTTGGCCTGCTCGAAGAGGGCCTTGCACTCCGGCACCGCATCGGCAAGATCCTTGCCCATGCCTACGGACTGCGATCCCTGTCCCGGGAAGACGATGGCTCTTTTCATGGCTTGTTCCACTCCAATAGATTGGCACCCCAGGTGAAGCCCCCGCCGAAGACGGTCAGCGCCACGAGATCCCCGTTCTGCACGGTGCCGTCCTTCACGGCTTCGTCGAGGGCGATCGCCAGGGCGGCCGAAGAGGTGTTGGCATACTTCTCGACGTTGGTGTACATGCGGTCCGCCACGCCCAGTCGCTTCGAGATGGCGTCGATGATGCGGATGTTGGCCTGGTGAGGTATGAAGCACTTCACGTCGTCGGCCGAGACCCCGTTCTTCTCGAGCACCTGGACGACCGCGTCGCCCATGCGCACGACGGCGTGCTTGAAGACCTCGCGCCCCTCCATCTTGAGGTATTGCTGGCGCTGGTCGACCAGCTCGTGCGAAATCGGGTTTCGGCTTCCTCCGCCGGGCGTCCAGAGCAGGTTGGCCAGCGATCCGTCCGAGCCCATGACCGATTCCATGACGCCGCGGCCGGTTCCACCCGCGCGCAGTACCGCGGCCCCCGCCCCGTCGCCGAAAAGGATGCAGGTGGAGCGGTCCTGCCAGTCGATAAAGGCGCTCATCTTTTCCGCGCCGATGACGAGCGCGGTGTCGACCGCCCCGCTGGCGATCTGGTTCTTGGCGGTGTCAAGCGCGTACAGGAAACCGGAGCAGGCCGCACCGAGATCGTAGCAGTAGGCCTTCTTCGCGCCGATCTTCTCCTGGACGAAGCAGGCCGTGCTGGGGAAGAACATGTCGGGCGAGAGCGTTGCCACAATGACCAGGTCGAGCTCCTCCGCCCCGATGCCGGCGTCCGCCAGGGCCTTGCGCGCGGCTTCCGCCCCGAGGTCGGACGTAGCCTGTCCTTCGGCGGCAATGCGCCGTTCGCGCATGCCGGTCCGGGAATAGATCCAGTCGTCGGAGGTTTCGACGATCGATTCCAGATCGCGGTTCGTGACCACCTTTTCAGGCAAATACGCACCGGTTCCGATGATTGAAACTGTCCGTCTGGAATCCATGCAAGCGTTCCGTGAAACCACTAGGATGCTGGGGTTATAGCCTTAAGTTCAGCCTCAATCAAACGGTTTACGCCATGATTGATCGCCTCCGAAGCCACCCGGATGCCGTTGTAGACGGCAACGGAGCTCGAAGAGCCATGCCCGATAATGACCACGCCGTTGACCCCGAGCAGCGGAGCGCCGCCGTATACCTCCGGATCGATCTTCTGCTTCAGGTCGGCAATGGCGCCCGAAGCCTTGAGGATGCCCGCGCCGATCTTGCGGACGGGTGTCGAAACGAACACCTCCTTGATCCACTGGACCATGGCGTGGGCCGCGCCCTCGCTGGTCTTGAGCACCACGTTGCCGACGAAGCCGTCGCAGACGACGACATCCACGGAGCCCTCGAACATGTCGTGGCTTTCGACATTGCCGATAAAGTTCAGGCGGGCCTGCTCGAGGATCTGGAACGCCTCCTTCGTGGACTTGCTCCCCTTCGAATCCTCCTCGCCGATGCTCATCAGGCCGACGCGCGGATGGTCGATGCCGAGGATATGCTCGGCATAGATGCTGCCCATCACGCCGAATTCGGCGAGCATGTGCGGCGTGCAGTCGGGGGTGGCCCCGGCATCCAGCAGGACAAAGGGACCTTTGATCGAGGGCATCACGGTGGCGATGGCGGGGCGGTCGACCTGTTCGAGCGTCCGCAGGCGCAGGAGGCTGGCGGCCACGGCCGCACCGGTGCTTCCGGCAGAGTAGATTGCATCCGCCCGGCCGTCCTTGACCAGTTCGACGGAGCGCATGATCGAGGAATCCTTCTTGCGCCGCAATGCCAACGCCGGCGTCTCGTCCATGGCGATCACTTCCGAGGCATGGACGATCTCGATGCAACCGGGAATGGAACGGGGGTGCTTGGCCAACTCGGTCCGGATGGCCGTCTCGTCGCCGACCAGGAACAGCTTCTCGATCCCATCGAGCTCTTCGGCGGCCTGGAGGGTTCCCGCAACGATCTCGGCCGGGGCGTAATCCCCCCCCATCGCATCAATAGAGATACGCATGGAGCCTACTCGTCGGTAGCTACCGTCAATACCTGCCGACCGTTGTAGTATCCGCAGCTGGTGCAGACGCGGTGGGGCATTGCCGGGGCGCTGCACTGGGAGCACGAGGACGCGCGGGCGATCGGCTTCTTGGTGTTCTGCGCCTTACGCATTGCGGTCCTGCTCTTGGAAGTCTTTCTCTTCGGAACTGCCATTGCATTCCTCCTACGCTATAAATTCAATCCATCCAGGGCGGACCAGGGATTGTCTCCACCCTCCGTCTTGCACCCGCAGGAGCCGCGGTTGAGATTGGCTCCACATTGCGGACACATGCCCTTGCACCCCTCGTCGCAGACCGCGAAATGCGGCACATGCAACAAAATCTCCTCCCGCAAATCGTCCGTAATATCGACCGAGTCAGTCCCTTCCGGGGCGGGGTAAGCGCGTAGAAAATCGGAAACCCCTACCGTTGTCGAGAAAAATTCCGTACATCTTGCGCACCGCATCCGCAGCGGCGAAAGAAGGGTTCCGCGCACCACCAGTTCACCGGAGACGCGCTGCGCATAGAGGTCGTATCCGACCTCCCCGTCCGGCTGGGCAAGCGGGTCGTTTTCAAGCTGCAGGATCTCCGCGGGATCGCTTCCCTCGTAGTACGACCCCTCCTCCGGAATGCGCGCTACCAGAATCTTCATCGGTGGTCTCCGTTGGACGGCAATCTGCCACAAGACCCCCGGACAGGGAAACCGATTTCGCGGCGTCGTTTGAGGCGGCAGTGCCGTCGCTGGGAGATACGCGGAAGCCGAATGGAATGCTAGTGGCACTCCGCCAGCGCCGGGGCGGCGCGCTCCTCCTCCAAGAAGGAGGTCCGGTAGACCAGCGTTTCGTACGACCGGACAGCACCGGAGCACGACCGGCGGCGGCGTTTGCCGCGCAACAGGAAGGTCCCGATGCCCCCAAGACCGAAGAAGGAGAGGGTCGCCGGTTCCGGCACGGCCGTTCCCTGGATTGCCACCTGCATGGAGGCGCCGGAATAGGCTGCCCATCCGCCGGCATCGTTGGCCCTGGCCAACGGCAGGCCCGCGCCCGGCAGCGCGGATTCGAAGAGCGCGCTGTCCGTCAGGTTCCACCAGTATCGCGTTGCGCCCTGCGACTGGTCCGCGGAAGCCACCAGCCAGTAGGTGGTGTTCGCCATCAGGAGCAGCGACGACGACGGATACAGCATCTGGTCGACGGTTGCGGCACTGGCCGAGAACAGGGCAAGCCCTCCCGCCACGGGAGAACCAGGCACGCCGCCGCTGTCGGCATAGATCGACAAGGAGAGCGCCCCCGCCCCCCCTTCCCAATAGAGCTGGCTCCCGAACCACACGGAAACCAGCTGGCAGTCCTGGGAGCCGGTACCGAAGGGCCGGGCCTGGAGGATGGGATAACCGGCCCCGAACCCGTAGTCGCCGATGGCCACGCGTCCGGCATAGGGCGCGCCCTCCGGGGTGCCGGCCAGCAGCGCGGCCCGGGCAGCAAGCACCCCTCCGCAAACCATGAGTGCGGCCATGCATCGAATCTTCTTCATGCTATTCCCCCCCTTCCGACAGGCGAACCCCGACCTGCACGTATCCTGTAGCCTGCCCGACATCGACCGTGTAGCTGTTCCGCGGATACGCGATGTTGTCTGCCACGACCTGGTAGCCGACCGATACCAGGTTCGTCGCCATGAGGATGGTATAGATGCGATGTTCCATGGACTCCCACTGTACCACGAGGCCATCGGCCCCCGGCATCTGCACGGATTCAACGGCGAACACCGACGAAGCGTTCATGGGATCGAAGCCCGACAGGTATTCCTCCATATTGGTCAACCCGTCCTGGTCCAGGTCCAGCGAAGGATCGGCATCGGCCCCGGAAAGCCCGACGATTGCGGCCCACTCCTGGTAGCTGGGCAGCGTACTGGCCGGCGTGGGGCCGATCTCGAAAAGGATGTTGTCGATGTAGACATGGTCATCGGCTACCGCACCATCCTGATGGAAGTAGATGATCGGCCACACCCGCGTCGGAATGAAATCCGAGCTCCCATAGTTCATCGGGAACGTGCCGGCATACTCGAAATGATGTACGCCGCTTGCCGATGCTTCCTGCGAATAATCAAACGGTCCGTTGCCGGACGTGTCGTCGGCCCAGCGCAGGAAGATGCCACCCACGGGAGCCGCCAAGCCGACCGGTATGTAAATGTCGAACGAGAGTTTGTATTCGGCTCCCGGCTGGATGTTGTAACCGGACAGGTCGATTGCGCTGTTTGCCTTCTCCACGCCGCCCCAGACGTTGTTCAGCGTGCTCAGCAGCGCCGCATTTCCGGAGGCCGTCGTGAATGCAGCCGGGGCGGCAACCACCTCCGACAGGATGCCGTTGGCCGTGAAAAAATCGGCTCCCGCCAACGTTTGATTGACCCCGGAGGATGTTCCGGGTGACGCGCTGTCGAAATCCTCTTCCCACAGCACGGTCCTGACCAGCGGAGGCGCAGGGTTCTGCACCACCACGGCCACGGAATCGCTGCCGGTGTTGCCCTCGTTGTCGGTCACGGTCAATTCAAACACATAGGTGCCCAATACCAGATTGGAAGCCGTCAGCGTCGCGGTGGTGCCACCGCTCAGCAATGCGGCATTCGGGCCGGAAAGCTGCGTCCATGCATAGGCGGAGATCGTGCCGTCAAAATCCGTCGCCGAACCATGCAGGGTGATGTGGTTGTTCGGCAGGCTGACAACCTGGTCGGAACCGGCCACGGCCACCGGATCGCCGCTGTCGCCGACGCGGGCCGATTCCGGGGCGTTTTCGAAGTTCGCTTCGTTGAATGGAACACTGGAGTGGTGCAGCACGATGCGGTCTATCGCATGGCCCGGCGAACGCGCCGCCAGCCGGATCGTATGCCTGCCGGCTTCGTAGTGGCGGCGCACGTTGGCGTTGGCGTAGAACGTGGCGGATACCGGCTCGAAGGTGGTTTGCCACGACCAGGCCGTCTGGCTCTGCACCCAGACCTTGGTGAAGTTGCTGAAATCCTGGAACCCGCTGACCGGCGTGCCCGAGGTGAGCGAAACGAAGGTGTCGTTCCCTGCGTCGCCGGCCGACACGTTGTTGTACTGCTTGGAGCGCCAGCGGAAATAGTAGTCGCCCGCGGTCTGGATCTCGAAGGTGAAGGTCAGGATGGCATTGACCTGCGACTCCGGCAGGGAGAGTCCGGAATACTGCGCGCCGGTCCACTCCAGCCAGCCGTCGCCCAGGCTTCCCGCCATGGCGTTGGCCGCGCCGTAGGTTGTGGGCCGCGCCACCCAGCTGGAAACCAGCTCGGCATGCTCGGCCTCCATCACCACCAGGCCGCCGCTTTCGATCCACGCGCCCGTCTCCCCGCCGCCCGAACCGGGATCGGTGACGGTCACCTTGGCGGAATCCTTCGCCGTGTTGCCGTCGGAATCGGTGGCCATGATTTCGAAGACATATTCCCCCGCAATCAGCCCCGCTGCCGTCAGGGTTGCGTTGGTGGCTCCGACGAGCACGGCGCTGTTGGGACCGGACAGCTGGGTCCATTGTATGGAGACCGCGCCTTCATGGTCGGAGGCGCTGCCCCCCAGGGTGGCCTGGTTGTCGGGCAGCGAGACCGTGATGTCCTGTCCCGCGTCGACGACAGGGCGGTGCCCGATGATGGTACCGTGGTCGACCACGATCTCCAGCACCGGCTCGTAGGCACCCTCGGAAGAGCTGAACCATGCATCGTTGCCGCCCGACGCCATCTCGGCCACGATGCTGTAGGTTGCATCACCCAGGCCGTCCAGCAGCGGGGCAACATCCGCCGTGTAGATCGTGCCGACGGCATAGGTTCCGGCATATTCCCCCACCTTGGCGCCCGCGGCCGGCGCGTTGGCCGTCGACAGGTCCGCTTCCGTCCAGCTGTTGTGCGACCCCTTGTACAGGTTGATCGTGCCGTTGCCCCCGTCGGTGTCGCATTTCATGGAGAGCGTGGCGCTGACCAGATCGCCCGAAAGGCCGCTTACGTTGAACTTGAGATAGGCAATCCGACGCCCGTTTTCGATCTTGAGCAGCGTGTTGTTGTTGAGGACGCCACTTTCCAGATAGGCGTCATCGATCGGGTTGAACACGAAGGTTTCCGTATTCGGTTCGGGTTCGATGGCGATGGTCAGGGCCTGTTCGTCGCTGTCGCCCTGCTGGTCCGCGACCCGCACCGTGAAGGTGTTCGTGCCGATGGTGGTCGGCGTTCCGGAAACCATGCCGTCGTTCCCCAGCGAAAGGCCGTCCGGCAGCCCGCCGGCTGCGATCGACCAGGTAAAGGGCGCATCGCCCGAAGTCCTTGCGATCTGTTCGCTGTAGGGAACCGTGACCTTGCCGCTGGGCAAGATGGTGGTCGTGATGGCAGGAACCGTATTGACCTTGACGATGACGCTTGCGGTATCGCTTTCCGCATGGCCCTCGTCGTCGGTGGCCGTGAGGCGGAAGACATAGGTGCCGGCCACGAGGTTCGAAACGGCCAAGGTCGCCGCGTTGGTCGCCCCCAGCGTCGCGGCACCGGGTCCGGAGACCTGGGCCCACGCATACGATACGATGGTTCCGTTGTCCGAAGCCGAGCCGTTGAGCACGGCCGAGTTGGCGGGGAGCACGATCGTCTGGTCGGCCCCGGCGTTCACGATCGGCGTGGTACGGCGGTTTTCGCCGTTGTATTCCTCGCCCGCGCGGCAGACCAGCACCGCCCAGTCCTGGGAGCTGTTGTTGGGCGGATTGCCGACGGAGACCGTTCCGCCACCGTTAACGGTGGCCACGCTGCCGTCAAGCAGGTCGCCGCCGTTGCGCGGATCGAACCATTTCACCACGAACTGCCCCGTTGCGGCCGAAAGGTTGAGCGTCGTCGTGCCGCCGCTGGGCAGATAGATGGCGTAGACCGAATCGGCCTTGGCGAAGCAGTACTTGGAATTGTTGTTGGCGCTGTTGCCGATGAGCCCGTTGGCGTTCACCATCTGGCTGAACGGCAGGTGGTTGTTGAAGAAATGCTTGGCAAACCGGCAATAGTCCCACATGCGGTCGCGGCTGCGGAAATTCTGCAGGGTGAGATCGCTCTCCGGATTCTGGTAGCCGGCATAGAGTTCGATGCCCGCGCCGCCGGCCATCAGGTTGCCCCACACTACGTTCTGCCGCATCTGCGCTTGGGAGGGCGTCGTTCCTCCGGAATAACCCGGCCAGCCATTGTCCGGCGGATTGGCATAGTTGGCTGGACCCTGCTCGTCGTTGGCGACCACCCACGGCCTGCCCGCACCGGTCGAATTGTTGATCTGGGTCAGCGTATCGGCGTGGACGCTGCCATAGGCCGTCTGGATCGAGCATCCCGTCAGCTTGGACTGGGTTCCCAGATGCCAGTCGTAGCGGTAGTGTTCGCCGGGGAAGGTGTGCAGCACGATGTTGTGATGATAGGGATCGGTGTCGTGGAAATACTGCGCCATGGCCTTCTCCTGCGCCTCGGTCTGGCTGTTTTCCTCGCCGAGGTTCCAGTTGAGCGCCAGATGGTGGCCGAAGCGTGCGACCAGTTCGCGGTAGTAGAGCTTGCGCTCGGTCCCCACATCGCCGTTGTCGAGCGCCCACTGGTTGCCATTGTCGTTTTCGGTCTCCTGCGTCTTGACGTGCAGGTACATCCCCTTGTTCTGCCCGTGCTCGAAAACGATCTCCCACTGGTCGAGCCTGGAGCAGTCGTAGCGCAGCGGGTTGTCGGGCGCGGTGAACGGCCAGACATCGTCGCTGTCGCCGCCCGCATTGTAGGTCAGGAAGGAAAAGACGTTCTGCCCCTCGGAGGCGAGATAGTTGATGGCCCCGATGATGCCCTTCCCCTTGCCGCCGTTCCAGGTGGGATCGCCCGACTCCCAGTCGCCGACGTGCGGACTCCAGGACTTGAGGTAGCTGGTGCCGCCGCGGTTGTAGGTGTTGTCGAATTCGTTGTACGAAAGGAAGTTTTCCGGCGCATCGGCCCCGGTCTTGATGAACGCGGTACCGTCGCCCGCATGCTTCAGGTAGCGGCTCCCGGCGTAGGTCAGGCGGCCCTTGGTGCGGAAGTCTTCGGCCGGCTTGTCGCTTTCGGCCACGGTGAAGCTCCCGCTCTTGCCGTCGTGCGGCGCAAGCGCCGCCCCGGCGGCGGCATCGCCGACCGCCACGTTCGCGCCGGAGCGGAACGAGATGGAATAGTTCCACAGTCCGGTGTGGTCGGGCGAAAGGTGCGCGCGCCACTGGTTGCCGGCCGTCGCCCCCGTGTTGGCGGCATTGCCGTCGGCCGCGAAATAGCCGGGCACCACGTAGCTCAGGCCGGAGGACGGATGCGTGAAGGTGACGTTCATGCGGTAGTCCGTGAAGGGGTTCGGCGTCGCGCCTTCCGACGTGCTGGGGCCATCCAGCGTCAGCGTCACCTTGTGCCACTGGCGCAGTTCGCCGGTGAAAACCACGCCCGCGCTGCTGGCCGTGGTGACGGTAACGATGACATCGTCGCTGCCGGTGTTGCCCTCGTCGTCGGTGACGGTCAGGCGGAAGACATAGCTGCCTTCAATCAGTCCGGAGGCCGTCAGCGAAGCCGTGTTCGTGTCGCTGAGCGTGGCCGTGTTCGGCCCGGAAACCTGGCTCCATCCGTAGGCGGCAATGGAGCCGTCGTCGGTACCCGATCCATTCAGCACCACCGAGGTGCTCGGCAGCACGACGGCCTTGTCGACGCCGGCATCGGCCACCGGATCGGAACCGCCGCCCCCCCCGCCGCCCGATGAAGGTACCAGGGTAAGCGTGGTCCAGCGGCCGCGGGCCCAGGCAAATCCGGCGCCTTCGGGCACCAGCCCGTTGGAATCGGTGTTCGATTCCACCGCGATCGTGTCGTTCGAAGCAATCGTGATGCCGGCAAACGTATGGCTCTGCGGCGCATAGTCGGTGGTGGTGGAACTGTTCTGCGCCGAGCCCTTGACGGCGCCGTTGACCAGAAAGCGGTAGGTACATTCACCGTCCAATTCCCGCAACGAGGTAATAGTGACGTCGTAGGTTGAACCGACCCCGGCGAACGGCGTCTGCGCACGGGCAAACTTTCCGCGGTAGGCGGTGTTCGCAGCATCGATGGCCAGGGCGTTGCGGGCGGTGTCCTTGTAGTAGGGGACCTCTCCCGAATTGATGATCGGGAAGTCGGTCGTGGCAGCGTACACCATCGTCTCCGGCGCCCCCTGGCGATCGGATTCGGAGGCGTTGTTGAAGGTGGTTTCGTTGAACGGCACGCTGGAGTGGTGCAGCACGATGCGGTCGATGGCGTGTCCGGGCGACCGGGCGGCCAGCTGGATGCTGTGGACGCCGGGGGGGTAGTGGCGTTTCATGTTGTTCGCATAGAACACGGCCGCGGCGGGTTCGCCGGTAGTCTGCCACGACCATGCCGTCTTGCTTTGCACCCATACCTTGACGAACTGGCTGAAGTCGTACGCCCCGGCGGGAACCGTTCCGTCGGCAAACCGGAAGAAGGTATCGTTGCCGGCATCGCCCGCCGATACGCTGGAATACTGCTTGGAGCGCCAGCGGAAGGTGTAGTCGCCTTCGGTCGCAATGACGAAGGTGTAGGTCACCACGGCGTTGGCCGCCGAGTCGGCGATGGTCAGGCCGGAATACTGCGCACCGGTCCACTCCACATAGCCGCCGCCGAGGAAGCCGCCCATCGTGGCATCGGCCGGCGGCGTGACGGTGGTGGTTTTCCATCCGGCCGGAAATTCCGCGTTTTCCGCCTCCATGACCAGCATGCCGCCGCTCTCGATCCACGCGCCGGTGCCACCGCCCCCCCCGCCCCCGCCGCCTCCGCCGGAGTCGGCAACGGTAAAGTTGATGGTCAACGACGTGCCGGCCGTTCCGGCTGCGCCGGCTTCCGTAAAGGGTGTGCCCGTCAAGGTGTGGCTGCCGACCGAGGGCGTCCATGGCCAGAAGTCGCCGGAGGTATCCTTTGCCAAGGCGTAGGGCGCGCCATTTTCCAACTGGTAGCCGATGGCCCCATCGTAGTCGAAGCGCAGGCTGCCCACCGGATATGGCGACGTGTTGGCGCGGATGTTCAGGTTGCGCGTCGGCAGCGTGGCCAGGTCGATGCTCGCCCCGCTCACAAACGGATCATGCCCTGCGATCGGCAGATCCGTATCCGCGTTCATCAGCGTGAAGCTGGTCACCGATTGCTGCGCACTGCTCCATGCCGCCGCCGCAACCACTACCGCCAAGGCAACCCATATCCTTCTCATTTCCCTTCCCCCGTTTCCTTTGTTTCGATCTTCAGCAACAGTTCCGGCGGAACGCTTCCCCGGCTCGAGCTGAACCAGAAATCGTTGCCGCCCGTGTCCAGCCGGATCTGGAATTCGCAGGCTCCGTCGCCCAGGGCATCCGGATCGATCTCGAACTCCAAATCCATGTCCCCGCCCACGTTGCCGCAATAGTGCGCAACCTGCCGGAGCCCCCCCCCCATTCCCGCCCGCAGGTTCCGGATGAAGAGCCGGACATCCCCGCTACCGCCGTAATCCAACTGCATCCGCATGACCCGCAGCCTCAGCCTGGCCTCGATGATCCGTCCGCCGAGCTCGCCAAGCTCGAACCTCAGCATGCCGGTGTAGTTCCGCTCCGGGTCGACGGCGATGAATCGCGGGTCGACGTCGCCTTCGGGCGTGCCGTCGACGACAGGGTGGAAACGCCTGGATTGGTAGGATCCCGTTTCCCGCGCCCCCGACGCCGTATCCGCCGTGAATCCGGCGGCGACATCCACCCATGAACCCTTCTCCTTGGCCAGGAACCGTACGCACCCCGAAGAGACATAGAGGCGGGTGCTCCCGGATACGAGCAGCTCGAAGGATGTGCCGAGCACTTCGGCCTCGGCATCGGGCGTTGCCAGTCGCATGGGCTTCCCCGGTTGCTGCTTCGCGACGTCGGCCGCCAGCCCCCCCTTGCGCAGGAAGAGCCGCTTGGCGCCCCCATCGTCCGCCACGGCGACCATCGTGCCGCCGCTGGCCTCGATCCGGGTCGATTCATTGAGATAGGTGAAGGAGAGGCGGCATCCTTCGGGAACGTGGATGTGGTCTCCGCTATGGATCGTGGAGCGCGGCCCGAGTTTCCCGACCCGCCCATCGTTCACGACCGAGATGGCCGTGCCATCCAGCACATAGCAATCGGCCACCCGCGCAACCACGACTGCATCCCGGTCGGCGGCCACGCGCTTCGCCAACTGGGTATGGCGGGCCGTGTAGAGGGTGCCGATGGTAAGCAGCAGCGCCACGCCTGCGGCGATGGCGCGGATCCTGCGCGAACGCGCCCGCCGCGGAGTGAAATGGACCATGCGCACCTCGTCCGCATGGTGCAGGTCCGAAAGGAGCCATTCCTGGCTACCCGCTTCGGCAAAGCGTTTTCGCGCGTCGGGGCAGTTGCGCAGTTGGTCCTGGAGTTGTTCCAGCTCCTCCGCCGACAGATCGCGCAGGAAGTAGTCGGCCACCAGATCCGGCCCGGTTCCGTCCTGTTCCCTGAAGAGCATCACTGCACCTCCTGGTGCGCAAGCTTGAGTTCCACGCATTTGCGCAAGTCCTGCTTCATGCGCTTGAGCAGCGAATAGATGGCCTGGATGGAGTGGCCGATCGATTCGGCGATCCCCGGGCAGTCCATGTGCTCCTCATAGCGCAGCCGCACGACCCGGCGCTGGTTCGGGGGGAGTTTTTCCACGCAATCCTTGAGGGCCGACCTGCGCTGTGCCGCCTGCTCGTTTTCGAACTCGACGTAAAAGGGGATGAATTCCTCCAGCAGCTCGAAACTCACATGGCCGCCTTCCCGCCCCCGGGCCCGGTTCCAGCGCAGCACCTGGTAGCGCGCGATGCCGAGGAACCACGGAAGCAGGGGGCGCCCGGCATCGATTTCGGAGGCCTTCTTCGCGACGACAATGGCGGTTTCCTGCAGGATGTCCTCGGTGGCATGGTAGTCGCGGGTCGCCGAAAAGACATAGCCGCGCAAGGCGCCCTGGTTGGCGTAGAAGGTGCGGAGCACCATTTCGATTTGAAGAGTTTCGGCCATCGATTCCCCGGAAAGCGGCGCAACAACCGGCTTTCTACCCTATACTCGCGCCCGGCCCGGAAATTGGGCAGGGAAATACGAAAAAAAAGTTAACGCTAACAAGCCGGACCGCGCGGCAGGTCCCGAATGGGGCCACCGCGGTGCTCGCAGGGAGTCTTCCCGGGCAATTCGCCGTCGGCACGCAGGCGCAGGATCGGGCGGCGCACCGCCATCCGCCACTTGCGATGATCCGATTCCTAGGCCGACGCCGACCGGACTAGAAGCTCCCCTTGACCTCGGGGTCGTACCCCGACTGCCTGGCTGTATCGGGAACGGCCTCGCCGAAGAAACGGTCGCGTCTTTTGTGGTATTCGATGTATCCGAGCAGTCGGCAAGGCACGTTGCCTTCATCCCACCACGTCCATTTGGCATAGAGCGCTTCGGCCCGTTCGGGATGCCGGTCCAGCAGATCCTTCGATTCCGACACGTCGTCCGGCAAATGGAACAGCTCGGGCTTCTTGCCGTCGTGATCCCTCAGGTGCTTGGTTCCATCGGACGCAAGGATCGACCAATCGCCGCCATTGCGCCAAAACAGGAACTCGTGCGGCGCCCCGGTCGCCCCGTCCCCGACAAAGGGAACCAGGTCCACCCCCTCCATGGCCGGCCCATACGACGCATCGGCCCCGGCCACGGCGACCGCGGTACGGCCGATATCCAGGGAATTAACGGGATATGGATAGACCTGCCCCGACTTGATTCTTGCCGGCCAGCAAGCGAGGAACGGCACGTGCACCCCGCCATCGTAGACGTTGCCCTTGCCGCCGCGAAACGGCGCATTGGACGAGCCGTTCGCATCGCCCCGTCCCTCCTTCGGCTGCGGCCCGCCGTTGTCGCTCAGGAAGAAGATGAGCGTGTTTTCGTAGATGCCGTTCCGCTTCAGGGCGTCCACCACTTCGCCGATGCCCCGGTCCATCACATCGACCATGGCGCAGTAGACGCGGCGCTTCCTGTCCTGAATGTGCGCATAGCGGGCGATATCCTCCTCCGGCGCCTGCTGCGGAGCATGCGGGCAGTTGTAGGCCAGGTAGAGGAAGAAGGGCTTCTCCCGGTTCGCCTCGACGAATGCCACGGCATCGCGGCTGAGTGCCGTGGTCAGGTAGCCCTCGAAATCGGCCGGCCGCTTGTTGCGGACAAGCCCCTGGAGATAGGCCTCCTTCACCGGCTGGGCCAGATCGATCCGGAAATAGTCGTGGCCACCGCCGAGGAAACCGTAGAAATAGTCGAACCCGCGGTTGTTGGGATGGAACGGCTCGGCCGCGCCGAGATGCCATTTGCCGATGGCTCCGGTCACATAGCCGGCCCTTTGGAGGCGCTCCGGAAAGAGCACTTCTCCGGGATCGATCCCCATGATGGGATTGGACGGATCATAGGCAGGATTGGTTTCAAATCCGAACCGGTGGGGATAGCGTCCCGAAAGCAGCGCCGCGCGGCTCGGTCCGCAGAACGGATGGTTGGCGTAGCCGTATTCGAAAACCACGCCGGCAGCCGCGAGGCTGTCCAGGTTGGGCGTGTGGATCTCCTTCGACCCCGTGAAGCCCGCGTCCGCATAGCCCATGTCGTCGGCCATGATGACAACGATGTTCGGTTTTTCCGCCAACGCGCATTGCACGGCCAGCGCTGCGCAACCTATAGCCAGGCACCTCTTCATGGATACTCCTTCTGTTCCTTGGATTTCCGGGAATATTTCGGCCGCTTCGGGGGCTCCTGCTGCACGCCGGGAGCGTTGTATTCATCGTAGTAAAGGTCGTAGCGGGGCAGGATCTTCAGCAACTGCTCACGCTCTTCGCGATGGGCCTCGGAGACGGCTCCCCAGTTCCCGATGGCGTCGAACCCGATCAAGTCATCCGGAACCGATGAAACGTCCCACCACTTGTCGGCGCCATCCTTCAGCACCTTCTGCCCCCGGATGATCTGTTCCGGACCGCGCTGCGCGTAGATCCACTTGCGGTGGTCGGACTGGTCCGTGAAGAGGAACGGCACCATGCTCTCGCCATCGATCCGGTAGTCCTTGGGCAACGCGAAACCGGCCAGGTCGGCGATCGTCGGCAGCATGTCGACCACGCTGGCGAGGACGTCCTGCCCGCCGTGCTTCTTCATGCCCGGCGCATAGACAATCATCGGGATGTGGCAGCCCTTCTGTTTTTCGCCACTGTTCTTGCCGTAGCCGCCCGTGCCGTTGTCGGCGCAGACGATGATGACGGTGTTGTCCGCAACCCCCATCTCCACCAGCTTCTTGCCATATTGCCACAGCTGGTAGTCGATATAGTTGACGTGGTTGTGGATGCCGGGTCCGGTGATGGAGTCGTGCGTGTCGTATGTGCCGTTGTCGCCGGTCACGTCCGGTTCGGTCCGGATGTATTGCCTGCCGTCCCACTTCACGATCGGCGTGCCCGGCCAGCTACTTTCGTCGTCGGGATCGAACCAGTTGAACGCGTCGTGCCCGAGGTGGGTGGTGTGGTAGATGAAGAACGGCTTCCCCGCGGCATGGGTGCGGTCCATGAAATCGAACGCGAATTGGAGTTCCACGTCGGGACCATAGGTATTGAGCCCGAATGATTTTTTCGATTCCGCCGTATTCGGCCACCACTCGTACTGCGACGCGGCCGCTGGATGGTTCATCAGCTTCACGTGCGGGAACCAGTACCACCCATGCTGCTGGTAGGTGTCGCACGGCTTGCCGGTATCGACGTTGACCAGCACCCGCTCGCCTTCGATCTTCCGGTACTCGTGCTTGAAGTCCGTATAGGGGTTGTCGGTATCGGAAAGCCCTCCGGGCGTGAAGCAGCCTTCGTCGAAACCATGCCTTTCATAGCTTCCCTCCATCTGGGTCTTCCCTGCCCAGAAGGTGCCGTAGCCGGCCTGTTGCGCCACATGCCCGATCAGCAGCGGCGAACTCATGTAGACCGGCCATGTTCCCATCCTGCCGTCCTCGTCCGGCCCCAACCCCTTGTCCTTGTTGTTCCACCACTTCGTCAGGTAGGCGTAGCGGCCGCTCATCATCATGGCGCGGCTGGGATTGCAGACACAGGCTGCCCAGGCCGTCTTGATCCAGCAGCCCTCGGCCGCCAGCCTGTCCAGCACCGGGGTCCGCGCCCGGTACTGGGGATCCGAGGTATCGTTCCGCCACGGATCGGTCCAGACCGACGACCCGTAGACCGGAAACTCGCGCGCGCTGATGTCGTCCGCGAAATAGACGATGATGTTCGGCCTTTCACCGCGCGACGCGGCTACCAGGCCCCCTGCCAGCAGAACCATCAAACCCATCTTCATCCCGTTCTCCTTCCTTCCCCGGCCTCTGCAGGCTCCCCGGGAAACAGCCCTTCTCGCACGACCGGCTATGGCCGGATCACTCCCTTGAACCAGCCGCAACCCCACGATGCACACCACAGCACCGTTGGATCCTCGGGATCGGGTTTGACGTCCACGATCTTGTCCGGCTGTCCCAGGCCCCGGTTGATCTTGCTCCACGACGTTCCGCCATCGCGCGAGAGATAGACGCCGGGATTCATGTACCATCCCTCGTCCCGGACATTCACGCCCGCCACACTGGCAACAATCAGCTCCGGATCGGCCGGCGAGGTTTCGGCCTGCCAGACGAACGGGGCCTTGAAGATCCGTTCCCACGTCGTCCCGTTGTCGTTGCTGCGCCACACGCCGCCCTCTTCGAAGGTGCCGAGCCGCCGTCCGGTGCAGATGTAGAGCTGCAGGGTATTCCGGTCGATGAAAACGTTGTTCACCGCCCGGATGGCTTCGGGCAGGGCAACGCGCGTCCACTGGCTTCCCTTGTCGTCCGTTCGGAACAGCCCGCCATGGTCATCGTTCAGGGCGGCGTAGAGGATGGAGGGGTTTTGGGGGTGCATGGCAATCCGGCGTACGCTGGCCCCGTCGTAAAACCCATTGTTGGCCAGCTCCCAGTTGAATCCGCCATCGAAGGAGCGGTAGAAGCCGCAGCCCCCCTTGGTGAGCTTGATTTCCCGCCGCCCCTCCACTTCGGAAACCGGCTGGCAGGTGGCGCAGAAGTAGATGTTTTCCGGGTGTTGCGGATCGATGGTCAGCGAGTTCTGTGGAACCAGGCCGTCCCATGCATCGTTGTCGGCCGCGAAGAGGGTCGCGATGTTTTCCCAGCGCCTCCCCCCATCGGTTGTCCGGCGCACCTTGCCCCGGTGGTCCTGCCGCCAGGAGAGGATGTAGATCATGTCGGGATTGCGGGGATGGACCGCAACGGTCGAGATGGAGACGGCGCCGTCTGGATGGTTCTGCCCTTCGATCTGCTGCACGGCCACGGCGGTCTTATCGGGCCACCCATCCAGATCCACGGTCTGCCACAGGCCGTGCTCGCCGCTGCAGAGCAGCTTCCGCCCCGGAATGCCGGTTTCGAGCAACATGTACCGGCCCGGCAGGTTGCTGCCGCCGCGGCCAATCCATTTTCCGCTTCCCGCGGACGTTTCCACATCGTCGATCTGCTCCCACGATACTCCCCTGTCCGTGGATTTGAGGGTTTGCTGGTCGATGCCGATGAACAGTTCGCCGGCGGCGTTGACGGCCAGCATGCGGGTGCCCGAGATCTCCCATTGCTCATCCATGTAGCGCTGCAGGTGGGCGAAGCGGATGTTGGTTCCGACTGGATTTTTCCTCTCCTTCCAGTAGGCATCGCCCTTCCCGCCCAGCCAGTATGCGCCATGCCGGGCGCAGGTGATCCATGTCTTGCCGCCGTCGAGCGTCCGCCACAGATCGCCCGGGCCGAAGGTGAAGTCGTGCTTCTTGTTGTAGGAGAGATAGATCTCGTTCTTGTCCATCGGGCTGACGGCGATGCGGTTGAACACGGGCAGGATCTTCGGCGGCAGCCTGGGGAATCGCGATTCCGCCTCCCGTTCGGAGAGGCCGAACCAATAGGCCAGCGTCCGGTAGTAGCGACCCGTGTCGCGGGGATCGCCGATGGCATCGAGGTCGAACGGCAGGTTTCCGGTCATATCGATCCAGCGCAGTCCGCCATCCACGCTCTTGAAGACGCCCCCCCTCGCCTCAACGGTGTTCTTCCTGGCTTCGTAGATGGTCTGCTCGACCAGGTAGAGGACAAATTCGCCCGTCGCCGGGTTGTAGTACGACGTTAAATCGCGCGGCAAGTTGTTGGGCAAGCCGATGGGCCGACCCCGCCAGGAAAGCCCGCCATCGTTGCTCAGCATCAGCCCGTGGCTGGTTGCCATGACCAGCCGACGACCGTCTTTCGGATGCACGACGATCCTGCCGACCTCCACTCCCTGGTCCAGTCCCGCGGTGATCTTGCGCCAGGTGCTGCCCTTGTCGACGCTCTTCCATATGCATCCGTATGCGGCGTACGGAAGCCGGACGCCGTTCGGCTTGGCGGCGGAGCGGTGGTTGCTCTTCACGTTCCAGAAATCGCCCGCACCAACGTACCAGATGTTGTCGTCGGAGGGATCGACGGCCAGGGCGCTGTGGCGGCGACCGATCTGCCCGTAGTACCATCCCTTTGAAAAGGATTCGGGATCGTCGGGATCGGCCCGGCCCTGGGCCCCGTCGCCCAGCGCATGGATCACCGTCCATGCGCGGCCTCGGTTGGTCGTGGTGTAGACCCACCCATTCCAATCCAGTGCCATGCCGAAATCCGGATCCTGCCTGGAAAAATCGATCTCCAGCACGCGCTTCATGTCGATCCCCAGGCCATCGCAATCCTTTAGGGTCTGCCATGAGCGCCCGTTGTCCCACGTCCCGAAGCTCACATGCATGTCGGGGCCCATGAACATGGCGTTGGTATCGGTCGGATGGCACCAGAACTCCTCGCAGTAGCCCGACATCCCCGGACCGAAGTTTTTCCATTCCACAATCGGGGACGATTCGATCCGTTCGGTCCGAAGGCGGTCGAAACAGCCCGGATCGGCCCGGCATTGGACCAGGCACGCGACAACCACACACGGGATCGGATTCCCTGTCATGTTCCTACAATTCCTCCGAGGCCGCATACTCTTTGTTCGGGAGGGGCATGTTGGCATCCACCGCCTCGAGCCAATGCTTGAACTTCTGTTTCATCCGCTCGGCCAGTTCCGGGTGCTGCTGCGCGATATCGCTGGCCTCGCTCGGGTCATCGCGGAGGTTGTACAGCTCGACCGAATCGTCGTCGTACCAGTTGAGCAGCTTGTAGTCGCCCTCGATGATGGCGCCGCCCAACCGGTTCTTCGAATGCCATGCATAGTTCGGATAGTGGAAATAGAGCGCATCCCGCTGCAGTCCGCCCTTGCCGGTAAGCAGCGGCACCAGGCTTTCGCCGTCGAGGGGAAGCGACGGATCTGCCGGAATGCCGGCGACCTCCAAGAATGTCGGGAAGAAGTCCAGATGCGACACGCGCGCCTCGCTGACGCCCCCCGGCCCGATCCTGCCGGGCCAGCGCATGATCAGGGGGATGCGCAGGCCGCCGTCGTACAGCCAGCCTTTCGTCATGCGCAGCGGGGGCTGGTCATGGATCGCATAGTTGAAGCCGCCGTTGTCCGACGTCAGCACGACGATCGTATTGTTCCGCAATCCCAGTTCATCGATCTTGCGGAGCAGGCGGCCGAGCACGTTGTCCGCCGCCTCGACCATGCCGGCATAGACAGGATTGGCGATCCTCGCGCCGGCTTTTTTCCGTGCCTTGTATTTGTCGGCCAGTTCCTTCGTGGTTTCGATCGGCGAATGGACGGTGTAGTTCCACATCGCGATGAGGAAGGGCTTGTCCTTGTTGGCCTCCATGTACGCCACCGCTTCGTTCGCCAGGCGCTCGGGCAGGTATTCCCCGTCCGGACCGTTCGGAAGGTAGGGGTTCTTGTATGGAGAAAACCAGCCTCCGGCCGGGCCGCCGTTGCCGTTGCCGCCGACGTTGTTCTCGAAGCCCTGCCTGTCGGGCAGGGTGTTCTCGTCAACGACACGGTTGCTGCCGTCGGGCCGCTGGCACGACAGGTGCCACTTGCCGAAAAAGCCGCACGCATAGCCGGCGTCGCGCAGCTTCTCGGCAAACGTGACGGTTTCCGGCGGCAGGGCCTTGAGCATGGGTGCGTCCAGCAGCTTCGGGTTTTCGGGAGCGAAATGCTCGTTGGAAATATGGTTGGTCAGATGCAGCCGTGCCGGCGCCTGGCCGCTGATGACCGCCGCCCGCGACGGGGAGCAGACCGGCGCCCCGGCATAGGCGTTGCGGAAGAGCATGCCCTCCTCGGCCAGCTTGTCGGCGTTCGGCGTATCAACCGCCTTGTAGCCGTAGCAGTTGAGGTCGTACAGGCCGAGATCGTCGACCATCACCAGGATGATGTTCGGCCGGTCCGCCTCCCGTTGCCCGGCGGCCAAGACGGTCGCCTGGCCTATCGATAGATGTGCGAGTACGACGAGCAGGCAACGCCTCATCCTGGCAATGCCTTGCGCTCCAACTGCTGTTTTCATGCTATTCCCCATCTGATCCATTCCACAGGATGTCAACGCGATTGTGCGACCGCAATGGCCTATTCCAGCTCCAACTTCACGACCGTTGCGATTGCGTTCATCTCCAGCTCGGGCATCCTCAGGATGAAATAGTACGTGTCATCCTCCCACCCGACCCCTGCGCCGGAATCCAGCAACGTCGCGCGCTTGACGGGCGAACGCGGCGCATAGCGATGGCGGCCCAGCATCTTGATCTTCACCACCGAACCGGGCGCCGGTCGTCCGAGAAAGAATATATACATGGCCTTGCTGTCCTTGGAGACCGTGAAACGGACATCCTCCGCCGTATACTCCATTCTTGCGGACTGCCCGTCGTGGGAGCTCGCCTCGGCGCCAGCCGGTCCGTAGCCGAAGGTGTCGAACGGGCGGGTTCCATACACCGCCTCCCCGTGCACCGACAGCCATTCGCCGATGGCCTTCAGGAGCGCGCGCTGTTCGTCGTTGATGACGCCATCCGCGCGGGGTGAAATGTTCAGCAGCACGATGCCGTTCTTGCTCCACGCATCGATCATGTTGCGCACGACCATCGCCGCATCCTTGTAGGTCTGCCCCTCAACGTACGACCAGCTCCCCTCGCTGAGCGTGATGTCGGTCAACCAAGGTTGCGGATGGAGGTCGCGCCGCCCGCCCTGTTCATAGTCGAGCACACTGAAGGACAAGGGCATGTCGTTGTGCTTGTGGCAGGTCACTACTTCCTGTCCGGTCTTTTCCGCATGGTTGAAGAAATGGGCCGCCATTTGCAGCCGGTAGCTTTCGGGGACCATGTTCAGCCAGGAGTCGTACCAGAGAATGTCCGGCGAATAGTGGTCGACCACCTCCTCGACCTGGTCCAGCCAGTATTGGTTGAAGGCGTCGATCGTCTCGAAATTGCCATAGAGCATGCGCAGCTTCGGGTCGGTCGTCGCGGTCGGCAGGTCGGGGTGGTACGGATAGTGGCTGTCAAAACCGTTCCCGTTCCAAAAGTCCGGCTTGTCGCGGTTGCGCTGCCCGTTGCGTGCATGATGGAAGGTGGCGATTGTCTTCAAGTCGCGCCTCTTCAGCTCGGCAAGCAGTTCCCCGACGATATCGCGCTTCGGCCCCATGTCGCCGGCGTTCCACGGATTGACCTTGCTGGCCCACATGGCGAAGCCGTCGTGGTGTTCCGCCACCGGTCCGGCAAACCGGGCCCCGGACGCCTTGAACAGTTCGGCCCACTCCGCCGGATCAAAATGCTCGGCGGTGAACATCGGGATGAATTTCTCGTAGCCGAACTCCGACACGGGGCCGTAGGTTCCGATGTGATGCTTGTTTTCGCGGCTCCCCTCCCGGAACATGTTGCAGGGATACCACTCGCTGCCAAACGCCGGAACCGTGTACGGCCCCCAGTGGAAATAGATGCCCAGCTTGGCATCCTGGAACCACTCCGGCGCGGCCTCATGCTTCGACAGCGAGGCCCACGTCGGTTCATACGATCCTGCAGCCTGCGCAAACAGCCCGCAACCGGCCGCTCCCAGAACCGCCCATGCAGCGTGTCTGGGAGCCGCGCACGTCCGGATGATCGCTATTATTGTCGAACGCGACATTATCGGGAACCTCGGCCATCCATCCTATTCTTCCACCAGCTTCCAGGTCCGGATCCAGTCGTACCTCGTCGTGCGTTGATCCAGCGTGCCGGAGGCCACGAGGCCGCCGTCCTCCGGAACCGGGTTCCAGTCATACGTCTCGATCGCCATGTGCAGATAGGCCGGAAGGTCCCATTTCGACTCCGGCCTCATCGAATAGGCGTATTTCCCGTCCAGATAGAACCGGATCTCGTCCGCCGACTTCCACCACGCCCCATACACGAAATAGCGGCTGCAGTTCGGTTCTTCCAGGGCCAGCATGCCCTGCTGCTTCTTTTCGCGCGGTTCGACGTCGTAGCGCCAGTGGACGCAGTTGGAATGGAAGATCCGGTCCCAGCTCCTGCCCCACTTCTCGGTTTTGTCGGTAACCCGGCCTACGCACTCCTGGATATCGAGCTCCAGCGCCTCGGCCGCGCCCCCGATGGTCAGCATCCAGAAGGTGGACGACATTTCGGTCGCGTTGGCCTTCATGCGGCACTCGTAGTACCAGCCGGGCTGTCCGGGCATCAGGGAGCGGACGATGCCCCCCGAGTAGGTGTAGGTTCCCTCATCCCCCACATACGGTTCATCGAGGACACCCACCTGCACGCAGAGGTTGCCATCCTTGACCGATATGTTTTCAGCCCGGAAGAGCCCCGGCGGCCGGCCGATCCAGGTAAAGCTGTTGGCATTCGGTTCCACCTGCCATTTCCCCAGGTCGACCGACCTGCCGTTGAACTCATCCGACATCCCTTCAACCGGCACCCATTTCTTTCCTGCCGGGCATGGATCCTCCCCCTCCGCAAACGTCGGATCCCCTGCAGCAGGCCGCCAGCCCATGGACTGGCAGGAAGTCAACAGCATGGCCAGCAGGATTGCGCCTCCGTGCAGGGCAGCCCCAACAAGCACGGCCCCACGTCCCGCCGCACTATTCCCATTCTCTATCGTCATATGCATCCTCCCGGCTTTCCGGTGATCCTGTACTTATTCATGGTACGCGCGAATTTCGTAGATGCGGGCCGACTTGTCGCCGTTGGTGGCGGTGACCAGCACGCGGATCTTCGATGTTTCCACGGGATCGAAGCGGTGGATGCGGCGGCGCTGGTAGTTGCCCTTGACGTCGGCGACCGCCACCCACTCCCTGCCCTTCAAGACCTGGACCTGGTAGTCGCGCACGCATTCCGGCGGCATCCGCCCCTCGCCCGAGAAATCCTCCGAGGCGTAGCGTTTCTCCCCCAGGTTGGTATCGAACGTCAGATAGACCGCGTTGATTTTCTTCTCCTTGCCGAAATCGAGTTCCACCCATTGCGGCATGGCCTGCGCGGGATCGGATATCCACATGTTGTCCGGCACCTTGCCGATCCACATCTCCTGGTTTTCGTCGAGCGGGCGCACCAGACCGTTGATGACGTTTCCCGGGCCGCACAGCGCAGGCGGAACGATCGGCTTATCGAGGTGGAAGGCATAGAACCGGTTCCGGTTCGGGCGCCACCCCTTCTGTCCATCCCGGAAGGCCGAGCCGGCCCCGTCCGGACCGGTATCCATCAGGTTCCAGGCCACCCCGTCGGCCTTGGATAGGCTGAACCAGGCATATTCGGACGGCACGTCGCAATCGATGTCGACCTCGATCCAGTCGGCGTTGCCTGCCGGGACGTTCACGGTTCTGACGGCAAGGTCGGCCGTCGAGGAATAGTCGTCCATCTTTTTCGCGCCCCGCACGGTCACCACCACCTCGACATCCTTCTTGCCGACCGAAACCAGCAGTAG
Source organism: Kiritimatiellales bacterium (assembly GCA_003246265.1). Classification (GTDB taxonomy): domain Bacteria; phylum Verrucomicrobiota; class Kiritimatiellia; order Kiritimatiellales; family Pontiellaceae; genus Pontiella. The sequence goes on along the minus strand of QKAU01000045.1, from coordinate 10,112 downwards.
CGAAAGCTTTCCGATGTGCGGCGACGCCCCGCGCCGGAACATCATGGCCCGCTCGACGTTCAGGTAGTGCATGTCGCCGTTTTCCTTCACCTGTTCCTCGCCGAACATTCGGCCGCCGCCGGTGCTGGATGCGGTCGCCTTGGCCGTGCGCGCCAGATCACCCGGATCCTCGTTGCGCAGATGAAGGATCACCACGTCGTCCTTCAGCAGCTTCTGCTGGAGTTCCGGGATGTGCGCTTCGTAGATTCCGCGCGGCGTCGTGCCGTACCGTTTGCACATCGCCGCCGCGGTTCCCACGACCTGCCCCATCATTCCGGTCGTGCCCTGCACGCGCGCGGTACCCAGCGCCACATGCGAGACGGAGACATCGCGCCCGGCCATGAAGAGGTTGGGGATGTTCTTCGAGTAGAGGATGCGGTACGGCATGCTGGCGGGCGAAAAGTTGGTCTCGAAGTCGTACGGGCTTTCCGCCGAGAAGATGCCGAGCGGATGGTGGATGTCCAGCTTCCAGACGAAATAGCCCACCCGGTCGGGAAAGACCACGCGGTTGACCATGTCCTGCTCGATGAGGATGTGGTCGCCAACCAACCGGCGGGTTTCGCGTTTTGCATTGGTGATCGGGATAAACCGGAGCTGGAAATTTTTTGCCTTCTCGGCGAGGCCGGAGAAGTTTTTGATCCAGTTGTAGTAGGAAAGGCTCACAAGGATCAGGTCGTCACGCGCCCATTCCGGATCCCACAGGTCGTCATTGCGCCCGTGGTTTTCGGTCCACCAGTTTCCGGCGTGGATACCATGCTCGAAGTTGGGACGTTTGGGATAGCCTTCGGCGCTGTTGCTCAGATCATACACCCATTCCGGCGCATCGAAAGGGGTCGGCTTGCCCATGTCGATGGCCTTGAATCCCAGGACGGTATTCTGCATGAGCGAACCGCTCATGGTGATCTGGTCGGCGACATCCTTGGCATTGCTTTCACCGAAGGTCTCCTTCGATTCGCGCCCGAGCATCCATTCGGCCCCGGCATAGTAGCCCAACCATCCGTCGCCGGTGCAGTCGGCGAAGAGGTCCGCCGTGTAGCGGGTATGGTGGCCGTCGACCATGTCGAAAGCCTTCACCGCCACGATGCGCTTGTCCGCGTCGGTTTCCGCCTCGAATACGTTCGTGTTCAGGAACAGGGTGATGTTCGTTTCGTTGGCGATCGCCAGCTCGGCGCCGGAGGCCCACTTGCTCAAATAGTTGAAGGCGTGGATTCGGCCGATCTCCTCGTTCAGCCCGGTTTCGCGCCCCCGTCCGCTGCTGGAGCCGCCCGAAACCGGCACGCCCATTTCGGAGCTGTTGTTTCCGCCGACCATCGGGCGGTTCTGGATCAGGGCGACCTTGGCCCCGCCGCGCGCCGCCGCGATCGCCGCGTTGCAGCCGGCGACGCCGCCCCCGACCACGATGAAGTCGAAGTGTCCCATCTCCGTCATGGGAACGGTTCCGACGAACCGCTCGCGCATGGGCAGATAGTCCTTCTGTTCCTGCTTCGGGTCAAAGCCGAGGTCCTTCGTCAGGATGAGCGCATCGCACCGGCCGTAGTAGCCGGTCAGGTCCTCCAGCTCAAGCTGGACCGCTCCCTTTTCGAGCTTGAACACGCCGCCGTCCTGCCAGACCCATGCGCGTTGCTCGCGCGTGCCGAAAACCGTTTCGGATTTCACTCCGTTCACGGATACGGCAAACCGTCCCGGCGCCTGCCCTTCGGCCAGCCAGTTCTTGTTGCGCACCCAGAGGCGATAGGTTCCGGCATCCGGAATCTTCACGGTGGTCTTGGCGTTTCCAACCGGCTTGCCGATGCCCGCCGCGATCAGATAGGGCGAGCCCATCTGCGGAACGAACTGCGTATCCATCCACCAGCCGCCGTAGTCGTCGAAATCCTCGGCATCGATCCACAACGCGCCGGGGACCCGCGGTTCCGCACCGCGCTTCTGGATCTTTTCGTAGAAATCGGTGAAGCGGTTGTCGATGCGGGCCATCTGGTAGTTCCCTTCGTAGCAGGCCAGGGCGATCACTCGCGAATCCAGGGCCGCCGAATCGATGCAGATTTCATCCAGGGCTCCGCCAAAACCGCCCCCGAGAACGCAAGGGGCCGCGCTTTTTGCGATGCGACCCTTCGCCGGAACCGTCGAATCCAAGCCGCCGTCCACATAGAGGCAAACCGCGGAGCCGTCGTAGGTCGCGGCGACATGATGCCACGCCCCATCCTCCCATCCCTTGCGCTTCGACTCAAAGACCTGTTTTTTCCCGTCGAGCCACAAGGTCAGCGCCAGCGACTGGCCGGGCGACAGGCCGAGCACATAGGCACCCTCCTTGCCGATGATGGAAGGACTATTTCCAGACTGCGGTTTCCATGGACAGATCCACGCCTGCAACGTGATGGCATTGCCGGCATCGAGGCTTCCGCCGTCGCCGGCATCGATGCCGCCCTGTCCGTCCAGCTGCGCGGCGGAATTGACCGCCCCTTGCACCCATTCCAGCTCCGTCCCCGTTCCATGGTGGCCGTTCCCGGAAATATCGGAAACCGTGTTGCCGGTTCCGTCGTCGAAGTTCCAGCAGGCCATGGGGGCCGCATGGACCAGGCTTGCGCAAAGCAACGCACCCAAACAAATATACCCTGTGGATTTCATGGCAATCTCCCTATTTCCTATTCCAAACCGCGTCTTTCAGCTGTTTCTTGAAAACTTCTATCTGCCCGGCATGTTCCGGATTGCCAGCAAGGTTGATCCACTCGCCGGGATCCGTCTTGGCATCGTACAGCTCGTAGGCGCCTTTGCCGAAATCGGTGAACCGGTACCGGTCGGTGACGATGCCATGGCGGCCCACGCAGGAGACGTGGGCGACATGGTCCCACGGGGCCTCCGGATTCTTCAGCAGCGGCGAAAGGTCCCGGCCATGCAACACGACATCGGCGGGCTTTTCCACACCCGCCAGTGCGAGAACCGTCGGGTAGATGTCCAGGTTCTGGACGACGCCCCGGGTGCTCTGACCGCCCTTCATGCCGGGAGCCTTGATGATCAGCGGGCAGCGCAGCGCAACCCGGTAGTCGCGGTTCTTCTGCCACAATCCGTGTTCCGAAAGATGATAGCCGTGGTCGCCCCACAGCACGATGATGGTGTTGTCGTATTCCCCCGCCTGCTTGAGCGTCTCGATGATCCGTCCCATCTGGGCATCGGCGTAGGAGGTCGTCGCCATGTAGGCCCGCTTCAACCGCTTGGCCTCCTGGTCGCTCAGTCCTTCGTTCCACAGGTTGGAGCTGATCGGCCGCTGGTCCTTCCGGGGAATCTCCCGGCCCACCCCATCCGGCACGGGTGCGAGTTCGCCGGCATCCTCCGGATAGAGGTCGAAGTATTTTTTCGGCGCGATCCACGGGAGGTGCGGGCGGCTGAAGCCCGCGGTGATGAAGAAGGGCTTCGCCTTGTCGCGCTGGTTGAGCAGGTAGTCCACCACGTCGTCGGCCACGGCGCCGTCATTGAGCTGGCTGTCCCCGCAATCGACCGAAAGGTAGGCGACGAGTCCGGGGCCTTGCTCTTTCGCAAGGAGCTTGTCCACGTGTTCCTTCACGCCCCCCTTGTCGACGATTTTATCCCACAAGCCATCACTCAAGGTGTAGGGCCCCGGATCGCCGTAGCAGTAGCCGGCGACATCCCATGCCCCCTTGTCCAGTTTCGGCACATTGCCGTGGTAGAGCTTGCCCCGGGTGGCGGTCCAGTAGCCTGCGTCGTGCAGCACCTGGGGCCACGTGGTCTGCATGGCCAGCATGGCATGATAAAGGGCGTCCTTGCCGTCCTGCTTTTCGACCTTGGCGAAATTGCTGTTGTCGAAGCGCAGGCCCGTCAGCAACGACGCGCGCGACGGCAGGCACAGCGGATAGTTCACATAGGCGTTGTCGAACCGCGTGCCTTCCGCCGCCAGCTGGTCGATGTTCGGGGTGATGGCCTCCGCCGCACCGTAGGCGCCGATCTCCGGCCGCAAGTCGTCGTACACGACAAGCAACACGTTGGGCCGCTTGCCGCCCATCGCGGTAGCGACGGGAAGCAGGAGCAGCAGGGAGCTGATCAATTGTTTACTCTTATTCATGACTTCGGTTATTCCTCGGGTTTCAGATCGGCAAAGGTTCCCGGCACATCGGCCAACAGGGATTCCAGTTTCTTCTGCATCTGCTCCAGCTTCGCCCGGTACTCGGGATTGTTCGCCAGATTGGTGGTTTCGCGCGGATCGCGGTTGAGGTCGAAGAGCTGGTCCGGATCGAAGTAGTGCTGCTCGAAGGGCGGATGGTCCATAAGCTGGAACCGCTCCATGGCATCGCCGCCCGGCGCCATGCCCATCTGCAGGTATTTCGCCTCGGGATCGAGCGTCCACTTGCCCTTGGTCCAAGGATGCCGCCTGTAGATTTCCTCCATGCATTTGCGGTGCTCCTCCATCCGCTCCTCCAGCGGGCGGGCGGTGTAGCTTTCCGGGACGCGGAAGGCCAGGTACTTGAAGCCGTCATCGGTGACGACCGCGCGGGTCAGGCCGATTTCCAGATAGATCATGCCACGCCAGTCGGCGACCTTTTCGCCCCGCAGCAGGGGCATGAGGCTCGCGCCGTCCATCTGCATGTCCTTGGGCGGCACCACCCCGCACCAATCGAAGAGGGTGGGTGCAATATCGATGTTCGCCACCAGTTCCTTGCGCTCGCCCGGCTTCACGACGCCCGGCAGGTAGGCCATCATCGGCACATGCGCGCCGCCCTGGTAGCAGGAGCCTTTGCCGTGGTCATCCGTGTTGTTGTCGTTGAAATAGAGGATCAGCGTATGGTCATCGAGCCCCAGCTCCTTCAGCTTGCCTTGCACGGTACCGACCACATCGTCGAGCCAGGTCGCCGCAATGAGCTTGCCCAACCGCCCCTCCTCGACGCCGGCGGCCTTTGCGCGGCGGATCACATCCTCGCGGGGAGGCAGCACGCCGGCGATCGGCTCGTCCAGCAGCCCGAGCGGCGTCAGGCGAGGATCCTTCTGCAAGTCCCCGGTGCAGTCCGGCACGTGCAGCAGCGTGGTCGCAAAATAGAGCACGAACGGTTCATCCTTGTACTTCTCGATGAATTCCAGCGCATGCTGCGTCTGCCACTCCGGCGCATGGACGTTGCACCCGGTCTTCACGAGGTTCTTGTCGTCATCCGGGTTTCCCGCATAGGCCGCGCCGACATAGTCGAAACCGTTTTCCGCGATATCCTTGCAGTAGAGCTCCTGATTGAAGCGGAGCACCTCCTTCACCGCAGGATCCGCCGGATCGGTTCCCGGCACCTCCTTGCGATGCCCGAACTTGCCGTTCAAGCCGACATGCCACTTGCCTACCATGCCGGTCTTGTAGCCGTTCTGCCGCATCACGCGCGGAAAGTTCCACTGGTCATCGGCAATGCCCATGTTCCACAACACCTTGGTTACGCCTTCGGCGCTGGTGCTTCGACTGAACTCCTTCGTCGGGCAACGACTTGCGTACTGCCCGGTCAGCGCGGAATAGCGGCTGGGTGAACAGACGCTGCTGGTGGCATACGCGTTGGAGAAGTAGGTCCCCTCCTTCGCCAACCGATCGATGTTCGGCGTATGCGCCTTCCCGCGGATGAAGCCGAACGAATCCGTCGGCTGGTCGTCCGTGTAGAAGATCACCACGTTCGGCCGCCGCCCTTCCACGGAATCCGGATGCAGGGTGCCCATCAAGGCGCAGATGGATAAGAAAACAGACTGCTTCATAGATCCTCCAACTCCATTATCGCATGTGGAACACGACGTGGCCGGCAACCGGCCCCTTCAGCACGCCCGGTTCGCCCTGCGGACCGAGCTCGTGCGCATTGGCAAACTTGGTTCCCACGCCCGGAAGCTTGTGGAACAGGTGCAGCCCGCCGGCCTCGGGATAATGCCACCACGCGTGCACGGGACCGATGTGGTTCTTCTCGTTGCGGGTTTCGTCCGCATTGCGGGGTCGCAGCACGCCCACCGCGGCTCCGGGTTCGGTATCCACCAGTACTGTGGCTCCCGATTTGAGGCCGATCTCCATCCACTCCACATTTCCAAAGATGCCCTTGAACTCCGGCTTGCCCCAGTCCATGCCGGTGATGTGGTCGTTGTATCCGTTTTCCCAAAGTCCAAATTGCGGCCCCTTCAACCGGTTGCCCCAGATGCGATGCGGCCCCTGGCCCAGCCAGCGCTTGGAAACCACGTCCGCCTCGTCGAGATCGAAGCCGACGGCACAGTACGCCAGCGCCTCGGCAGGCGGGGCAAACCGATAATTTAAAGCAGCCGAACCGTCCGGCGATACCAGCCATTTGACCGATGCCCCGCTCGACGGACTCTCCGCCTCGATGACCACGCGGTCGCCCTGTTTCGATGCGGTGGCTTTCCACGCGTTGGAAAACACCAGCGCCTTGTCCAGCGTTCCCGCATAGAGCACCGGTCCCGTTCCGATACCGGCAGCCTTGCCGTCGACCGTGCATCCGAGCAGCTGACCGGTCTCCGGCGAGAACGTCCAAACGGTTTTTCCCACGGTCACCTTGAATGGATTTCCATCCGCCTGCCGGACCTCGTCATTCTCCTCGGAGCGATCGATTTTGGAATCGATCGGCCACGACCAGCCGGCGAGTTCGGTGCCCGTCCGGCTGAAGGCCTTCAGTTCCAGCGCACCCGCGTTTTTCCATTCGCGGGGAAGCGGAAGGTTGAGCGTACCGCCCTTGCCGGGTTTTACCTTCGGTCCGGCCAGGCGTCCTTGCGCCCGGATCGCGGTTCCGGCCTTTTCGGCGAAGGGCGGGGAAAAATCCACCAGCTTCCATTCGAAGGAGCATTCATCCAGGGTCGTTTCGCCGTAGCGGTTTTCGATCGGAAGCTTGCCGTTGAAACCCGCCGGAAGCGCATCGAGATTGATCTGCACCGGCGACCAGATTTGGCGGACGGTGAAGTAGCTGGCTTCCTTTTCCCCATGGGGGCCGACGACCCCGTCGGCCGACTTGTTGCCGAAGGTGTCGAGCTTCCCGTCCATGTCGGTACGTTCGATCGCGTCGTCCGACCAGCACCAGAGCACGCCGCCCGCGCAGGTCGGCGTCTCGCGCATTTCGCTCCAGTAGTCCTCCATGCCAGCGCCATGGCCGCCATCGTACAAGCCGTGCAGGAATTCGGTCGGCAGATAGATGACCGGCTTGGAGAGCTGCTCGTGGAGCGCCTTCCAGTCGGGATAGTGGTAGGTGTTGATTCCGTCGAAATAGGCCCAGGGATGGAGCACGGGACGGCTTTGCAGGTCGAAGAGCGGATAGAGTTCGTCCACTTCGAGGTTGAACCCGTTCTCGTTGCCGTTGGCCCAGAGGATGACCGAAGGGTGGTTCTGGTAGAGGGCCACCAGCTCGTAGACGAGGTTGCGCGCGATGGGCGTGTCGATGGACGGTTCGTGCCAGTTGCACAACTCCGTGATCACCAGCAGGCCCAGTTCGTCGCAGGCCTTCATGAACTCCGGGCCCGGCGGCAGGTGCGAGCGAACGAGGTTGACGTTCATCGCCTTGATGGCGCGCGCATCCGCCCAATCCTTCTCCGCGTCCACCGCACGGCCATGCCGGGGATCGAAGACGTTGCGGTTGACCCCTTGGATCAGAAGCTTCCTTCCGTTCAGGTAGAGCCCGTCCTGCGGACGCCGTTCGAACGTGCGGAATCCAAAGCGCTCGATGTGCTCCGAAAGGGGCGCGCCCTCGCGCTTCAGGACCACCTTTAGCTGGTAGAGGTTGGGATGCTCCGGCGACCACGGCCGGGAATCCTTGATCTTTCCCTCCAAACGAATGCGTCCGGTGCCCGCATCGATCCGGGCCGACATCGGCTGGCCGACATCCTGTCCATCGAGCGTCTGCACCTGGGCGACCACCTCGTCGACGAAAACCTGGAATTTTTGCCAGAATTTGGTCTGGTGCTGCACCTGCGGAAACACATCGAGGCACAGCGACCCGTCCGCCTTCGCATCGATCGCCAGGCGGTTCACGAACTCCTTTGGCTGCACTTCCAGATAGACCGGACGGTAGATGCCGCCAAAAACCCAGTAGTCGGCCTGGCGCTCGGCGAGGTCGACGCTCTCGTTGTCCGGCTTCTTCTTCACCAGCACCTCGAGCACGTTCTCCTTCCCGTATTTGATGTTGGTCTCGTCCAGGATGTGCCGGAACGGGAGATACCCGCCATAGTTCGGGAAGCCGACGGGCTTGCCGTTGATCTTGACCGAGGTCTCCGTCATGGCGCCTTCGAAGACGAGGCGCACATGCTTGTCCTTCCACTCCTCGGGCACCGTGAAGACGGTGCGGTAGGTGCCGGTTTCGTCATGCTTGGTCGCCGGATCGTCGTGGCCGTAGTTGTAGTTGCCGAAGCCGTGCTGCTCCCAGTTGGACGGCACCGGGATCTTCGTCCACTCGCCGCTCCTCCTGCCCTTGGAACAGAGGAAGTCCCACTCGACGGCATCGGACGGGCCTTTGCCGGAAAGGTAGAACCGCTCGGCCTCGAGGTTGGCGCGAGACGCCGGGACGGCCGCGCCAAACGCGACGAGCGCCACCATCAACATGAACGACTTGTTCATTTCCATAATCAACCTGCTCCTACTCGTCATTCCCGAAGATCGGCAGGATGTGCCGGTTCAGGAGGTTATGGGCCACGTTCCGGCCGATGATCGCGGCATGCTCGTCCAGCGCCCGGGTGTATTCCCCGCCCAGCTCGTAGGCGACCTTGTACGCCACATGGATCAATTGCCGGAAGGCCGGATCGTAGTCCGGGCAGGACGGGTCGTGCCGCAGCGCATTGGCGAACCGTTCGTTGCTCCATCCATCCACCACCGCGACCGGCGGGAGCTTTTCGGGGTCGATGTCGATGACCGAGGCGTAGGGAGCGGCCAGCTCGCCGTAGCGGCCATGGGCGGCGGCATAGATCTTCCTGGCTACAGCCAATCCGCTACCACCGGCCTCGGCCAGGCCGACGACCTCCTCCAGCCAGGTGGTGCCCGCGGTCTTGACGTGCAGGCCCGCGCCGTGCTTGCGGACAATGCGGTTCATGATGGGATAGATCGCAAACTTGTCGCTGCCGGAATGCACGCTCAACCGGGGAACCTTCTCCAGCCCGAAAAGCGTTGGCGCCAGCGCCAGCACCGCGACATCCTGCTCGAACTCCCGGGCAAACAGCGCCACGTCGCCGACATAATCCACGCCCTTGTTGAAACGGCCGCTGAACTTCGGTGCGATCGTGTCCACCGGAATGCCTTCCTGCGCGATCATCGCCAGGATCAGCAGCAGCTCGACCGGCGTCTGCGGTTCGTCGGTTTCGTCCATGGAGACCTCGACCATGAACGGACCCTTCTTCCGGCCGGCGACATGGCGATGGATCCGTCCGGCCTGCTGCACGGCCGAGAGGTATTTTGCGGCCGCGCGCTTGGCTTGGTCCCCGTCGATGGCCAGCTCGACCTCCAGGCCCGGTAGCCGGACGGGGCCGAACAAGGCGGCGGTCTTTGCCAAAAATTCCGAGAGGTCTTCGTCCGACGCCTTTTCGCCAATGTTTTCCGCCACATCCAGCGTGAAGAAATCCGAGGCGTCGATGAATCCATCGACCGTCTTCAACGAGATGTGGTCGGCATCCACGAAATAGGGCTTGTTCCAACCCAGCGACCGGACCGCGGCGGCGGCCTCGGCCCGCACGGACTCCGGCGTCGTGTGCACCGTCGTATGCTCGCGGTGGGACTTGTTCCAGACCGGCACCACATCGATACCGAGCTTTGCGGCATCGACAAAGGCGGAGAGCTGGGCCTCGCCCTGCCGACCGAACCGGTCTCCGCAACCCATCGAATAGCATGGGGTCATTTCATCCGCCCTTCCCGTTCCATCTGCTTCAAGATGACGCATTGTTAAAACCCTACTCCCCCTCCGGGGCCCCGCTCTGCATCAGTTGGAAGAATTCCTGGCCAAGGATGGCCGCATTGGTAAACGCGCCGTAGCCGGACGCATTGATCTTCAAACCGCGCTGTCTGGCCGTCCATGAACCATCCAGCAGATTGGTCTTCGAGTAGACGGCGAACCAACTGTTTGCCGAACCGTTGGTGA
>QKAU01000053.1 GCA_003246265.1 Kiritimatiellales bacterium | reverse complement strand
GAGGATGCTGATGACGAAGCCGCTCGGCGCGCCCTTGGCCACCCCCTTGGATCTGCTCAGCTTGTCCTTCATAGTCGCTCCCTCGCCAATCAAGATGTGGCTTCCGACCACCGGTGGCAGGCTAATCCCCGCGGGCCGATTGTGCAATCACCAATAGGCGCAACATGCCTGCGGCGGACTCCTGCCCGCCGCCCCATGGCCTTCCTGCAGTCCAAACCCGGGACAAGGTAGCGGTTATCGCCATCCGGCGCACTTGGACAAATGTCCGAATGTGCTGTTTAATCGTCCCTCCCCAAAGTCTGCCCCGAAACGATGGGTTTCGCGTGGAGTCCCCGGAAAGAGCCGGCCCATTATGCCGGAATGCTCAACGCCGAAATCAACGGGGGGCCGGATATGCGGTCCGTCCGCTCAAGGTTCGTATTACGCATTTCGCGGCCAATGGGCGCCCGATCCCCAGTTTCGCTTTCATAGCGGCATTTCCGCATGGACCCACCTCATTCCACGCCATTTTTTGGGATTGACGGAGGTGGCGGTGTTTGGCAAGGCGTGCAATGTCTGCGCGTGCACGCAAATGCGCTGCAGATGAGGAACAGGTCATCCACAAGGAGGTTGAGCCATGGGTATGATGAAGGAATTCAAGGCGTTCGCCATGCGGGGCAATGTGGTCGACATGGCGGTCGGCATCGTTATTGGCGGGGCGTTCGGGAAGATCGTCTCGTCGTTTGTGGCGGATGTCGTGATGCCGCCGCTCGGGATGCTGCTGGGGAAGGTCAACTTCGCCGAGCTGGCCATTACGCTCAAGGAAGCCAGCGGGGAGGCGGCCGCGGTTACGATCAACTACGGAAAATTCGTCCAGACTGTGATGGACTTCGTGATAGTCGCGTTCGCGATCTTCATGGTCGTGAAGGGCATGAATTCGCTGAAGAAGAAGGAAGAGGCCGCGCCTGCCGCTCCGCCCGCGCCGTCGAAGGAGGAGGTCCTGCTCGGCGAAATCCGGGATCTCCTGAAGCAGAAATAACTGTCGTTGCCGATAAGATTGCTTATTGGTCGAAAGTAGCGCCCGTCTATCGCCCGTGATGGCCTCTGTAAATTACGGAACGATTAGGCGGGCGATTTTTCCCCAAGCCTGCGTCGGAGCCAGGTGCATGGTGGCGAATGCCACGAGCGTGATGGCGGCAAACCCGATTGCAAGTGGACGGCTCAGCCTTCCTGTCAGCATCCAATGGACGCCAACGAAGGCCAGTCCAACGATCAGCGAACTGCCATACGCACCGAAGAGGTTGCCGAACGCCGTACCTTCGAGCAGATTGTGGATGACCGTGATTCGATCCAATGACGGAGGGAGAACGGCAAGAGTCGCGAGAAGCATCATTGGACGGTGCACCTCGGGTCGTCTGCGCTTCAGGATGCCGATCAGCACAAAGGCTGCAAAAAGCACGATGGCGGACGAGGAGACCATGAGGAATTGTTTGGGATCGAGACCCCAGAGTTTTAATTCGGGCGGGTTCACGCGGGCGGCCCCGATAGCCACATTGATCCCGAGGACGGACACGACCGCCGCCAAACCGGCTCCGAAGAGGCCGAGCTTCATGTGGGTTTTATAGTTCCGCGTCGCAATCAGTAACGGCTGCACGATGAATAGCACCATCCACGTCGCCATGCCGATGCCGTGCGCGATCAACAGGGTTTTGATTGGCGGGGTGAGGGGCCGCCCAGGATAGGCCCGACCGTGGAAAAAGAACAACTGGAAGCCCCATAGCATGAACAGGAACATTACAATGGCGGCGCCGGTATAGAAGAATCGTGGGCCGGCATGTCGCTGGCCTTTTTTTGACAGGGATTTTCCGGTTGGAACAGTGTTTTCGGAATCCATGCCTTGCTCCTCGTTGGTGGTTGGGTATGTTGGTTCGAACCTAGTGCTTGCGGGGCTTCTTCATGCACGGAATCAGCATGGGAACGTTTCGTCGGTATTCTTCGTAATCCTCCCCGATGAAGCCCCTCAGGTCGTGTTCCTCGAACTGCAGTCCGATAATGATGTACGCCGTCGTTGCAATGGAGAAGAGCAGGTGGCCGGTTGTCATTGCGGGCGTGGCCCAAAAGGCGACGATGAATCCCAGCATGATGGGATGGCGCACGAACCTGTAGAACATGGTTTGCTTGAACTCCACGTGGGTATATTCCCTGTTCATGAGCGGCAGGAAGACCTGCCGCAGGCCAAACAGGTCGAAATGGTCGATCATGAAGGTCGACAGCAGCACGACGAGCCAGCCCAGCCAGAACAATCCATGCATCGCCATGGCGCCTGCTGCGTTTTCCACGCTCCAGACCATGCCGGTCAAGGGGCGCCATTGCCAGTAGAGGAGGAGCAGCAACAGGCTGGCCACGAGCACGAAGGTGCTGCGCTCGATCTCCTTGGGAATGATCTTCGTCCACCGCTCCTTGAAGGCGGGGCGAGCCATGATGGTGTGCTGCACGGCAAACAACCCCAGCAGGATAAGGTTGACGGTTAGGGATTCGGCCAACGACACTTCCGTGCCCGAATCGATTCCCTTCGGCACCACCAGGTTTCCAACGAACCCGATGGCATAGAGGAAGGAAATGAAGAATACGGCATAGCTGACGATACCGTATATTAACGCGGATACCTTTTGCATGACATGGCTCCTTTCCGAGGCGAACGCACGGGCGAGAACGCGATGTTTCCGCTGTGTTCAAGCGCGCGTTCAACCAAACAGTATTTCATCCTTCATGCTGAAGAGGATGAACAGCACCTCTTCCTTTTCGCGCTGGTCGACGCCGTTCTTGTCGAGCGCATCCATCACATCGCTCATTGCAGAGAGCAGCTCGGCCTCGTTGATGTTCATCCCGGCATGCGTTGCGCGCATGTCCTTGCCCGTGTAGACTTCCGGCCCCCCGGTGCCGGTAATGATGAACTCCGCCGCCGCCTTCTTGGTTGCCGGGAGGTCGGTGTTTGCGAAACGTTTTCCGATGCGGGGGTTGGCGACATGGTTGTCCACCACATCGTTGGCAATCTGGATAATCTTTTCCGATCCACCCAGCCGTTCATACAATGATTGTTCCATTGTATCGCTCCTTGGTTGATACCTAAGGATTTTAATTCCGGCCAAGGGGGTGTCCATCAAAAATAGGATCAAATTACTCCTATATTGAGCGGTAAGTCGGCAAGTCATAAGGATGATTGATATATGGGCTTGTTCTTCGGTATCACTCAACTCTGGCAGAACGGCCCTTTCGTCATCATCAACCAACCGACCGCGATTCCCGCCAGCACCACCACAAACACGATAAGGATGATCTTTATCATTTATATGCACTGCTCTTGGAATGTTAGGTGCGTGGTATCATCGCTGCAACATTTCGAGTTCTGCTTAGGTTTGCTCGTCATGCCATGAATGCCATTGTTCCTTTTCACTGTTATATTTGTCTGCATTAACGACACGAGGTCTGAGGATGTTAACAATCGGGTCATCTTGACGAAAAAACCAGCCTGAAGGCGTGTTCCACAATCAATCGATTAATTGTATTTGCTTCGTCTGGATCGACAACGCTTCCTCGCTGAGGTGGTCTGCTTCCGATGCGGGTGTTCATTCGGTGTTTGGGGGACGGCGGAAAATAGATCTCTGTTCCAGAACTTCCCCATCCGCCGCAAAAGTTGTAGTTGGTGTTGTTCTGATAGTTCAATTTAATGACGGGATCATCACTGGTCATCCATAGCATGCCGCTTGGCGGGGAGAGAATCGTCCATTTATGGGATCAGGTCATTGTGAATTACAGGTTGAGTTGGGGTCTCAAATCCCTCGTTAAACCACTTTTCAATCTCATCAGAGTTTGTGCCGTTCACAATTCTTGTGTAGAGATATGACTGATACGCTATTCCCCTTATTGAATGCTCTTTCCACATAGGTACGTTATCATTGGATACAAGAGTTCTGTATACGAAGATCTTGTTGGACGTACTTTCCCATCCATTGAGGTACCCTTGGGATACGTAATGATTGTCTCGTTGAAACTCGCCCATCGGAAAGCTATGGATTCTACTTCCCCTTGAGGAGGTCGGCGAAGAAGTTGTTGCCCTTGTCGTCGACGATGATGACGACGGGGAAGTCGACGACTTCGATCTTGCGGACGGCCTCCATGCCCAGTTCCGCCATGTCGACGACCTCGACCTTCCTGATGCATTTTTCGGCGAGCAGCGCGGCGGGGCCGCCGACGGAGCCGAGGTAGAAGCCGCCGTGCTTCCTGCACGCTTCGGTCACCTCCTTGGAGCGGTTGCCCTTGGCGAGCATGACCATGGAGCCGCGGTGCTGCATGAATTCGTCGACATAGGGGTCCATGCGCTGCGCGGTGGTGGGGCCGAACGAGCCGGAGGGCTTGCCCTTGGGCGTCTTGGCCGGGCCGGCATAGTAGACGGGATGGTTCTTGAAGTAGTCGGGCATCGGCTCGCCGCGGTCGAGCATCTCCTTGATCTTCGCGTGGGCGATGTCGCGCGCGACGATGAGCGTGCCGTTGAGCCGCAGGCGGGTGCATACGGGATACTTCGAGAGTTCGGCGAGGATCTCGTCCATCGGCTGGTTGAGGTCGATCACCGGAGCCGGATCCTCGCCTTTTCGCAGGTTGGTTGGCGCATACTTGGCGGGATCGTGTTCGAGCTGTTCAAGGAAGACCCCTTCGCGGGTGATCTTCGCCTTGATGTTGCGGTCGGCCGAGCAGGAGACGCCGATGCCGACGGGGCAGGAGGCGGCGTGGCGCGGCATGCGGATGACACGAACGTCGTGGCAGAAGTATTTTCCTCCGAACTGGGCGCCGATCCTGGAGTCGCGGCTCCATGCGAGTACCTTCTGCTCCCATTCGAGGTCGCGGAAGGCGCGGCCGGAGGCATCGCCGGTGGCGGGCAGGCCGTCGAGCGCTCCGATGGAGGCGAGCTTGACGTATTTCATGGTGGCTTCGGCGGAGGTGCCGCCGATGACCACGACGTAGTGGTAGGGCGGGCAGGCGGCGGTGCCGACGTTGAAGAATTCGGACTTGATGAACGCCTCGAGGTTTTCCTCGGTAAGAAGCGACTTGGTCTTCTGGTAGAGGTAGGCCTTGTTGGCCGAGCCACCGCCCTTGGCGACGAAGGTGAGCTGCATCTCCATGCCGGGGGTGGAATAGAGGTCGATCTGCGCAGGGAGGTTGTTGCCGGTGTTCTTCTCCTCGAACATGGAGAGCGGGGCGATCTGGGAGTAGCGCAGATTGAACTCCTGGAAGCAGCGGTAGATGCCCTGCGAGAGCGCCTCCTTTTCGTCGAAGCCGGTCCAGACCTGCGCCCCCTTGGTGCCGACGACGATGGCGGTGCCGGTGTCCTGGCAGGTGGGCAGCTCGCCATAGGCGGCGATGACGGAGTTCTCCAGGAAGCAGCGGGCGACGAAGAGGTCGTTCTCGCTGGCCTCGGGGTCGTCGAGGATGGCGGCGACCTGCCTCATGTGCCCGGGGCGCAGGAAGAAGGAGACATCGTGGAAGGCCTCGTAGGCGAGCCGTTCGAGCACCTCGCTCTCCACGACGAGCATATCCCGGCCGTTGAACTGCCCGACGCGGATCCCCTCCGTCGTGAGGAGGCGGTATTCGGTTTGGTCCTTGCCGGTGTGCTGGATGGTTGGCGTATAGGTGTAGTCGCTCATGGCCTCTCCCGGGGAAGGTATCGCATGGAATCTCGGTGTTCGGCAGGGAGGTTTCAAGTATCAAGTTGGCGTTTCTAAGGATTGCCTACCTGTGCGGATCTACCTATTGTGCCATGGAAACCAACCAACCGAAGGGAGAGAGCGATGAAGGGATGCAAGGGAGTTGTGGTTTTAGGGGTTTGCGCGTTGCTGCCGCTGGCTGGCGGGGCCGAGGAAACGACCAACGTGGTCTGGAAGAGCAGCCTGTCGCTGGGCGCGACGTACAAGGCCGGCAACACCGACAAGACGCTCTACACCGGCAACTTGAAATCGGACCACTACGCGCCGAAGCATGACTGGATCAACAGCCTCTACGGCGAATACGGCAAGACCGAGGGCGACCAGACCGAAGGACAGGCCCGCGGCCAGAGCGATTGGCGCTACAAGTTCGGCGGGAAAAACTTCTATGGCGGTGCCTTCGCCGAAGGCTACCACGACACGATCAAGCAGGTCCGAGTCCGCCTGAAGGCCGGTCCGAACCTCGGCTACTACTTCATCAACCAGGAGAAGGTGAAGCTCGATGGCAGCGTGGGCGTAAACTATGTCTACGAACGCACCGCCTTCGAGGAGAGGGACTACGGCGAGTGGCGCGTGGCCGGCAAGTACGACTGGACCATCACCGACTCGGCGTCGTACTACCTCACCGTGGAATACAGCGCCAATCTCGAGGATTCCAACGACGGCAGCGGGCTGCTCGTGACCGGCCTCAAAAGCAAGGTCAACTCCGCGCTTTCGCTGTTCGTCGAACTGCGCGACGAATACGACAACATCCCCGACACCCCGACGACGGAATACAACGACGTCACCCTCATTGCGGGCCTGAACTACGACTTCTAGTCCACCGGTTCCAGCACCATGGAAGCCGCCCGTCCGGGCGGCTTTTTGCTTTCCTAGGCCTTTTGGCAATAGGCAACCACCTCCGCGTAGGGCAGGGTGCCGCCGAACAGGTCAAGCGCCGAGCCGACCGTGACGTCGATCCGCCCGCCGCCCGCCTGCGCCAGCCGCTCGAGATCCTCGAAGGAACGGACGCCGCCGGCGTAGGTGCAGGGAATCGGCGAATGCGCGGCCAGGAGCTCGACCAGCGCCTCGTCCATGCCCTGCTGCCTGCCTTCCACATCGACCCCGTGCACCAGGAACTCGGAGCAGTAGGCGGCCAGCGTGCCGAGCGAGTGCTCGTTCACCACCATGTTGGTGAAGGTCTGCCAGCGGTCGGTCACTACATGGTACTGGCCGGCCTTGCTGCGGCAGCTCAGGTCGAGGACCAGCCGGTCGCGCCCCACCTTCTCCTGCAGCAGGTCGAGGCGGACCGGGTCGAGCTGCCCCTTCTGGAAGAGGTAGGAGGTGACGATCACCTTGGCCGCCCCGGCCTCGAACCATTCCCCGGCGTTCTCGGCTCCGATGCCCCCGCCGATCTGCAGGCCGCCCGGCCAGGCCGCCAGCGCCTCGCGCGCCGCAGCGTCGTTGCCCGGGCCCAGCTTGATGACGTGGCCGCCTTCCAGCCCGTCGCTCCGGTAGAGTTCGGCATACCACGCCGCGGGCTTCTCCGAGACGAAGTTGGTGTCCGGCTCCGCCCCGTCGGCCAGCGTGCCGCCGACGATTTGCTTTACCTTTCCATTGTGCAGGTCGATGCAGGGTCTGAACTTCATGGCGGGGCACTCTGGCACAACTGCGGCGGGCAATTCAACGCTTGTATCTTGCGGCATGGACCCTATCATTCCCGCTTCGATCCATCACCACCAGGACAGGACGGGCCATGAGCAATATTCCATCCAAATACTACGTCACCACGCCGATCTACTACGTGAACGACAAGCCGCATATCGGGCACGCCTACACCACCATCCTGGCCGACGTCCTCGCCAGCTACCACCGCCTGCTCGACGTGCCGACCCATTTCCTTACCGGGACCGACGAGCATGGCCAGAAGGTCCAGCAGGCGGCCGACAGGAACGGCATCACCCCGCAGGAGCAGTGCGACCAGACCGTCGTGCGCTTCCAGGAACTTTGGAAACGGCTGGAGATCGCGAACGACGACTTCATCCGGACCACCGAGCCGCGGCACAAGGCCGTCGTCCAGCAGGTGCTGCAGGAACTGTTCGACCGCGACGAGATCTACAAGGCCGAATACGAGGGGTGGTATTGCGTCGGTTGCGAACGCTTCTTCGCCGAGAAGGATCTGGACGGCGGCAACTGCCCCGAATGCGGCCGCCCGGTGGACAAGATCATCGAGTCCAACTACTTCTTCCGCATGGGCAAGTACCAGCAGTGGCTCATCGACTACATCGAAAGCCATCCCGGCTTCATCCAGCCCGCCTTCCGCGCCAACGAGACGCTCGGCTTCCTGAAGAACAAGGAGCTGCAGGACCTCTGCGTCTCGCGGCCCAAGGCGCGCCTCGCCTGGGGCATCGAGCTGCCTTTCGATCGGGAATTCGTCACCTACGTCTGGTTCGATGCGCTCATCAACTACATCTCCGCCATCGGCTACAAGGCCGACGAAGAGCGGTTCGCCAAATGGTGGCCCTGCTCCTGCCACCTCATCGGCAAGGACATCCTTACCACCCACACCGTCTACTGGCCCACCATGCTCCAGGCGATGGGCGTGGCGATGCCGCAAACCATCTTCGCCCACGGCTGGTGGCTCACGGGCCGCACCAAGATGAGCAAGTCGCTCGGCAACGTCGTCAATCCGATGGAGATGGTCGACCGCTACGGCGTCGATGCCTTCCGCTATTTCCTCATCGCCGAAATGACGCTCGGCCAGGACGCCTCCTTCACCGAGGAGGCCTTCGTCAAGCGCTACAACTCCGACCTGGCCAACGACCTCGGCAATGTCGCCAGCCGCGTGCTCAGCATGATCGACCGCTACTGCGGCGGCAGGATTCCGGCCCGCGCCGCCATCTCGGCCGATCCGTCCGACGATGCGGAAGCGGTGGCCTGGAGCGCGGTGCAGATGGCCGCGCGCGAGATGGAGGACTCCGTGCCGCATATGAAGCTCGATGCCGGGCTGGCCGCGGTCCTCTCCGCCGTACGCCGGATCAACGTCTATCTGCAGGAGCGCGCCCCCTGGGGCCTGGCGAAGGCGGGCAGCATGGCGGAGGTGGAGAAGATCCTCTATACCGCCGCCGAATGCCTGCGGGTCTGCGCCGGACTGCTCTACCCCGTCATGCCCGAAAAGATGCTGGCGCTGCGCGCGGCGCTCGGGATGGCCGACGCGAAGCCGCATCTCGGCAAGCTGTCCGAATTCGGCGTACTGGTTCCGGGAACCTCCATCTCCCAGCCCGGCGCGCTCTTTCCGCGCATCGAGGTCGAGAAGAAGGAGGAGCCCGCACCCGCCCCAACGCCCGAAAAGAAGAATCCGGCCCCCAAGGCCGGAAATCGCCAATCGGCCATGGAAAATCAGCAATCTCCAGAGGGTCTCATCACCTTCGACCAGGTCATGAACGTCAAGCTCAAGACCGCCGTCGTACTCGTGGCCGAGCGGATCGAGGGTGCGGACAAGCTCCTCAAGCTCCAGATCGACCTCGGCGGCGAAAAGCGCCAGCTCGTCGCCGGCATAGCCCTGCACTACAAGCCCGAGGAGCTGGTTGGAAAAACCATCGTCGTGGTGGCGAACCTCAAGCCCGCCAGGTTGCGCGGCGTGGAGTCGCAGGGCATGCTGCTGGCCGCCTCCCTCGGCGATACGCTCAAGCTGGTGACGGTCGACGGGGCCATCGGGCCGGGCGCGGCGGTCAAGTAGGCCCTGCCTTCGATCCCCTTGGCGGCCGCCGCCATCGGGAATCGGTGCAACCGGGCGCCGGAAACCGCCTGTTTTCCGCAAAAGCGGACCAATATTGGCCTAAAAATGGGTTGCAACCCTCGGGGCCAACTGCAATGTTACCGGCACGTTTTCGCAACGGCCGCGATGGTCGCGGCAAGGATGCCGTTGGAAGCGCAACAACCGACTGGAGGAATACCCAATGAAGAAGATGATCGCTTTTGGCGTTGCGGCCAGCATGGCTGCGGGATTGGCAATTGCGCAGGTGGACAACAGCATGGTCATGGTCGACCAGGGGCAGCAGCAGGCTGCCCAGTCGACAGCCGAAATCGCGCTGGTTTCCGCCTATGTATGGCGCGGGCAGGTCTACAACGGCGACGCCGTCGTCCAGCCCCAGTTCACCACGGCCTTCAACAACTTCAGCTTCAACGTATGGGCCAACTACGACATCAAGGAAAACGTGGCTGGCAACGAAGGCGACCTGTCGGAAATCGACCTTACCTTGGCCTACACCCTGCCGCTCGACATCAACGACGTCTCCTTCGACGTTGGCGCCATCAGCTACCAGTTCCCGGCCAACGGGGATTCGGCTTCCGAATCCAACTTCGAACTCTTTGGCCGCGCCACGCTGCTGACGCTCAAGGACATGGTTGTGCCGGTCATCCCGTCGGTCACCCTGTTCGGCGACGTCAAGGAAGTCGACGGCACCTACCTGCTGTTCGACGTGGCGGTCCCCTACGAGCTGAGCGACTACCTCTCCGTCGAGGGCGGCGTCTCGGCCGGCTGGGGCAACACCTCCTACAACGACTTCTACTGGAACGACGGCGACCCGCGCGGCAAGGATGCCGGCTGGAACGACTTCAACTTCTACGCCAGCGCCAGCTACGAGCTCGCCGAAAACCTGACCGCCTCCGTGCGCCTCGGCTATACGATGCTCGCCGGCGGGCAGATCGAAGATGCGGGCCGCGCCATCTACGAGGACAAGGAAAAGGCCTGGGGCGGCGTCAATATCGCCTACGACTTCTAGTCGGACCGGTATCCGGAAGCAGACGCCCCGAACCCCGGGGCGTTTTTTTTGGATTGGTCGCGTCCGCGCAAACCGCTAGATTGTACCCCCTAACCATAGGATGACGCCATGAACGAACTGCTCGAACTGCTCAAGCAAAACGCGCTCGAATCGCCCGAAAACCTGGCCAAGTTGCTGGGAACCACCGCCGACGACGTGAAGAAACGGATCGCCCAATACGAGAAGGAGGGCGTCATCCGCGCCTACCAGGCCATCGTCAACGAGGAGAAGCTCGACGCCTCGCTCGTCACCACGGTCATCGAGGTCAAGGTCACGCCCGAGAGCGAGGGCGGCTTCGACCGCATAGCCGACCGCATCAGCCGCTTCCCGGAGGTGGAGGCGGTCTATCTCATGTCGGGCACCTTCGACCTGCTCCTCTTCATCAAGGGCCGGACCATGCGCGAGGCCGCCGGCTTCGTCAGCGAGAAGCTCGCCACCATGCCGGGGGTTACTTCGACCGCCACGCACTTCATGATGAAGACCTACAAGCAGAACGGCATTGTCATGCACACGGGGGAGGGCGATGAACGACTCAAAGTCTCTCCGTAGCCGCATTGCCCAGACCGTCCGCGACATCCCCCGTTCCGGTATCCGCGATTTCTTCGACATCGTCAGCGCGCGCGAGGATGTGATCAGTCTGGGCATCGGCGAACCCGATTTCGTCACGCCGTGGCACATCCGCGAGGCGGCGGTGCTCGCCCTCGACCGCGGGGTGACCAGCTACACCTCCAACATGGGGCTGCTCCCGCTGCGGCGCGGGATCGCCCAGTACGTCGAGCGCAAGACCGGCGTCGCCTACCGCCCCGAAACCGAGGTGCTGATCACCGTCGGCGTCAGCGAAGGGCTCGACCTCGCCGTACGCGCGCTGGTCGAGCCGGGCGACGAGGTGCTCTACCACGAACCGAGCTACGTCTCGTACAATCCGCTCATCCAGTTCGCCCACGGCAGGCCGATCGCCATCCAGACGAAAAAGGAGAACGGCTTCCGCCTCACGCGCGACGAGCTGGAGGCCTACTGCACGCCGAAGGCGAAAATCCTGCTGCTCAACTATCCGAACAACCCGACCGGCGCCATCCTCTCCCGCAAGGACGTGGAGGAGATCGCCGCCTTTGCCATCGAACGCGACCTGATCGTGCTGACGGACGAGATCTACGACGAGCTGACCTACGACCGGGAGCATTTCAGCCTGATCTCCGTTCCCGGCATGCGGGAGCGCACCATCTACCTCCACGGCTTTTCCAAGGCCTGGGCCATGACCGGCTGGCGCATGGGCTTCACCTGCGCCCCGCCGGAACTGACCGAGGCGATGATGAAGATCCACCAGTACACGATGCTCTGCGCGCCGATCCTCAGCCAGGAGGCCTCCATCGAGGCGCTCAAGCATGCGGAGGGCGACATCGCCTTCATGAAGGCGGAATACCGGAAGCGGCGCAACTTCATCCATGCCTCCTTCGAGGAGATGGGCATTCCCTGCATCCGGCCCGAAGGCGCCTTCTACGCCTTCGCCGACGTCTCCCGGTTCGGCATGACTTCCAAGGAGTTTGCGCTCAGGCTGCTCGACGAACAGAACGTCGCCTGCGTGCCCGGCACCGCCTTCGGCAAGTGCGGCGAGGGATTCATCCGCTGCTCCTACGCCACGGCCCTCGACGATATCAAGGAGGCCATGGCGCGCATCGCCCGCTTCGTCGGGAAACTATAGGGATGGAACCGCAAGGGTCCCGGGGAACGCGGATGGGGGACTTTTGCGTTTCCGGGTATTTCGTGGTTAAGTAAACATGCCGGATCGCGTCCAAGAGCTGATGGTCTTCCCGACGGAACTCGCGTTGCGGCGGTACCAGCAGGACCGGGCGCTCGCGCAGGGATTCGTCGATGCCTCCGGACACACCACCTTTGCGCGGTTGCGCAGCGTCTGCCTGCCCTATGCAAAGATGAAGGGCCGCCGCATGGATGCGGCTAAGGAACTGCTGATGCGTCGCCAGGTGGTCGAGGTGGCCCGCGGCCACTTCGCCGGCGAAGGCACGCTGGGCGGGCTCTCCGCCCCGGCGCTCTCGGACGTGCTGGTGCAGCTGGTGAAGGAGCTTTCCGCGCTGCCCGGCGAGGCTGCCCGCATCGTCGATTGGATGCTCGACCGGCCGCGCGGCCAGAAACTCTACCAGCTCGGCACCCTGTTCAGCGTCTGGCGCGCCATCATCGGCCAGGAGGGCCTGGCCGATGCCCTCGATACCAATCTCGCCATCCTGCGGCTGCTGGAAGGCCCGCGGGAAAAGTGGCCGCCGCTGCTGCGCGATGCGCGCTCCGTCGTGTTCCGTTCCGTGCGCTGGTTCAACCCGGTCGAGGAGGCCTGTGTCGCCGCGCTCAACCAGAAGATGCGGATCCGCGTGGAATCCGCCCTGCCGCCGGCCCATGCCGAGGCGGCGGCCGACCGGCTCGGCCAGCGGATCCGCGCGGAGATCATGGCCGAGCCGTGGACCGGATGGGCCGAGGATCTCGGCGACGCCTGGGCGGTCGACAGCCCGGATGTCGTGGGGTTCGACGACGCGTCGCGCATCGCCTTCTCCCGTTCGGCCGGCGTTTACGGAGAGATCGAAGACCTTGTCCGCCGCATCGGCTGGCATCTCGGGCAGGGTATGGCGCCGCAGCGCATCGCGCTGGTCGTGCCGAACATCGGAACCGTGCAGGACATCGTGCCGCATGTGTTCGGCCGCTTCCGGATTCCCTATTTTTTCCGGCGGGGGCGGCCGGTGCTCTCCTCACCTTGCGTCAAGGCGTTCTTTGCCTGGCTCGCCTTCCCCCAAAGGCCGCTGCGCGACGACCTGGTCGACCTTGTGCGGAATCCGGCAATCCACTTTGAGCAGCGTGAAGCGATGGTGGAGCGGCTGATCGGCCAGCCGCCGCGTCTCGATCCGTTGGACTATGCCTTCCTGCCCCCGGCGGATGGCTGCTCGGCGGTCCAGGCGCTGGAGATCCTGCAGGAGCGGATCGTCGAACCGGAGGACCACTTCAATGCGGAGGCGGTGAAGGCCGTGGCCGCAACACTCGAGGCGCTGGGAAACCAGCCGATGCCGCTGGGCGAGCTGGTGGACTTGCTGGAGGAACTGCTCGAGAACGCCACCATCCGGCCGCGCGAAAGCCACGACCAGGGGGTATGGGTCCTCAATCCGCACGATGCTGCGGGCCTCGATTTCGACCTGGTGGTCTTTGCCGGACTCGACGAGGGGGGATTCCCTTCCATTCCCCGGCAGGACGCCCTGCTCAACGATGGCGAGAGACAGTGGCTGCGCCGCCACCTCGAGGAGCAGGGGAGGCACCTGCCGCGCCTGGCGCTGGCGGGCGCGGCAGCGCAAATGGCGCAGGAGGCGGTACTCTTCCTCTCGACCATGGGAATGGCGCGGGAACAGCTCGTCCTCTCCTGCCAGGCCGTAGACCACGAGGGCGGCGGGCGGGAGCCGGGCGAGTTCTACCGCAAGCTTTGGCTGCTGGCCGGCTGGCCAGCCCATGATACCGTCGTTCCATCCCCCTACGACCAGTGGCGCATCGGGCAGTTGGGCGAAGGCAGCCTGTTTGCGCTCCATCTGGAGGCGCAGCGGGCCACCCCGCCGGAAGAGCGCGAACCCATGCCGGGCGAATCGTTCCTAGCGGTGGTTCCGCCACCGCTTTGCCGTGCTCAGGACGAGGTGCTGCAGGCCGTCGCCGCAGGCCTGGGGCGGGCTGTACCGGCGAGCGGTCTTGCCTGCGAGGTGCCGGGTACCGTGGAGCATCTGGTCGCCGTGTCGCGCATCGAGTCGGAGCGCGCCCATGTTCTCGGCACGCCGGCCGGATCGCGCGCGGGCTCGGCCTACTGCGGCCACATTGCCGCGCTGGAGAAGCAGGTGGTCGCCTGGTTCGAGGGCAAGCGGGAGCTGGGGCCGACGGCGCTGGAGACGCTGGCACGGTGTCGCTACGTCTTCCTGGTCGAACAGGTCTTCGGGCTGCGTGCGCCGCGGATGGCCGACGATGCACCCGACCCGATGGACCGCGGCATCTTGATCCATGCCATCCTAAAGGAGATCTATGCCGCGTTCGCGAAGGGCGAGGCGGGCATGGACGTGCCCCGGCGCTGGGCGGTGAAGGGGGCGGCGGGCTGGCGGCTGCGGGCGGAAGGCGGTGCCGATGCGGTCCCGCTGGCGGTGTTCGACCCGGCGCTGGAGGGGAAGTATGTCGCCTTCGCGCGGTCGGTGGCCGCGCGCCATATGGATGCCGCTGCACTCGGACATCCGGGCGTCTGGTCCGCGGAGCGGGAGAAGGTGGCCGAGCAGGTGCTGAATGTCGTTCGGCGCGATGCGCGGGGCTGTGCGGAGGAAGGGCGCTATCCGGCCCTCTTCGAGCTGTCGTTCGGCGGCGATGCGGCGGTCGATTTCGGGTTTGTGCGGATCAGGGGGAAGGTCGATCGCGTGGACCTGCTCTTTGCGGAAACAGGCGTCCTGGCGAAGATCCGCGTGCTCGACTACAAGGGGGGATCGCGGGCGCGCGGTACGCGCGAGGAGTATGTCGAGGAGGTCGTACGCAACCTCGACTGTCAGCTCCCCGCCTATGCCTTCGCGGCGCAGCGTGCCTTCTTTGGCGAATGGAACACGCCGAGCGCCAACGCCATGACCGAGGCCGGCTACTGCTTCTATGGACGGAACTACGACGAGATGGCGAAAAAATGCGCCGGCAGCCTGCTGCCGCTCGACGCGGAAGGGCTCGTCGACGGCTTCCTGCAAACCTTGGAGAAGAACATACGCCGGTTGAAAGAGGGAGATTTTGCTGTCGATCCCCTCGTCGCCTCCTATACTGACTACGAGTCGCTTTGCCGGACCGCCGCGGTGGAAATGGACGAGCTCGAGTGAGAAGCGGCGATGAACGCCTGACGAAGAAAGGAAGGATGCGCATGGAGATCAAACTCAACTTTTTCGGCGCGGCCAGGAACGTGACGGGATCGTGCCACTACCTCGAAGCCAACGGCGTGCGGCTGCTGGTCGACTGCGGGCTCTACCAGGAACGCGAGTTCAAGCCGCGCAACTGGGCCGACTTTCCCGTTCCCGCGAACACCATCGACGCCGTGTTGCTGACCCACGCGCACCTCGACCACTGCGGACGGTTGCCGAAGCTGGTGAAGGAGGGGTTTCGCGGCACGGTCTACGCCACCGCCGCCACGGCGGAGATCGCCAACATCATCATGCTCGATGCCGCGCACATCCAGGAAGAAGACGTCAAGAACAAGAAGAGGCGCCATGAGAAGCAGGGGAAGAAGAGCCCCTTCCCATACGAACCGCTCTATACCATGGAAGATGCCGAAAAGGTCAACGCCCTGTTCCAGAAGGTGAAGTACAGGACCAAGGTCCCGATCGGGCAGGGCGTCACGGCCGAATTCCGCGAGGCGGGCCACGTCTTTGGCTCGTCCTCCATTCGCGTCGAAATCGAGAAGGACGGCGAAACCCGGTCCGTGCTCTTTTCCGGGGACGTCGGGCGCTGGGACCTGCCGATCATGCGCGATCCCGATCCGTTCGAGCAGGCCGACTACGTCCTCGTCGAATCGACCTACGGCGACCGGATCCATGAACAGGTGGCCAGCATCCCAGGCGAGCTGGAACGGATCATCAATGAAACCCACCAGGCGGGGGGGAATGTCGTCATTCCCAGCTTTGCCCTCGAGCGGACCCAGGAGCTGCTCTTCCATCTCAACAACCTGCTCAACGAGGACCGCATCCCCCACCTTCTGGCCTTTGTCGACAGCCCCATGGCCGTGAAGATCACCGAGGTGTTCAAGAAGCATCCCGAACTCTTCGACGACGAAACCATGGAGCAGGTCCGTTCCGGCGACGCACCGTGCAGCTTCCCCGGACTGACCATGTCGCAGACGGTCGACCAGTCCAAGTCGATCAACCACATCAAGGGTACCGCCATCATCATCGCCGGTTCGGGGATGTGCACCGGTGGCCGCATCAAGCACCACCTCAAGAACAACATTGGCCGTCCCGAAAGCACCATCCTCTTCGTCGGCTACCAGTCGAACGGCACCCTCGGGCGCATCATCCTCGACGGCGCCGAAACCGTTCGCATCTTTGGCGAGGAGCACGAAGTCAAGGCACGGGTGGAGCGCATCTCCGGCTTTTCCGCCCACGCCGACCAGAACGAACTCTACCAGTGGCTATCCGCACTCAAGCCGCCGCCGCGCAAGGTGTTCGTAGTCCATGGCGAGGAATCCGCCGCAGCGGCCTTCGGCCAGTTCATCTCCGGCAAGACGGGGTGGACGTGCGTCGTGCCGGAGTACGGCCACGAAACCGTGCTGGACTGATCCGGGGAGCAGGGGAGGGCGGATAGGCGGTGATATGGCAAGGGACGCTGTCAGGATACTGGGCATCGATACGTCGCTGCGGTCGACGGGCGTGGGCGTTGTCGAGGTCCGCGGTGCGCAGTTGCGGGCCGTGGCCTACGGGCGCATCCGGAACAAGCCGGCCGATCCCCATTCGAGCTGCCTGGAGAATATTTTCGATTCGATCACGGCGCTGATCGACGAACACCGGCCGGATTGCGTGGCGATCGAAGGGGCCTTCTTCGCCAAGAACGCCAATACCGCGATGGTGCTGGGGCAGGCGCGCGGCGCAGCGATCGCGGCCTGCGCCAAGAAGGGGATTCCGGTTTCCGAACATTCCCCGCGCAAGGTCAAGCAGTCGATCGTCGGGACCGGCGCGGCGCAGAAGGATCAGGTGGCGAAGATGGTCGTCCGGCTGCTCAACCTCGGCGACCAGCCCCAGGAGGATGCCGCCGATGCGCTGGCGATCGCCATCTGCCATGCGCACCAGCTGTCGCTCCCCGAGACGCTCCGCGCCAAGACGATCTGAAGCGCACTACCAGTTTACACCCAGCACCTCGAAGTGCGCCTGGGGGTGGGCGCAGGCCGGGCACATGCCGGGCGCCTCTGCGGCTTCGTGGATGAAGCCGCAGTTGCGGCAACGCCACATGACCTTCCCATCCTTCCTGAACACCTTTCCTTCGTCGAGGTTCTTGAGGAGGCTGCTGTAGCGGTCTTCGTGATGCTTTTCGGCGATGGCGATCTTGTCGAAAACGACGGCGACGGCATTGAAACCCTCCTCGCGCGCCGTGGCGGCGAAGGCGGGATAGAGCTCGCTCCACTCCTCGTGCTCACCGCCCGCGGCGGCCGCGAGGTTTTCGGCGGTAGAGCCAATGGTGCCGGCGGGAAAGCAGGCGGTGATTTCCACCATGCCGCCCTCCAGGAAGGTGAAGAACCGCTTGGCGTGCTCCTTCTCCTGGTCGGCGGTTTCGGCGAAGATGTCGGCAATCTGAACAAGGCCTTCCTTGCGGGCGGCCGCGGCGAAATAGGTGTAGCGGTTGCGCGCCTGCGACTCGCCGGCAAAGGCCTTCAGCAGGTTCTTTTCGGTTTCGGTTCCCTTGATGGATGGCATGGTTCGTCTCCTGGTTCGTAGTGGGTGGATGGTCCGCCGGCCGGTGCCTGCGGCGTGGAAAAGGGGCTAGCGGTGGCTGCGCGCCACCATGAGGTCGAGATCCTCGCGGAGTCCCTGCAGGTCCTCTTCGTGCTCGACCTCTTGTTCGAGGATGGTCAGGGCCATGTTGTAGGTCACCATGTCCTTGTCCTTGGTGGCGTCCATGAGCGCCTGGTAGGTGGCAATGGCGCACTGCTCGCCGGCGATGTTCTGGTCGAGCAGCACTTCGACGTAGGGATCGGCCGGGGCGTCGTACTTGCAGGGGCTTTGGGCTTCCCAGTCGTTCGGCGAGAGCACGGGTGTTCCGCCGAGCTGGATGATCCGGCTGGCGAGCATCAGCGCGTGGGCCAACTCTTCGGTGGCGTGCAGGTTCAGTTCCGCGGCCACGGCATCCTTCATCGGCCCCTTGATCAGCTTGGCGCCCAGCCAGTACTGGTAGTAGGCCAGCCACTCGCTGGCGTAGGCCTGGTTGAGCAGTTTCAGCAGCTCGCTGATGTCCATGCCGATGATTTCGCGTCCCTTGGTGCCCATGCATGACCTCCCGCCCGCTCGGGGCTGATATTAATGGCCATTGCATATAGCAGGTGCAGGGCAGAAGTGGCGAGATTCAATATGCCGGGTGCTTAATAGGGATTTTATTCAAATAAGCGAATGGGCTTCTTCAGCGCCGGGTACGTTGCGCCATCTGGAACATGCAGATGCTTCCCGCAATGGCCGCATTGAGCGATTCGCAGGCCGGGGCCAGCGGGATGGTCAGTCGCCGGGTGGCCCGTTGCATCAATCCGTCCGAGATCCCGTGGGCTTCGGATCCGATCGCAAGCAGGATGCGGCTAGAAAAGGTGGCGGCGTACAGGTTTTCCCCGCCCTGCCCGGTGGTGGCGCACAGCTCGTAGCCCGTCTCCAGCAGTTGGCCGATCGCTTCATCGCCGACCTGCCACAGGGGCGCGAAGGCGAAGGTGCCCATGGTCGAACGCACCACCTTGGGCGTGAACGGTTCCACGCAGTCGCCATAAAGGAGTACGGCATCGAAGGCCGCGCCGACGGCGGAACGGATGAGCGTGCCGAGGTTGCCGGGGTCGCGCAGGTTGTCGAGCAAAAGGTAGCGCCCCGCATCGGGATTGAATTCGAATGGGCGCGGAAGATGCCGAACGACGCCCATGATCCCCTGGGCGTTGCAGACGTCGGAGATCTTCTCAAAAAGGTGTTCCGGGAACAGCACGGTTTCCATGTCGTCCGGGAGACGGGGATCGTCCGTCCATTCGGGCGTCGCCACCAGGGTTTCGAGACGGTAGCGGTCGTTGGTGTGGTGCAGCAGGGTTTCGATGCCGCGCCACCCTTCGATCAGGAACGTGCCGCTCTCCTGCCGCGCCTTCTTGGAGGTTGAAAGTGCGCGCAGCTGTTTCACAAGCGGATTGGTGGCGGATGTGATTTCACGGATCATCCATCGAATACTACGGCTCCCGTCGCCCAAATCAAGCGGAGCCCTCCCTTTTCGGTTGCGGTGGTGGCGCGCCGCTCATCGCAACCAACGCACGGGACGGACAAATAAAGAAAGAGTATATAGTACATTATACTAGCAATAATTACTAAAATAATTTGTTACAATTAATTGAGAGCGCATCCAAGTAATATATATATGGAGCTGATTTATCCGGAGGTATCCATGTCGAAAATAGCCCTGTTCAGGACGAGGTCGTTCCAACTGCTCCTTCTGTTCTCACTTGTCGTCGGCCTCGGCCTCGCCTTCGCGGTCGATACCGACCAAGACGGGATGAGCGACCTCTACGAGACCTTCTTCCGGCTCGATGCGTCGGACGGTTCCGACGCCGTGCTGGACAACGACGGCGACCTGCTCGACAACCTGGCCGAGTCCGGGCGGTGGACCGACCCGCACGCCCTCGACACCGATCTCGACGGCTGGCCGGACGCCGCCGACTCCAACGCGCTGAGCCGCGCGGTCTTCATGTGGGGCCATCCGGACTTCACGGCGGGCGATGCCTATGCCTACACCGGGCCGGCATGGTGCCTGGGGGCCGCCAAGGCCGGCGGCGAATGGACGGGGGATGGGTGGTTCGTGGCATCGAACGCCGCGCCGGCCTCGCTGGCCATCGAGGTGGACCGCGCCCTGCTGGCGCAGGACTGCGTGATGGACCTGTGGATGGACGATGCCCCCGGCTCCATCGTCCGGATGCGGCTGTTCGATGCCGCCGGCGGGGTGGTGGTGCCGAACCTGGTCGAGGATCTGGCTTCCGGCACGGCGACGCAGGTGTTCCGGCGCGTGGCCATCCCCTTCGCCTCCCGGTCCGGCGCCGCGCGGATCGTCGTGGAGGTCCCCCGGGCCGATGCCGGCTTCACCCTGCGCGTCTCCACGCTCTACATCGACCAGGACGGCGACGGCCTCGACCTCGACCAGGAGCTCCAGCTCGGGACCTCGGATGCCTTGGCGGATACGGATCGCGACGGATGCGGCGACTTCGCCGAGGCGCTGGTGCTGGGCACCAGCCCCTCGAACGCGGATACGGACGGCGACGGGTATTCCGACTTCGTCGAGGTGGGAGGCTCGGTGTTCAGGGTCGTGGCGTTCGATTCCAAGATCTCATGGGCCGATGCGCGGATCGATGCCGAGAGGAAAGGGGGGTATCTGGCGACAATCACGTCGGAGGAGGAGCACGCCCGGCTCGTGGCATGCGTCGGCACCCAGGTCTTCAGGGATCGCGATGTCTGGATCGGCGCCACGGACGAGGAGAGCGACGTGTGGCGCTGGATCACGGGCGAGCCTTTTGCGTATGCGCGCTGGGAGGGGGCGAATCCGGACAACTACAACGGCAAGGAGAGCTATGCCGGCTATTGGCGCAAGGCGTGGGATCCCACCTATCCGGGCTTCCAGTGGAACGACTTTTCGGCATGGCAGTGCACGGCCTATTTCCTGGAGCTTCCGGGCAGGCTCGACCCCTTGGATCCGGACACGGACGACGACGGCATCCCCGATGGGCAGGAGGCGGCAATGGATTGCAATCCCCATCTGGCCGACACGGACGGCGACGGCCTGACGGATGGGGCGGAGCTCGTCGCCGGCACCGACCCCGCCAATCCCGACACGGACGGGGACGCGCTCAATGACGGGGCTGAATTGTCGATCGGCACGGACCCGTTCAACCCGGACTGCGACGGGGACGGGATTCCGGACGGCGGCGAGGTGGGACCTTCCGCGTTCGCCATCGTGGTGCTCGAAGGCAATACCCTGTGGTCGTTCGCGAAGGAGGACGCCGTGCGGCATGGAGGCCATCTCGCGACGATCGCGTCCGAGGAGGAGCACCTGCGCCTCGTTGCCTGCGTGGGGACGAACGCGTTCGGCGGGCACGATGCCTGGATCGGGGCCTCTGACGCCGATAGCGAAGGGGATTGGCGGTGGGTCACCGGGGAAGAGTTCAAGTATGCCCGCTGGGAAGGGGGCAACCCCGACAATGCGAAGGGCAATGAGCATTACGCAGGCTACTGGCGGAAACCCTGGGACAGGAAGTATCCCGGCCAGCGCTGGAACGACTTTGCGGAGTGGCAGTGCGACGCCTATTTCCTGGAATTCGAGGGTCGGCTCGATCCGTTCAACCCGGACGTGGACGGCGACGGGCTGCCCGACGGCCTCGAAATCGCCATGGCCTGCAATCCGTTCAGCCCGGATACGGATGGCGACGGGCTTTCCGATGCCGACGAAGTCGCTGCCGGCACCCACCCGGCAAAGGCGGACACGGACGGGGATGGGCTTTCGGATGCCGAGGAACCCGCGCTGGGAACCGATCCCCTGGATGCCGATACCGACCACGACGGCCTGACGGACCATTTCGAACTCTTCGGCTACGCCTACCAGATCTACTCCCGCCCCGATCACGTGGGGTGGGACGAGGCCGCGGAGGCCGCGAGGACCGCCGGCGGGCATCTGGCCACCATCACATCCCTGGACGAACACCAGCGCATGCTCGGCCTGGTGGACGCCTCGGTCTTCCGCAAGCGCCACGTGTGGATCGGCGCGACGGACCGGGACCATGAGGGGACCTGGCGCTGGATCACCGGCGAACCCTTCGGCTTCAGCCTGTGGGCGACGGTCGCGGGCTATGCCCCCGAACCGAACAACCTGGACGGGAAGGAGCACTACGCGGCGTACGGCAGCATGTTCTGGGACCCGGCGTACACCAACGTGGCGTGGGTCGACCTGGGGTATGCCGCGGCGTCCGCCTTCATGGTGGAGCGTTCCACGCCCTACGATCCGCTCGATCCCGACATGGATGGCGACGGGTTGGCGGACGGGGCGGAGAATGCGCTGGGCAGCAATCCGCTATCGGCCGATTCCGACGGCGATGGCCTGGGCGATGCCGAGGAGGTTGCCCTGGGCCTCAATCCGGCCTCGGCCGATTCCGACGACGATGGGTTGGGCGACTCCGCGGAGCTGGGCGAATACGGCACCGATCCCGCGAAGTGGGACACGGATGGCGACGGCCTGCCGGACGGCGACGAGGTGGGGATGATCCATACCGATCCGCTGGCGCGGGACAGCGATGGCGACGGCATTCCCGACATGTCCATGGCCCTGCGCCGGCGCGGGTCCGACTTCCTTTTCTACCGCAACCTGCACAAGGAGTCCCAATGGTCGGTGGATGGCGATGCCATCGTGCTGTCCGCGCTGCCCCACTACGTGGGGGATTCTTCCTCCGTCACCTACGGGTTCGAGGTTTCAGGGCCGGGGTTCTACCGCCTTGCGGTCGAGGTTTCGTGGCCCACCAATACGCCGGAGCCCGAAAAGCAGGCGGTGATCGCCTTCAATATGGATGGAATCGGCATCGCCAGGGCGAAGCCCCGGCCGTTGGCGGACGGCGGAAGCGTGTACGCGGTCTACACGCCGTGGCTCGTGGCCGGAACCCACCGGGTGGAATGCGTCGCGCTGCCGCGCAACTGGACCCGCACGGACGGGTTCAGCCTGCTGCAGGCGGCCCTGTACACGATCGACGGGCCGGATTCGGACGGGGATGGCCTCGATGACTGGTCGCAGATGCGCTTGTCGGATTCCACCGACACGGATGGCGACGGGCTCTCGGATTATGCCGAGGTCAACCGGCACGGGACCGATCCGCTCGACGCGGACTCGGACGGCGACGGCCTGGACGACGGCGACGAGCTCGCCACCGGGACCGATCCGCTCAATGCCGACTCCGACGGCGACGGCGTGCTCGACGGCGTCGAGGTCCACGAGACCCTGACCAGCCCGCTCGAGGCCGAGTTCGACGGCACGGTTGACACCGTCTTCGCGGTGCCGGGTGCGCAGACCAACGCCGCCTCCGGCGAATGGGAGGCCGTCGGTACGGAGTTGCTCTCCAAAGGCCGTAGGGGCTATGTCGAATACACGCTCGACTTCCCGGCGCGGGATTGCTACCGGCTCGACGTGGCCGTCGCCCATATCTGGGAAAAGAGCGGTTGCACCCCGGTGGCCCCCGTCGACACCTCCGCCTTCCTGGTCCATGTCGACGGCGTCTACGTCGGCCGGTATCCGCTGGTCGCCGCGGATGGGGAATACGCCGATGTTCGCGCCTTCCTGCCGGCAATGCCGGTCGGCAACCACACCGTGCGGCTCTTCTGGGACAATGTGCATACCCGCCTCTCCGCCCGGATCAGGGAGGTGAAGCTCCAGGGCCTCGGTGGACCCGACAACAATGGCAACGGGGTGAAGGACTGGGTCGAAGCCTCCGTCGCCGCCATGGCGCCATGGCCGGGGTGGATCATCCAACGCAATCCTACATCTCTCCCGCCTGCATCGAAGGCAAGGCGCGCTATGTTTCAATGATGAGCCTGGTCTCGCAATCTCCCATTTCAAATATGCAATCGGCAATCCCGCGCCAAGGCGCGGGTGCCCGCTGGTACGTGAACCTTCCATTGGAACGCGACGGCGTCACCCCGGCCGTGGCCTTCTTCCAGAGCGGCGCTTTGGAAGTGCCGTTCAGCGTCGATTGGGTGCCGTACAACCTGATGGAGCACGACGGCGAAACGCTCTATGTCCGCAAGGGCGACAGCGTCAAGTTTGTCGCGTTGCCCGAGGAAGCGGTTGGCGGCCAGTTTGAGATGGAATACACGCTGGGTATGGACGGCGAAACCGTCCGTTCGCCCAACACCCGTCCACTGATCTATCTGTTTCCGAGCGCCGGCATCTATACCGTCTCCGGGCAATATACCCACGGCAACGACGTGGTCAGTACCGCGGTGCAGGTGGTTGCCCTCGACGGTTCCTTCCCGGGAGAAAGCCCCGCCTGCCTTATGGGCCAGCCTCGCGACTGGACCTTCTCCGGCATGCCCTCGAACGCGGTCTACGAGGTGGATGCCACGGTGGACATGTCGGTGCTTCCCCGGTCCGCAAGCTCCAATCTCCAGACGGTCTCGCTTAAAGCGAGCGAAGCCAACGGCGAGCATGTCCTGGTTGCCCGGACATGCCCCGGCGGACCGATACTGGCAGCAACGAAACTCGACCCCTTCTGGGTGCAGAATGCGTCCGATGGCTACTTTTGGACGGTTGAAAAGTATGAGGATAGCGAACTGTGGGAGGTGGAGTCGATCGAACAAAACCTGCCGGACACGGTCGACCTGCGCATCAAGGTTATCGTCGGCGGGGTCACGTTTGACGACTACAAGATCGAACGCTGGATCACCCGTGCCGACTACGACGAGACCGGCATCTACCGCTTCCGCCTCTTCCATCCCAACGATGCCGAAACCTCGACCTGCCACACCTTCATGGCCTACCAGGGTGGACAGTTCATTGGCAAGCTATCCAGCGATGATCCGGAGTAGGGATATGGACGAGTAATTAATGAAACTATGACTGTACCATCCAAAGAGAATTACCAATAAGGATACACTAAGAGTGTGTCGGGGGCGGTGTGGGGTATAACCTAACCGGTCGGACGATCCATAAACCAATGCGCTCGCTCCTAGAAAAACCTGCGTCGGCAGGTATTGTCGGAAACTGGCTCAAAGGACACAACCAAACATAGCATAATTAGAACAAAAAACCAAACATGGTAAATTATGAATACAATAGAATGCTATTGTGATGGAACAACAAAGAAAATATATAAAACTTCATTCATACTTTGCGTTGCAGCTATGCGTTCCTCAGCGTTCAACTGTGCCAATGGCTTACCTCCACCTCCAGAAAAAATACTGTTAATGTGCACTGATTATCAATATTTAAATATAGATGTTCAAACTGATCCCAACACTCAACCGAGTGCTACATGGAAGCGTAATGTGGTATATGATACAATAGTTTATAAATGTGAGGGCGGAGCTCCAGTGATTTCGAAAATAGTTAGATCTGTTCGATTTAACGAAGATGGCAACTGCGATAGTTGGCCAAATTGATGGAGGGAATTGTGAAAAGACGAGAGTATATACTTACTTTGGGTGTAGTCTGGAGCATGTTATGGAGCTCGCGCGCATTCGAGGAAACAAATTCGATGTACAACACGGTCAGCATGAGAACATTAGGCACGGTAGAGGCAAGTGTCATGGAATATGCAAAAAGAGATCATGTTGGCATGGATGAATTGAAAAAAAACTATGAAAACGCCTCATTGGATTATGCAGAAGCACTCCTTGCGGCACGAAACATGATAAAACAAGATCCTGAAACGCTGTCCTGTGCAAAAAGAATACTCGGACAAAGCTTCCAGAATGCGCCTCGTGCTAACTTATTGCGCTCCCACTTGGCTTTATATGGAGACGATTATGGATACCAGGCCATGGCAGAGTTGTGTGATAACGTGAGCATTTCAGAGATTGAAGGCGAGTTTGGATTATTTGCAGCGTTCTATATCAGGA
The DNA here is from genome assembly GCA_003246265.1 of Kiritimatiellales bacterium. Lineage (GTDB taxonomy): Bacteria > Verrucomicrobiota > Kiritimatiellia > Kiritimatiellales > Pontiellaceae > Pontiella. The sequence continues at coordinate 125 of QKAU01000053.1, read as the reverse complement.
TAAAATCTTATAGGCATAGTATTGTAGCTGGGTGTGCTGCTGACAGTGAACGTGTGGAAGCGATCGACGTATTCTTGAGCAAATACGGTGATGTATGGAAAAAATATGCAAAAGAAGATGGTTGT
>QKAU01000047.1 GCA_003246265.1 Kiritimatiellales bacterium | reverse complement strand
GGTGTCATCCCCAGACCGGGCCTACATCCCGTAGGGCAGGTACGGGATGCCTTGCGGATAGATGAGCGGCGCATGCCGCGCGAGGATGAACATCGCCGCGAAAATGACCGCAATCAGGGTCGTGAACGCCACGCCGGCCCAGATATGGTGGCTGTGGAGATGCCCCTGGATGTGGTGCCGCAGGGTCGCCATTCCGTCGTGCAGCTGATGGCTCCAGTGCTTCATGGTGGTGATCGGGTGCATGGTCCACCTCCCTTCCTGCCGGATTAGAGCCCCGCAAGCCGCAAAACGTTGGGAATGCGGGGAGGGGGAAAAGGCCCGGAACCCGGGACTGCCGGCCGGAGGCCTTGGCCCCGCTCCTCCAAATCCCAGGCTCCAAACCCCAAACTCCACGCTTTTCCCCTTACCCCTCTCCGCGCAAGGGGTTGCGGCTGGCGGCCACTTTCTTCTGTCCATTCCCGGCCGGGGGTTCTATCTTGGCTCCCTTGAACCGTTGAAGGGGATTTCCGACCGTGGCCCGCGTACCGTTTTGCCATCTGCATTTCCACACCTGCTACAGCCTGCTCGACAGCACGGTGCAGATCAAGGAGGCCATGCAGGCCGCCAAGGAGATGGGGATGGAACACCTGGCGCTGACCGACCACGGGGTGCTCTACGGCGCGGTGGAGTTCTACAAGGCGGCGCTGTCGGCGGGCATCAAGCCGATCATCGGCTGCGAGGTCTACGTGGCGCGCCACGGGATCGAGGAGAAGAGCTCGCAGCGCAACAACCTGCACCTGGTCTTGCTGGCGGAGACGCAGGAGGGCTACCACAACCTGGTGAAGCTGGTTTCCAAGGCCCACCTGGAGGGGGTCTACTACAAGCCGCGCATCGACAAGGCGATGCTGCGCGAATACCACCGCGGCCTGATCGGCCTTTCGGCCTGCCTGCGCGGCGAGGTGAACGAGGCCTGCATGCATGGCGAAGTGGAGCGGGCAGTCGAGCTGGCGCGGGAATACGCGGAGATCCTCGGCCCGGGCAACTTCTTCCTGGAGCTGCAGGACCACGGGCTGGCCGATGAAAAGGACGCGCGCCAGAATCTCCTGAAGGTGGCCGAGGCCACCGGCCTCCCGCTGGTGGCGACCAACGACGTCCACTACATCCGCAAGGAGCACGCCGAGGCCCACGACGTCCTCATCTGCCTCCAGCGCGGCGACCTCGTCGCCGACCCCAACCGCCACCGCTACGAGGGCGACCAGTTCTACATGAAGAGCGGCGAGGAGATGGCCGCCCTCTTCCCCGACCACCCCGGGGCGGTCGCCAATACCGTCGAGATCGCCACCCGCTGCAACGTCGAGTTCGAATTCGACCTTCCCGCCCACCGCCTCCACTTCCCCGAGTTCGTCCTGCCCGAGGGGTTCGACAAGAAGGGCTACCTGATCCACCTCGGCAAGCTGGGGCTGAAGAAGCTCTACGGCATCGAGGACCTCGACCAGCCCAAGGACGACCGCGAACGGGAGATCCGCGACCGCTTCTACTACGAGGTCGGCGTGATCGAGAAGACCAACTACATCAACTACTTCCTCGTGGTCGCCGACTTCATCCAGTATGCGCGGCGCGACGGCGTCCCGGTCGGCCCGGGGCGCGGCTCGGGCGCGGGTTCGCTCCTGGCCTACTCGCTGGAGATCACGACGGTCGATCCGCTCAAGTACAGCCTCATCTTCGAGCGCTTCCTCAACCCCGACCGCGTCTCGCCGCCCGACTTCGACATCGACTTCTGCCCCACGCGCCGCGGCGACGTCATCCGGTACGTGCGCGAGAAGTATGGCGAGGAGTGCGTCGCCCAGATCATCACCTTCGGCACCCTCGGCGCCAAGACGCTCATGCGCGACCTTGGCCGCGTGCTGGAGATCGAGCTGCCCTACTGCGACAAGCTCGCCAAGCTGATCCCCGACACGCCCGGCACCACGCTCGAGAAGGCGCTGGCCGAGAGCCCCGACTTCAAGAAGGAGACGGAAACCGACGAGCGGGCGCGGCGGATCATGCGGTACGCCCGGCTGCTCGAGGGGCTGCCGCGCCATAGCGGCATGCACGCCGCCGGCGTGGTGATCGGCGAGAAGCCGCTGATCGAGATCATCCCGCTCACCGTCGAGCCCAAGGAGAAGCTGACGGTGGTCCAGTTCGAGAAGGGGCCGACCGAGGAGATCGGCCTGCTGAAGATGGACTTCCTGGGGCTGAAGAACCTCACCACCATCCACGAGGCGTGCGCGCTCATCCAGCGCAACCACGGCATCGCGATCGACCCCGAGAAGCTGCCGCTCGACGACCAGGCGACCTTCGAGCTGCTGGCGCGCGGCGATACGGTCGGCGTGTTCCAGCTGGAATCGGGCGGCATGCGCGACACGCTGCGGCAGGTCGGCCCCGACTGCATCGAGGACATCATCGCCATCCTCGCGCTCTACCGCCCGGGACCGATGCAGTTCATCCCGCTCTTCACCAAGCGCAAGCACGGCCTCGAGAAGGTGGTCTACGACCACCCGCTGCTCGAGGAGATCCTCAAGGAGACCTACGGCATCATCGTCTACCAGGAGCAGATCCAGCAGGCCGCCCAGAAGCTCGCCGGCTTCTCGCTCGGCCAGGGCGACATCCTCCGCCGCGCCATGGGCAAGAAGAAGCCGGAGGTGATGGCCGAGCAGCGCGGCCGGTTCGTCGAGGGCTGCAAGCAGGCCAACAACATCGACGCCAAGCTCGCCGGCACCATCTTCGACAACATCGAGAAGTTCGCGCAGTACGGCTTCAACAAGTCGCACTCCACCGCCTACGGCTTCGTCACCTACCAGACCGCCTGGCTCAAGGCCCACTACCCCGCCGAATTCATGGCCGCCCTCCTTTCGGGCGAAATGGGCAACACCGACAAGCTCGCCGCCTTCATCGCCGAGGCCAAGGAGATGGGCATCGACGTCCTGCCCCCGTGCGTCAACGAGTCGATCCTGCGCTTCAACGCCGTGCCCGACGGCTCCGGCATCCGCTTCGGCCTCGCCGCCATCAAGGGGGTCGGCGAGGGGGTCGCCGAGGAGGTCGTGCGGGAGCGCGACGGCAAGGGCCCCTTCACCGGACTGATGGACTTCAGCGCGCGGATCACCTCGGCCAACAAGAAGGTGGTCGAAAGCCTGATCCGTTCCGGGGCCTTCGACTTTACCGGCATCCACCGCGCCCGCCTCTTCAACGGCATCGACACCGCCCTCGGCCGCGCCGCGGAACTGCTCAAGGACCGGCGCTCCGGCCAATGCTCGATGTTCGACCTGATGGACGCCGGCGACGATACCGGAGGGGCCGGCGCGGACGAGGAGCTGCCCGACGTCAAGCCCTGGACGGAGTCGGAAATGCTGGCCGCCGAGAAGGAGCTGATCGGCTTCTTCATCTCCGGCCATCCGCTGGCGCGCCACGAGTGGGCGCTCGACCGCTTCGCCCTCCGGCGCCTGAAGGAGATCGGCCAGCTCGCCGCCGGCGAGCGCACCCGGGTGGGCGGCATGGTGACCGAGATGCGCAAGCTGTTCACCAAGAAGGACCAGAAACCCATGGCCTCCTTCCGCATCGAGGGCCTCGAAGGGGCGGTCAACGCCATCATCTTCCCAGGCCCCTTCGAACAGCATGGCCACCTGCTGGAGGACGACGCCACGCGGATGTTCGGCGGCATCCTGATGGAGGAGGAGAACGGCGAGCGCAAGCTGCAGGTGCTGGAGATCCACCCGCTGGACCAGGCGCCCAGCCTCTTCTGCGACCGCGTCAGCATCCATCTCCCGGAGATGGGGGTGAACGACGAGGTGCTCCGGCGGCTCAAGGAGGCCGCGACCGAACACGGCGGCCGCACCCCCCTGCACCTCTGCATCGAGTTCGTCGACGGGCCCAAGGTCTTCATCAACGCCGACCCCGACTACCGCGTCCGCCCCTGCCCCGAGCTGGAGCACCGGATCGAGCAGACCATCGGCGAGGGGCTGGTCTACTTCGCCGCCAAGCCCGACCCGCTGCTCGCCCCGCCCCAGGAGCGCACATGGGACCGGCGGGGAAGATAGCGGCGGAACAAGGCTTTGGGGCCCCAGGCCATGGGCTTTGGGTTGCAACCACCCCGCATTACCGAGTAGCCTTGCCGCTTCACCGTTTCGCTTCCGGCTTCGAAACCAGGGTCCAGCCAGCACGATGAGATACTCGATCAGCCACATGGCCGAATACGCCGCGGTCGTCGCCGCCGGCGCGCTGATCCGCGCCCTGCCGCTGCGCGCGGCGCTGGCGCTCGGCTGGTTCGTGGCGGCGGCTTCGCACTTCGTCGGGCGGGTGCACGTGAAGCGGACCCGCCAGCGGGTGCGCGCGGTCCTCGGCCCCGGCGCGCCGGAACGGGAGGTCCGGCGGGTAGCCTGGCGCTCCTGGTGCAACCTCTGCTTCAACGCCATCGAAGGCTTCCGCTTTTCGCGGCTCACCCCCGAAAAGGTGCGCCGTCTCCCAATGGCCCGGCTCGAAGCGCGGCTCAAGGCGATCCATGCGCAGGGCGGCTTCATCATGGCCACCCCCCACAACGGGAATTGGGAGATCGCCGGGGTCGCCGCCGACCTCCTGGGCCTGCCGGTCTTCACCATCGCCCGCAAGCAGAAGAATCCGCTGATCAACAACTACATCGACCGGATGCGCCGCTCGTTCTCGCTGGAACTGCTCTACCGCGACAGCAAGAGCTGGAAGGGCGTGGTCGACCGGCTCCGGCAGGGCAAGGTGCTGGGCGTGCTGCCGGACATCGGCGTGCGCGGCAGGGGGGTCGAGGTGGACTTCCTCAACGGCACGGCCACCATCGCGCCCGGCGCGGCCCAGTTCGCCCTGCTGGCCAACTGCCCGGTCTATCCGGTCGTGGTCCGGCGCGTCGGCTGGACGCGGCACGATGCCATCCTGCTCGATCCCGTCGTGCCGGATCCCGCCGCCGACCGCGACACCGAGCTGCACCGGATCATGCGGGAGGTGATGGCCGCCCTATCCGCCGAAATCCTCAAGGCGCCGGAGCAGTACTTCTGGCACAACAAGCGCTGGGTGCTCAATGCCCGGTAGCATCGCAGAAACCAAGGGAGAACCGCCATGTTCATCGTCCATGTCTCCATCCATGTGAAGCCGGAGTGCGTCGAGGCCTTCAGGGCCGCCACCCTCGCAAATGTGCAAAACTCCATCCAGGAGCCGGGCATCGCGCGGTTCGACTTCCTGCAACGGGAGGACGATCCCGCCCGGTTCGCGCTCGTGGAGGTCTACCGCACCCCCGACGATGCCGCAAAACACAAGGAAACCGCCCATTATGCGGCCTGGCGCGACGCCGTGGCCGGAATGATGGCCGAGCCGCGCTCGAGCCTCAAGTACGCCAACCTCGCCCCCGGCGAAGCGGGCTGGGCAACCCCCTAGCCCCCCGGCGCGAACCCCGCCGGACTATGTTGGCACCCGATCTGCTTCCATCCTGTTCACCATGAACAGGAAGAAATACAAGCTGCTCCAGATGCCCCTGATGGCCTTCTTCTCGAAGCGGATCTACCGCGACGTCGGCCGCAACTGGAAAGGGGCCAACCTGGCCTACCTTTTCCTCCTGCTGGCCGTCTGCTGCATCCCCGCGGCCATCGGCATCCGGCGCGAAGTCCAGCGGTCGGCCCGGGGCAGCCACCTCGCCTTCCTCGACCAGATCCCGGAGATCGACATCACCAACGGGACCGCTTCGATCGACCAGCGCGAGCCGATCTACCTGAGCAACGGAGGCACCCCCTTCGCGATCCTCGATACCACCGGCAGCATGAACTACATCGAGGATGAAAACATCTGGGCGCTGCTGACCGAATCGGAACTGATCGTCCGGCTGGGCAAGCGCCAGTTCGGCACGCTCGACCTCTCGCGGATCGCCAACCTGCACATCGACCGGCAGGTTGTGGCCGGGTGGATCCGGGCGCTGCAGGAGTCGATCGCCCCCCTCTCCTACGGCGTCTTCCTGCTGCTCTCCTACATCCTCGCCGTGCTGGTCCTGCTGGTGGTGGCGGTGGTGGGGCTCATCCTTTCGATGGCCATGCGCGCAGCGCTCGGCTATTCCGGCATCCTGCGCATCGCGACGGTTGCGGCCACGCCCTCGATCATCTTCGTCACGCTCTCGGCCACGCTCGGCCATCCGGTGCCCGTCGCCACCTACGTGGCGGTTACGCTCGTCTACCTGGTGGCCGGCATCGCGTCGTGCGCCAACGGGGCGGCCAACGAAGAGGATCAGATCGACCTCAAGGCGGTGCTGCACCAGCCCGAGCCCCCCCTCCTCGAGGAAGCGGCCTAGCATCCGGCGCGCGCCCCCTATTTTTCCAACCGCTTCATGCCGCCCATGTAGGGCCAGAGCACCTCGGGCAGATCGATCGACCCGTCGGCGGCCTGGTTGTTCTCCATGATGGCGATCACGAGGCGCGGCAGGGCGACGCCCGACCCGTTGAGGGTGTGTACATACGCCGGCTTCCCGTTTTCGTCGCGGAAGCGGATGTTGGCGCGGCGCGCCTGGTAGTCCTTGAAGTTGGAGCAGGAGGAGACCTCCAGCCACTTGTCCTGCGCCGGGGCCCACAGCTCGATGTCGTAGCACTTGGCGGCGCTGAAGCCGAGGTCGCCGGTGCAGAGTTCGACCACGCGGTAGTGCAGTCCCAGCCGCTGGAGCACGCGCTCGGCGTCGGCCGTCAGCTTCTCGTGCTCTTCGGCGGAGGTTTCGGGGGTGGTGAACTTGACCAGTTCGACCTTGTCGAACTGGTGCACGCGCAGCAGGCCGCGGGTATCCTTGCCCGCCGAACCGGCCTCGCGGCGGAAGCAGGGCGTGTAGGCGGTGTGGAGGATCGGCAGTTCAGCGTCGAGGATCTCGTTGCCGTACATGTTGGTCACGGGCACCTCGGCGGTGGGGATGGGATAGAGCCCATCGAGCGCGACGGTGTACATGTCCTCGGCGAACTTGGGCAGCTGCCCGGTGCCGGTCATGGCGGTTTCGTTGCACATGAAGGGCGGGGCGATCTCGGTGTAGCCGTGCTCCGAGGTGTGCAGGTCGAGCATGAACTGGATCAACGCGCGCTCCAGCTTGGCGCCCGCCCCCTTGAAGAGCGGAAAGCCCGAACCGGCGATCTTGGCCCCGCGCGCGAAATCGAAGATCCCGAGCGCCTCGCCCAGGTCCCAGTGCGGCCGCGGCGTGAAGTCGAAGCTTTTCTTCCCGCCCCAGACCCGAACCACCGGGTTGTCCTTTTCGTCCTTGCCGACCGGTGTCGTTTCGGAGGGGATGTTGGGGATGAAGAGCAGCCCCTCGCGCAGCCGGGCCTCCACGTCGCGCAGCTCCTCGTCGAACGCGGCGATCTTGTCGCCCATCTCGCGGACCTGGGCCTTGACGGTTTCGGGATCCTTCCCCTCCTTGATCATCTGGCCGATGTTCCTGGATACGCGGTTGCGCCCGGCCTTGAGCTCCTCGGCTTCGTTGACGATGGCGCGGCGGCGGTTGTCGAGCGCCAGCACGGCATCGAGATCGACCGTGGCGTTGCGGTTGGCCATGGCGGCCTTGACGAGGTCGATGTTGTCGCGAATGAAACGGATATCCAGCATGGTTGCACCCCTTGGGTTGTAAAACGGGCGATATCTTCGCGGAAAGGGCTTCCGTTGCAAAATGAAAAAGGCGGGGAAATTCCCCGCCCTGCCGCCCCCGGCCAGCCTATCCTTCGCCGCCCCCTTCCACGGCCGGAATGGTGGAGGCCGTGCCGTCGCGCTCGGCCCGGTAGTGCGGCGACATGATCTCGACGCCGGCCCGGGCGAATTCGTCCTGGATGCGCTGGTGGACCTCGGCCAGGATGCGCAGCTGCCGCTCGGGCCTGTTCGTGGAGACCACCAGCCGGTAGGAGACGTAGAAGTCGTCCAGCGAGGTCTGCAGGACGAACGGTGCCGGGGTTGCCAGCACATCCCCCACTCCCTTGGCCGCGGCGACCAGCAGTTGGTGGACGGTGCGCCACGGGGCGTCGTAGCCGATGGTGACGGTGGTGCCGATCATCACCCCGGCCCGTTCGGCCATGTGGCTGTAGTTGACGATGTGGTTGCCGGAGACCGAGGTGTTGGGGATGGAGACCACCTGGTTGGTCGGGGTGCGGATGCGCGTGGAAAAGGTCTGGCGCGACATGACCGTGCCCTTGATCCCGCTGATCTCGACGAAGTCGCCCGGCATGAAGGGGCGCATGTAGGTGAGCACCAGGCCGGCGAAGATGTTGGAGACGACCGAGGTCGAGCCGAGCGAGAAGAGCACGCCCATGAAGATGGAGATGCCCTTGAAGGCGGGGGAGTCCGAACCGGGGATGTAGGGGAAGGCGGCGACGAGCGCGAAGACGATCACCATCAGGCGCACGAGGCGGTAGGTCGGATCGGCCCAGTCGCGGTAGAATCCCCGGATCCGCACCTTCCCTTCGCCGATCTGCAAGAAGATGTGGCGGGTGGCCCGCAGAATGGCGTAGACGATCGCCCAGATCACCCCCAGCGCAAACAGGTTCGGCAGGTTGGCCACGAACCCCCGGGCAAAGTTGACCGCCGGCGTGCTGATGAGGCTGAACATCCGGGCCGACAGGTTGAAGGTCCACGGGAAGAAGCTAAGCACCACGTTGAGGTAGACCACCAGCATCCAGAGCATCGTGAGGAACCGGGCCAGGCGCAGCAGGAAGCCGCTGATTTCGACCACCCCGTTGCCGTCGACGAACTTGAACATCTTCCTTCCGGCCAGCCGCGCCTTCATCATTTCCAGCACCTTGGAGCAGAGCCTTTTGACGAGCAGCCAGATGCCCCCGAGCAGGCCCGTGGCCAGCAGGGCGAACAGCGCGCCCCGGAGGTAGGAGGCCCGCGTACGGTCCTTCCGGTACTGTTCGACCGCCTCGGCGATCTTCCGTACCCAGATCTCGGAGAGCGCCGCGCGGGCCAGCCCGGCCGCTTTCGCGTCGGCCTCCATCGTCACGGTCACCAGGTCGCCCCCGGCCATGATCAGGCTCATGTGGAGCCCCTCGTCCTGGTGGACGGACAGCTCCTCCGTGCTGAACAGGGGCGAACGGGCCAGATGCCCGACCCGCTCCTGGATCGCCGCCGCGCGGCTTTCCGCCGACAGGGAGGCGACGCCCGAAACGGCAAAGAGCTCGGCACCGTTGAACAGCACCATGACCTGGTTGGTGGTGCCGGAGGCGCCGGTCGCCGCACCGCCCGCCAGCACCAGGAAGATTGCCGCCCACCCCATGATCCGCTTCATCGCTCCACCTCCCTGCACGAACCCATTGCCGCCGGTTCGTTGGGCGCTAGGTTGCCGCGCCCCAGGGGGCGCTGGCAAGTCCATTCCCCCGGCTCGTCGGGCGACAAAGGACTTTTTTTCAGCGGACCACTATCCTATGCTTGCCGATCATTAGGAGAGGAGCTTCCCGATGAACGTACCGTCCGCCATCCTTGAGCGCCGCGCCGTGCGGCAGTTCGACCCCGCCCACGAGATGACCCCCGAGGAGACGGAACAGCTGCTCTCGCTCGCCGTCCGCTCGCCCACCGCGTTCAACATACAGAACTGGCGCTTCGTGGTCGTGCGCGACCCCGGCGTCCGGCAGGCGCTGCGGGAAGCCGCGTGGAACCAGGAGCAGGTGACCGACGCCGCGCTGCTCATCATCCTGTGCGCCGACCTCAAGGCGTGGAACAAGGAGCCCCTGCGCTACTGGCGGTCGGCCCCCGAACCGGTGCAGGAGTTCATCGTACCCGCGATCCGCAGGTACTACGACGGGCTGGACCAGGTCCAGCGCGACGAGGCGATGCGCTCCTGCGGCATCGCCGCGCAAACCCTGATGCTCGCGGCCAAGTCGATGGGCTACGATTCCTGCCCGATGGACGGATTCGACTACGACGCCGTCGCCGAGCTCATCCATCTGCCGGAAGACCACGCCATCTGCATGTTCGTCGCCATCGGCAAGGCCACCGGCGAACCGCCGCCGCCCAGCGACAAGCTGCCGATCGGCGACGTGGTGCGCTACGACTCCTTCTGACGCGCAGACTCCTGGACGGAAATCCCCGGCCCGCGGCGCTTCCAATGGCCCGGCGGCTTCTGCTATGTTCCGCCGGATGCAGTCCAAACCCGTCATCCAGCTCCTCCCCGACCAGGTGATCAACAAGATCGCCGCCGGCGAGGTGGTCGAACGGCCCGCCTCCGTGGTGAAGGAGCTGTTCGAAAACGCGCTCGACGCCGGGGCCACGCAGGTCGAGGTGGAGATCCTGCGCGGCGGCCAGCAGCTGGTGGCCGTAACGGACAACGGCTGCGGCATGGCGCGCGACCAGGCCCTGCTGAGCATCGAGCGCCATGCCACGAGCAAGATCCGCTCGGAGGCCGACATCGGGCGCATCCTGACCCTGGGGTTCCGCGGGGAGGCCCTGGCGGCCATCGCCTCGGTCTCGCGCTTCACCCTCACCACCCGGCCGGCCGACGAGCTGGCCGGCACCGAAATCCAGATTGCCGGCGGACGGATGCTCGGCGTGGAGGACGCCGGCTGCCCGGTCGGCACCCGCATCGAGGTCCGCAACCTCTTCTTCAACGTCCCCGCGCGGCGGAAGTTCCTGCGGGCGGAACAGACCGAGAATGCGCACATCCGGCAGTTGTTCCTCGTGCATGCGCTGGCCCACCCCGGCATCGGCATGGGGCTGAAGATCGACGAACGCCCCGTCCACAACCTTCCCGCCTCGGGATCGATGGAGGACCGCATCGCCGAACTCTACGGCCCCGCGTTCCCGGGGCAGCTTGCCCGCATCGACCACGCGGAGGGCGACTACACGATCCGCGGCTTCGCCGGCCTGCCGCAGACCGGACGCAGGGACCGGCAGGACCAGTACATCTTCATCAACGGGCGGCCCGCCGCCGCGCCGGTCGTCTACCACGCGCTGAACGAGGCCTACCATGCGCTGATCGCCCGCGGCCGCTATCCGGCGGTCTTCCTCTTCGTCGACATGGACCCCTCGCTGGTCGACGTGAACGTGCACCCCACCAAGAAGGAGGTGCGCTTCCGCCGCCCCAACGACCTGCGCGACGCCATTGTCGCGGCGCTGGGGAAGGCCCTCGCATTTCCGGCGGAACCCCTCCCGCCGGCCGCGCCCCCGCCGGCCACGCCCGGGCCGGCCGCCCGGCCGCCGGTGCAGACGCAGAAGCAGATGGAGCAGCTGCTCGTTCGTCCGGACATCATCGGGCAACGGAAGCCGCCCGCGGCCCCGCCCCCCGGCCCCGAACCCCAGGCCCATGAGCATAAGCCCAAAGCCGCGGCGGCGGCATCGCCGTGGGGGTGGTGCCGGATCGTGGGGCGCATCGGCGAAGGCTACGTGGTGCTGGAGACGGAGGATGGCTTCGTATTGATGGAGCCGCGGGCGGCGCACGAACGCGTGCTGTTCGAGAAGTTCATGCAGGCCGCCCATGCGCACGCCATCCGCAAGCAGGGCCTGCTGGCGCCCGAAACAGTCGAGCTCCTTCCGTCCGATGCGCAGACGGTTAGAGAACATCTCGACGCGCTGCAGGAGCTGGGCTTCGGCATTTCCGAGTTTGGGGGCGACACCTTTCTCGTAGATGCGCTGCCCGTCCATGTGCAGGAGGGCCCGGCGGACGCCCTGCTGGTGGAGATCGCCCGCGCGCTGGAGAAGGCCGGGAAGCGGCGCGGCGCCCGCGAACTGGTCCACGAGCAGATCGCCCAGGCGGCCTGCCAGACCGCCGTGCGCGTGAAGGAGCAGTTGTCCGACCGCGAGATCGAGCGGCTGGTGGCCGACCTGGCCAGGACGGAGATGCCCTACACGTCGCCGCGCGGCAGGCCGACGCTGATCTATACGAGCTTCGGCGAACTCGACCGGAAGTTCAGCCGGGAGTAGCGCCCCGCTAGAACATCGAGATCTTGCGGGTACTGGGGGCGATCTTGTAGCTGTGGCGGTTCTCCTCGATCAGCCGCGCGAAATGCCGGCGGGCCTTGTTGTAGCGCTCGGTCTCCCCGGCGGCCGCCGCCTCCCCGGCATTCCATTCGAGCAGCCGGGTGTAGGGCTCCTCGGCCATTCCGAGGGTGCTGAGGATGGAGCGCACGATGTCGTTCGCCCGGCGCTGGTACTCCTCGGCCTGCAGGGCCACCGAGGCATGGTTGTCGCCCAGGAAGCCGAAGGCGTCGGAGTCGCCGCGCTCCACCCCCGCCTTGAGGTTGAGCATGGAGAGCACGGCCTTGACGTTGCCGGCCAGCAGGTCGATGAAGCGGCAGAACTGCTCGTTGCCGGAATCGCCGACGGGTGCGCGAATGGCGAAGCGGGCGTGCTGGCGCGCCACGCGCAGGAGGAAAAGCACCTCCTCGTAGACCTCCGCGACGGCCTCGTGGGGGGCTTGCCCCGGGGGGGGCGTCCGGATCAGCAGGCAGGACTTCTCGTAGTACACGTCGCGCCGGGCGAGGTGTACGGGGCGGTTCTGGTTGAAATGGTTGACGGACTTCACGTGCTACATGCTACCAAGCGCAGGGGATTGTTCGAGCAATTTGTAGGGCCATTCTGCGTCCGGCAGGCTCCGCGGCGCGGCTGCCGGTCACCGGTACCGGTCGTGCCAGAGGTGCTTGAACCACATGCGGCCCGTGGCGACGATGAAGAGCAGGCCGGAGACGATGACGGCCACGGCAAGTCCGAGGCTGGAGCGGTGGTGGGCCGGGATGTTGCCGGGATCGCGGTGCCCGTCGTAATAGAACAGCACACCCAGGAGAAGCACCGCCCCGGCGGTCACAAGGATCCCCTTGTGCGGCCGCATCCTGAACATGGGAACCTTGCCGTGGTGCATTGCCTTCCTTCTTCCACCTTCCGATGCGCAGTATGCAGCAAGCCGGCGGCCGAGGCGATTCCGTATATGCCCCGATTCTAGTATTTTTTACTAGCGGCCGCGGAACGAGGCCGAAGGGCAGGCTGCGACGCTTCCGGCGGAGGTGCGTCAGGCATGCTTCCTGAGCAGGGCCAGCAGGTCCTCGCGGCGTACCGGTTTCGACAGGTAGCCATCCATCCCCTGCTCGAGGAAGCGCTCGCGGTCGCCCTTCATGGCGTGGGCGGTAATGGCCACGATGGGGGTGCGCGGCCCATCGCCCTCCTGCGCGCGGATCATGGCGGCGGCCTTGAGGCCGTCCATGACCGGCATTTGGATGTCCATGAGGATGAGGTCGTAGCGGGGGCGCTCCGCCTCCGGGGCGGAGAGCTTCAGGCGGTTGATGGCGTCGCGGCCGTTTTCGACCACGTCGACGCGGCAGCCCAGCTTCTCGAGCATCTTGACCACGACCCGCTGGTTCAGCTTGTTGTCCTCGGCCAGGAGGATATGCAGGTCCATGCGCTCCTCTTCGCGGGCCGCCGCGCCGCCGGGCGTGCGACCCGGCGCCTCTTCCTCCATGTCCACACTGATTGTGAAGCTGAACAGCGACCCCTTCCCCGGCTCGCTGCTGACACCAAGCCGGCCACCCAGCCGCTCCACCATCCGCTTCGAAATGGCGAGCCCCAGCCCGCTGCCGCCGTACTCCCGGGTATGCGAGCCGTCGGCCTGCGTGAACTCGTGGAAGATGATCTCCTGCGCGGCGCTGGAGATGCCGATGCCGGTATCGGAGACGCCAAACCAGAGGGTGCATTCGCTCCCCGTGCGCTCGAGGCAGCGGACGGCGATCTCGACATGGCCCTTGCGCGTGAACTTGATGGCGTTGGCCATCAGGTTGACCAGGATCTGCCGGAGGGTGTTTTCGTCGCTGCGCACAAGGGGCAGGTCCTCCGGATAGAGCACCTTGAGATCCAGCCCTTTTTCCCGGGCGGCGGGGGAGAAGAAGGCGTTCATCTCGTTCAGCAGCCTGCGGAGGTCCACGATGTCGATGTTCAGGTCGAACTTGCCCATTTCGATGCGGGAGAGGTCGAGGATGTTGTTGATGATCTTGAGGAGGCTGGAGGCGGAAGTGGCGATGGTCTCGACATATTCGCGCTGCTCGGACGTCAGCTCGGTGTCCTTCAGGAGCTGCGCCATGCCGAGAACGCCGTTCATCGGCGTGCGGATCTCGTGGCTCATGTTGGCGAGGAATTCGCTCTTGCTCCGGCTCGCCTTTTCGGCCTCTTCCTTGGCGGCTTCCAGCTCGTCCTCCAGCTTGTTGCGCTCCCGGTTGCGCCGGGACAGCTCGCCGATCATGTGGTTGACGCCCCGGCTCAGTTCGCCAAGCTCGTCGCGCGACTTCGCCGAATCGATGCGCACCTCGAAATCGCCCTGTTCCACCTCCTTGAGGCCTAGCAGGATGCCGCGGAAGCGCGGGACGGTCATCCAATGCACCAGCACCGCCCCCAGCACGGTGGTCAGCGCGATGCATCCGAGGAAGCCCCCGACGAAGAGGAAGGCGGTCTGCCGCTTGCGCTGCTGCGCGTTCCCGGTCCGCATCTTGATGTGCAGCGTTCCGATCCGGCGGCCCTCGCCGACGAGCGGCGACGACGCCAGCAGATAGGTTTCATCGCCCTCGGGCGACAGCGTCGACCAGGCGTCGGCGGGATCCTCCCGGAAGCCCATTGCTTCGGGAAGCGGGCGCCCTTCCAGCGCGGGGTCGGAGCAATAGTAGACCGTGCCGTCGGACTGGCAGGCGGCGGCGAAAACGACCTCTTCGCCGACGATCCCGGACAGGGCACCGGTATCGCGGGCCATGGCATAGGAAAGCGCCTGCTGGCCCATGAGCCGCGCGGGAATGCCGGATTCGCGGGCCAGCCGCTCGTCGATTTCGCGGGAAAAGCGCCGGGCATAGAATATCTCGAGGCTGGAAAGCAGGACCGAAGCGATCAGGAAGATCGCCAGTCCGAGCTTGAACGCCATTGATAGGAAGAACTTGGACATCATCCGCACCTACCTGCCTACTGTTCGCATTTCCCATGCCTCATCGGACAGGGTTTCCTCCCCATGGAGCACCCGGTCCAGCCGCGCGATCCGCTCCCGGTCGACCGCTCCCGTCTCGTCGCCCCAGGACGAGGCGAAGACCAGCGGATCCGGCAGCAGGCAGTTGCATGTACGGGCCAGGCGGCCTTGGTAGCTGGCAAAAATATCGTCCCCGAATCCGGGGTCGTAGAGGTCGCCCCTGAGCCCCGCGGGGCACTTGGTGTAGCGGACCCACCGTTCCGCGATGCAGGGGCGGCTCCAGAATTCGAGCAGGTGGATGCCCGCTTCGCGGCCCGGGGCGTTCTTCATCACCGCCCAGGTGGTCATGTAGCCGCCAATGGCCATGGATGGTCCGTCGAAGCCCGGCATCTGGGCCAGGCCGAGCTGGTGCAGCTTGACGGGATCGAGCCTTGCCAGTTCATTGTAGCGCCAGGTGGCATCGAACAGGAAAAGGGCCCGTCCATCGAGCAGGGCGCGCGCAGCATCGGGCTTCGAGGTGCGGTCCGAAAACCCGCCGAAGGGCCGGCAGCGGGCCAGCTCGGCGAAAAGGGCCGCAACGCGTTCGATCGCGGCAGCCGAAGCAGGGGCATGGGTTCCGCACTCCGGGCATTCGGAGCAGAGCAGGCTCCAGGCCAGCCGCCCCGTGGCGCCCGAGCGGTAGTGGTCGACGAAGGCCGCCACCGGCTCGGCGGCCGTCCGGTTGTAGGCGTCCACGGCCCGGACATAGTCCAGCAGGTCCTTCGCCGCCATTCCTTCCTCGCGGACCACGATACCCACGCGCTCCGCCACGGCGCGGTTGTACCATGCGGCATAGCAGTAGCCCTCGATGTAGGGCCCGGGAAAGACACCCCCGGTATGGCGGTGTGCGTCGGGGCCTTCGGTCAGCAAAGGCTTGTGCGTGGCGGCGAATCCGGGCACATCGTTGAAGTCGACCAGATGCTTGCGGCCCCACTCCCAATCGCCGAGCGTCCCGGCCACCATGCGGTAGACCAGCGGATCGAGCCATACCACATCCCAGTCGATCTGCCCTGTCCGGACCATGCGGACGATCCCTTCCGCGGCGGCGGCCTGGCTCCTTTCAGGCAGCACGTCGGCGGCGAAGGCGAACTGCACCTCGATTTCCGGGTGAAGGAACCGGAATTCGTCCAGCACCTCCAGCACCAATTGCTCGCGGAGCCCTTCACCCTTCCAGTGCCCCATCCAGCGCAACCGCTGGACCGCGGGAGGAGGGTCGCCGCCCGGAACCGCCACGGCGATGCCGCCCGCGATGGACAGCAGGAGGATCAGGATGGGTGGCCAACCGCGCATGCGGGAGAGAATATGCAAACGGATACCTATTCGGCAATATTCAAAATGCCTGCAATGGGCCCCGACTTATTCGCCGGAGGGGCCGTTACCGTTCCAGCGCGCCCCACCCCTTGTAGACCGAGCAGAACTCCGCCAACTGCCCGGGCGTGAGGTCGGCCGGATTCCAAGGGAGGTCGACGGCCCGGTGCCTCCACGCAGGGGCAAGGACGTAGAGCCAGGCGGCGATCTCGCCGAGCTGGATTTCGATGCGATCGTACTCCTCGCCCTCGAAGGCATCCAGGGCCCGGAAATCGCTCTCCGACAGTCCCCGGTAGAGGATGCCTTCGACCCGTCCGCCGGGCGCGGGCAACACGGCGGGATAGTGCTCCCCGGCCAGGCGCAGCCGTCGGAAACCCTCGACCACAGCCGGCTCGCCATGAAGACGGCACCCCACCACCGCATCGAGCACCTCCGTCCACATCAGCGTTCCATAGGCAAACAGGTTCATCTTGGTTTCCCGTCGTTTCGCAGGTATGAATCCTCCCGATGAAGGAGCGGAATGTCCAACCCGATTGCTGGAAATACGCGCTGCCCGGCGGCTTCGAGGCACTGGCGGGCAAGACCGATGCCGACAACGACCAGCTGAGCCTGCGCGTCGCCGCGCCCAACGACCTCTGGTTCCATGTCCACGGCCTCCCCGGCAGCCATGTCGTCCTTCGCCATCCCGACGGCGAAACACCCGATGCCGCCACCATCAAGGCCGCCGCCGCCATCGCCGCATGGCACTCCAAGGCCCGCAGCGCCGGCACCGTGCCGGTGACCTGCACGGAAGCGAAACATGTGGGGAAACCGCGCGGGGCCAAGCCTGGAAGCGTTACCGTCAAGCGCGAGAAAACCATCAAGGTCCGCCCCGCCCTGCCCCCGGCCTAATCGAACCCCGTGGGCAGCGAAGGATCCCGGAGATGCGCCGCAAGGAGTTCGACATGCTCGGGGAGCGTGCGCGGAAGCGATAGTTCCGGAAGGCCGTCCAGGGGAAAGAAGCGCGCTTCGGCGATGTCGTGGCACAGGGGGCCGCCCCCCGCGACCGCTTCGCACAGGAAGAGCAGCTTGTAGCTGTGGAAAGGGCGGCGGTCCTCTTGGTAGTGCAGGTCGCGGTCGAGCACGGCTACGAGCTTCGTGCAGCGGACCTCGAGTCCGGTTTCCTCGCGCAGTTCGCGGATGACCGCCGCCGAGGGGGGGTCGTTGACGTCGGCCCAGCCGCCGGGAAGGCTCCAGCAGCCGTCGGCCGCTTCGCGCACCAGCAGCACCTGGCCGTCGCGGAACACGGCACCGCGTACATCGACCTTCGGCGTGGGGTAGCCGGTTTCGGCGGCAAAGGCCGCCATCCATCGGTCGGCCGGGAGATCGGATGCTGCGGCCATCATCGCGGCGGCGATGGCGCGCAGCTCGGCGTAGCGTTCGCGGTCGTAAGGGTCCTGCGCGTACTCGAGACCGGCCTGGGCGATCGCCTGGACCCTGCGTACCCATTCGACATGGCGGGCATCCGCAGCCATCATTCCACCGAGTTGGAGATCCAGAGGGCAAAGAAGGGATCGGAGAAGATCCAGTGCCGGCCGCTCATCCAGATCAGCCCCTTGGATTCGAGGGCTTCGATGCCGCGCTTCACGGAGGCGGGCGAGGTCGCCCCGCTCAACTGCATGAACTCGCCGGAGGTGTACTTGTCGTCGCGATAGCGGGCGAGGCCGATGGCGATCTTCTGCTGGTTGTCGGTCAGCATGTTCCACATCCCCTCGTAGCCCGAGGCGCGCTCGTGCAGCACGCGCCGGAGGGTTGCACCGAAATCCTCCGGCCCAACCTCCCGGCCCTCGCCCGAGTCGTTCCAGAGGTGGTAGCAGACATCCTGCACGTCGCCGGGGATGGCGTGCGTGAGTTCGAAGATGGCGTCCCATAGCCGGGGATCGATTGCCCGGCCGGTATCGATGAACTTGGCGGTGAGCCACTCGACGAACGGACCCCGCTCCAGGCTGCCTACCTCCATCAGGGCCGCCGACTTGAAAAAGGGGCTGCGCTGGGCGTAGAAGATCTCCATCAGCCGGTTCTGGTTGCTTCCGGCAAAGAGGTACTGCACCTCCGGCTGCGCCTGGATTTCGGAGCGGAGGGCCCCGAGGAACTGGTCGGCGTCGGGCAGGTCGAGCAGCGCCTGGAATTCGTCGAAGAAGACCACCACGGGCTTCTTCTTGTGCAGGCCGGGCACGAGGCGCAGCAGGTCCTCCACGCTCGCGATCGCTTCGGGGCTCTTCCATTGCAGGCCGATCCCGCCGATGTTGAATCCGCTGAGGGTCGGCATCTTCCGGCAAAACGGCGCGAGGGCCCGCGCGATCTTCTCCACCGCGCGGGCCTCGGTCTTCGCCCCCCAGAAGTCGACGCGGATGAAGAGGCAGTCGAGCGCTTGGAACGTGTTGACCACCAGCGACGATTTTCCCGTGCGGCGCGGACCCCGGACCAGGACGTTGCGGCCGGCCTTGTGGTATTCGAGCAGCGCTTCGCCCTCCTTGCGGGGCATGTAGTCGGCCCCGTCGACGATGCCATCGATCTTGAACGGATTCATGCCCGCTTTTGTATTCAACGGACTCGGACGTGTCAACCCCGCAAGTTTCCGGTTTTGTTTAAAACAACACCGGAAACCGCCCCGCCGGCCTTCCGCACCCCCGGATTGCACACTCCGCCATTGACCCGATGCCCCGCAAAGACCTATGCTCCAGCCCGCAAAACTAGACGGAGGATGGCATCATGATTACCTTTTCACTGATCCGCAAGATCGGCCGCATCCTGCGTGGCGGCGCCGGCAAAAAGGAGATTTTCCTCGGCGTACTGTGCGGCGTGCTCATCGGCTTCAACCCCACCGCCAGCCTCACGCTGGTGCTGGCGATCCTGGTCACCCTGCTGCTCAACGCCAACATCGGCTTTGCGCTGGTCGGCGCGGCGGCGGGCAAGGCGCTCTCGCTGGCGCTCGCGCCGCTCAGCTTCCACACCGGCTATTTCCTGATCCACGATACCGGCTTGCAGGAGCTCTTCGCCAAGCTGGCCAACGCCCCCGGCACCGCCTTGATGGACCTGAACGTCTACGCCATGGTCGGCGGCCTCCCCTACGCGCTGGTCATCGGCATCGTGCTGGGCACCCTTCTGGCAGGCACCGTGAACAAGATCCGCGAAAAGATGCTCGAAGCCGGCGAACGCGACAAGATCGCCCTGGTGGCCAGGAACAAGTTCACCCGCTTCCTGCTCTGGCTGGCCTTCGGCAAGCAGAAGCTCTCCCTCGAGGACGTGATCGCCAAGCAGGCCCCCCTCTTCCGCAAGTCCGGCCTGATCCTGGTAGGCATCCTGGTGGTTCTCGGACTGGTGCTCGACTTCCTCCTGCTCGATGTCGTCCTCAAGAAGGGCCTGCAGTCGGCCATCTCCGCCCAGACCGGCGCGGAAGTGGACGTGGCCAAGGCCCACCTGTCGCTCACCGATGGCGCGATCGTCGTCGAAGGCATCCAGGTGACCGATCCCGACAAGCCGACCCACAACCTGGTGCAGCTGGCATCCTTCGAGGCCGACCTGAGCATGGGCGATCTGCTCCGCAGGACCTATGCCATCGACCTGCTTTCGGGCTCCACCCTCAAGCACGATGTGCCCCGGAGTTCGCCAGGCAAGGTCTTCGCCAAGAAAACCAAGCCCGCGGAGGCAGAAGCCCCCGCGGAAAAGGCCGCTGGCCTGGCGCTGGCCGACTACTTCGCCAAGGCGAGGGAGTGGCAGGGCTACGGCGACAAGATCGAGGAGTTCCTGCAGGAGCGCAAGACCGGGGCCCAGGCCGCCGCCAAGGGCGAAAAGCCGCCAGCCTCCAAGGAGGCGGCGGTTGCCGACGCCAGGAAACTCGGCTACCTGAAGGCGGCCGCGGACCTCATCGCCGACCGGCCCGCATGGACCGTCCATCGCGTCCGGATCGTCGATGTCGACCTGGGCGAAGGGCTGCCGAAGCAGACCTTCGAGGCCACGGAACTCTCGAGCCATCCCGAGCTGCGGCGCAAGATCACCACCCTGCAGCTCGCCGGCGAAGGCGCCCTGGTCCCCACGGCCAAGGTCGTGCTGCGGTTCGACGATCCCTCGGCACTGCACGCGCTTACACTCAACATCCCCGGCATTGCGCTGGCCGGGGCCGGGAAGGACTCCGCGGACTTCCCGCTCGACATCGCCGAAGGCAAGGCGGACCTGAAGGCCGATGGCACCTTCGGCACTGAAAAGCTCGACATGCCCTTCACCCTGGCGGTGCACGGCCTCAAGGCCCAGGCGGCAGCGGGCAGGCAGGTGCTGGGCATGGATTCCGCGACCGCCAGCGAGGTGTTCAGCTCCATGGAGCAGTTCGAGGTCGAAGGCGTGGTCGACGGCAACCTGCGATCGCCGCGGGCGAAGATCAATGCCGAGAAGCTGGCCGCCAGCATGAAGCAGGCGCTGGTCGCGGCCGGCAAGCAGGAACTGGCCAAGCAGGCCGACAAGGCCAAGGAGCAGGCGAAACAGAAGGCGACGGAGGAACTGGACAAGGCGATGCAGAGCGACGAGGTCAAGGATGCGAAATCGAAGGCGTCCGACGCCCTCAAGAAGCTGTTTTAATCCACCGTGACCGCGCCCTCGCCGATCCGATGCCGACATTGCCGGAGCCGGAGCACCGGAGCGATCCTGTGTTGCCCGGTCTGCGGGCTCGATCCGCAGCTACCCGGGAAAGACCTCGATGAAAGCGGCAGGCACGTGCGTCGCGCCGCCCGCCTCATCCGGCTGGTGGCGATGGTGCATCTCGCCCTCGGGGGACTCGGCATCCTGATGCTCCCCGAACTTCCAAAGCCCGCCGTGGTCGTGCTGCTTGCGCTCCTGAACCTGCTGCTGGCCGTGGGCCTGATCCGCTACGCCTTCTGGAGCTACCGGTTGGCGGTGGCCTGCTACTTCCTTTTGGGCATCGTCAATACCATCTCCGTCAACCTGCCGGGCATCCTGGCGGCTCTGGCCCTGCTCTACCTGGTCGGGAACGGGACGGCCAAGGCCATCTTCGAGCGGCGCGCGGCGGAATGGGGATCCGCCCCCCGGGAAAACACCGGAACCTAGGAGAACCATGGAAAACCATCCCCGCATCGACGACCTCGCAAAGATGATCGACCACGCCCTGCTCCACCCCGCCATGACCGACCGGGAAGTGGCCGAAGGATGCGAAATGGCCCGCGACTACGCCATCGCCTCCGCCTGCGTCAAACCCTGCTCCATCCCCATCGCGCGGGAGTTGCTGGCCGGCACCGGCGTACTCGTCTGCACGGTCGTCGGCTTTCCGCACGGAAACGCCACGATCGCACTGAAGCGGGCCGAAGCGAGCGCCGCCGCCGGTGCCGGGGCGCGGGAGATCGACATGGTGGTCAACATCGGCAAGGTAAAGAGCGGCGGATGGGCCTATCTGCTGGAGGAGATCGGCAGTGTCAACGATGCCGTGCGGCAGGCGGGAGCCATCCTGAAGGTCATCTTCGAGACCGGCTATCTCGCAACGGAAGAGATCGTCCGGCTCTGCGGCATCTGTTCCGAGGCCGGCGCCGCGTTCGTGAAGACCTCCACGGGGTTCGGCTATGTGAAGGGGAGCGACGGGCACCTCGCCGCGACGGGAGCCACGCTGGAACAGATCCGGCTGATGCGGCGGCACTCCGCGCCGCACGTGGGCGTCAAGGCCTCGGGCGGCATCCGCAACCTCGACGACCTGCTGGCCTTCCGGGCGGCCGGCGCCGACCGGATCGGAACTTCCGCGACGAAGGCCATTCTCAACGAAGCCCTCCGGCGCGGCCTGCCGGGCGGCCTGCCCCGTCCACACCTGGAGGGCGCGGGCGGCACTCCGGAAGGCTACTGACAACGGAACCCGGGGATTATACCCCCAAATGGGTACACATTTGGGATTGGAGCGCATTTACCGAACTGGTAGCTTTCGCCCCCTAACGATTTACAACCCGAGGAACCCAAACCCATGAGAGCGTACAACTTTTCCGCCGGACCGGCGATCCTTCCCGAAGAGGTGCTGAAACAGGCGCAGGCCGAGCTGCTGGACTACCAGGGCACGGGCATGTCCATCATGGAGATGAGCCACCGCGGCAAGGAGTATTCCGCCGTCCATGACGAAACCATCGCCAACATCAAGGAACTGCTCTCCATTCCGGAAGGCTACAGCGTCCTCTTCCTGACCGGCGGCGCCTCGACCCAGTTCGCCATGATCCCCATGAACCTGCTCGGCAAGGAGCAGGTTGCCGACTACACCAACTCCGGAGCGTGGGCCTCGAAGGCGATCAAGGAAGCGAAACTGCTCGGCAAGGTCAACGTCGCCGCCGACTGCGGCAAGGAGATCCCCACGCGCGTACCGCGCCTGGACGAACTCAAGACCACCCCCGGCGCCGCATACCTCCACATCACCTCCAACGAAACGATCTCCGGCGCGCAGTGGAAGGTGTTCCCGGAAAACGACTGCCTCATCGCCGACATGTCGTCGGACATCCTCTCCAAGCCGCTCGACGTCTCCCAGTTCGGCCTCATCTATGCCGGGGCGCAGAAGAACCTGGGTCCGGCGGGCATCACGCTGGTCATCATGAAGGACGAACTGGCGGAGCGCTGCCCCGAAACCGTCCCGACCATGCTGCGCTACAAGACGCACATCGAGGAGAACTCGCTCTACAACACCGTGCCCACCTTCCCGGTCTACATCCTCTGCCTCGTCACCCGCTGGCTCAAGGCCAGGGGCGGGCTGGCCGGCATGCAGGCGATCAACGAAGCCAAGGCCGGCAAGCTCTACGACGCCATCGACGCCTCCGGCTTCTACAAGGGGACCGCCGTCAGGGAGTGCCGTTCCGACATGAACATCACCTGGCGACTGCCTAGCGAGGAGCTTGAAGCCAAGTTCATCGCCGAGGCCTCCAAGCAGAACCTCAAGACCCTCAAGGGCCACCGTTCGGTCGGCGGCATCCGCGCCTCGATCTACAACGCCTTCCCGGCCGAGGGGGTCGATGCGCTCATTTCGTTCATGAAAGAGTTTGAAGCGAGAAACGGCTAGCCCTATAAACCGCCCTTTCGCGCCTGTAGTTCAATGGATAGAATAGTGGCCTCCGAAGCCATTGATCTGGGTTCGACTCCCGGCGGGCGCACCAGTTTCAACATGTAGCCAGTGGCGGTGGGGTCGCATTTGCACAACCCGCCACGGCTGGAGGAAGGGAACCATGGCCAACCAGCAACCACTCGAAGATGTAAGGATCGATGCCGGCAACCTCTGGCGCGAGGAAAACTACACCGACCTACAGGTCGGCCACATCCGCAAGCTGGTGCCCGTGAAACCCGACGGATCCGACGACCCCGCCCGGCAACCGGTCTTCTCCGCCACCACCAACATCATGACCCCCGGCGGCGCGCTGCCGATCTCGGGCGAAATCGAAGCCTCCTCGCTCGCCGAAGCCGTGGAGAAGTTTCCCGAAGCGATCAATGCCGCCGTCAAGCAGCTGCAGGAAGAGATGATCAAGTACCAGCAGGAGCAGGAGCAGGCCTCCCGCATCGTCACCCCGGACCAGCTGCGCGGCCGCAACGACCTGATCATCTAGCGTCCAGCGATCCGCACTCCGTTTCGCAAGCCAGTGGTTTGACTTCCGTCCCTGTCTGCTTGCTTTAATCTCCCGGTAATCAGGCAGCGGAAAAGATGAGCGTTTCCAGCAAGACGGTTTCGCGGACGCCTTACGTTTACGCGCCGCGCGCTGTCCATGGATGAAATCGCGCTTTTGCTGAACGCGGTAAGGAAAAGCCCGATGCGAAGCGCGGTCTATCTCGCCGCGATCTACACGGGATTGCGCCGCGCGGAACTCGCCGCGCTTGAATGGGGTGACGTGCGCATGGAAACGGAAACGCCGTTTCTCGCGGTTCGCGCTTCCACCACCAAGAACGGGAAGGACGCGATTATCGCGCTGCATCCCATATTGCAAGACGCGCTAACGCGCATAAAGCCCGCGAACGCGAAGCCCATCGACCGCGTTTTGACCGTTCCGACCATTTATGAGTACCGCGCTGACTTGGAACGCGCGGGCATCGCGTATGAAGACGCGAGGCGCGGACGCGCGGACTTCCACGCGTTGCGCAAGACGTTTGGAACGCTTATGCGGCTGTCCGGCGTATAATTCCTAAAAATTGTATCGAGGAAAAATTGCCGATCTTTCCGAGTCCAAACACTTCTCCTCTGGTACGGCGGCTCAAGGTCTATCGGGCCGATTTTCACTCCCTACGCAAGACGTATGGCACGCTCATGCAGATGATGGGTGTCAATGCCCGCACAGCACAAGAATTGATGAGGCACAGCGATCAGAAGCTGACTATGCAGGTTTATACGGATGCCAACCTGCTACCCAAAGAAGCTGCTATCCACAGCCTGCCCGATATTACGATTGCCACATATACTGCCACATCTGATATGGCAAAACAGGGGATTGAGAGTCTTAGCGTGACTCAAAATCAGGAGGGTTTCGACCTACTCAACCCAATTGATATGAGTCACTTAGGGAGTTTGAGTCCTGAAATGTCCCAAAGGGAGAATGGTGCTCGAGGTGGGATTCGAACCCACACGGACTTAAAGCGTCCACAAGCACCTCAAGCTTGCGTGTCTACCAATTTCACCACCCGAGCGCGGGGTAAAGAGGATGGGAAACATACCCAGCGCCCCATGGGCGTTCAAGCG
>QKAU01000013.1 GCA_003246265.1 Kiritimatiellales bacterium | reverse complement strand
GTTGCGGTTCCCATCGGAAAGCGCGAAGCTCCCCGAGCGCATGCGAAGATGCGAAGGGGGATCCATGAAAGGCGGCTTATGGGGAATCGATGGCTTGGAACGGGCCCGCAGCCTAGTGCTGTGCGGCAATGCCTTCCATGGCGGAGCGTCCTACGACGGAATCATGTTCTCCACCAACCACGTTCCCGTACTGAGGGAAAACCGCTGGACGGGGTTTTCCGCCAGCTACGGCGGGGCGTTGCCCGGCGGCATCCCCGCACTGCCGGTGCGGGCCGTCAAGCTGTCGGACACGCTGACCAACGCCGTGCTCGACGTCTGGAACACGGGCACATCGAACTTGGCTTGGACGGCCACGACGACCTCGGCGTGGATCACCGTTACCCAGGAAAGCGGATCGGTGCCGGACGAAGGCGATGCGGATCTGCTGGCGTTCCACATAGACCCATCGGCCATTCCGGCGGGCGTCTCGAACGGGACGGTGGTGGTCGTTGGCAATGGCCATACAAACAAGGTAGACGTATTGTACGAACAATGAGTGGAGGGCGAAATGAACGCAAAAACACAACTCGTAACGTTCCTAGCCATGGTGGGTTCGGTTGCGCAGGCCGACTTGTTCGGCACGGGTACTAACCAGTTTTCCGTCGATTTCATGGCCATTGGCCATGCGGGTAACGCGGCGGACTCCACCGGATACGGCGCGGTGGGCTACAATTACCGAATCGGTAGGGCGGAGGTCTCCATCGACCAGTTCCTCAAGGTGCGCAGCATGGATGGCCGCATCGGCAGCGGGTTCGAAAACTATTGGAATGACGGCATCCGTACCGTCGGCGGCAATGCGCCTGCCTCCAGCATGACGTGGTTTGCGGCGGCGATGTTCTGCAACTGGCTCACCACCGGCGACGCCTATACCGGCGTCTACCAGTTCAACGGCAGCGGAACGATGACGGGCGTCGACCGCAATTATCGCAACGGTTTTGGGCTGGCATACGTGTTGCCGACCGAGAATGAGTGGTACAAGGCGGCTTACTTAAAGCCTGATGGGAGCGGGTATTCGCTCTACGCCAGCGGACTGGATTCCTCTCCGACATGGGGGGGGGCGGATGGGTGGAACTATATAAATGGCACCACCGTCAATCCCGATCCAAACTATGTGTGGGATGTCGATGCCGGGGGCTTGGAGCAGAACGGCACCTTCAACATGATGGGGAACGTCGAAGAGTGGGTCGAGGCCGCAAAGGATGGCGTGCTGGATCATTTTGACGAACGCCGCACTCTGAGGGGGGGGGGGATGCCAGCGGAACGAATATGCTTTCATCACTTATCCGGTTAGATGAAGGACCAACCGAATTTTCATCGACCATCGGCTTCCGCGTAGCCGCCATCCCCGAACCCTCCAGTGCACTGTTGCTGATGGCCGGTGCGGGCGGGTTGATCTTCTATCGCCGGGCCCGGCGGCGGCAGTTGGAGCGCGGTTTTTCAAGACGGGAACTGCGGTAGCGAATACGGCAGGGATTCATTGCCGGCATGGGTCATTTTATGATCGATATCGCCCCCGCACCTGCCCCGCGTCTTGACCTGCCCCGGCCAATTGCGCATTACTCCCCCCCGCATGGACTCCCCCTACCTCCAGTACAAGGAATACATGGCCGCGCGCCACGGCGCCCCGCTCTTCCGCGTGCCCATCGACTTCAACCTCGGCTGCCCCAACCGCGAGGCCGACGGCTCCGGCGGCTGCACCTTCTGCAACGTGCGCGGTTCGAAGGCGGTCCAGACCCTGGGCGCGGAGTCCGTGCGCGGGCAGATGGCGGCGGCGATCCGCTTCGCGCGCGAGCGCTACGGCGCCAGGAAGTTCATGGCCTACATCCAGGCCTTCTCCGCCACCTTCGGTGATCGCCAGCAGCCGTTGTACCTCGCCTTGCTGGACGCCTTCCCCTTCTCGGCCGTGAGCATCGGCACCCGCCCCGACTGCCTGACCCCGCAGGCGTACGGTTTCCTCGCCGAACTCAACCGCCACATCGAGACCTGGGTGGAGCTGGGCGTCCAGACCGTCCACGACCGCACCCTGGAACGGATCCACCGCGGCCACGACTGGGCGTCGAGCGAACGGGCGATCAGAACCCTGCACGGACTCGGCCTCAAGGTCGCCGTCCACGCCATCATTGGCCTGCCCGGCGAAACGCCGGAAGACTTCCAGGCCACGGCCGATACGCTGGCCGCATTGCCGATCGACGCCGTCAAGATCCACAACCTGCACATCGAGCAGGGCACGACCCTGGCGCTCGAGCATGCGCTTTCGCCGGTGCCGACCTTCATGGAATACGATTTCGCCGAGCACCTGATGGATTTCATCCGCCGCATGCCGCCGCAGATCCCGATCATGCGCCTCACCACCGACACGCTCGACGAGGAGCTGATCGCCCCGCGGTGGCACATGGCCAAGGGGCAGTTCAAGGAGTACGTCGTCCGCCAGATGGCGTGCCGCGAATGGCGGCAGGGGGACCTGTTTGGGAACGGCCGCGCGGTTGCCCCGGAGGCCGCAAGCGACCCGGAACCCGTCGCGACCGAGGATGGATCGGTGACCTTCTGGAACGGGGAGTACAAGGAGCACTACCACTCGCCCGCCGGCGCCCGGCGCGAGGCGGTCGAGAAGTACGTGGTCCCCGCCAGGCTGGCGGAGCGGCTGGAACACGGCCCCGTCCGCCTGCTGGACGTCTGCTTCGGCCTCGGCTACAACAGCCTCGCCGCGATGAACCTCGCCGCCGATTGCGGCGGCAACCTGCGGATCGACGCCCTCGAAATGGACCGCCGCGCCGTCCGCGCCGCGGCACGACACATCCTGCAGGAAGGCACCGACCCCTTTGATTGGCAGGCGTGCCTGGCCCGGTTGCACCATGCCCAGGCCTACGGCCTGGAGCCCAACATCTCCATCAACATGCATTGGGGCGATGCGCGCCACACCGCTACCCGGTTCGGGCCCGCGTCCTTCGACGTCGTCTTCCTCGACGCCTTCTCCACCCAGCGCAACAGCGAGCTGTGGACCGTCGACTTCTTCCGCCAGCTGGGGCGGGTCATGAAGCCGGGGGCCGTGCTGCTCACCTACTGCGCCGCCCTGCCCGTCCGCGCGGGCCTGATGGAGGCCGGGTTCTTCGTCGGGGAGACCCCGCCGGTCGGCCGCCAGCGCGGCGGCACCCTCGGCGCCCTGCGCGAAGGGGAGATCGCAATCCCGCTGCCCGACGCCGAACTGGCGATCCTCCGCACCACGACGCGCGGACTGCCCTACCGCGATCCCCATGGCGTATGGACCAGCAAGGAGATCCTGCGCGAGCGCCAGGAGCGCATCCTCGAACGCAAAAAAGATCTGCCTTCCAATCCCTAGGCGGCTGTGGTTTATTCCGCCGCGTCATGACCAACCAACTCCATCTGACCGAAAACCTGCGCGTCCGCGAGGTGACCAAGCTGGTCACGCCCGAACGGCTGAAGGAAGAACTTCCGCTGGGGCCGGACCTCACCGGGAAGGTGCTGGCCGACCGCGAAACCGTGCGCCGCATCATCCACCTCAAGGATCCGCGCATGCTGGTCGTCATCGGCCCCTGCTCGATCCACGATCCCGTGGCGGCGCTCGACTACGCCCGCCGCCTGGCGCGGCTCGCCGAGGAGGTGGGGGAGAAGTACTTCGTCGTCATGCGCGTCTACTTCGAAAAGCCGCGCACCACCATCGGGTGGAAGGGCTTCATCAACGACCCGCATCTCGACGACTCGTGCGACATGGAATACGGCCTCCACGCGGCGCGGCGGCTGATGCTCGACATCATCGCGCTGGGCCTGCCGGTCGCCACCGAATTCCTCGATCCCATCGTGCCGCAGTACACCGCCGACCTCGTCGGCTGGTCGGCCATCGGCGCGCGCACCACCGAATCGCAGACCCACCGCGAAATGGCCAGCGGGCTCTCCATGCCCGTCGGCTTCAAGAACGCCACCGACGGCAACATCCAGGTGGCGATCAACGCCATCGAATCGGCCAGCATCCCGCACAGCTTCCTCGGCATCGACCAGGAG
This sequence comes from Kiritimatiellales bacterium, assembly GCA_003246265.1. Taxonomy (GTDB): domain Bacteria; phylum Verrucomicrobiota; class Kiritimatiellia; order Kiritimatiellales; family Pontiellaceae; genus Pontiella. The sequence continues at coordinate 2,767 of QKAU01000013.1, read as the reverse complement.
GGCCATACCGCCGTCGTCAAGACGACCGGCAATCCCAACACCCACCTGGTCCTGCGCGGCGGCGACAAGCAGCCCAACTTCGAGGTTCCGGAAGTCACCTATGCCGCCTGCAAGCTGGTGGCCGCCGGGCTGGAGCCGACGCTGATGGTCGACTGCTCCCACGCCAACGCCGGCAAGGTCGCCCGCAACCAGGAGAAGGTGTGGACCGACATCCTGAAGCAGCGCGCCAGGGGGAACTGCCCGATTACCGGAACCATGGTCGAGAGCTTCATCAAGGAGGGCAGCCAGAAGATCTCCGGGAAACTGGAATACGGCCTCTCCATCACCGATCCGTGCATCGACTGGGAGACCACCGAGCGCATGCTGCGGATGTAGCCGCCGCCTAGAATGCCGTGGACGAAAGGATCTCCAGGACCGCCGGCGTGTCCTGCTCCTCCGTGGCATCGAAAAGCGCCCCCAGGTCGGCCAGCGCCTGCCTGCCCTTCCATTCCGCGAACGCGTCCAGCGTGACGCCCCGGGCGGCAAGATGCCGTCCGACCGGATTCGAGGCCATCTCGAAATCCGGCTCGTGGATGGCGCGCTCGACCAGGCCCTCGAACGGGCCGGCGCTGCCGTGCACGAAGTTGTCCCGCCCCGGAAACTCCACCTTGCATTGCGCGTAGAGCCTTCCGCGGAAGCTTTCCGGATCGGCCTTGGAGGCGTCGGTGGCCCCGAGGACCTGCTTGCGGAACCGCTTCCAGGAGACGCGGCCGGGATCGAACTCCACCACATAATAGTCGATGCCCGTGGCGGCGTGGTAGAAGTTGGCCTCCATGGCCGGATAGAACGCGTTGATGCCGTAGGCGTCGATGCCCGGAAGCCACGCCATCAGCAGCCCCGGCTGGATCCTGGACGCCTTGGCCGCGACCCAGAGGCCAAAGAGGGCATCGGCACCGATCCCCCGGGCCTCCATCAGGCCGGGATTGCCCATGATGCGGCCGGCGGCGGCTTCGCCGTCCCATGCCTTGCCGAACACCTCGGAAAAGCGCTCCCGGCCGGCCGGCGAAACCGCGAAGTCGCCATACGAAGCCTTGCTGTACATCAGGTAGTGCTGGCGGATCACCGCGCGGGCCGCCAGCTCGGGTCCCGGCACCTGCCGGTGGCGGACGATCGAAAACCCGTGGGACTCGAGGAATGTGCGGGTTTCCGCGCCGAGCTGTTCCGGCGTCAGGTCGATGCCGAGATGGTGGAGGGGCTTGGTGAATACGACGGCCTGGTTGGGAATCGTCATAGGAACCTCATCCGTGCTGGTGGTTGGCGATGTGGTGTTCGCAAAAGCATTTGCCGCAGGTGGAGCAATAGCGGAAGTGGAGGGAGGGGTCGCTCTTGTCGGTCGCGCCGCACGCCTCGCACGCATGCCGGGGCTGGGCGGCGACCGCCTCGCTGCGGGCCGTGAACGCCTTGCGGCGCCTTGCGGCGCCGGCGCCGCGCAGGAGATCGCGGCCGAAGAAGAGCGCGTGGTTGGCGAAGGCGGCCACCACGCAGAGACGGCTGCCCGCGTCGCCGATGAAGAGCATCGCCACGTAGACCGCCGCGGTAAGCCAGCCCAGCCACTTCACCTTCATCGGCAGGATGAAGAAGAGGAGGAATTCGAAGTTGGGGAAGAGCGTGGCAAAGGCCAGGAAGACGCCGCCGAGGAAGAAGGCGTTGGTGATGACGGCGCCCGGATCGACGAAGGCCATGGCGATGGTCAGCAGGTACCCGCAGAGGATGAAGAGGTTGAAGCGGAAGGTTCCCCACTGCTGCTCCAGGGCCGAGCCCATGAGATAGAAGATGTAGAAGGCAAAGAAGAGCCAGACCGGGTTGAGCGTCTTCGGCAGCATCATGAAGGCGAGGAGGCGCCACCATTGGCCGCGGTGGAGCACCGAGCTGCCGTGCAGGACCAGGTCGCTCCACCCGGCCTGGCCGCCCGCCAGCATGAATACGCCGATCGCCTGGAGGGCGATGAGGTAGAGCGCCAAATGGGGAATCGCCCACGAACCGAACCGTTTCTCAAACCGCGACATCCAATCCATGGCGGCGAACGATAGTTGAACCGCCACGCCTTGGAAAGAGCCGATTCCCCCTTTTGCCCCGCCCGGTTTTGGATTGCAATCGTACCGGGCGAAGCGATGATCGGCCCGTCCATGCTACCGGTCCCACATCCTGTACGCGCCGCCTACGATGCCCTGCATGGCCGGTGGGGTCCGCAGCACTGGTGGCCCGCACGCACGCGGCTGGAGATGATGGTCGGCGCCATCCTTACGCAGAACACGGCATGGACCAACGTGGAGAAGGCGGTCGCCAACCTCCGCCGCAACAAGCTCCTCTCCCTCCGCGCCCTGGCGGCGGCCCCGTTGCCGGCCATCGCCGAAGGGATCCGGCCCGCAGGCTATTTCAACCAGAAGGCGGCCTGCCTCAAGGCCATGGCCGAACTCCTCCGCGACCGGTTCGGCGGATCCCTGGACCGCCTCTTCGCCCTCGACACCCCGGCCTTGCGGGCGGAGCTGCTTTCATGGAAAGGCGTCGGGCCCGAAACGGCGGACTCCATCCTGCTCTATGCCGCCAACCGTCCGGTTTTCGTGGTCGACGCCTACACGAAGCGGTTTCTCCTGCGTCACGGATGGTGCGGTGAAAAAACGTCCTACGACGCCATCGCCCGGCTTTTCACGGAACACCTGCCCGAAGACGTGCAACTGTTCAACGAATACCACGCGCTGATCGTGAAGCTCGGCAAGGAACACTGCAA
>QKAU01000019.1 GCA_003246265.1 Kiritimatiellales bacterium | reverse complement strand
CTCATTCGTAATGAGCAGGTCGTCGGTTCGATCCCGACCATTGGCTCCACGTACCCCTCCTTTATCCTTCCCCAAATGAAATGTTAAAGGGCCGCCAAGCGGCGGCCCTGCGCTTCTTGGAATGGTGGGGGTCTAGCCGATGGCGGCCGAGCCGGTTTCGTCGGTCCGGATGCGGATGCACTGCTCGAGCGGCATGACGAAGATCTTGCCGTCGCCGATGTTCCCGCTCTTGGCGGCCTTGACGATCGCCTTGATCGTGGGATCCACGAATTCGTCGTTGACGGCGATCTCGATGCGGATCTTTTCAAGCAGGTTGACGGAGCGGACCTGTCCGCGGTAGTGCTCGGTGAAGCCCATCTGCTGGCCGCAGCCGCGGACGCGGCTGACGGTCATCTTGTGGATTTCAGCGTGGAAGAGGGCCTCCTTGACAGTATCGAGCTTTTCGGGCTGGATGATGGCGATAACCATTTTCATGGCATAGGTTCCTTGTTTGTCGGTGTTGGGTTTATACGTGGTTAAGTTTCAGGTGGCGATTGCCTGACACCTTGAACTTGATCCCCGGGACTCCATTACATCGCTTCTTCGGGGTTGGCTTCGATCATGTGGATGCTCAGGTCGGCGCCGCGCAGCTCCTCGTGCTTGCCGAGGCGGATGCCGACGGTGATCTTGAGTACCCCGTACACCAGCGAGCTGGACAGGAGGCAGATGGCGACGACGACAGCCGTAACGATCAGTTGCGAGAAGAAGGATACGCCGCCGATGCCGCCCAGGGCCTTTTGTCCGAAGATGCCGGCGGCGATGCCCCCCCAGGCGCCGCAGATGCCGTGCAGCGGCCATACGCCGAGCACGTCGTCGATCTGCCATTTGTTGGTCTCGATCTCGAACATGTAGACGAAGATGGCCCCGGCAAAGGCGCCGACCACCGCCGCGCTGACCGGATGGTAGAGGTCCGAGCCGGCGCAAACGGCAACCAGGCCCGCCAGGGCGCCGTTGTGCACGAACCCGGCGTCGTTCTTGGAAATCAGCATCGCCGCGATCGTGCCGCCGACCATCGCCATGAGCGAGTTGATCGCCACGAGGCCGGAAACGGCTTCGAGGGTGCCGGCGCTCATCACATTGAAGCCGAACCAGCCCACGATCAGGATCCAGCTTCCGAGAGCGAGGAAGGGGATCGAGCTGACCTTGATCGATGTGCTTTCATAGCGCTTGAGCCGGGCGCCGAGCAGCATGACGGCCGGCAGCGCGAGCCACCCGCCGGTGGCGTGGACGACCACCGACCCCGCAAAATCGTGGAAGGGGGCTCCGAAGGTGGCGGCAAGCCAGCCGTCGGCCCCGGCAAGGCAGTGGCTGAAGCGGCCCCAGGTCATGCCCTCGATGAGCGGATAGACCAGCGCGACGAATAGGCCGCCGGCGAGCGAATTGGTCCAGAACTTGGCCCGCTCGGCCACGCCACCCGAAATGATGGCCGGAATGCAGGCTGCGAACCCTAGGAGCAGGAAGAACTTCACATATTCGAAGCCGTGGTTGGCCGCCATCTCCTCGACGGGCGCGAGGAACGAAATGCCCCGCGCGATCGGGTAGCCGATCAGGAAATAGGCCAGGGTGGAAAATCCCCATTCGCAGATGATCTTGTTGAGGGCGTTGACCTGGTTTTTGCGCCGGACGGAGCCGACTTCCAGGAAGGCAAAGCCCCCATGCATAGCCAGGATCATGACTGCGCCGAGCAGTATGAAGAGGGTATTCGACGAGCTGGCGAGCTCCCCTGCGGCATTCCCCTCCGCAGCCATCGCGGTTCCCGACAGGCATAATCCCCCCAGGAAAGTGGCCGTTGCGGCCACCTTTTTCAGTATAGGCATCTCTCTCTCCGGTTAGTGTTTCATCCTCAAGTCCGCGAGAGGCAACCAGCCAGGGGCTGCGGTCAGGCGGGCTCTACAAAAACCAACCGGGTCGATTGCAATATGCATGCCACCCAATGGGCATATCAGGAGAACATTATTTGCAACAAGTTTACAGATTGATATTTACGATAACAGCCAATACATTGGCGTAGGATCGGCATCGCCGAAATGGAACATATATGTCCGACGTAGGCGCAACATGTTTCAATAATGGGCCAAAACCTGCGGCTTGACGGGTCTGGCTAGATGGCTTCTCCGCCGCGTTCGCCGGTTCGGATGCGGATGCACTCCTCCAGCGGCGTGATGAAGATCTTGCCGTCACCGATCTTGCCCTCTTCGCCGTGGCGGGCCGACTTTAGAATGGCGTCCACGGTGATGTCGACGAACTCGTCGTTGACGCCGATCTTGATCTCCACCTTGGGGATCAGGTTGGGCACCACGACCTGGCCACGGTAGATGTCCGTGCTCTCCTGTCGCCCGTGTCCGGCGACGCGGCTGACGGTGATGCGGGTGATTTCGGCGGCGATGAGCGCTTCGCGCACCTCGTCGAGCTTTGCTTCCTGGATGATGGCGGTAATCAGTTTCATGGGTCGAACCTCGGAATAGCGTTAGGAATTCAGGTTGAGCATGCCGTAGGCATGTTCCTTGTGCAGGCTGTGGTCCATGCCGGCGCGTTCATCGCCTTCGTTGAGACGGAAGCCAAAGAGCTTTTCGACGAGCAGCAGCAGGACGAAGGTCATGCCGGCGGAATAGCCGAGGCTGACGAGGCATCCTTCGACCTGGACCCACAGCTGGTGGAGCATGGGCACCTCGATGGTGCCCGGACGCAGGACGAAGGTCAGTCCGATTGCGCCCCAAAGGGCCGCAATGCCATGGATGCCGAAAACGTCGAGCGTGTCGTCGTATCCCAGCTTGTTCTTCAGTTCGATGGCAGAATAGCAGAGCACGGAAGCCACGGCCCCGAGCAGTAGCGCACCCCACGGTTGGACCGCGCCGGCCGCCGGGGTGATGGCCACGAGTCCGGCGAGTACGCCGGAGACGAAGCCGAGGGTGGTTGCCTTCCTGTGCAGGAGGCCTTCGAGCACCATCCATGCGAGTGCGCCCGCCGCCGCCGCCACCTGCGTTACCGTGAGCGCCTGGGCGGTGACCAGTCCGCTGGCGACCGAGGAGCCGGCGTTGAAGCCGAACCAGCCAACCCAGAGCAGGCCTGCGCCCATGAGGGTCATGACCAGGTTGTTGGGTTTCATGGCGGTCTTCGGGTAGCCGCGCCGCGGCCCGAGGTAGAGCGCCGCCACCAGAGCGGCCGCGCCGGCCGAGATGTGGATTACCGTGCCGCCGGCAAAGTCGATGGCGCCACGGATGAACAGGAAGCCGTCGGAGGCCCAGACCCAGTGGCAGAGCGGGTTGTAGACGATCAGGCTCCAGAGGGCGATAAAGATGCAGTAGCCACGGAATCGGACGCGCTCGGCGAAGGCGCCGGCGATCAGGGCGGGGGTGATGATGGCGAACTTGCCCTGGAACATGGCGAAGACGTATTCCGGAATACCCGCATCCATGATGGCCGAATCGATCCCCTTGAGCATGAAATAGTCAGGATTCCAGCCGAACCAGCCGCCCAGGGTGTTGGAGCCGAAGCTCATGGCGTAGCCGCACACCATCCAGAGGACGCCGACGATCGCCATGGCGGCGAAGCTGTGCATCATGGTGCCGAGCACATTCTTCGTGCGCACGAGGCCGCCGTAGAACATGGCCAGGCCGGGAACCATCAGTAGCACCAGGCCGGTCGAGGTGAGCATCCACGCCGTTATGCCGGTATCGACAGCGGGGGATCCGTCGTCTGCGAACGCGGTGCCGGCAAGGCACAACGCAACGAAAAGGACAGCCCGGAAGGCTGCCGGTCTTGATGTAGGCATTCTCTCTCTCCTGTTTGATACATCCTCGGCTTCGGGACGAAGCCAACAAACGCCATTGTAGATGCACGAGACATGCCACCGAAAGAGGTGGATCAGGCAATATGTTCTAATGGATACTGTTGTGATATAGAATCTCGATAAATGGTGCGATTGTTTCGGATACAAATGCGACGGATATGTTGCATGCGCTTCAATAATGTATGGCCATGTCCGCTGGCGGGCAGGCGGGTGTCGACAGGCGTCTTGGCGGCAGCAACGACGCGATGGCGGCGCATTCAAGACCGAAGGGAAGATAGCCCGCGTAGCCGAGCAGCGGCATTTCGAAGAGATGGAAACGATCGACGTAGGGTATAGAATAGATCCATTTGGCCATGCTCTGCCCATTCCATAGCTCCCAAAAAAACCCGCAAAGCAAGGCGGAAAGGGCCAGCCGGAAAACCCGGTGCCAGTCGCCTTCCGCCAGCTCGGGGAAGAGCGGTCCCTCGCCCGCCACCATATGAAGGGCCGATAGGATGGCCAGCGGGGCCAGCCACGGCAGCGGGAAGAGCTGGCTGGGGTAGACGCCGACCAGGGCCAGACCGGCGGCAGAGACGGCGAGCAGGAACATGGCACTCCGGCGGGTTTGAAAACGCGCAAGGGGCAGGAAGCGGTCGAGGCCGGTGCTGGCGCGCGGAACCGATGCCAGCCACGCTTCGGTGGAAAGGACGGCCGGGAGCACGGTGGAAAAGGAGAGCGTGGCTGCAACGAAATAGTGCAACGATGTGAAGGGTCCGTACCCGACATAGAACCAGTTCTGCACGAAGCGGTTCAGGTATTCGAAAAACCACCAGAAGACGGCGCTCAACGGGAAGAGCATCAGGAAAAGGCGCGTATCCCGCATCATCAGGCAACGGCCGCTCCTTCGCCAGGCCAGGGCGTTGACGGCGACGATGTAGCAGATCCATTGCGGGGTAAAGGTGTAGGGTTGCAGGGGCACCATCCACCTGAAGCGGGTCCAGGCCAGCAGCCAGCACAGGGATCCAAGGCCGACCGCCATCCAGCCCCACCAGGGGAAATGGCGGGTGGGTGGCGTAACGCGCGGCCCGGGCGAGGTGCGGAACAGCCGGATCAGGAACGGCAGGATGGTGGCAAGGATCGAGATGGAGAAGCCGATAAAGACCGGCCACGAAAATGGAGCGTGTTCGACATGGTGGGTTCGGGGCGGGAATTGCAGGTAGGGCGCAAGCGGCCTGCCGGCCAGCCAGACTCCCGCCAAGGGAAGGGAGAGCAGCATGGCCGTCGTCAGGGGGAGTCGAAAGACCGCTTTCATGGCGGCATCGTACCACATCGAGGTGCGGCGGGAAAGGGAGAGGTGGGCGGAGGGGAGAGATTCTGCCTAAAAACGGGTTGATTTCCCGGCGGTTAACGATATGTTCTGCCTTCTCTTTCGGACGGTGATTGTAGCTCAGTGGTTAGAGCGCCTGGTTGTGGCCCAGGAGGTCGGGGGTTCAAGTCCCCTCATTCACCCCAATTTCCAGGGGCCGGAACCTGCGGGTTCCGGCCCTTTCTTCGGTCACGGATTGCGATACTCGTCCTGCCAGATCCAGATTATCTTCTTTTCGACCAGCTTGGGATCGCTCTTGCTGCCGTATTGCCGCTGGATCGGGCTCTGATCCACGGGCTTTACCGTCACGGTACGGCTCACGCATCCTGTCAGCGCAACCATCGCCACGCAAAATACCATACCCCTGACCATCATTTGGCTCGCTCCTTGGTTCCTGCCTTTGTTCACACCTATCTTGCAGGGGACGCAAAAAATGAAAAGAAAATTTCCCTCCATGTTGGGTTTGGCTATTTTCTTCCAGCATGGATCAACCCGGCGGACAACTTGACTTCGATTTTGCGGCGGACGATCTGCTCGAATTCCCGCGCGATCTTGGCGAGGAGGGGTGGTTCCAGTTCCATGTGGAGCAGAAGCTTCTGCTCCAGCGGATCGAGCGCAAGTTCGGGCTGGCGCTCAACCGCCGGGTGCGGCTGCGGCTGCGCGGTTGGGACGAGGAGATCGAGGGGCGGCTGGTTCTCGATTCGGTTCCGTTTCCCTCGCCTTGCGACGACACCCTGCGCCTGCGTCTCGGGAGGGTGGCCTTCGAAAATACGGACATCGAATGCATAGAGGTGCTATAAGCCCCCGAGGCGGCCTCTGCGCGGCAATCAATCGGCCCGGCGGAAGCGGGCGATGAACATGGCATCGCCGGGGCCTTCCCATGGCCAGATCTGTGCCTGTCCGGAGGTGGGCTCGCCGGTCAAGGGATGGGTGAAGGGTTCGAGCGCGAAGTGCGGGTGCTGCTCAAGGAAGTTCATGACCACCTCTTCGGTTTCCGGGCGCGTCAGCGAACAGACGGAATAGACCAGTGTGCCGCCGGGGCGGACGCACCAGGTCACGTTCGAGAGCATCTTCGTCTGGCGGTTGGCGCATTGGCCCACTTCACCGCGGGAGGTGCGCCAGCGTGCATCGGGGTTGCGGCCCCAGGTTCCCCAGCCGGAGCAGGGGGCGTCGACCAGCACACCGTCGAAGGTCTTGCGGAAGGGCTCGTCGTTCACGGCGTTGAAGGGCTGGGTCCGGATGTGGCGGATGCCGTAGTGGCGCGCCCGCTTCTTCAGTTCCTTCATGGCCGCCAGGCGGACGTCGGTGGCCAGTACCTTGCCGGCTTGGCCCATCAGGTCCATGAGGTGCAGCGCCTTTCCTCCCGCACCGGCGCACGCATCCCACCACTCCTCGCCCGCCTGCGGAGCGCAGACCAGGCCAACGCACTGCGAGGAGATGTCCTGGACAACATATTGCGCTTCATGGCCTTTCAGGGCGAGGGCAAGGCTCGTACCCCCCTCGACCGCGAAGGCGGCGCCGGCGCGCCCGTGGCGCGTGAAGGGGATGCCGGCCGCGGAGAGGCTGTCCGTCAGCCGGGAAGCATCGTTCCGGGCGCGGAACCATGCCGGGGGGCGCTGCTGGAAGTGTTCGATGCACCGGTCGGCCAAGGCGGGATCGACCTCGGTCGCGAAGGCGGGCGGAACGAGATCGGTGGCTTGCAGCGGGGCGAAGCCGGCCCGGCTCCGGAGCTGGTCGTTGAGCGTATCGCGTTTGTCGGCGAACGTCTTCGCCCCGAGCGGTTCCAGGCCGAAGGGCAGGTTGCAGCGCCCGCCGATGTAGCGGAAGCTTTCGGCGAGCACATCGGCGTCGAGCGCGGCACCGACGAGGCAGGCCGAGAGGTCGTCGAGCTCCATGCGGCCGATGGTCCAGCCCATCCAACGGAAGTAGGAGAAGAGCGCCTGTGCCAGGAAGCGGCGGTCGCGCGAGCCCAGCTCGCGGTGTCCGCGAAGGTAGTGGTTGAGCAGCGTGTCGGCCGGTCGGCCCTCCTCCACGACCCGGTGCCGAAATTCGGGCAGCAGTTCCCGGAGGATTTCGGCATGGCGTGCAAGTACCTTTTCAGGCAGGGAGGAAGCTTGTGAAAGGTTATCCATAAAGTCGCATTTCCTGATTGTACCGCAAATGACGGGCCGGTATTTAGTGCTTCAGTACTGAAGGGGGATGAGAATGTCAAAGGAACTCGGTTATGTGTTGGTGACGCCCTACACCCTGCGCAAATCGCGCACGGGCGGGGTTCTCGGTCGCCTGCTGAGCCGCACCGGCCTCGACCTGGTGGCTGCGCGCATGTACGGCCCCAGCACCGGGCTGGTGAAACGCTACGCGGAACTGATCCGCAAATCGGAGGATGTCTGGCCCGAAATCCGCGAACTGCTCTCCGACTATATCGAGCGCGAATTCGCCCCGGCCGAGGACGGCCTCTGCCACCGCGTCATGATGCTGCTGTTCGAGGGGGAGAACGCCATCCGCAAGCTGCGCGACGCCGTCGGCGGCTTCGAGGATTCCATCGAAAGCGCCGAAACGATCCGTGGCACCTATGGCGACTTCATCAAGACCCTTGACGGGACAGTAACCTATTTCGAGCCGGCGGTGCTTGTCGCCCCCACCCTTGAATTCGCAAAGGAAAGTCTCGGCCTCTGGGCCGACCACTCCGAATCGGACGGCGGCGTGCTGGATCATGCCATCCGCCTCGCGGACGACCGGAACGTCCAAAAGACGCTGGTGATCATCAAGCCCGACAACTTCACCTTCCCCAGCGCGCGCCCCGGCAACATCATGGACCTGTTCTCGCGTTCCGGCCTTCGGCTGATCGGGGCCAAGCTGCTCCGCATGAGTCTGGCCGAGGCGCTGGAGTTCTACGGCCCCGTGCAGCCCGTGCTCCGCGAAAAGCTGGGGGGCATGGCGGTCGGCCGCGCCTGCAAGGTGCTCGAGAGCGAATTCGGTTTCCCGATGCCCCCGGCCGTGCGCGACGCCCTGTCCGCGACCCTTGGCCCGGCCTTCGGCGACCACCAGTTCTACAGCATCATGCAGTTCATGACCGGGCAGTGGGCCCCGGACGTTACCGGCGACGGAACCCGCTCGGAAGGCAAGGTCCGCTGCATGACGCTCGTCTATGCCGGCGAAAACGCCGTCGAGAAGATCCGCAACATCCTCGGTCCGACCGATCCAAGCAAGGCCGCGCCGGGCTCGGTGCGCAAGGAGTTCGGCACCGACATCATGGTCAATGCCGCGCACGCCTCGGATTCGTCCGAAAACGCCCTGCGCGAGATCGGCATCGTGAAGGTCGAAGAGGACACCATCAAGCGGTGGTACGACCGCTACTATTCTTAGGCCGGGTCGGGCGAAGCCGTCCGACCCCATCATCAGACAAGGGAGAGAAGTAATGTGGAAATCAGTTGAAGCCGCCCCCGCCGACGCCATTCTCGGATTGACCGAGGCGTTCAAGAAGGATTCCAACCCCGGCAAGGTGAATCTGGGCGTGGGCGTCTACAAGGACGGCGACGGGAGGACCCCGGTCCTTGAATGTATCAAGGCGGCCGAGCGCAAGCTGGTCGAGGCGGAGGATTCCAAAGGTTACCTGCCCATTTCCGGCAGCCCGGCTTATGCGGCCCATGTCCAGAAGCTGATTTTCGGCGCAGGGAGCGAATCCATCGCCTCCGGCCGGGCCGCCACCCTCCATACGCCGGGGGGCACCGGGGCGCTGCGCGTCGGGGCCGACCTGCTGCGGCAGTTCAAGCCGGAGGCGAAGGTCTGGATGAGCGCGCCCACCTGGGCCAACCACAAGGGGATCTTTGCGGCCGCCGGATTCGCGATCGGCGACTACCCCTATTATGACGCCGCCACCAAAGGGGTCGATTTCGGTGCCATGTTGGCCGCGCTCGAAAAGGTGCCCGCCGGCGACATCGTACTGATGCATGTCTGCTGCCACAACCCCACGGGGGCCGACCTGTCGCCCGAACAGTGGGACCGGGTGGTTGCCGCAGCTTCCGCCAAGGGATGGATTCCCTTCCTCGACTTCGCCTACCAGGGCTTCGGCGACGGCATCGACGCCGACCGCCTCCCCGTGGAGAAATTCGCCGCGGCGGGCCTCGATTTCCATGTGGCCAGCTCCTTCTCCAAGAACTTCGGCCTCTACAACGAGCGGACCGGTGCGCTGACGATCGTCTGCCCGACCGCCGCCGAGGCGGATGTGGCGATGAGCCATGCCAAGGTCACCGTGCGCGTCAACTATTCCAACCCGCCGGCCCACGGGGGCCTCGCCGTGTGCGGCGTGCTCGACGATGCGGTCCTGCGCAAGCAGTGGATCGGGGAGGTGGCGGCGATGTGCGACCGGATCAAGGCCATGCGCGGTGCGCTGGTCGATGGCCTCGCCGCCCGCGGCGTGGCACAGGACTTTTCGTTCATCAAGGCGCAGCGCGGCATGTTTTCGTTCAGCGGGCTCTCCGACCCGGCCGTGGCATGGCTCCGCGAGAACAAGGCGATCTATATCGTCAAGGGCGGTCGCATCAACGTGGCGGGCCTGACGACGGGCAACATCGACTACGTATGCGACGCGATTGCCGAGGCGTTGAAGGGCTAGGACGGAGACCAGGAGCCCCCTGCGGGCAGAAAACGGTTGACCTTGGGGGGAATCTCCCCACAATCGATGTTCATTTTCGTGCTGGGGCAGGGTGGCTATGAACCTGAAGAAAACACTAACTCCCGATACCGTATGGGTCGACCTGCGCGCCGACACCAAGCAGGGGGTCATCGAGGAGATGGTCGACCGGCTGGTGGCCGCGGGCAAGGTCAGGGACCGGGAAGCGGTGCTGGCGTCCATCCTGGAACGCGAGGCCAAGATGTCGACCGGGATGCAGAACGGCGTCGCCATTCCGCACGGGAAGACGGATTCGGTAAGGAGTCTGGTTGCGGCCGTCGGGATCAACAAGGCGGGCGTCAACTTCGATTCGCTGGATGGCTCGCCCTGCACCATCTTCATCATGACCATCTCGCCGACGCAGCGGACCGGCCCGCATATCCAGTTCCTGGCCGAAGTGAGCCGCCTGATCAGCCAGCCTGCGGAGCGCGACAAGCTCCTGGCGGCGCGAACCCATGCCGAGGTCTACGAAATACTCACGGGGAAATAGACGGCCATGCAGGAAGCGACCCAGACCGTAACCAATGCCGTTCAGCTTGCCGCGGAAGCCGCAGGCCACGCCGCCTCCTCGGGCCATGGCATCACCCACATGATGATGCTGCTGATCGTCCAGCTGGCGGTCATCATCATCTTTGCGAAGGTGGGAGGCTTCCTGTTCCAGCGGTTTCTTCGCATGCCGTCGGTGCTCGGCGAGCTCGCCTCGGGCATGCTGATCGGTCCCTATGCGCTCGGCGGGGCCATCGACCTGCCCGGCATGGGGATCCTTTTCTCCGAACATGCGGGGTTCGCCGCCTCGACCGAGCTGTATGGCATCGCGACGCTCGCCTCGATCATCCTGCTGTTCCTAGCCGGACTCGAGACCGACCTCGCCGCCTTCCTCCGCTACTCGGTGGTCGGCTCCATGGTGGGCCTCGGCGGGCTGGCGGCCGCCTTCGTGCTGGGCGACCTCTGCGCCGTCCTGTGGCCCGGGAACGGGATCGACAGCTTCATGGATCCGGCCGCGCTGTTCCTCGGCGTCATTTCGGTGGCCACCTCGGTGGGCATCACCGCGCGCATCCTGGCCGAAAAGAAAAAGATGGCCTCGCCCGAAGGGGTCACGATCCTGGCCGGCGCGGTGTTCGACGACGTCTTCGGCATCGTCACCCTGGCAATCGTCATGGGGCTGGCCAAGGTCGAATCGAGCGGGGAGGGCGTGGCGTGGGGCGCGATTGGCCTCATTGCCGTCAAGGCCATCGGCTTCTTCGTGGTGGTCACCGCGCTGGGGCTGGCCTTCGCGCGCAAGATCACCGGGGCGATCAAGCAGTTCCGTTCCCGCGAGATGATGGTGGCCACCTGCTTCGGGCTGGCGCTACTGCTGGCCGGACTCGCCGAAATGGCCGGGCTGGCGATGATCATCGGTGCCTACATCATGGGGCTTGCACTGTCGCGGACCGACCTGGCGCCGGAGATCGAACACCACCTCCAAGGCATCTACAACCTGCTCGTCCCCATCTTTTTCTGCGTGATGGGCATGATGGTCGATTTCTCGGCCATGAAGCCGGTGCTGGTCTTCGGATCCGTCTACTCCCTGCTCGCCATCATCGCCAAGGTGGTCGGTTGCGGAGTGCCGGCCTGGCTGATGAAGTTCAACCTGCGCGGTTCGCTGCGCATCGGCCTGGGTATGCTGCCGCGCGGCGAAGTCGCCTTGATCGTGGCAGGCATCGGCCTGGCTTCCGGCATCATCGGCCAGGGCATCTTCGGCGTTGCGATCATGATGACGGTCGTAACCACGATGCTCGCGCCGCCGCTGCTGGTGAAGTCGTTCGACGGCGGATCCGGCCTCCGCAAGGAGATGGCGGGCACGGGCGAGGATATCGTAAGCATCGATCTGGAACTGCCGTCGCGCGACATCACCGAGTTCCTGCTCAACCGTTTTGTCCGGGCCCTCCAGCAGGAGGAGTTCTTCGTGCACCATCTGCATACCGATGAGCCCACCTACCGCGTGCTGAAGGACGACATCGCCTTCACCCTGCTGCAGGAGGGCAACAAGCTGGTCATCAATGTGCCCAAGGCCAACCAGCACGTGGCGCGCATGATCCTGCTCGAGGAGCTGCTCTCGCTCACCGACCTGCTCGATTCCACGAAGCGGATGAAGAGCATCGGCCAGATGGGCACCGACCTGGTCAACGGCCTCTTCGCCTAGAGGCTACCGGATCCGCTCGAAGACCATGGGATTCTTGTAGTCGATCGCCCCGGGGGTGGTCGAAAGCAGGTCGAGGATCGCGGAGGCCGGAGCCGCGAGGCGGATTTCCGGATGGTTCGGCTTCCCTTCCACCGTGCCTTCCAGCTGGCCGCCTTCCACCTGCGCCTGGAAGAATTCCGAGTTTGGCATCCAGGCCAACGCGGTATCGCCCTGCGGCTTGATTTCGGCGAAAAGGTAGCGGTTGGTGGCTCCCGGTTCCTGCGGCATCGACACGTAGATCACGTCCCCTCGACGGGCGCAGCAGAGGCGGAACAGCTGGATCTTGAATTCGTCATCCTCCCAGTCCAGCTGGGCGAGCCATGCCGCACCGCTCCGGTCGAACGCCAGCCTGAAGGTATCGTCGCCGATCCGCCACGTTCCTTCCATTGCGCCTTTTTCCTGGTCGGTCAGCGGGGTTTCGGGAAAGGGCTCCATCATGACAACGTTGGAGCAGCCTGCAAGCAGGAGCAGGCAAAGCGCAGGAAACAGCCACTTCATCTTCATGCGTCACCTCCCGGGTGTGTTCGCATCGTAGGCGAGGTCGCGCGGCATGTCAACGCGCCGCGGGCTAGTGGGCGGCAAACGGCAGGGAGCAGAGGGCCGCGCATCCTCCCAGACCCAGGCCGACGAGCAGGAAGATCGGAATCATTATGCAATAGAACAGGAGGGCGGCCGGGATGGCCGCGAGCATCAGCTTCAGCAGGATGACTACCATGCGGCCGAAGGGAATGTCGATATCATTGACGGTTACGTTGCGCTGCTCATCCATGACAGGCTCCTTTCAATTTGCGGAGGTACCGTACCGCCGGTGCGCGAGCCTGCCCATTCCAAAAAGGGAGTTCGTTTGCATTGGGTTGGACGGGGTCAGAAGAAGAGGTTGAGGCCGGAGACGAGCTGGTTGCGGTTTTCCCATCCGGTGCCGGTCCAGATGGCCACCCAGCGGTAGCCGAGCTTCAGCTTGCTCCAGGGGGTTGGCTTGAGATAGAGGCCTCCGGTCAGCCAATTCATCTCAAGGCGGCTGCTGTTGCGGCCCCAGAAGAATTCCTCCTCGAAGTAGGGCCTGATGCCGCCGGGCAGGACATGCCAGGGCAAGTCGAGCCGGGTCTCGTTGCGCAGGCGGATGTCGTCGTCCTTGTCGTAGCGGTATTCGCGGAACTCGATGCGGCTGCGGTTGGAAAGGCGCGCGTCGCCGAGGTTCCCGAACCAGTTGAGGTTGAAGTAGGGGATGTCCTCCAGCAGCCACGTTCCGCCGGGCCGGAACCAGGAGCGGCGATAGGCGGCGTCGATCCGCCAGGCCGGATGGAGCCTGTAGCCGATGCCCAGGTCGGCGTAGGCCAGGAACAGGTCGCCCATGTCGTCGCGCAGGGTGAAGTTCGACCGGTGCAGCAGCGACCACTGCTCGTTGATGGCCTTGACGACGTGGAAGTTCTGGGCGTAGCCCCAGTCGCCCTCCTCCGCCCGGACCAGAACGGCCAGGAGTAGCGCCAGGCCGGCGGCCAGCGCCCTGGGCGGGCGCCTAGGCATCCGGTTCCATGGCTCCCATCAGCTTGCCCGATCCCGCGCCGCAGGAGATCACCGAGCGCATGGCTTCTTCGACCGTTACATCGACGGGGCGGACGCAATCGGACGGGACATGGTAGATGAAGCCGGTGGTGGGGTTGGGGCCGGTGGGCACGAAGACGGTGATCATGCCGTTGGCGTGGCGGTCGGTGATGAAGGCGGTGGCGAGCGTGTCGTTCCCGAAAAGGCGTACGAGCGCCACGGAGGCGAAGGGGGATTCCTTGCGCCCGATGAAATGGTTGAGCGTTTCCTTGATCATCCTGTAGCCCGGCGCCCGGCTCAGAACGCCGCGCTCGAAGCCGCCGTAGATGATCTGCCCCAGCCGCGTCCGGACGAAGAGCCCAAGGAAGAAGCAGCCCACGATGATGACGGCGAGGACGATCAGCGTGGCGATGGGTTCGTCGTAGCGGGCCGGCAGCGGGATGGTATCGACCGCCAGGTTGGTGAGCGGCTCGATGGCGTTGGCCACGAAACCGAACAGCCACTTGAAGGCCAGCACGAGGATGAACGCGGGCATGATCACGATGATGCCGCCGAGCAGGGTGGTTCTGAAAAAGAGCTTGGTACGCTGCAGCATGGTGTTCTCCGGTTCGCCGCATCGTATAAAAACCGTCGACGGGGCAAAGAGAAATCAGTAGAGAGTTTCCATGCGAATCTATCTGAACGAATGCCCGGTCGATGCCGAAGAGGGCGAAACGCTGCACGCCTTGCGCGACCGGGTGAAGCCGGGCGCGGACGTGCTGGTCTACAACGGGGCCGCCGTGGCCGACGACGTGGCGCTGGCCGAGGGCGACCGCGTCGCCCTGATCCGGCGCGGCGAGACGCCGCCGGCCGACGAGCTGGAGGCCCTCATGGTGGCGCGGCATACCCCCGGCGTGCATGAGCGGGTCAAGCGGTCGGCGGTCGGCATTGCCGGGCTGGGCGGGCTGGGCTCCGCCGTCGCAGTCGCCCTGGCGCGCGTCGGGGTTGGCAGGCTCGTCCTGGCCGATTTCGACGTCGTGGAACCGAGCAACCTCAACCGGCAGCAGTACTTCATCGACCAGCTCGGCCTGCCCAAGGCCGAAGCGCTGGCCGCGAACCTGCGGCGCATCAACCCCTATGTCGAGTACGAGGTCCACGCCGTCCGCCTGGTTCCGGAGAACATTCCGCTGCTCTTTCCAGATGTGGACGTGATGGTGGAGGCGTTCGACCGCGCCGACCAGAAGGCGATGCTGTTGCAAACCTTTGGCGCGCACTTCCCGCAAACGCCGCTGGTTGCCGCATCCGGACTGGCGGGCTACGGTCCGGGCGAGACGATCGGCGTGCGCAAGCTCGGGAAGCGCGTATTCGTGGTCGGCGACCTGGCGACCAGCGCGGCACCCGGATGCGGCCTCATGGCGCCGCGCGTCGGCATTGCCGCCCACATGCAGGCCAACCTGGTGCTGCGGCTGCTCCTTGGTGCAGCGTAGCCCCGTGCCCTTCCGGAAGCTTGCCTTCTCCCCGTAAAACACCTATCGTTCCTGCGCGATTCATGGATGTGGATCGCCCCTTCGCGCCGGCTGCCGTCCACTGCGCGAGGAGAGACCATAAGGCGGCGAACGGGTAGTGGGAGAAGGGATAATGAAAAACGTGCTGGGATGGGCCGTGGCGCTTGGGTTGGCAGCGATGCCTTGCCTCGCGCAGGAAGAGGTTGCCGATGCGGCACCGAAGTCCGGGGGCGACCAGAAGATCGACAGCTTCGACTTCATCATTGGTGGCGGGTTTGTGGTTTCGCCCGAATTCAAGGACTACATCGACGACGTCTATGAATCGAGCGGCTACGACACCTCGGGTGGCGGGGGATGGCTCGACCTATATGTCGGGGCGGAGATCCGTCCCGCCCCGCAGTTCGGCGTGATATTCGGCTGTGATTTCTGGATCAACGGCGTCGATGCAACAACCTATGGTGGGCCGGGAACGTTGGACGAGACCTACGCCAATGTAATCACGATCCCCTCGGTCTATGGGCAACTCTACTTCACCGAATCGCGGCTGTTCTACATCAACGGCGGCATCAGCCTGCCGCTGCCCAGCACCGGCAGCGACTACTTCGAGTTCGAAAACAACGGCCTCGGCCTGGGAGCGAACATCGGGGTGGAACTGGCGGACCTGCTGCGCATCGAGGGTGGCTACAGCTATGTGCCGGTCACCGCCAAGGCCACCTCCGTCAACCCGGTGCTCTCCGGGGAAAAGGACTACAACTTCGGCGGCTTCCAGCTGCGCCTGCTGCTGGCGTTCTAGAACAGGCAACGGTTGGGTTGCCGTCAATGGGCGGTTCGTCCCACACCGCCGTGGACGGCTGGGGACAGCCGTCCCTACCAACGGAATCGGCAGCGGCATCCCATTCGTGAACTGCGCTAGGCGCTCGCCACCGGCTCATGAAAAGGCGTAGCCTCCAGGTTGCGCCTTTTTTTGATGGAGATGGAGCATGGTGGACAATCTTTTCGCGAATCTTCCCGCATCGCTTCCGGAAGAGCTGGTTACGGTCCTGGCAGAGCGCGGCGCGGTGCGCATCGAGCGGATCGTGTCGGAGGGGCATGCCTCGCCGCCGGGGTTCTGGTACGACCAGGACAAGAGCGAATGGGTGATGCTGCTTTCGGGTTCGGCGGAACTTGCCGTCGAATCGGATTCGGGCATCCAGCGGTTGACGCTGGCTCCCGGCGACCACCTGCTGTTGCCGGCCCATCGACGCCACCGCGTCGAATCGACCGATCGGATGGGAAGGACCGTTTGGCTCGCGGTTTTCTTTTAGGAGGATGCTTCCCGTGGTTCAATGGATCCCATGAACACATCGAAATTCCAGTTCGGTCCGTTCGAGGTGCTGGCGGTGCCGGTGCTTCGCGACAACTTCGTCTTCCTGCTGTGCCGCGAAGGCAGGGCGGTCCTGGTGGATGCCGGCGAAGCCGCGCCCGTGCTGGACTGCCTGAAGGAGGGAAACCTGCAGTTGCTGGAAATCCTGATCACCCACACGCATCCCGACCATATCGGCGGCTGCCGGAGCCTGCAGGAGCGGTTGGGTTCCCTGGTCTTCAGTCCCGGCGTCGGGGAGCGCGATGTCGAGCTACTCGGCTCCCGTTGCCGGGCGGTATCGACCCCCGGCCACATGGCCGTGCACAAGTGCTATCACTTTCCGGAACTGGAGATCCTGTTTGCTGGCGACACCCTGATCAACGGGGCCTGTGGCCGCCTGCTGGGCGGAACCATGGAGCAGCTGTTCGGAAGCTTCCGCTGGATCGCCGGCCTGCCGGATGACACCCGCGTCTTCGGTGGCCACGACTATTTGATCGACAACATGAAGTTCGCTCGATCGATCGAGCCGGACAACGGCGATGTGCGCGAGCGCCTGGAACTATACCGGACCGATCCGGCCGCGGCCCTCTTCGCCACGCTCGGGACGGAAAAGCGAACGAACCCCTTCCTGCGCGTCGACACCCTCGAAGCCTTTGCCGAACTGAGGCGGCTCAAGGACTGCTTCTGACCCGGCCGTCGATCTGCCGCAACGCCTCGTAGAGCGCGATGGCAGCGCAGTTGGAGAGGTTCAGCGACCGGACGGAGTCGAGCTGGATGGGGATGTTGCAGACCCGCTCAGGCGGATGGGACCGGATCAGCTCGTCGGGCAGTCCGGTGGTCTCCTTGCCGAAGACGAGGAAGTCGCCCGGTTGGAACGCCGCTTCGAAGAGGCTGGTCTTTCCGGCCGTGCTGAAAAGGAACTTGCGGCCGGCGGGATGCTGGCTGCAAAGGGCCTCGAAGGAGGGGTGCACCCGCAGGTCGACCGCATTCCAGTAATCGAGCCCCGCGCGCCGCACCTGCTTTTCCGAAATGTCGAAGCCGAGCGGTTCGATGAGGTGCAGCATCGTTCCGGTGGCGGCGCAG
Source organism: Kiritimatiellales bacterium (assembly GCA_003246265.1). Lineage (GTDB taxonomy): Bacteria > Verrucomicrobiota > Kiritimatiellia > Kiritimatiellales > Pontiellaceae > Pontiella. The sequence goes on along the minus strand of QKAU01000019.1, from coordinate 7,144 downwards.
AGCCGGGAGATGTTGCCGGTATTCGGGGGGATGAGCGGCTCGACCAGCACGATGTGCAGCGGGGGATCCGGCCACATGAAATCGATCCCGATCCGCCGCCGGTCGGCGTGGCGCATCTGTTCGTTGGGGGGCAAGGCGTCAGAACCCGGCGGTGTAGGTGACGAAGAGGGCGGTGCCGATCAGCTCGGAGCGGCCGCCGACCTCGGTGAAGTCGACGCTCGACCAGGTGCCCCGCGCGCCCATGCCCAGCATCCCCTTCCCATGGACCCGGAATTCGATGCCCGTACGCAAGTAGGCGCCGATGCCGAAGACCGATTCCCCGACATCCTCGTCGGGCGTCGTGCCGTCGCTGAACTTCTTGTCGGCCTGGTAGTCGGCATAGACCATCAGCGGGCCGCCGCCGGCGTAGAGGCGCACCTTCTTTCCGGGATCGAGGAAGAGGTTGGCATATCCGCCGCCCGCGAGATCGAACATCCACATCGAGGTGGAAATGTTGACATAGAGGCCACCGCCGCCGGCATAGGCATAGTTGACCTCTTGGAACTGCATGCCGAGCAGGAAGGAGCATTCGAGTCCCACCTGGAAGCGGTCGCCCTTGGGGAGCGTCGACCATGCGCCGCCAAACTGGGGCAGCAGCGAGAGGTCGACCTCTTCGGGGGTCGTGCTGTCGGTGACATCGAACTTGAGGTTCTCGAACTGGACCGCACCCAGCAGCGCCTGGACTTCGTAGCTCTTGTCCCATTCGTCGTATTTGCTGGCGGCTTGCAGTGAGGGTGCGGCAACGGCGGCGAGACAGATGGCGGCAACGGCTGTGATGCGTGTTTTCATGACAACTCCTCGGTACGCGGTGATTGTTTGCAGGAAGCGGGGGCCAAATCAAGCGCGCAATCCGCCGGATGCCGGGCCGGTCAATGCTTGAGGGGGCGGTAGCGGACGCGGTGGGGCTGCCAGTTGTCGCCCTTCTGTCTGCGCATGGCTTCCTTGAACGACTCGTAGTTGCCTTCGTGCCAGACCACCTCGTCGCCTTCGAAGGCGAGGATGTGCGTGGCGACGCGGTCGAGGAACCAGCGGTCGTGGCTGATCACCACGGCGCAGCCGCCGAAGTTCATGAGTCCTTCCTCCAGGGAGCGGAGGGTGGCGACGTCGAGGTCGTTGGTCGGTTCGTCGAGGAGCAGCAGGTTGCCGCCGCGGCGCAGCAACTTGGCGAGGTGCACGCGGTTGCGCTCGCCGCCGGAGAGGATGCCGACCTTCTTCTGCTGCTCGGCCCCCTTGAAGTTGAAGCGCGCGCAATAGGCGCGGCTCGACATCTCGCGGCCGCCGACCTCGATCGTTTCGTTGCCGCCGGAGATCTCCTCCCAGATCGTCTTGGCGGGATCGAGGTCGTCGCGCAGCTGGTCGACATAGGAGATGTCGACGCTGTCGCCCAGCTCGAGCGCTCCGGCCGTGGCCTGCTCCTGGCCGGTAATGATCTTGAAGAGGGTGGTCTTGCCCGAGCCGTTGCCGCCGATGATGCCGACGATGCCGCCGGGCGGCAGATCGAAGTTCACGTCGTCGAACAGCAGCCGGTCGCCGAAGGCCTTGGCGAGGTTGCGGGCGACCACCACCTTGTTGCCGAGCCTGCGGCCGTGCGGGATCGCGATGGCGAGGTTGTCCTCGGCCGTGTCGAACTCCTGCGAGGCGAGCTCTTCGTACCGCTTGATGCGGGCCTTGCTCTTGGTCTGGCGGCCGGAAGCGTTCATGCGTACCCACTCCAGCTCCTGCTTGAGCAGCTTCTTGCGGGAGGCGTTCTGTTTTTGGGTCTGCTCGGCAAGGAGCTGCTTTTGCTCCAGCCACGCCTCGTAATTGCCCTTGTAGGGGTAGGTGCGTCCGCCGTCGAGCTCGAGGATCCATTCGGTGACGTTGGAGAGGAAGTAGCGGTCGTGGGTGACGACGATCAGGGTGCCATCGAACCGCTTGAGGTGCTCCTCGAGCCAGCCGACCGATTCGGCGTCGAGGTGGTTGGTCGGCTCGTCCAGCAGCAGGACGTCCGGATTCTGGAGCAGCAGGCGGCACATGGCCACGCGACGCTTCTCGCCGCCGGAGAGGATATCCACGGGCTGGTCGCCGTCGGGCAGGCGGAGGGCATCCATCGCGAGCTCCACCTGCCGGTCGAGTTCCCAGAGGTTGTTGGCGTCGATTTCGTCCTGAAGTTTGGCCACCTCGTTGTTGAGCTTGTCGGACTCCTCGTCCGAGATGTCACCGCCCAGCAGTTCCCAGATCTCGTCGTAACGGTCGAGCTTCGCCTGCTGGGTGGCCACGCCTTCCATGACGATCTCCTGGACGGTTCGTCCGCCGGACAATTGCGGCTCCTGTTCGAGGTAGCCGATCCGCGCGTTCTTCGCGATATGGCAGGAGCCGATGAACTCGGTGTCGATGCCGGCCATGATGCGCAGCAGGCTCGACTTGCCCGAGCCGTTGCCGCCGATCACGCCGATGCGCGCGCCGAAGAAGAAGGAGAGGTTGACCTCCTCCAGGATGGTCTTGGCGCCATGCTGTTTGGTCAGGTTTTCCAGGGTGTAGACATATTCGCCAGCCATTCGGGAAGCCTCCGGGTAGAATCAGGGCGCGGTTTTACCCGGACGTCCCGCGAAGCGCAAGGCGGCTGTGCGGGAACTGTTGGCTAGTCGGGCAGGGCATCGGGCAGGGCGGGGTCGGGTTTCCATGTGCCGTCGCCGAACCGCTTGAAGATGACCTTCATCGTCTGCGACCGGCCGCCGGTGGAATAGCTGATCCGGAAGACGACCGGGGCGATCGGATTGTCGCTGTCGCCGCTCTGTCCCAGCACCGAAATCTTTTCCAGGCCGGGGTATTGCTGTTCGAAGATCTGCCGCGCGCGGGTGGCGTTGGGCCGCACCTGGTCCACAATGGCCAGGTCGTCCGGGCCGGCGACGGCCAGCATGGCTTCGTAAAGCGGCGAATCGCAAAGCGTTGCGCCCTCCTCAAGATGGGTCCGGAAGGCTTCCGCGATGGCCGGGTTAGCCTCCTTGATACCGCGGGCTAGCAGGATTCGCGCGGCCTGTCCGCCGGTCTGGCAGTCGCGGGCTCCGATGGCCGCCAGCAGGGGGTATTCCGCATCCCCGCCCATCCCTTCGAGCAACCGGGCCGCCATGGAGAGATGCTCGGTGATGCGGGCCAGGGAGGTCTCCGGATCCTTGTAGGAGAACTGGGCCACCAGCAGCGGGACATATTCCCGCGTCGGCTTGAACTGGCGGGATAGCATGACCGATCTCGCCGTCTCCCCTTTCTTGGCGAGGTCGGCCTCCTTCTTGCCGTTGAGTTCGAAGTTGGGATTCAGTGCAACGGCCGCACCCCACAGATCCAGTCGCCAGGACGGGGCGCCCGCCCAGTTTGCCCGCTGGTTGTACCAGCGCAGGCCGGTTTCGCCCGCGCGCGCCTGGGCGGCGGCGATCGCCTGGGCGGTGCAGGGTTGGCCGATCTTCATCAGGGCGCGGAAGGCGTGCTCGCGGATCTCGGGCGACTCGTGGGCCGCGGCCTCGAGCAGGACATTGCCGATTCCGGGCCCCATGGTCGCGAGGCGGTCGACAATGGCCGGATCGACATCGACCGTGCTCTTTCGCCCGGCAGTTTCGCCGAGCAGGTACCAGGCATATCCTTCGCCGTCGGTCGGCACCGTTCCCGTGGCTTCCAGAATGGAGCGTCCGCTCTGACGTACAAGCGGATCGTTGCTCTTCAGGGCCTCAAGCGCAACGGGAGCGGCCTGCTCCCCGAAGGTGATCAGGATCGATACCACCTCCTGCCGAACGTCGCTGCTGATGTCCCCCAGCACGGGTTTGAGCCCGTCCACGAGGCCGTCTCCGCCCAATGCGGCCAGGGAGCGGACCACTGCCAGCCGCATCGGTTGGGAGCGGGTTTGCAACTTGCCCAGCAGGGGGTCGACTGCGAGGGGGTCGCCCAGTTGTCCCAGCGATTCGGCGGCACCCACAGCCGCAGGTTCGTATTCGTCGTCGAGCGTCTTGATGAGTGCATCGGTGGCGAGCGGAGTCAGGCCGGCGCCCAGCGCCTTGGCGGCCATTGCCCTTCCGCGCGGGGCTTCCATCTCCAGCACCGCCACGAGATGCTCTTGGGCCTGGCGGGTCGGAATGTTTGCAAGGGCTTCGATGGCATGGAGTACCACGCCGAAGTCGTCATCGCTGAAAAGGGCTGCCAGCGGATCCGCCGCATCGGGGGCCTGCAATTCGCCCAACGCCTTGATGGCGGCGAAGCGGATGTCCTGGTCGTTGCCCGGCCGCGTGGCGGCCAGCAGCTTGCGGGTGTTGCCTTCCGCCTTCCATTCGGCGATGGTCGTCGTCGTGGTTTCCCCGCATCCTGCGACCAGCCCGATCAGGATGTAGACCGTCGCCGTCCGCATGGCCATGCCAATTATATTCACAGCGCCCCCTTTGAGGTTTGTAACACGAATAAACAATCGCCAAAAACATAGTCCAAGGCAGGGTGATGGGCAAAGCAATAAATGGAACTAAGCGCCTTCCACCGGACAGGTTGCTGTTTGTCTCAGAGCGGTCGATGCTTCATTGAAGCTGTTCCGGAAGTGCCGGATCGGGAGCCCACCGCCCTTCGGCATCGGGGGCAAAGGAGACGATCTGCCCGCCTAGGCGGCCATTTGCGATGAAGCCGATACGGAAAACCGCCTTTTCGGGGGCTTCTGGATCCGTGCGGCTCTCGGCGCTCATCACCTTGACCTCCGGAAACCGTTTTCCAAAGAGGCGCATCGCCCGCTCCGGATTGGGACGCACCCTGCAGAGGATCGGCTCGGCGACGGGATCGTCGTATTGCTGCAGCGCGATGTAGAAAGGCGATTGGCTGAGCATTTCGCCGGCATCGATCTTCTGTCCGAGGATCGCCATGAGCGGCCCGATTGCCCGCGGATCGCCGACCCGTCCAAGGATTCTCGCGGCATGGCCGGCGACAAGGGTGTTGTCCGACTGCAAGGCGGCGAGTAGCGGAAAGACGGCCGCCCCTCCTGCTTCTGCAAGCTTGTCGGCGGCCGCCTTCTGGTTGGTTTCGCCGGTGAATGGGTCGATCCTGCGCTTGATGACGGGCATGCCCGAGGCGTCGTAGTCGGGTTGCTCCGCCGGCGGGGTGGTGGTATCGCCGAGCAGTCGGACAAGGCTGGGGATGGTTGGCCGACCGGGTACGAAGTCCGGAGCGGCAAGGATGCGGTAGGCTTGGCTGCCCATGGCCGCGAGCCGGGATTCCACTTGCGGGTCGAATTCAAACGAGGGATCGAGGGCGCTGGCGGCCGCCCATAGATCGACGCGCCACGAAGGGGACCCAATCCATGTGCTGCGCGACTTGAACCACTCCTTTGCCCGTGGAGTCGCGGTCCTTTCGACATGCGCTTCCAGTGCAGGAAGGCACGCTTCGCCCTTTGCCTCCAGCGACCGGATGGCATGGTCGCGGTAATCGGCGATGGGGCTTGAGGCCGCTTCTAGGAGCAGGGCGGGGGCGGGGCCCTCCAGATGCGCCAGCTCTTCGACCAGTTCCGCATCGATGGCACCCGGGTGGTCGAGCGAGCTTTGCGCCAGCCGATACCAAAGCGCATCATCACCGGAGCGGGGTGACGCATCGAGCCGCTGGAGCAGTTCGATCGCTCCGGCACGCACGCCCCTCGGCCCGGCGCGGAGGGACTGCATCGTGCCCGGAATCGCATTGGTGCCGAGGGCGAACAGTGCATCGAGGGCGGCTGGGCGGAGGGTGGAACCTTCGTCTGCCAGCAAGCCCATCAGCCCCGCAATGGCGTCTGGCCCGCCGGTGCGGGCGAGCGCTTCCACGCAGGCCCGCCGCAGCGCTTCCGAGCCGGAATCCAGCATGGCGGCCAAGGACGCGCTGCCCGCCTCGGAGCCGATCCGGCCGAGCGCTTCGGCGGCGGCGCAGCGCACTTCCACATCGGTGTCGTCCAGCGCCTCGGCCAGCGCACCGACCGCGCCTTGGGCGTGCAAGCCGCCTAGCGCTTCGGCCGCGATGATGCGGCAGGGGGTGGCATCAAGCTTCAGGGCCGCCACCAGCGGCGTTGTCGCCGCAGGGCTTTCCATGGCGGCCAAGGCCCTGACCGCGGCGAGGACGGCTTCGTCTTCCGAATCGTTGTACAAGGCCGCCAGGGCGTTGACCGCCGCTGTCGCCTTCAGTTCGCCCAGCGCCTCGGCGGCGGCCACGCGGATTTCGATCTTGGGATCCTCCAGCGAACGGGCCAGCTTTTCGATACTGCCCCGTTCTTTCCAGCGAACCACGTCTTCCGGCGTACGGCTGCAGCCCGAAAGGACAAAGGCCAGTATGGCCGCGGCGATTGCCAGCATCGGTCTCGAAATCCCCCCCATCGTTCCACCTCCCCGGATTGAAAGGAGGCAGGCTACAAACCGCGACCGCCGAATTCAAGGCGGGGGCGGGGCAATCTGACTGCCTGGGGCGAAATGCGCCCGGAATCTTGGCATTCCTATTGCGTCTGTGGTCTAAAATGACGAAAGGAGCGGGCCATGAAGATTGGCCATGCATTGAAAAACGGTTTCGGGTCGGGTGCATCGGAACTTCCTTCCCATGGAGGATGGTGGACGCGGCGCAGGTATCGCGACGACCGTGGATCGGGAAGACATGCCGAAGCCTCGCGGGAAGAGGATCTGGACCATCTGGGGGCACGCCACCGGGCGCGCCGGTAGGGAACGGTTTTTTTCCCATCCACGGGTTGACCTTTCGGGCGGATTGGTGTTCTGTCTGCTTCCACCCAAGCAAACTTGGGGGCGACTGGTTTCGACGGGTAGGTTGAAGCTTCAGTTGCGTGCCGAGGTTGGTCTCCAGGCCTCGTAAAAAGGAGTCCAAAAACACAAATGCTACTGAAGAGTACGCACTGGCTGCTTAGTTCAGCCACGCCTCTACCCTGACGCCCGCTAAGGGATAGGGGCGACGACAGCGGGATGGCGCCAAGTCCGGGGATCCGGGAGGCGGCGCGAGATTCAACAGGATCCTAGCGACCAAAGTGGCCCGGTTCGGCGGCAGCGGCGGCGGCGAATCCCTTAAAGCCGGACTACGCACGTAGATACTGCTGTGACTCCTATTCGGACGGGGGTTCGATTCCCCCCGCCTCCACCATTTT
>QKAU01000010.1 GCA_003246265.1 Kiritimatiellales bacterium | reverse complement strand
ACCTGATGCGCGAACTGGTCAACATCGTCGGCTGCCCCACCAACAAGGGGATCGACAGCCGCTTCCACACCACCAGCGACCAGGTGGTGCTGATGCAGCAGGCCAGCTAGGGCAGTTCACGATTGAGATGCCGCTGCCGATTCCACTGGCAGGGACGGCTGTCCCCAGCCGTCCACGGCGGCGTGGGACACACCGCCTTTCCCATTAACGGCAACTCCACCGTTGTTGTCTGCCCTAGGTGGTCTCCTGGCCCCGGCTCATGACCACCTTGCCGGTCCGGACCAGCTCGATGATGCGATACTTGGCGATCATCTGCTCGAACGCATCGATCTTTGCCGGGTCGCCCACGATCTGGACGATCATCGATTCCGGCGTGAGGTCGACGGTCTTGCAGCCGAAATGCTCGGCTATCTGGAGCGCATCGGAACGGCCCTCGCTGTCCACCGCGATCTTGATCAGGCCCATCTCCTTGACGACCGATTCGTCGAAGGTGTGGTCGACGCAGTGCAGCACGTCGATCAGCTTGCTCACCTGCTTGATGATCTGGTCGAGCCCTTCGGGATCGCCGCTGCAGGAGATGGTCATCCGCGAGAAATGGCCGTCGATCGCCGGCGAGACCACGAGCGACTCGATGTTGAACCCCCGCCGCGCGAAGACCTGCGCCACGCGCGCCAGGACGCCGGGCTTGTTGGATACGTAGACACTGAGCGTATGCATGTTCTTGTCTGTATTCGGCATGGCCAATCCTCCTCGTTTAGGTGGAACCTGTCGGCTTTTCGAGCTTGGTGCTCGGGGGTTCGACCAGCATATCCTCCAGCGCCGCACCGGCGGGCACCATCGGGAACACGTTGTCCGTCTTTTCCACCTCGCAGTTGATCAGGCAGGGCCCATCGTCGTAGTCGAGTGCGCTCTTGACGATGCGCTTGACGTCGCCCGGGCGCCGCAGGTTGAATCCCTTGATGCCGAACGACTCGGCCAGCTTGACGAAATCGGGGTTGCCCTCGAGGTCGACGCCGCTCTTGCGGTCGTCGTAGAAGAGCTGCTGCCACTGCCGGACCATGCCGAGGTAGTGGTTGTTGAGCACGACAATCTTGATCGGCAGCTTATGGAGGGCGGCCGTGGCCAGTTCGAAGAAGGTCATCTGGAACCCGCCGTCGCCCACGAAGCAGATGTGCGTATCGTCCGGCCGCCCAAAGGCCGCGCCGATGCAGGCGGGGAGGCCGAAGCCCATGGTGCCGGCACCGCCGGAGCTCAGCCAGTTGTGGCGGCTTTCGTTCTTGTAGAACTGTGCGGCCCACATCTGGTGCTGGCCGACATCGGTCGCCACGCAGGCATGGCCCCCGGTCATCTTGTAGAACTCGTCGATGATATGCTGCATCTTCAGGCTGCCCTGCCGCTTGAACTTCAGCGGATACCGGGCCTTGTAGCCATCCAGATGCCTCCGCCACTCCTTGGTCTCGAGCACGGGGACATGCTTGATCAGTTCGTCGATCGCCGTCTTGGCATCGGCCACGCAGACGATCTCCGGACGGATCATCTTGTTGATTTCCGCCGCATCGATGTCGATGTGGATGATCCGCGCATCCTTGCAGAACCGGGCCGGCTGCCCGATGATGCGGTCGTCGAACCGCGAACCGATGTTCAGCAGCAGGTCGCACTCGCAGACCGCCTTGTTGGCGTAGGCGGTGCCGTGCATGCCGAGCATGCCGAGCGCGAGCGGATGGGTCTCGGGAAAGACCCCCTTGCCCAGCAGGGTCGTGGTGACCGGGATCTGGGCCTTCTCCGCCAGCGCCCTGAGGCTGGCGCCGGCACCGGAGATCATCGCCCCGTGGCCCGCCAGGATGAGGGGGCGCTGCGACTTGGCCAGGGCCTCGGCGATGGACAGGATGGTCTCGTTGTCGACCGGATAGTCGGTCTTGTATCCCGGCAGGTCCATTTCGGCATGCAGGTCGGCGGTGCACGGTCCCGCACTGACATCCTTCGGAATGTCGATCAGGACCGGGCCGGGCCGGCCGGTGGTGGCAATATGGAACGCTTCGCGGACGATGCGCGGTATGTCGTTGGCGTGCTTGACCAGATAGGAGTGCTTCACGACCGGCATGGTAATCCCGAAGATGTCGGCTTCCTGGAAGGCATCCTTGCCCAGCATCCATGAAACGGACTGGCCGGTCAGGACGATCATCGGGATCGAATCCATATGGGCGGTCATGATGCCCGTCAGCGTGTTGGTGGCACCCGGACCGCTCGTTACCAGTACGACCGCAGGCTTGCCGGTGGCACGCGCGTAGCCGTCGGCCATGTGGGCGGCTCCCTGCTCATGGCGCACGAGGACGAACTTGATCTTGGTCTGCGTGGTCACCAGGGCATCGAAAATCGGGATCGCCGCCCCACCCGAGTAGCCGAATATGTATTCGACCCCCTCGTTTTCGAGGCACCGAATAATTGCTTGGCCGCCTTCCATGGTTTTACTAGTCATTTTTTCGCCTCCTAAGCTGAATGGAACATATTTCATGCCACATGAATGTCAACTTTTTTATATCAATCCAATTTAGGCATCAAAATCGACCATATATACGACGACATTTCCACCGAACGCCCTACTGTGACTATCTAATACCTTAATCTAATGAAAATTCCCGTCATTAAACCCGGATCAACATCGCTCTGGAACGTCGTTTTTCCCCCGGCATCGTACACCGCCAGAGAGTTATTCATGTTATAGCCGATGAAAAATCCAGCAGATCCGCCAGGATAGGGCGAATAGACAATATCGGAAACCAAACTAAAGCCCTTTTCTTCCCCGATGCCGTCTGGCACGGCATTATCGCCCGCCAACCTGAACCTGCGCGACTCGTAGCGCCCCGCCAAAGCCACGGTCCAATGCGGGGCGAGCCCATATCCCAGCGAAAGGCCCGGTCCGGCCGTGGCGGCCAGCCCTCCCCCGGTTTCGAGGCGCAGCCTGTCGGTGATCCTCCAATCGACCACGAGCACGGGGAAGAAGCGGGGATCGTCCTTGATGCGCCCGACGATACCCAGCCCGGGTCCGAGCTCGAGCCGGTCGCCGAGGCGGTAGGAAGCGCCACCAAACAGGGCGGGCGACCGCGCCTTGCCGAGGTCGGCCCCCTCCTCCCACGCCCAGCGGAAGGATGGCGCCGCAAAGGCCGTCCATCCGTTATCGAATCCCCAACGGCAGAAGAGTCCAGCCCTCAGATTCCCGACATTTCCCCAAGGCTGCGGCCCGTTCCCCGAAAAGCGGTACCGGTCGACCCCCTGTCCAATGGAAAGCGAAAACAGCCGGTCGAGCGCCCACATGCGCGCAAGCCCGACCTCGCCATACCATCGGTCGACCGCCATGCCGCCCCCGCCCTCGATTCCGGCATCCGTCTGGTGCATCGCCGCGCCACGGAGCGTGGGGCCCCATCGGGGAAAGTCGAACCGGGAGGGCGCGTTGGTCTGCGCCCCGCAGGCCATGCAGCCCGCGGCCGCCATCAGGATGGTCCTCCGAATCATGCGTGCATCCCATTTCCATCGGCGATCAAATGGGGTCACAATATGCTTAAACCCGGCCATCCGCAACGGTAGAACATTTGCATGCATGCCAAGGAGTACCAGCGGGCCATGGACGCCGAACGGTCGGGCAACTGGGATGCGGCCCACCGCATTGTCCAGTCGATCGACACCCCGGAAGCCGCATGGATCCATGCCTATCTCCACCGGGTCGAGGGCGACCTGGGCAACGCCGCCTACTGGTACCGCCGGGCGGGCAGGCCCGGCTGCACCGGCAGCCTGGAGGCGGAACGGGAGGCGATCCGCGGTGCGCTGGGGGCCTCCGGGGGCTAGTCCCTGCGGAGGCTGGACTTGGCCGAGATCGGCGTCGGATACTTCAACACGACCCAGTAGGTCGAGACCACGAAGGTCAGCAGCACGACCGTCTGGATCAGGAACGAGGCCTCCGCCGAGATGGTTCCGGCCTGCGATGCCCCATAGGCGACCAACAGGGAAAATTCGCTGGCCTGCCCAAGACGGATACCCAGCTCCGTCGCCAGGCCGCGCTCTTCTCCGATGCGGGTGAACGCGGCGCGGAACAGGAACGGCTTGATGGCCATGAGCACCCCCGCCAGGACCAACCCCGGCAGGAGTACCGCCCGCGATACCAGGAAATCGAAGCGCGCGCCTATCGAGAAGAAGAAGAGGATGAGAAAGAATTCGCGCAGCGGCTTCAGGTCTTCGGCGATGATCAGGGCAATGGGGAACGCCGCCAGCGAAACGCCCGCCACGAACGCCCCCATTTCGTAGGAGAGGCCGGCCACATGGTAGGCGAATTCGGCCATGAAGAGGCACCAGCCCAGCGAGGCGAGGAAGATGTACTCCTTGATGACGTCGAAGCGCCGGAACAGGGGGATCAGGATGTAGCGGACCACGCCGTAGGATCCCATCCCAAGGCCCGCCAGCTTCAGGACCACCAGCAGCATGCCGAGCATCCCGCTCCCCTTGCCTCCGCCCAGCAACAGGATCAGCAGGATGGCGAGGATGTCCTGGAACAGGAGTACGCTGATCATTACTTCGCCGGTATGCCGCTGGTGCAGGGTCGTGGTGGGCGTCAGCTTCAGGCTGACGATGGTGCTCGAAAACATCATGGCCGCCCCCACCACGAGGCTGTCGCGAACCCCGAAGCCCATGGCCAGGGCGACCCCGCAGCCGGAAAGGAGGAAGAGCAGGCTGGTGGCCAGGGTCACGGCGGCCGTCTTCCTGAAGAGCTGGAGCAGCTTGGCCGGATGCAGGTTGAGCCCCAGCAGGAAGAGCAGCAGGATGATGCCCACGTGGGCCAGGCGCTCGATATGGGCCGGATCATCCACCACCCTCAAACCCAGGGGGCCGATCAGCGCCCCCAGGGCAATGTAGGCGAGGATGATCGGCTGGCGGAGGTGGAGGAATATCGTGGCAAGCAGCGCCGCCCCGGCAAAGATCACCGCCAGCTCCAAAACGATGTTATCCAGCGCCATGGCCCGTTCCCTTCCTGTGCCGCACCAGCTGCCCGCAGGCGGCCGCGATGTCGGAGCCTAGCGAATAGCGCAGGGTCGTGTCGAATCCCGCCTGCTTCAATCGCAAGGCGAACCGCTCCCGCGCCGGGCGCGGCGTTCCCCGCAGGTTGCAGCCGGAAAATTCATTGAAGGGAATGATGTTGATATGGACGGGGATGCCGGACAGGTACGCCATGAGCGCCGCAAGATCCTCATCGGAGTCGTTCACCCCCGCGAGCATCAGGTATTCGATCATCACCTTGCCGTTGCACGCTGCCTCGACGAGGCTTTCTCGCAGCATGTCGAGCGGGTAGCGGCGCGCCTGGGGCATCAAGCGCTCCCTGACGGGCTGGCGGGCGCTGTGCAGGCTGAGCGCCAGCTGCACCCCGGGGAAGCACCGGGCAAAGCGCACCATGGCCTCCGGTATCCCCACCGTCGACACGGTGATGCGCGATCCGGAGAGATGGAAGAACTCCGGCGCCAGGAGGAACTCCACCGCCGAGGACACCTGATCCAGGTTGAGCAGCGGCTCTCCCATCCCCATGAAGACCACGTTGCGCAGCGACCGGCCCTCGGCCTTCACCAGCCGGCAGGCCTGCCCGACCTGGTCGAGGATTTCCGCCGCCGCCAGGTTGCGCGTGAAGCCCATGAGACCGGTCGCGCAGAAGGAACAGTAGCAGGCGCACCCGACCTGCGACGAGATGCAGAGCGAAGTGCGCCCGGTGCGGGGCCGCAGCACCACGCTTTCGACCAGGCAGCCATCCTGCGTCTGGAAGGCCAGCTTGCTGGCACCGTCGACGGAGGAATCCTGCCGGCCGGCGAGCGACAGGGTTTCGAACGCCACCTCGCGTTCCATCTCGGACCGTGCCGGGGGAGGGAGCAGTTCCAGCGCCTCGCCCCAATCCTTCGCATGCTTGAAGAGCGCATTGCGGAACAGCTTCATCCGGTGCGGCTGCACCGCCTGCCTGCGGCGGACCGCCTCCACCGACTCCGCGTCGTAGATCGTCGGCGCTGGCTTCCCGCCTGCGGGACATCCGGCTAGCTGAAGGTTTTCTTGGTCGCTTTGATCAGGCCTTTCCAAAGCTCTTCCTCGCTGTTCGCATCCAGGAGCAGGTCGCGCGCCTCCTTCTCGCGGAAGGTGCGCGAGAGCCCCGAGATGAGCTTCAGGTAGAAGGCGCTGGTCGCGGTCGGGATCACCACGAAGAAGAAGATGCGCGTCAGCGTGCGGCCCGGGCCGCCGAACTTGACCCCCTTGCGGCTGATCCCGACCGCCATGGCCAATCCGCCGCCTTCGACCCCCCGGACGTGCGGGAAGGCGAGCCCGTTGTCGACCGCCGTACTGACGATCGCCTCGCGCTGCATCGCCAAGTCGAGCAGATGGTCGCCGTTTTCGACGAATCCTTCCGCGGCCATGCGCTGGCAGAGTTCGGCCAGCACCTCCTCGGCGGTCGACCCCTTGAGATCGCAGATCATCAGTTCGGGCGAGGTATAGCGCGAGATGCCCGTCTTGCGTGCTTCGCCATAGACGCGGCTGGTCCGTTCGCGCGCGACCAGCTGTTCGGGATAGTAGAGGAAGCGGGCGCAATTGGGGCAGCGGTGCAGCTCTTCCGACTTGTGCACGCTGTTCACCAGGCTGCGGGCGAGCGCCATGCCGCAGCCGGTGCAGAGGCCGTTGGCTACCGGGACGATCGCCTCCGGATGCTTCTGCAGCAGCCGGTTGAAGTGGGTCTTCACCTGTTGGGGCAGGTCCGCCCCGAGCGACCGGATCGATTTCTCCAGTTCCTCGAGCCGGGCATTGGGCATCGCGACCCTCTTCTGCATGTTGGCCACGATCAATTCCTGCAGCTGGATGAGCTGGTTGATCAAACTATGGGTTGTCGTCATGGGTTTTCCTGTTGGGTGCCGAAGTGTGGTAGCGGAAAATACTAGATCCCTAGGCGATTGGAAGCCGAACGCTCACAAATTCGGATCCTTTGATTCCTCGCGCCCCGAAACGTTCAGCCGGCCCTACAGCTCCTGCACCGCGCGGACGAGATCCTGCAGGACAGCCTTGGCGTCGCCGAAGAGCATCAGGGTGTTGTCGTTGATGAAGAGCGGATTGGGAATCCCGGCAAAGCCGGGGCTCAGGCTGCGCTTGACCACGACCACCGTGCGGGCCTTGTCGACATCCAGGATCGGCATGCCGTAGATCGGGCTTGCGGCATCCTCGCGCGCGGCCGGATTGGTGACGTCGTTGGCGCCGAGCACCAGCACGACGTCGGTTTGCGGGAATTCGGGATTGATGTTGTCCATCTCCACCAGCCGCTCGTACGGGACCTTCGCCTCGGCCAGCAGGACGTTCATGTGGCCGGGCATGCGTCCCGCCACGGGATGGATCGCATACTTCACGTCCGCCCCGCGCTTGCCCAGCACCTTGGCCAGCTCCTCGGTCGCATATTGGGCCTGGGCAACGGCGAGCCCGTAGCCGGGCGCAATCACCACCCGCTGCGCATCGGCCAGCAGCATGGCCACCTCCTCCGCGCCGCAGCTCTTCACCTTGCCTTCGTAGAATTCCTTGCCCGGGATGGAGGCCATCTGCTCTTCGCTGACCATCGCCCCGCCAAAGAGCACCGCGCCCAGCGATCGGTTCATCGCCTTGCACATGATCTGGCAGAGGATGATGCCCGAAGCGCCCACCAGCGAACCGCTGATGATCAGGCCGTTGTTCATCAGCACGAACCCGGTCGCGGCGGCCGCCAGCCCGGAATAGGAGTTGAGCAGCGCGATGACCACCGGCATGTCCGCGCCGCCGATGGCGATCACCAGCAGGATGCCCAGCACCAGGGCCACGACGGCGAGGAGGAAGAGCAGGAAGCCCCATTCGAGCCAGACGAAAAAGGCCGCCACCACCAGGACCGCCAGCCCCAGCGCGACGCGCAGCGTCCCCTGCGCGGGCAGCTTCATTGCCTGTTCGGCAAACCCTTCCAGCTTCGCCCATGCCACCACGCTGCCGGTCAGGGTGACCGCGCCGATCAGCGTACTCAGCGCCAAGGCCACGAGCCACGGGACGGTATGGTCGCTTTCCGGCGCGAGGATGAACTGCGACAGCGCCACCAGCAGGGATGCGCCGCCGCCAAACCCGTTGAGCAGCGCCACCATCTGCGGCATCGCCGTCATCTTGACCATGCGGGCAATGTAGGCCCCGATCCCCCCGCCCACCACCATGCCGGCAATGATCCAGCCGAAGGAGAGCACCTGCCGCTCGACGAGGGTCGCCAGGATGGCGATCAGCATGCCGACCGCGCCGACGAGGTTGCCGCGCACCGCCGTGCGCGGGGAGCTGAGCCCCTTGAGGCCCATGATGAAGAGGATGGCCGCAACGAGATAGGCGAGGTTGATCAGTTCGCTCATGGCCTAGTCCTTTTTCCGCTTGAACATGTGGAGCATGCGGTCGGTCACCATGAAGCCGCCGACGATGTTGATCATGGCCAGCACCACCGCCAGGAACCCCAGGAAGGTCGAGAAGAAGCCCCCCGCCTCCCCCGCCCCGGCACAGAGGATCGCCCCGATCACCGTAATGCCCGAGATGGCGTTCGAGCCGCTCATCAGAGGCGTATGGAGCGTCGGCGGCACCTTGGTAATGACTTCGTAGCCCACGAAGACCGCCAGGACGAAAATCGTCAACGCACCGATCAATGCATCCATGGCTATGCTCCCTCCTGCCGCGACAGCAGCGGCTTGATGGCTTCGTGCACCACCTGTCCGTCGTGCACCAGCAACGCTCCCTTCACGATCTCGTCCTCCAGGTCGAACCGCAGCGCACCCTCCTTGACCATGTTGAGCAGGAAGGTGGAGATGTTCTTGGAAAAGAGCTGCGACGCGTGGACGGCCGAGCGGGAGGGGTAGTCGGTGTAGCCGACAATCGAGACCCCATGCCTGTCGACGACCTCGCCCGCCACCACGCCCTCGGTATTGCCGCCCCGCTCGGCGGCGAGATCGACGATGACCGACCCCGGATGCATCGCCTCCAGCATGTCGTCGGTGATGAGCACGGGCGCCTTCCTGCCGGGAATCGCCGCCGTAGTGACGACCACATCGACCGAGGCCACCTTCTCCTTCATCTGCTCGCGCTGCTTCCGGTAGAATTCGTCCGATTGCGCCTTCGCATAGCCCCCCGCCGCCTCGGCGTCGGCGGTCTGCAGGTCGAACTCCACGAACTTGGCCCCGACGCTTTCCACCTGCTCCTTCACGGCGGGCCGCGTATCGTATGCCTCGACCACCGCGCCCAGCCGCTTGGCGGTGGCGATGGCCATCAGGCCGGCCACGCCTGCGCCGATGACGAAGACGCGGGCGGGCGAGATGGTCCCCGCGGAGGTCATCAGCATGGGGAAATACCGGGGCAGCAGGCCGGCGGCCTCGATGACCGCCCGATAACCGGCGATCGCCGCCATGGAGCTGAGGACATCCATGCTCTGCGCCCGGGTGATGCGCGGCACGAACTCCAGGCCGAAGACGTGGACCCGGCGCCCGGCGAGCTGTTCGAGCAGTCCAAGCCGGAAATAGGCGTCCATGAGGCAGACCAGCGTGGTTCCTTCGCGCAACCGGCCGATTTCATCCCCTTCCGGCGGCCGGACCTTGAGCACCGCGTCGGCGGCGGCAAGGAGCGCCTCGACCCCCTCGACGATCCGCGCCCCGGCGGCGGCGTAGGCCTCGTCGGCGATGCGCGCCCCCGCTCCGGCGCCGCTCTCCACCAGGACTTCGACGCCGGCCTTGGACAGCGATGCGATCGATGCCGGAACCAGCGCCACCCGCCTCTCGCCCGGGAAAACCTCCCTTGGAACAGCCACTTTCATCGAGCACCTCGCAATAGGTTGGGAAGATTGCTTACCAGCAAGTACACGATGCCGAAGGGAGCGTCAAGCCTCTTGCCCGTCGGCGCTTCCCGCGCAAAACCAGCGGCTTGGCGATTTCCCGGCCTTTACATTCAATTGCTGATCGGATTTATTTCCATTCACGGACACGGAACCGAAACGGGAGAATCATCCATGGCCTACCAAAAGATCCGCACACCGGCCGCCGGCGGGAAAATCACCATGCTCGAATACGGCCATCTCGACGTGCCGGACCAACCCATCATCCCCTTCATCGAAGGCGACGGGGTTGGCCCGGAAATCACCGCGGCCATGGTAAGGGTGCTGGACGCCGCGGTGGAGAAGGCCTATGGGGGAGTCCGGAGGATCCAGTGGATGGAGGTCTATGCGGGCGAAAAGGCCAACGCGGTCTATGGCGAGGAGACCTGGCTTCCCGAAGAGACGCTGCAGGCCATCGACGACTACCGCATCGCGATCAAGGGACCGCTCATGACGCCGGTCGGCGGCGGACGCCGCAGCCTGAACGTCGCCCTGCGGCAGGAACTCGACCTCTATGTCTGCCAGCGGCCCGTGCGCTGGTTCCATGGCGTACCCTCGCCCGTGCACGATCCCGAGGCGGTCGACATGGTGGTCTTCCGCGAGAATTCGGAAGACATCTACGCCGGCATCGAATGGGCCGCCGAAACGCCGGAAGCCCGGAAGGTGATCGGCTTCCTGCAGGATGAAATGGGTGTTACCAGAATCCGATTCCCCGAGGATTCGGGGATCGGCATCAAGCCGGTGTCGCGCAGCGGCTCCCAGCGCCTGATCCGCGCCGCCATCGAATACGCCATCCACAACAACCGCAAATCGGTCACGCTTGTCCACAAGGGCAACATCATGAAATTCACGGAAGGGGCGTTCCGCCAATGGGGCATCGAGCTGGCCACGGAGGAGTTCGGCGCGGTCTACCACGGCTCGGAGAAGGTCTACAAGATCATCAACCCCCACTCCGGCGCCGAGATCGCGGTCAAGGACTGCATCTGCGACGCCTTTCTGCAGAACATCCTGCTCAAGCCGCGCGAGTACGACGTGATCGCCACGCTCAACCTCAACGGCGACTATGTCTCCGACGCCCTGGCCGCCTGCGTCGGCGGCATCGGCATCTCGCCGGGTGCCAACATCAACTACCGCGACGGCAAGGCGGTGTTCGAGGCCACGCACGGGACCGCGCCCGACATCGCCGGACAGGACAAGGCCAATCCCTGCTCGCTGATCCTCTCGGGCGAGATGATGTTGCGCTACCTGCCGTGGACCGAGGCGGCCGACCTGGTGATCAACGCCGTCGATCGGACCATCCGCGACAAGACGGTCACGGCCGACTTTGCCTTCATGATGCCCGATGCCACCCTGCTCTCCTGTTCGGAATTCGCCGACGCCGTCGTCGCCAACATGTAGAACACTCGAACTGATCCCAAAACCTGCACATTGCCCGGTCAGGGGACCGGGCCTAGATCAAATTCCTTATGAATGCCAACCTTGTAGGCCGCGTGCCCTCACGCGGCAGAGGTTCTGGAATAGATTCTCCCCTATTCCAAATCGACCGCATAGAATTTGGCCGAGACCGATGCGGTCAGGTCGGTGTAGGTGTTTTCGGGCGGGGTGGCGGCGATACCCGTCGCCAGCGGGCTGAACGCGGCATCGACCAGCGAGGTCGTGGCGCTGAGGGTGTAGATGCGGTTGGGGGCGCTCGCCCACCGGACGACGGGGGGCAGGACATCGGTAAAAGCCATTGCCGATCCGGCGTCCTTCGCATCGCTCCCGCAGAGGTATTCCTCCCTGTCGGTCAGTCCGTCGTGGTCGTAATCGGAGGCGGCATCGGCGGTTTTCAACGACCGGAAGACCGCCCATTCCCAATCGTCTTCGATGCCGTCGCCGTCCGCATCGAGCCGGAAATCGCCGACCATGATGGAACCCGAATTGGTTGCGGCCAATCCATCCACCGAGGCGACAACGCTCCAGGGGTAGGATCCATTCCTGCCGTAGGCGTGTTGCGCGATGGCATTGGTCGAACCCCCGCCATCGCCAAAACTCCATGCGAAGGAAGCCGCCGCGGCACGGTTGGAGACGGTGGCGAATGCCCAGAACGGCAGCACCGTGCGGGATGCGGCAAGGGAAGGCACCAGCGCTTCGCACACCAGTACGCACGCCCCATCGGTCACCGTTATGCCCACGGTGCCTAGGTTGGAATCCTTCTTTCCGTCCCAAGCCGCGAACGAAAAGGAGTCGGAGCCGGTAAAGTTGAAGAACGGATGATAGGTCGCCGTGGACCCGGCCAAACCCACCGTTCCGTGCTGCGGCTGGGAAACGATGCGCAGCACACCCGCGTTGGCCGTTAGCGGGATGGCCACGGGCTGGTTGGCGGCAGTCAATGCCGAGGTCGATGCAACGACAGGTGCCGGGTCGCTATTGGCCGTTTCGGAGTTCGGCCCGTTATGGCAGGTGTAGCAGCCGATCCGATACCCCTTCCAGAAATGCCTGGTCTCCCCGAAGGCATTGATGGTCCGGTCGCCCTGGGCCAGGGAGAGCACCGTGCCGGCATAGTCCGCACCGTGGCAGGCCTGGCACGATGCGATTCCAATGCCCCCGTCTTCCTTGACCATCCCGTGGAACCATGCCTCGGGCCGACCATCCCCCTTCGCGGCAAAGTGCGAATCGCCCACCGGATGCATGCCGTGCGGACCGCCGTTGAAGGTGAGCGGCTGGGCGGCATGGCAACTGGTGCAGTCGATCACGGTGCCCTTGTGCCCCTGCAGATCGATGTTCTGCAGGTTGTCGTTCACATGCGAAGAGGGATAGATGGCGTGCGGCGAGCCGTGGCAGGCCGCACATTGCAACCCGCCGTGCCCGGCGGAGAAGCGGTAGAGGGTGTTGGACGGATGGGCAAACAGGGTATTGGCAGGCACGCGTTCCGCGCCGCCCGGCCCGAAGACAGACAGGAAGCGGATCGCGCCACTGTTGTCGACCGCCGTGCCGGTGTGGCAGCTCTGGCACTTGGGTTCGTCGAACCAGCCATTGCGGGTGGATGCGCCCACATCGTCCATGCCGCCGTGGCAACTCTGGCATTCGATGGCGAGCCCCCCATCGGCCGCGACAGCCGCGCCCATCGCTCCGCGGAGGCACCGGGTCGAGGATCCCGGGTGGCATCGGTAGCAAGCGTCGCGGTTGAGCGAACTGCCGAGCGGCAGGCCGGTGGCCGGGTCGTCAACCAGCCCATGGTGTGCGTGCATCGCCTCGGTCATGGCCGTCTGCACATGCGGATCGGGCGGAACGGGCAGCGCGTTGGAATGGTGGCAGCGGGCGCACAGGATGGCGGTACCGTCGGCCACCACGGTTTGATACAGGCCGTTGGTGTTGTACCCCTGGTTGCCCAAGGCGTTGAAGTAGTCGGGATTCCCGGCCTGCTTTTCATCGTGCAGCAGCAGGATGTTGAGCTTGATGTCCTTGTCGCGGTCGGGATGCCAGCGCCAGCCCGGCAGCGGCCGCGCCGCATCATCGCTGCCCGACTGATGGCAGGCGGAGCAGGTCATTTCATCGGAAACGGGCAGGACGATCCTCGTCGAAGCCAGCTCGGTGCCGACGTCGTTGCGCACGACGACCTTCATCATCGGGTAGTAGTTCACCCTGCCGGCATCATCGAACGGCGTGAGGGGGATGCCCTCGGCCGTGAACCAAGACTGTGCCGCCCCGAATTCCATGGATTGCGGCGAATTGGCGATGCCGGGCATCGCCACGCCGGTCAGACCGGTATCGCCGGGCGGCTGTGCACCAAACATGTCGGCCACATGTTCCCAGAAGTTGCACTTGTCCGCCGAGGTGGTGTTGATCGACCCGTCCGGATCGGCCACCGCCTCGAAGGTGACATGCAATCCGTTGGTGGACGCCACCAGCATGCCATCATGGATGACCTGGGCGTGGATGGTGTTGTAGGGAGGCAGGATCGAGAAGATGGAAAAGTCGGTCCCGTCCATGCAGTGCATCCCGAGGTCGTTCCATCCGACCACCTTCCAGTCGTCCGCCTGGACCCATGGGGAAAAGAAGAGCAGCGACAGCAGGAATCGCTTCATAGACACGACCTTGGTTTGCCGCCCAAGCTAGCAATCCGCCAGGTTTTGTAAACACCGTTTCCCTCGGGCGCGGCGCGGGAAGCACTTAGCCTGTTGTCATCCGGTATTTTCCCGGCCAACCGGCAGGCATCGCCTGCAAATACGGATAGAGGATCCGTATTTGTGAAAATAATACGGGGGATGCTCAGGAAAGGACCGTCTTCTGCAGGCCGATCAGCTCGCCAATGCCCTTTTCGGCCAGCGCCATCATCCGCATGAGCTCGTCCTTGCTGAACGGCGCGCCCTCGGCCGTACCCTGCACCTCGATGATCTTGCCCGATTCGGTCATCACGAAATTGGCGTCGACCTCGGCGGAGGAGTCCTCGAGGTAGCAAAGGTCCAGGATCGGTACCCCCTTGCTGATCCCTACGCTGATGGCCGCCAGGCCCTCCACGACGGGATCCTCCTTGACCAGCCCCTCCTTCATCAGCCGCTGAACCGCCAGCTTGAGCGCGACATAGGCCCCGGTGATCGATGCAGTGCGCGTCCCTCCGTCGGCCTGGATGACGTCGCAGTCGAGGTAGATCTGCCGGCGGCCGAGCTTCTGCAGATCGACCACGGCGCGCAGCGAGCGGCCGATGAGCCGCTGGATCTCCATGGTGCGCCCGCCGATCTTCCCCTGCGTCGATTCGCGGTTGGTGCGCTGCGGCGTCGCGCCGGGCAGCATGCTGTACTCCGCGGTCACCCACCCGCCGGGGACGTTCTGGAAGCGCATCCAGCCCGGCACGTTTTCGTCCACGCTGGCCGTGCAGATCACCCGGGTATTGCCCATCTCGACCAGCACCGAGCCCTTGGCCGTGCCGATGAAATCCTTTGTGAACCTGACCGGACGCAACTGGTCGGGCTTCCGCCCGTCGATCCGCTTCTCCACATTGTTCACCACCGTGTCCAGATCGATGCCGCCGCTGAGGTTGATTTCCCTTTTCATAGGCGCGCATCGTGCAGAAGCCCCGGAACGAATGCAACTACGGGAGCGAGGAAATTCGGACGTTAGGGTTTGACACGGTGCGTTTTGGTGGTAGTTTACTCGCCTTTTTGAACGAACAAGGAATCTTAGGCCATGAAACGTACATACCAACCGTCCAAGCTGAAACGTGCCCGCAAGTGCGGTTTTCGCAAGCGCATGGAGACGGCCGACGGCCGCAAGGTCCTGAAGCGCCGCCGCCAGAAGGGCCGCAAGCGCCTGACCGCCGTATAACGGCCCCAACCCATTATGCCGAAGCCCCGCCAGAGGGAGTCGGACCGTTCGATCGACTCAAGCCCGCCAACCAGCGGGCTTGATCGTTCTTTGCCCCGCCGCCTGCGGCTCGTCCGCTCGTCCCTGTTCGCCGAGACCTTCGCCCTGAACCGCAAATGGGTGGGGCGCACCATGGTGCTCTGGCTCCGTCCCGGCGAGGATGCCGCGCTGCGGCTGGGCGTGATCACCAGCAAGAAGGTGCACCTGCGCGCCAACCGGCGCAATTTCGCGCGCCGCCGCCTGCGCGAGGCCTATCGCCGCCTGCGCCCCTATTTCCGCGGGGATGTCGACGTGCTCCTCGTGGGTCGCCGCACCATCCTCGACGCCGATTGGGCGTCGATCCTGGACGACCTGCTCGCCTTGGCCTCCAAGGCCGGGATCATCGATGCAGCCAACCTCGCCGAGGCCCGGAAGGAACATGGCCTCGATTGACCATGCCGCCCATGGGGAGCGCCCCTCGCCGCCTGCCCAGGCCGCGATCCTGCTGGTGCGGATCTACCAGAAAATCCTCAGCCCGTGGCTCGGTCCCCGCTGCCGCTTCCACCCCTCCTGCTCGAACTATTGCATTGAAGCACTGCGCCGTCATGGTATGGTTCCCGGTCTTTGGCTCGGGGTGAAAAGGATTTGCAAATGCCACCCCTTCCATCCGGGAGGCTACGACCCGGTACCCGAACGAAAGCGATAACGAAGGATGCTGGGCGTTCGGCCTGCGGAGGAGGCATCCCCGCCGGCGCTCCCAAGCCCCGCGATCCGACAATCCAGAAAGAGACGCATGAACAAGAAAGATTTGCTTCCCATCATCCTGCTGGCGCTCCTGATCCCGGTATGGCTGCACATCGACCGGCAATTCATCGCCCCCAGGTTCCCGGCCCCCGCCCCCGCCGTCCAGCCTGCGCAGGAGGAGGGCCCGGCGGAAACCGCCTCCCCCGGAGCGGCCATCCCGGCGATGCAGGCCGCAACCGCCCCGGACGGCGCGTTGGAGGAACCGGAACCCGTTATCGACGTTGTCGAGGTGCTTCATCCGCTGGAGAACGGAAAAGTGCGCATCGAACTGACTTCGCTGGGCGGCGGCATCAAGAGCGCCACCCTGCTCGGCTACCCCGAGCTGGATGAAAAGGGGAGCCCGCCGGTGGTCCTCGATTTCTCCAGCTCCTCGGCCCTGGCCTACGAAGGGCTCAAGGGGATCCGGAAAACGGATGCCCTCGAGGCCGGCCCTTCCCAAAGCACCAATTCGGTGGTGTTCCAGAAACGCTGGAACTCGGGAATCCTGTTCCAGCGGACGATCACGCTGGGCGACGACTACCTGCTGACGGTCAGCGACCGCTTCATCAACCAGGGCACATCCCCCTGGAACCTGCCCGCGCTGCGCATTCCGACCGGCCGGATGGAAAACCCGGCCGACATCAAGGCGATGAAGGGGATGAGCCTGCTGGGCGTCGACTCCCATACCCCCGCGGGTGGCATCAACTATTGGGGCCGCAAACTGAATTCGCTCTACAAGAAGGCCGGAAAACCGTCCGAACTGGATACCGTGCCGGAGGAAATGGTCGCACTTCCCGTGGATTGGGTGGCGGCGAAGAACAAGTTCTTCGTCCAGATCCTGAGCCCGAAGGAGCCGGTCGCCACGATGGCGCTCCTATCTACGCGCGACACGGAGCAAAAGGGCATGGTCCCTCGGGACGTTGCCGCCGCGCTGGATTTCGCGCCGCAGGCCGTAGCCCCCGGCGACAGCTACGACCTGGACTACACCTACTATATCGGGCCCAAGCAGTACACCATCCTCAAGGCCTCGGGCGACCATATGGAAAAGGTGATGGAGTTCGAAACCATCGGCTTCTGGTCCTTCATGAACTGGCTCATGGAGCCCTCGCGCAAGGCGCTGCTCTGGACCCTCACCTTCTTCGACGGGATCTTCCGCAACTACGGCGTGGCGATCATTCTGCTGACGCTGGTCGTTCGCATCCTTTTCTGGCCGCTGACGCACAAGAGTACCGAGAGCATGCGGCGCATGCAGGAGCTGCAGCCCGAAATCAAGGCGCTGCAGGAGAAACATAAGAAGGATCCGCAGCGCCTGCAGCAGGAGACCATGAAGCTCTACCGCGAGCGGAAGGTGAACCCCATGGGCGGCTGCCTGCCGATGTTCGTGCAGATCCCCGTCTTTATTGCCCTCTTCACCGTCCTGCGCAACGCCATCGAACTGCGCTATGAAGGCTTCCTCTGGATCGCCGACCTCAGCTCGCCCGAGAACCTGCTGGCGGGCAAGGTGCCGCTGGTCGGATCCCTGAACATCCTGCCGCTGGTGATGTCCGCCTCCATGATCTGGCAGCAGAAGATGACCTCCCCCTCCACCGCCGTCACCCCGGAACAGCAGCAACAGCAGAAGATGATGATGGTGATGATGCCGGTGATGATGCTCTTCTTCTTCTACTCCATGCCGTCGGGCCTCGTGCTCTACTGGACCACCAGCAACCTCATGATGATCGGCCAGACCGCCATCCGCAACCTGCGGAAGAAGATGAAAGAGGCGTAAGGCGCAGAACGCCTTGGCAAGCCACGGACAAGCGGGAATCAGGCATCCATCGCCCGGACCCGCTCAATGCGCCTTGCGCAGGTGCGAAGGCAGGATGCGCAGCTGGTCGCGGTACTTGGCCACGGTGCGCCGGGCGATCCGGATCCCCTGCTCCTCGAGCAGCTTGACGAGCTTGGCATCGGAATAGGGCTTCTTCTTGTTTTCGCCGCGGATGATATCGGCGAGGGCCGCCTTGACGCTTTCGTTGGAGATGGCCTCCCCGCTGGCGGTCTGCACGCCCGGCTTGAAGAAATATTTCATGGCCAGCAGGCCGCGCGGCGTCTGCATGTATTTCCCGGCGGTCGCGCGGCTGATGGTGGTTTCGTGCACCTCCAGCAGCTCGGCCACCGTCTTCATGTTGAGCGGCCGCAGGCGCGATACGCCGTAGTCGAAGAATTCCCGCTGGATGCGCACGATCTCCACGGCAATGCGGTAGATCGTATCCATGCGCTGGTCGATGCTCTGGATGAACTGCTTCGATTTGGCAATCTTCTCGCGGATGTAGGTCTTGACCTCCTTGGAGGTCTTCGGATCCTTGAGCATCTGCAGATACTTCTGGCTGATGAACAGCTGGGGGTACGGCTTCTTGTTCTGCGTCACCACGTACTCGCCACCGCGCTTTTCCACGATGATTTCCGGAACGACGTATTCGATCCGCTCCTCGGAAAAGTTGCGCCCCGGCTTCGGATCGAGCTTGGCGACGGCCGCCGCCAGCTCCTTCACCCGCTCGATGGAAAGACCCATGGCCCTGGCGATATCCTCATACTTGTGGCGGCCCAGCAGGTCGAGGTGGTCGGACACCACCTGGTACTCCTGCGACTTCTCTTTCCCGGCACGCTTGAGCTGCAGGAGCAGGCACTCGCGCAGGTCGCGCGCGCCGACGCCGGGCGGATCGAAGTCGTGGATGGTGTCGAGGATCTTGTGGAGGGTCTCCTCCGGAAAGTTCGGCAGCGCCAGCAGGTCCTCGACATCCAGCTGCAGGTAGCCGTCGTCGTCGATGTTGCCGATGACGATTTCTGCGATCTTCTTCTCGTAGTCGCTGAGGCCGGAAAGCGCAAGCTGCTCGAGCAGCTGGTCGTGGAGCGAGGAGGTCTCGGAGAGCGAGTCCATCATGTACTGGTACTTCTCCTCGGCATCGGCCGAGTTCCCCGACGAGCGGTTTTCGTAGAAGTTGTCGCCCCACTCCTCGCCGAGGGCCGCCAGCTTCTCGAACTCGTTGTCGAACTCCTCGCGCTCGAGGTCCTTGGTCCCCTGCTCGATCTCCAGCTGCTCGTCGGGCTGCTCCTGGGTCGCTTCCAGCGTGGGATTCTCGGAGAGCTCCTGCTTGATCATCTGCTGCAAATCGAGCAGCGGCATCTGCAGGATTTCCAGGGATTGGAAGAGATGCGGCGCAAGCACCTGCTGCATCTTCATTTCCTGGCTTAGGACTAGACCGGGTTGTGCCATGCCTTGGAATCTACCGATTCGCCTGCATTTCACAAGCCAAGTTTTGGGGTTTGGGGCCGCCGCGGCGGCGGAAGGGGAGGCTGGCGACTGCAACCGGAAACCCGGCGGGAAGCGCCTGGCCGCCCCCTTCCCCCTCAAACCCCAACTTCGCCCTTCCCATCCCCTCGCCTTTGTCTATCATGGTCGCAATTCGGGAGTCGGCATCGATGGCAATGGAAGTTTGCGTCTTGGGAAGCGGCAGTTCGGGCAACGCCATCTACGTGGCTTCCGGCAGGACGCGCCTGCTGATCGATGCCGGCCTGAGCGCCCGGCAGGTGGCCGTGCGGCTGGGATCGATCGGGGTGGACCCCGAAAGCATCGACGGCATCTGCGTATCCCACGAACATGGCGACCACGTGGCAGGCCTTCGCGTCCTGCAGCAGCGGCACGACATTCCCGTCTACGCCAACGCGGGAACCCGCAACGGCATCCAGCGCATGCCCCGCGCAAATGAAATCGCCATGCGCATTTTCCAGACCGGATCGGCCTTCGATATCGGAGACATCACCGTCGAACCCTTTTCCGTACCCCACGACGCCTACGAGCCGGTCGGCTTCCGCCTGCAGGCCGGAAACACCTGCGTGGGGGTCGTCACCGACCTCGGCATGGGGACCGCCCTGGTCCGCGACCGCCTGAAGGGGTGCCACGCGGTTGTCATCGAGTCCAACCACGACGAGGACCTGCTTCGGGAAGCCCCCAGGCCGTGGCCGCTCAAGCAGCGGATCCGCAGCCGGCAAGGCCATCTTTCGAACATCGATGCCGCCCGGCTCATCGCCGAATGCGCCACCGAACAGCTCGGCCACGTCATCCTTGCCCACCTCAGCTCCGACTGCAACACCCCGGATACCGCCTTGCGGACCGTCGCCTCCCAGCTGCGCCTCGACGGCCTGGGACACATCGGCCTGGAAGTCTCCCTGGCGAACGAGCCTACGGCCCTGTGGAGTCCCCTGCAGCCCCGCCCGATGCCCGCCTTGGCGTCTTCGTGAAACGGTAGCCGCGATCGCGGTGGCGGACGGCCTGTCCCCTCCCTGCCGCCTTCTTCCGCGTGGAGACGGGACCGGTTCCCTGGCGTGGCGCGGAGGGATGCGCTGCTGCATATCCCTGGCCACGACCACGCGCCGCCCTCCGCAAACGGACGGCAGGGAGTGGTGTCCCTATCCCGCCGAGCACGGACGCGTGGGACACCCGTCCCTGCCTTCCAGCGCGAATTTTAAAGGAGAGGGGACAGCAAACAAAAAGGCCTCTCCCGGAAGGAGAGGCCCATTCGCTCGGATGAGCGCACATCCTAGAAGCGGTGCATGATCTTGCCGCTGACAACGTAGGCCGCGTAGTCGCCGCCGAAGATGCCGTCGAGGTCGAAGCCGAGCTCGGTGGTTTCGGACTGCCATTTGGAGAAGCGCATCCCGGCGCCCACCTTGACCAGATCCTCTTCGCGCGCCTGGAGGAACACGTTGATGTCGCTGCCCGGAACCATGTGGTAGGTTTCCGGATCCATGTCGGCATTGAATTCATGCAGCCAATGTGCCCGCAGTTCGGGGCGGAAGGCCATCGCGGTGCGGAAGCTGTCGAGGTACTGCACCATCGAGAGCGTCGCCCCCAGCGAACCCAGATAGGACCACTGGTCGTAGGAATCATAGTACTTCGGCGCGGTGGTCATGAGCGTGGACGTCTCGGTGTAGGCGTCCCGTGCGTAGAAGGTGCTGAGCAGCGACGCCTCGGGCGTCAGGACCACCTTGTCGCCCACCAGGCCGATCGCATAGCCGCCTCCGAAGTAGAGGCCGAAGGTATGGGCGTCGTACTCGCCGGTGTACTTCAGCGATTGGACCCCTTCGGTCTCCACGGCGTTGTAGGCGTAGTTGGCGCTGGCATCGAAGTAGGCGCGCTCGCCATGGGCGGCGAAGTAGGCCATCACGTTCCCGGTATCGATCTTGGCATCGCTGCCGACGTTCCCCTGGATTTCGGTATGGGCGTAGCCGCCGCCCAGGCCCGCCAGGGCGTTTCCAAACCGCTTGTCGGCACCGAGCACGGCACCGGCGACCACGGCGTCATAGCCCACGAAGTCCGCCACGGCGTCCTGCTGGATGCCGGAGACATAGCCGCGGCCCCACGCCTGGTAGGTATCCGGAACCTTGATCTGCTCCTTGGAACCAAAGGTCGTGGCTTCGTTGACGGCATCGACGGAGCGGTCGTAGTCGATCTTGTTGCGGTCTTCGATCTCGCGCATGGATCCGCCCACATCCCAGCTCGGCAGGCGGTCGCCCAGCCAATCCATGGTATTGCCATACCATTCGGAAGGCCCCTTGGCCCCCTCGGGAGCACCCGCAACGCCGAATCCTTCGAGCGCCAGATAGCTGCGGGTGCGGTCCTTGATCTGGTCGGTCATCAGCGACTGGAGGCCGATCAGGGTACTCGCCACTTCCGGCGTACGTACATATTCTTCATGGAGATCCTGCTGGGCCTGGGCCTCGGTCTTGATCGCATTGGTCAGCGCCGAGAAGGTGGCCGGGGTCAGCAGGCTGTTGAGGTCGGCCATTGCCTGGCCGAAATCCCCTTCGGCGCCCAGGGCCTGGTCGAGGCTGACGATGCCATAGGTTGCGTAGAGGTTCCTGAGTCCGCTTTCCAGCTTGTTGGTCGTTCCGGTGATGCCGTAGAGCCAGGCCGGATTGTTCAGCAGGGTGAAGTCGTCGCCGTCCAGGTTCGCGGTCAGGCTGTTGGTGGCGCTGGCCAGCAGGATCAGGCTGCTAAGCACCGGCTTGGCCGTCGCCCCGTAGATCGTCCAGTCCGTATCCGGATCGATCATCAGGTTGTTGCCGACCAGGCGGCCATAGATCAGCGAGGTTCCGCTATCGCCAAAAGCCGTCTTGATGGCGCTGCCGGCATCGGCGGTCAGGGTGGGGGCATGCACACGACCCAGCCCCACATCGAGGGTGCTTCCGCCGTCCAGGACAATGCCGCCGTTGAAGGTTGCCTTCGAGCTGCTTCCCCGGATGGTGAAGGTTTCACCGCTGTCCAGATTGAAAAGAGCGCCGTTGAATCCGATCGATCCGTCCGTCAGCGACACCTGCTTGAAGTTGGCATCGTTCCACGCGGCGACCGTCGTGGCACCCCCGGTCTGGGTGAACTTGCCCGAGCTGTTCGCCCCCGCGAGGAACGAAATCGTGCGCGTACTGGCACCCTTGAGCTGCACATCGTTGAGGGTCGCATTGGAAACGGAAAGGCTGTGGGTGCCGTCCCCGGAAAGGAGCACGTTCTGGAAAGTACCTCCCTTGACAACCACGTTGTTGGCTTTGGCCGCCGCCGCCTGGAATTCCACATCCTCGAAGGTGCCGCCGTTGATGGTGGCCGCGCTGGATGCGCGGTTCAGCGCCTGGAGGACGAATCCCTTGCCCCCGTTCTTGTTGCCGAGGAACGTCCCGCCGTTGATGGTGGCGTTCAGGTCCTGGCCCCACAGGCCGGCACCCGCTTCGCCCGCCACGCCGTTGGCCAATCCGGCGGCCCCGCCCTTGAACGTGCCACCGTTGACCACCAGCGCCGAAAAGACGAAGTAGGCGCCCCGGCCGCCGTTGGCCTGCGCGGTCCCCGTAGCATTGGCCGCCACGCCGCCATCGCCCCCCGTGAAGGTGCCGCCGGAAACGGTCGCCGTCGTGGAACCATCGTTCTTGCCGGCATACTGGAAGCCGATCCCGCCCGATGCCGATGCGGTCGCGGTTGCCCCGGCCGCGGAGGCGGACCCGCCCTTGCCGCCGATATACGTGCCGCCATTGAGCTGGAAGTCGGTCGTGGCAGACAGGGTCGCGATGCGGAAACCCGTGCCGCCGCCTGCGGTGGCGGATCCGGAGGTGTTCGCGGCGGAGCCGCCCTGTCCACCGACCGCCTTGGTGCCGGCCGTCATGGGGGCGGTAAAGGACGAAGCACCGAGTACATATCCGCCGTATCCGCCCGATGCGTCCAACGAATTCCCCTGGGTCAGGCTGATGGCCCCGCCATTGCCCCCTTGAAGGGTAAGGTCGCCGAACGCCACCTTTGCGTTGTTCACGTTAAGCCCGTCGCCCCCAAGCGCCGTGGCCGTCACGCCGTTGATCGTGCCCGACACCTTGCCGCCGTTGCCGCCGGTGGCGGTCAGCTTGTCCACCTGCATCGTCTGGGTATTGTTCAGCGCCGCGAAACGCAATCCATAACCGCCGCTCGCGCTGACCGTGCTGCCCCCGGTGGTAGGCGTCGACGTTCCGCCGTTGCCGCCCTTGAGGACCGCCGTTCCCATGTTGGTGACGATCACCGATTTCACGTTCGAAAGCGTGAGGCCGTTGCCGCCCGGAGCGTTGATCCCGGCACCTCCCGCAGCGCCGCTGAAACCGGACTGGGCCACCGTCAGCGCATTGATGTTGGTGATGGCGGCGGAATCCCTTCCGATTCCTCCCGACGTGATACCTACATACTGGTTGTTGGTCAGGGCCACGTCCTGGGAGCCGTTGCCCGTAAAGGTATAGTTGGTGACCGTATCGGCATGAACCACGCCCGCCAAGGCGACCAAACCCACCACTGCACTGCTTAACCTATTCATTAGTTCCCCCTCGGAAAGTATGGATTACGTCACAACACGACAGGGTTCCACAAAGGCCATGCATTGTCATGCGCAAAGTGCGGGAAACTTGGATTTCAGGGCCGGAAGGAAGGGAAATCGCGGCCGTGGACTTCAGTCCTGGGGCACCGGGGCATCTCCATGGATGCGGCGGGATGCAGGACTCGACCACCGGTCGGACCGTGCAAGGAAGGGAGTGCTTCCATGGCGTTTCCAAATGCGCAGGCGGACGGCTCGGCGATCCGTCAACCTACCGACGCAAATCTCCGGATATGGGACATGAACCTTTCTTTTACCCTCGGTGTTATTCCGTGCTTGTCCGTGGCTATAGCTTTTCTTTTGCCTTAAGGCAGTTCACGAATGGGATGCCGCTGCCGATTCCACTGGTAGGGACGCGTATCCTTACGCGTCCGAATCGGGAGGTGGGGATCGCTAGTATCCAGCCGTCCACGGCGGTGTGGGGACACCTTGCCCTTCCTTCCGCGGCGGGGTAGGGATACCCCGCCCTACCGGTCGCATAAGGTAGGGACGCGTATCCTTACGCGTCCGAATCGGGAGGTCGGAACGGCTGTCCCCAGCCGTCCATGGCGGTGCGGGGACACACCGCCCTACCCATTAAGGGCAACCCAAACTTTAAACACCCTGTCCTACGGCACATCCGGCAGCACAGTGCTGAACCCAACGAAACTATAGGTATTGGTAGATGATAAGGGATGGCGATAGGCGGTGCGGCATTCCAAAGCGTCGCTGGTCCAACTTCCTCCACGCGCAACCCTGTAGTCGCCAGGCCCGGACGGCCCCCGCGGATCGCTCACGGGCGACGAGTAATAGTACACCCCATCGTACCAATCCCAGCACCAGCCAAACGCGTTGCCTCCCAGATCATACAGGCCATACGGGTTTGGGGAAAAACTGCCGACCGGACTGGTATAGGGCTGCGAACCGGTGGCATAGAGCGGATGGAAGGTATTGGTGGGATAGGAACTGGAATCGTAGGGATAGAGGCTGCCGTTGGCATAGTAGTTTGCGTAGG
>QKAU01000042.1 GCA_003246265.1 Kiritimatiellales bacterium | reverse complement strand
TCCCTCTCCCTCCGCCACTTTTGCCTGCCGGGCCGGATGTGCCGATCCGTGATCCACCGCTCCGGGGCCGGACCGAGTTTGGGGTTGATTCAACCTTCCAAAACCGATTTCCTACGTGCCTTTGCGTCGCTGGGCGGAAGGCCTCCGGCGCGCCATTCCCGGAACGGCTAACGAAGAGGGTTTCCCATGAGCGAAAAAGCGAAGATCATCTACACCATCACCGACGAAGCCCCGGCCCTGGCCACGCAGTCGCTGCTGCCGATCATCCAGGCGTTTACCGCCGCCGCCGGCGTGTCCGTCGAAACGCGCGACATCTCCCTCGCCGGTCGCATAGTGGCCCATTTTCCCGACTGTCTTCCGGAGACGCTGCGGGAGCCCGACGCGCTGGCCGAGCTGGGCGAGCTGGCCAAGACCCCCGAGGCGAACATCATCAAGCTGCCGAACATCTCCGCCTCCGTGCCGCAGCTGAAGGCGGCCATCGCCGAGCTGCAGGCCAAGGGCTACGCCTTGCCGGCCTATCCCGAGGCCCCCGCCAGCGACGCGGAACGCGAGGCTAGGGCGCGGTACGACAAGGTCAAGGGCAGCGCCGTCAATCCGGTGCTGCGGGAAGGCAATTCCGACCGCCGCTCCGCCGCCGCGGTCAAGCAGTACGCGAAAAACCATCCGCACCGCATGGGGAAGTGGTCGCCGGACTCCCGGTCGGTGGTGTCGAGCATGGCGGCCGGCGACTTCTTCGGAAACGAAAAATCGGTCGCCGTTCCATCAGCGACAACCGTGCGGATCGAGCTGGCCGGGGAGGGGGGGGACACCACGGTGCTCAAGGAGGGCCTCAAGCTGCAGGCGGGCGAGGTGCTGGACGGCACCTACCTGTCGGTCAAGGCCCTGCGCGCCTTTCTCGCCGAACAGATCCGGACGAGCAAGGAGGCGGGCATCCTCTTCTCGCTGCACATGAAGGCCACCATGATGAAGGTTTCCGACCCGATCATCTTCGGCCACTGTGTATCCGTCTTCTTCGGCGAGGTGTTCGAGCGGCATGCCGACGCCATCGCCCGGCTTGGGGTCGATGTCCGCAACGGGCTCGGCGACCTCTACGCCCGGATCGAACAGCTGCCCTCGGACGCGAAGGCGGAGATCCTTGCCGACCTCGACGCGGCCTATGCGGCGGGTCCGGAGATCGCCATGGTCGATTCCGACCGCGGCATCACCAACCTCCATGTGCCCAGCGACGTCATCATCGACGCCTCGATGCCCGCGGCCATCCGAGCCTCCGGCCAGATGTGGAACCGGCAGGGCCGGCAGCAGGACACCAACTTTGTCATTCCCGACCGCTGCTACGCCGGGGTCTATGCGGAGACCATCGATTTCTGCAGGAAGCACGGCGCCTTCGATCCGGCGACCATGGGCAGCGTGCCGAACGTGGGTCTCATGGCCCAGAAGGCCGAGGAGTACGGTTCGCACGACAAGACCTTCGAGATTCCCGCCAACGGCACCGTGCGCGTGGTCGACGCGGCCGGAAGCGTGCTCATGGAGCACCGCGTGGAACGGGGCGACATCTGGCGCGCCTGCCAGACCAAGGACGCGCCGATCCGCGACTGGGTCAAGCTGGCCGTCGCCCGCGCCCGTATCACCGGGACGCCCGCCGTCTTCTGGCTGGATGCGCATCGCGCCCACGATGCGCAGCTGATTGCGAAGGTGGAGGGCTATCTGGAAGAACACGACACCGACGGGCTCGACTTGCGCATCCTGCCTCCGGTGGAGGCCACCCGCCTCTCGCTGGAGCGCGCCAGGGCGGGCATGGATACCATCTCCGTCACCGGCAACGTGCTGCGCGACTACCTGACCGACCTCTTCCCGATCCTGGAGCTGGGCACCAGCGCGAAGATGCTCTCCATCGTTCCGTTGATGAACGGTGGCGGCCTCTTCGAGACGGGGGCGGGCGGCTCCGCGCCGAAGCATGTCCAGCAGTTCGTGAAGGAGAACCATCTGCGCTGGGATTCGCTCGGCGAATTCCTTGCCCTGGGGGTCTCCCTCGAACATCTGGCCCGCGCCTTCGGCAACCGGCGGGCTCAGGTGCTCGCCGATACGCTGGATGCCGCGAATGCCCGGTTCCTGGAGGCGAACAAGTCGCCCGGGCGCGACTGCGGCCAGCTCGACAACCGGGGCAGCCACTTCTACCTCGCCCTCTACTGGGCGCAGGCACTGGCCGCGCAGACGGACGACGCCGAACTCAAGGCGCGCTTCGCGCCGCTGGCCGCCACGCTGGCAGAGAACGAGCGGAAGATCGTCGGCGAGCTCAACGCCGTGCAGGGATCCCCGGTCGACCTCGGCGGCTACTACCGGCCCGACGCGGCCCTTGCCGCCGCCGCCATGCGCCCGAGCCCGACCTTCAACGCCGCGCTCGCCGCGCTGTAGCGGCCGGCCGGACATCCGGCCAAAGAATGGCTTGAACGGGGTGGGTGCCCCCCTATAATCCGCCCTCCTCAACGATAGGTGGACAACATGGGAAAGACGCTGTTTGAAAAGATTTGGGACCGCCACGTGGTCCGGGAACTGCCGGGCGGCGAGGTGCTGCTCTACATCGACCGCCACCTTGTCCACGAAGTGACCAGCCCGCAGGCCTTCGAGGGGCTCCGGCTCGCCGGGCGCAAAGTGCGCCGGCCGGAACTCACCTTCGCGACCACCGACCACAACGTCCCGACCGACAGTCGGACGGAGATCCTCGACCCGGTGGCCAAGGCGCAGGTGGACGCGCTGGCGCAGAATTGCGCCGACACCGGCATCACCTTCTATGGCATGGAGTCCGAAAAGCAGGGCATCGTGCACATCATCGGTCCCGAACAGGGCATCACGCTGCCCGGCACCACCATCGTCTGCGGCGATTCGCATACCGCCACCCACGGCGCGTTCGGCGCGATCGCCTTTGGCATCGGCACTTCCGAGGTCGAGCACGTCCTCGCCACCCAGACCCTGCGGCAGAAGAAGCCCCGGCAGTTCAAGGTCGAGTTCAAGGGTCGCATGCCCCTGGGCGTCACCGCCAAGGACCTGGTGCTCGCCTTGATCGGCAGGATCGGTACTGCCGGCGGAACGGGCTGCGCCTTCGAGTTCTGCGGCGAGGCCATCGGCCAGCTCTCGATGGAGGGGCGGCTGACGATCTGCAACATGGCGATCGAGGCGGGGGCCCGCTGCGGCCTCATGGCGCCCGACCAGACGACGATCGACTACGTCACCGCCGAAGACCGCCCCTTCGCCCCGAAGGACGGTGCGCTGGACGAGGCCATCGCCTATTGGAAGACCCTTTATTCCGACCCCGATGCGCAGTTCGACAAATGCATCGTGATCGACGTCGAGGCGATCGAGCCGCAGGTCACGTGGGGCACCAGTCCCGGCATGGTGACAGGGGTGAACGGGAAGGTGCCGCAGCTCGACGCCGTGCCGGAATACGGTCCCGAGGATGTCCGCAACGCACTCGACTACATGGGACTGGAACCCGGCATGAAGATGACCGACATCAAGATCGACGCCGTCTTCATCGGCAGTTGCACGAACGGCCGCATCGAGGACCTGCGCGAGGCCGCCAAGGTGATGAAGGGCAAGAAGGTGGCTCCCGGCGTCCGCGTCCTGGTGGTGCCCGGTTCCGAGAAGGTGCGCTACCAGGCCGAGAAGGAACGGCTAGACCGCGTCTTCTTCGAGGCAGGTGCCGAGTGGCGCTACGCCGGCTGCAGCATGTGCCTGGCGATGAATCCCGACAAGCTCGCCATGAAGGAGCGCTGCGCTTCGACCTCCAACCGCAATTTCGAAGGGCGCCAGGGCCGGGGCGGCCGCACCCATCTCGTCAGCCCCGCCATGGCGGCGGCGGCGGCGATCCACGGGCATTTCGTTGATGTAAGGGAGTTGGGCTGATGGAAAAATTCGAGCAGTTTACTGGAATCGTTTGCGCGGTGGACCGCGCGAACATCGATACGGATGCGCTGATCCCGAAGGAGCACCTGAAGTCGATCATGCGCACCGGCTTTGGCCCGGCCCTCTTTTCGGATTGGCGCTACAACGCCGACGGCTCCGACAATCCGGATTTCGTCCTGAACCAGCCGAAGACCCGGGGCGCCTCGATCCTCGTGGGCCGCAACAACTTCGGCTGCGGATCGAGCCGCGAGCACGCCGTGTGGGCGGTGGCCCAGCAGGGCTTCAAGGTGGTCGTGGCGCCGGTCGAGGGCGACATCCCCGGCTTCGCCGACATCTTCCGCAACAACTGCGCAAAGAACGGCATCCTGACGATCCAGCTTTCCAGCGGCGAAGTGGACCGGATCTTCGCGATGGCCCAGGCCGACCGTCCGCTGGAGGCGGCCGTCGACCTCGAGGCCCAGACGATCGTCTTCCGCCAGCCGGACGGCGACGTGCCGTTCTTGTTCGAGGTCGACCCCGCCGTGAAGGAGAAGCTGTTGCTGGGGCTCGACGACATCGGCGAATCGCTCCAGTTTTCCGACGACATCGCGCGGTTCGAAACCGCGCACAATGCGCAACTGCTCTCCGCCTAGCCGATGGCGGGGCATGGCAGCACGCCGCGGAAGGGCTTCCGGCCGCGGGCGGCGTCTTTCGTGGTCCCGGGATGAAGAACTATCTCACAGCCTCCATCTCCGCATCCGCCGTGCGCCACAACATCGCGCAGCTGCGCGGCAGGGTGGCCCCGGGAGTCCGGCTCTGCCCGGTGGTCAAGGATGACTGCTATGGCCACGGCATGGAGGTGCTCTACCCGGTGTTGTCCGGCCTCGTGGACGGTTTCGCGGTGGCCTCTCCGGTCGAGGCGCTGGCGCTGCGGCAGAAGGGGTGGCACGGCTTCATCCTCTGCTTCCTCTCCGCCTACTTCGACGACTTCATGGTGCAGGACGAACTGGTGTGGCAGGAGATCACGCAGACGGTGATGTCGAAATCCGCGCTGGCCTCGATCCAGGCGGCCGCGAAGCGGGTCGGCAAGCGGGCCCGGGTCCACCTGAAGGTCGATACCGGAATGGGGCGCATGGGGATCCCGGCGCGCCAGGCCCCGGACCTGATCCAGGCGATCCACGCCTGCGCCGAAGTGGAGCTGACCGGCATCTATACCCACTTCGCCACCGCCGATGAAGCGGACCGCTCCGCCGTTGCCGCGCAGCTCGAGCAGTTCGCTTCGATCCTGCCGGGCACCGCCGGCCTGGTGCGCCATGCCGCCAATTCGGCTGCGCTGATCGATTTTCCGGAAACCCATTTCGACATGGTCCGCCCCGGCATCGCGGTCTACGGATGCCACCCTTCGGCCCATCTTCGGAACAGCCTGGAGCTGAAGCCCTGCATGTCGGTGAAGGCCCAGCTCATCGCGGTCAAGCATGTGCCAAGGGGCAGCCGCGCGGGGTACGGCCTGACGCACGAATACGCGCGCGACAGCCGCGTCGGGATCGTGCCGATAGGCTACGGCGACGGCTATTTCCGCTGCCTCTCCAACCGGGCCGTCGTGCGCATCCGGGGGCTGGATGCGCCGGTCTGCGGCCGGGTCTCGATGGACCAGATGACCGTGGACGTCACCGACATTCCCGGAGCCCAGGTGGGCGATGAAGTGGAAGTAATCTCCGCCGATCCTGCCGCGCCGAACTGCGTGGAGAACCTGGCGCGGCTGGCCGATACCATTCCCTACGAGATCACCTGCCATCTCGGGCACAACATGCGCCACGTGCTGATCGGCTAGACGGCCCGGTCCTGCTCTTCGTCCGGGTCGATGGAGCGCCGGAAGTGGCCGGCGCACGCGGGGCAGAGGCAGTGGCTGAACTCCATCTTCGTCTTCAGCTTGAGATAGGCGTCGACCGTGAGCCATTGGCCATCGTCGTCCTGGATGCTCTTGCAGGAACTGCAAAGGTTGTGGACGCCGCCGAGTTCCTGCACCTGCGACAGGCTGTTTTGGAGATGTTCGCTGGTCGCGGCGAGCAGATTCGACCGCTCTGCCAGGCGGCGGAGGCGCGTGCGCATCAGTCCGGCCACCACCGCCACGGAAAGCTCGGCGACGATGTAGGCCGGCGATTCAGCCATGCCCGCATAGCTGGTGGAGACGGCGAACTGCTCGTAGACCAGGGTGGTTAGCGGCAGCAGCAGCACGGCGGTCGCGACACCGGCCGGGATGCCGAAGGCGGCGGCCGCCAGCGCCACGATACCGATCCCCAGCAGGAACCACGGCTCGCTGCTGGGCACGACGTAGCGCAGCGCCAGCGCGTAGCCTGCGAAGGCGGCGACCAGGACCAGCGCTTTGAGCAGCATTTTCATACGGATCGCCTTTTGCCGAAACTTCCCGCTAGGGATACTGTCCTGCGAACGCAAGACCTGTGCCAGCATCGAGGCCGAACAGCAGGTTCATGTTCTGCAACGCATTGCCCGCCTGGCCCTTCATCAGGTTGTCGATGTGCGATACCACCCGCAGCCGGTTGTTCCGCGCGTCGACATCAACGGTCAGGGTGCAGTAGTTCGTGCCGCGCACATCCGAAATACTCGCGGGCGTTTTGGCGTCCTGGACGCGCACGAAGGGATTGTCGCGGTGGAAGTGTCGGTAGGTCTCCAGCACCTCCGCGGCCTTCTGCCCGCCGAGCGTGGCGTAGAGGCACGACATGATGCCGCGGCAGAGCGGCACCACCTGCGCCGTGAAGGTGACCTGCACATCCTGCTCGCCGATGATCGAAAGTTCCTGCTCGATCTCGACCACGTGCTGGTGCCCGGCCAGCTTGTAGGCGTTCATGTTGTCGTAGCGGTGCGGGTAGTGGAAGGTGGCGTTGGGCTTCTTGCCCGCGCCGGAAACCCCCGTCTTGCAGTCGCAGATGATGCTCTTGGGATCGATGATGCCTGCCTCCACCGCCGGGGCCAGCCCCAGGATGCAGCTCACGGCGAAGCAACCCGGATTGCCGACGATGGCCTGGTCCGGCGTGATGTCGTGGATTTCCGGCAGCCCGTACACCGTCTCGGCCAGCAGGGCCGGCGCGAGATGGACCGGGTCGAGTCCGATGAAGTTGGCGTACTCGGCATAGCGCTCCACCGTGCCGAAGCGGAAGTCGCCGCTGTAGTCGATCACCTTCGCACCGCGGGCGATCTCCTCCTCGGCGGTCTGCATGCCGACGCGGTCGGGCGTCGAGAAAAAGACCACATCGAACGGTTCCTTCGTGGAGGGATCGTCGGGGGAGACGACGGTCATGTCGCAGAATCCGCGCAGGTGGGGAAAGACGTCGCTCATCTTCCGTCCCGTATCCGACAGGCTCACCAGGCAGCCGATCTCCGCCTGCGGATGGCGCAGGAGGAGTTCGGTAATCCCCACGCCGCCGTAGCCGCCGGCCCCAACGATTTTCGCCCTGATCATGTGCATCTCCTTCGCTGAAAAACGTGCGAAAACCTAAACCAGGCGGCTTGGGCGAATCGATATAAAACTTCCCCTTTCCGGGACCGGCGCTACGGCGCGAGGTCGGGAAAAGCCTCCGCCACCGCGCTGCAGGCGATCACGCCGTCCCGCAGGTTCAGGGCGGCGGCCCGACCGGGGCTCCGGTCCAGGAAGCCGTCCAGGCCCAGCGCGGCGAGTTCGCGGCAGTAGGCGAGGGTGGCGTTGCAGAGCGCGTGGCTGCTGGTGCGGCCGACGGCGCCGGGCATGTTGGCGACGCAGTAGTGGACCACCTCGTCGACCACGTAGACCGGATCGCTGTGCGTCGTGGGCCGGCTGGTCTCGCAGCATCCGCCCTGGTCGATGCAGACGTCGACGATCGCCGCGCCCTTCTTCATTTTCGAGACCAGCTCCGCGGTGATCAGCTTCGGGGCGACCGCGCCGGGGATCAGCACGGCGCCGACGACGAGGTCGGCCTGCGCAGCATAGGCCTCGACGGCGTGCGGCTCGCAGTAGAGGGTGGTCACGTTCGGAGGCATCGTTTCGGCCAGCCGCCGCAGGCGATCGAGATCGATGTCCATGATCGCCACGTTGGCGCCGAGCCCCGCGGCCACGCGGGCCGCGTTGGAGCCCACGGTCCCGCCGCCGAGCACCAGCACGTTGGCCGGAGCCACGCCCGGAACGCCGCCGAGCAGGATGCCGCGCCCCATCATGGGCCGCTCGAGGCACTTCGCGCCCTCCTGCACCGACATCTTGCCGGCCACTTCGCTCATGGGGGTCAGCAGGGGGAGGCGGCCCTGGGCGTCGGCCAGCGTTTCGTAGGCGACGGCGGCGATGCCCCGCTCCAGGCAGCCCTTCGTCAGGCTGCGCGAGCTCGCGAAGTGGAAATAGCAGAAGACGATCTGTCCGTCGCGCAGCCGTACGATCTCGCTGGGTTGCGGCTCCTTCACCTTCACGACCAGCTCCGCACCGGCATAGATTTCGTCGGTCCCATCGACGATCCGTGCGCCCGCCTGCAGGTAGTCCTGGTTGCCGAAACCGCTGCCCAGCCCGGCATCGCGCTCCACCACGACGGTATGGCCGTCCTGGACCAGCAGCTGCACGCCGACCGGCAGCATGGCAACGCGGTATTCGTCCTGCTTCGTTTCCCGTGGAACGCCGATGATCATTCCCCGTCCTCCCACTGCTTGCTCCGCTCGACCGCCCGCAGCCACCGGGCGAACCGGGACTCCGCCTCGTCCGCCGTGATCCGGGGCTCGAAGACGCGGTCGACCTGGTGGTGGCGGGCGATGGACTCCATGCCGTCCCAGAATCCGGTGGCCAGCCCCGCCAGCGCCGCCGCGCCGAAGGCGGTCGTCTCGATCTGCCTCGGCCGCTCGACCGGGACCTGGAGCAGGTCGGCCTGGATCTGCATCAGCAGGTTGTTGGCGCAGGCGCCGCCGTCCACGCGCAGGACGGGGATCGGCCGGCCGGCATCCCGCTCCATGGCCCGCAGCACCTCCATCGATTGGAAGCACATCGATTCGAGCGCGGCGCGCGCGATGTGCGCCTTGCCCGTTCCGCGCGTCAGTCCGGCCACGATGCCGCGCGCATGCGGATCCCAGTGCGGGGCGCCCAGGCCGGCAAAGGCGGGTACGAAGCAGACCCCGCCCGCGTCGTCGACCTGCCCGGCCAGCTGCTCGATCTCCGGCGCGGTGCGCACCAGGCCCATCTGGTCGCGCAGCCACTGGACCACCGCTCCGCCGATGAAAACGCTTCCTTCGAGGGCATAGCGGGTCTCCTCCGCCGTCTTCCAGGCCACGGTGGTGAGCAGGCGGTTTTGGGAGGGCATCGGCTGTGGGCCGGTGTTCATGACCAGGAAGCAGCCGGTGCCGTAGGTGTTCTTCGCCGCGCCGGGCTCGAAGCAGGCCTGCCCGAACAGCGCGGCCTGCTGGTCGCCCACCATGCCCGCCAGGGGACTGCCGCATTGGCAGAGGAATCGGTCGACCTCGCCGTAGACCTCGCTCGACGCGCGCACCTCGGGCATCATGGAGCGGGGGATGCCGAGCAGGGCGAGCAGCTCCTCGTCCCATGCAAGGGTGTGGATGTTGAAGAGCAGGGTGCGCGCGGCGTTCGAGACGTCGGTAATATGCAACCGGCCGCTGGTGAGCTTCCACGCGAGCCAGGAATCGATGGTGCCGAACGCCAGTTCGCCGCGTTCCGCGGCGGTGCGGGCGCCGTCGACGTGGTCGAGGATCCAGCGGATCTTGGTTCCGGAAAAATAGGGATCGAGCATGAGTCCCGTCCGCTCCCGGAAAAGCGGTCCGGCACCATCGGCCTCGAGCCTGGCGCAGAGATCGGCCGTGCGGCGGTCCTGCCAGACGATGGCGCAGTGGACCGGTTCGCCGCTGCGGCGGTTCCAGACGACGGTGGTTTCGCGCTGGTTGGCGATGCCCACGGCGGCGATGTCCTCGCAGTGGATCCCGGCGTGGCGCATCGCCTCGCGCGCCGTCTGCTGCTGGGCTTCCCAGATTTCTTCCGGGTCGTGTTCCACCCAGCCCGGCCGGGGGAAATGCTGGTGGAGCTCTCGCTGGGCGACCGACCGAACCGCGCCGTCGTGGTCGAAGAGGATCGAGCGCGAACTGGTGGTGCCTTGGTCGAGGGCCAACACGCATTTCATGCTGGCAGTATAGGGCGCCGCCGGGGGAATGGAAGGGGATTTGCGGGCGATCTCGCCGTTGCGCGGCGCGCGGGCGGCCAACTTCCCCTTGCCGCAGGCTTGGAAATCGGCCGGGGGCGCAATAGCATGCACCGAATCTTGCGGAAGAAACCATGATCGACCACGCCTTGACGAGCCGCCTGCCTGCCCGCGCGACCTGCATTCGCGATGCCGCCCTGCGCGACTACACCACCTTCCGCCTCGGTGGCCCCTGCCCGGCACTCATCGACTGCCCCGATGCGGACACCCTGGCGGTTGCGGCGGCCCTGCTGCTTGGGGCGGGTGTCCCGTTCATCGTGATCGGCCAGGGTTCGAACCTGCTCGTGGCCGACGAGGGGATCGATGCCGTCGTCCTGCGCTACTGCGCCGAAACGGCCCCTTCCGTCGAATTCGAGGGGAGCCGGGTGCGCGTGTCCGGCAATACGCTGCTCGACGATCTCGCCCGCCTCTCGATCGGGCGCGGTGTGGGTGACCTGTCGTTCTGCAGCGGCATCCCGGGGACCGTGGGCGGTGCGATCGCGGGCAACGCGGGGGCGTTCGGACGGCAGATCGGCGACGTGGTCGAGTCGGTCCGCCTGCTCTCGCCGCAGGGCGGCGTCTCGGAGGAACCGGGCGAGCGGCTGGAGTTCGCCTACCGTTCGTCGCGGCTGAAGGAGAGCGGCGAGGTGGTGCTGGATGCGCTGCTGCACCTGAAATCGGCCGACCGGGAGACGATGGAGGCCGAACGGCAGCGGATCCTCGATCTCCGCCGGGCCAAGCATCCCGACTGGAAGACCCTGCCTTGCGCGGGAAGCGTCTTCCGCAACGTCGAACCGACCTCGGCGGCGGAACGGCGCCAGGCAGCCGGCTGGTTCCTCGAAGAGGCGGGGGCGAAGGATTTCAGGGTGGGCGGAGCCCGGCTGTTCGACAGGCACGCCAACATCATCGTGGCCGATCCGGCGGCGACGGCGCGCGACGTGTTCGAGCTGAGCGAGCGGATGGCCGGGGCCGTGCTGGAAAAGTTCGGGCTCCGGCTCGTCCGCGAAATCAAGCTGGTCGGAGGGTTCTGATGGAGCGGATCCGCATGGGGGTCAGCAGCTGCCTGCTCGGCGAGGCGGTGCGCTACGACGGCCAGCACAAGCACGATCCCTACATCGTGGAGACCCTTGGGCAGTGGTTCGAGTTTGCTCCGGTCTGCCCCGAGTTCGAACTGGGGCTGGGTGTCCCGCGCGAAGCAATGCGGCTGGAGGGCGATCCCGCCCGGCCGCGCCTGTTGACCGTCAGGACGCGTCGCGACCTGACGGCCCCGATGCGTTCCTGGTGCGCCGCGCGGGTGGCCGCGCTGGAGGCGGAGGAACTCTGCGGGTTCATCTTCAAGAGCAAATCGCCGAGCAGCGGCATGGAGCGCGTCAAGGTCTACCAGCCGAACGGGCAGGTCCTCAAGCAGGGCAGCGGACTCTTCGCCAGGGCCTTCATGGATCGCTTTCCGCTGTTGCCGGTGGAGGAGGAGGGGCGGCTGCACGATCCCGTGCTGCGGGAGAACTTCATCGAACGGGTCTTCACGCTCCGCCGGTGGCGCGACATGCTCGCGCAGGAACCGACGCGCGCGGGCCTGGTTTCGTTCCACGAACGGCACAAGTATCTGCTGATGGCCCACAGCATCCCGCACTACCGCGAGCTGGGCCGGATCGTGGCGGCGATGAAGGGGCGCCGCATCGCGGCGGTGCAGTCGGACTATGCGGGCCTGATGATGGAGGCGCTGCGGCTGCATGCCACCGTGCGGAAGCACGCGAACGTCCTCCAGCACATGGCGGGCTATTTCAAGCGGCAGCTCGCCGCCGACGAGAAGCAGGAGCTGCAGGAGACGATCGATGCCTACAAGGCGGGCCACTATCCGCTCGTCGTGCCGCTCACGCTGCTCAACCACTATGTGCGCAAGTACGCGGAGCCGTATCTCGCCCGCCAGCACTACCTGCGCCCGCACCCCGTCGAGCTGAAGCTGCGGAACCATGCCTAGCCCGCAGCGGCTTGCGCCCGATCAGGTGGCGATCATGTAGGTCGCGACCTGCGCCGGATCCATGGGCAGCACCTCGATGATCCTCGCTTCGCCGGCCTGGCGGATCTCGACGCGCACCGGCCCGTCGCCGGGACGCTTGGCGTAGCGCGCACAGATCGCGGCGGCGGTGCGCAGCAGCGGTTCGCCAATGTTCGCCGGGGCGATGGC
This sequence comes from Kiritimatiellales bacterium, assembly GCA_003246265.1. Taxonomy (GTDB): domain Bacteria; phylum Verrucomicrobiota; class Kiritimatiellia; order Kiritimatiellales; family Pontiellaceae; genus Pontiella. The sequence continues at coordinate 69,002 of QKAU01000042.1, read as the reverse complement.
CAGCGGGCCCGGCAGGTCGGGGCAGGCGAGGCGGTAGTCGTTCGGCCGAGCCTTTTCATCGAGCAGGGCGTTGTCGGCCTCGCAGGAGCCGACGATGATCTTTACGTCGTCGGAGAGGCGCATATGTCGTCCGGTCTTGAGCAGCCAGACGTTGGTGCGGTCGTCGTCGAGTCCTTCCTTCTCGAGCAGATCCTTGAGCTTGATGCCAAACAGCTTTTCCGTCAGCAGGCAGCCACCGGCGGGGGCGGGATAGTCCTTGAGGCCGAAATGTTCGGCGAGCTTGATCTGCGGCGTACGGTTGCGGCCCGAGAAGGCGGGCAGCCGGTCGACGTCGATCCACCCTTCGCGGACGGGCCTGGTGGGCGGCAGGAACCTGGCGCAGAGCGGGCGCACCAGCAGGTCCTCGTATTTGGAGCACCGGGCCACGATGCCCAGGCTGTTCTTGTTCTGCGACATGGGCCGCTGTGCGAGGACCTCGCCGGTGGCGATGAAGTCGAATCCCCGCTTTTCCAGCAGCTCGCCGGCCCGCATGATCATGTGCGCGTGGCAGTCGATGCACGGATTCATCGCGTTGCCCAGCCCGTGGGCGGGATTCCGCACCTGTTCGAGGATCTCTTCGGTGAAGTCGACGACGTGGTGGGGCACGCCGAGGGCCTCGGCCGCCTTGCATCCCTTATCCGCGCCGAAGAAGGGGCTGCGGAAGGTGATCGCCTCGACGTGGATGCCCTGCTCGCGCAGGACGCAAATGGCGAGCTGGCTGTCGAGGCCGCCTGAAAGCAGCGCGAGGGCCTTGTAGGTTCTGGACATGGTTTCGAACTCCGGTTTCGTGATCCTTGCCTGCTGGCAGGCAAGGGTGGGCATGAAACCGGACGTGCGCGGGAGCGTAAAGGGCAAATCGTGATGATTTCAATGGGGATTGGTTGATCGCACGGCATGGCGAACGCATAGTGGCGTTCCGTTGGAGATGCCATGCCGGAACTGCCCGAGGTAGAAACGATTGCCCGCCAGCTACGTGCGCGCGGTGTGGAGGGGCGGACCATCCTGTCGGCCAGGGTGGAGTGGGCGCGCGCGGTCGAACCGCTGACACCGACCGGGTTTTCCCGCCGGGTGTCCGGGGCGCGGATCGAATCCCTTTCCCGCTATGGCAAATGGCTCCTCTTCGCACTCGATACGGGCCGCACCATCATGGTCCATCTGCGCATGTCGGGAGCCTTCTCCATGGAGTCCGGACCCCATGACCGCCTCGTGCTGCCGTTGTCCGGCGGCATGGTCCTCTACTTCCGCGATCCGCGCAAATTCGGCCGCTGGAAGCTGGTCGCCGATCCGCGGGAGATCCTGGCGGGGCTGGGGCCCGATGCCTTGACCCCGCGGTTTTCCCTTGGCTACTTCAACGCGGAGCTGCAGCGGCATCACAGGCAGATCAAGCCGCTCCTGCTGGACCAGTCGGTCGTGGCTGGGTTGGGCAACATCTATGTGGACGAGGCCCTCTGGACGGCGCGCATCCATCCGGAGCGTTCATCAGCCTTGCTGTCGGTCGAGGAGGTGGCCCGGCTACATGCCGCCATCCGCTCCGTTTTGCGGACCGGGGTCAGGAACCGCGGCACTTCGCTGGGGGAGGGGCGGTCCAACTACCGGGATGTCGACGGCGGGTCCGGCGGGTATCGGGAGAGGGTCAAGGCCTACGGCCGGGCTGGTAAACCCTGCGCGGAATGTGGCGCCATTATGGAAAGATTCGTTGTAGCACAGCGAGGAACCACCATTTGCCCGCGTTGCCAGAAACCGTAACACGTTAGTAATAAAATTGATGCGATTAGGTTAAAAAAGTATGCACATTCCTGTTTACATTCCGTACGAAAGTAGTACTGTATCGACCATCGAAAGCGAACAACCGAGGAAACAAGGAGATTTCAGATGGTAAGGATTGGCCAGGAAGTGCCCGACTTCAAGATGCAGGCGTACCACGAAGACGAGATCAAGGAGATCAAGCTCTCCGATTTCCGTGGCAAGTGGGTCGTCGTGGTCTTCTATCCGGCCGACTTCACCTTCGTATGCCCGACCGAGCTCGAGGACGTCGCCAAGCTCTACCCCAAGTTCCAGGAAGCCGGCGCGGAAGTCATCAGCGTCAGCACCGACACCGCTTTTGTCCACAAGGCATGGCACGATACCTCCGATGCCATCGGACAGGTCAAGTACTACATGGGCGCCGATCCCTCCGGAAATGTCAGCCGCCTGTTCGGCGTACTGATCGAAGATGAAGGGCTGGCCCTGCGCGGCTCCTTCATCATCGACCCCGATGGCGTCCTGAAGACCTCGGAAACCCACGACCTCGGGATTGGCCGCAGCGCAACGGAAGCGCTGCGCAAACTGCAGGCCGCAAAATTTGTACGCGAAAACGGCGACCAGGTTTGCCCGGCAAACTGGACGCCCGGGTCCGACACCCTCAAGCCCGGACTCGACCTCGTAGGAAAAATCTAACTTCCCCTGGTTAGTTAACACCCCACCCCAAGGGGGGCGGCCCGCAACGGGCCGCCCCCCGTTTTTTTTGGTTCATGTCCCGTTTCCGGGGAGGTAGGGCTCGACCGCCGGGCGAGCCGTGAATGGGCAACTGTATCCGTACCCTGTCTCGTTATGGTTGCGGACGGCTCGGCAATCCCATCCCCGCAGATGGGACATGAACCAAAAACGCTAGAATGCAAAGGTGTCGCGCGGCTCAAGACCCACTGCGCGTCGCTCGTGGCTTCTCAACCATCAATGCATAAAGAAAGCCGACAGAAGTGATTCTGTCGGCTTAAAATGGTGGTGGGGGGTGGATTCGAACCACCGAACCTAGAAGGAACAGATTTACAGTCTGCCGCGTTTGACCGCTCCGCAACCCCACCGTCCGGGTGAAAGAGCGGATAACCTACCTAAATTTGACGGTTTGTCGACTATCAATTTCCCAAAAAGTGGATATCGTGCCGGAATCATGGATGGTGTGGGATACAGGGTGGTTTGCTGCGGTTTTTCGCCATGCATCCAACGGTTGATCGAGTTCGCATACCTTGAAAAGGGGGCGGTCAACCGGGCGCTCCGGACATCGGTCGGGGTGGGCGGGAAAGGTGCGAATACGGCGCGCATGGTGCGGCAGTTGGGCGGCACGCCGCTGCTGCTCGGCTTTGCCGGCGGAGTGAACGGGCGCCAGCTGGAGTCGATGCTAAGTCGGGAGGGCATTGTGTTCCGCCATGTGGAAACATCGGGCGAAACGCGCATCTGCCAGACGCTGTTGGAACAGGGCGCCCCGTCCCCCACAGAGTTGGTCGAGGAGATGCCTCCGCTTTCTGCCGGCGAGTGGGAAGCCATGGTGGCGTTGGCCGCCTCGGTGGAGATGGCGGATACATGGGTGGCTATTTCCGGCAAACTGCCCGCCGGTGCGCCGGTCGATGCCTATGCCCGGCTCGTTGACCTGGCCATGCGGCAGGGGGGGCGCACCATCGTCGACGCCCCTGGGGCGCCCTTGCTGCGCGCGCTCCCCTTCCATCCGGACGTGGTGAAGATCAACGAAGGGGAGCTGCTGCAGGCGACGGGCGGTACTGATATCCATCATGCTGCCGAAGAAGTGTTGGAGCGGGGTGCCCGTGCCGTGCTGGTGACTCGCGGTGGGTGGGGTGCGCTCTTTGTCGACGGGCGGCACCGGTTGGAAATCGCGCCTCCCGCGATCGTGGCGGTCAATCCCGTTGGAAGCGGCGATGCGGTCACGGCCGGTCTGGCGGTGAAGCTGTCTGGTGGAGCGGAAATGAATGAGGCATTGGCCTTCGGGATGGCGTGCGGTGCGGCCAATGCGCTCCAGCGTGTTTCCGGGTCCCTTTCGCCTGCCGATGTGGAGCGGCTGGTGGGCGAAGTGCGGATCCGCAAGCTATAGCCCTTCAGGGAAGTGGTCGCCCAGCCGCGGCTGCCTGCCGGGCGGGGTGCGCCCGGCGATACGCCGATTCCGGTCGGCTTCGCACCGGGCGAGGAACTCTTCGGCGGACATGACCTGGGCTCCGGCTCCCGAAACCGTGGCGTGCTCCGCGCGGTCGGAAGTGACCACCAGGATCCTTTCCGGAAAAGGGAACCGGCAGACAAGGCGCTCGATGACGGAGTCGGCCGACAGGTTTTGCGGAGAAAAGAAGACCTCCATCTGTTCCGTCGTCAGGGCGGCATCGGTGCCTGCCTCGCGCCCGTCGAAAACAACCGTGGTCCGGGATGCCATCCGCAAGGCGGTGCTTTCGATCAAGCGGACGAGCCGATGGCGTGCCGTCATGATATCGCTGCGCAGCAGCCGCGCCAATTCCTCGTGCTGGTGGAGCAGGTTGTAGCCGTCGATGATGAGCCATTCCGGATTCATGTGGTCTTGCGGGAGAACCAGCCCTTGCGGGTTTTCTTCCCCTCCATCAGGCGCTCCAGGTCGCGCTTGAACCCCTCCTTGGCCCTGAGGCCCTGCTCGTAGATCTCCCATGGCTTGTGGAAATCGAGGATTTCGACATCGACGAGGGGCGGGCGGACATAGATGTCCACCGGATGGTTGGCCAGCTTCTCCTGCGCCGTGGCGTCCATCATGACCTGGTAGGTGTGGAAGATGGCTTCGAGCGGTGAAGGGATCTTTCCGTGGGGGGTCGAATCCGTCCCGATGATGTCGACGGCGATGCGGATGTCGCAGCCGGCATCGAGCCGGTCGTGGGGGACGTTGTTGACCAGTCCACCATCCACCAGCACGCGGCCATCCATAACCACGGGGGTGAAGATGTAGGGGAGGGCCATGCTGGCGCGCACGGCCGGAAGGAGCGGCCCCCGGTCGAACACCACCTCGGTCCGGTTCCAGAAGTCGGTGGCCACGGTGCGGAGCGGGATCGACAGCTCTTCGAAGGTTTCGACCTGCATCTGTTCGTAGAGGTAGCCGAGCAGTTTTTCCCCCTTGATCAATCCCTTGGGCCTGAAGCTGAAATGGGGATCGATCAGGCCGAAAATGCGCAACGATTCCCTGTTGCGGATCAGGTCGCGGAAGGAGGCCTCGGGCGGGGCGATGAGCCTGTGGAACATCTCCGCGATGTTGCGGGCGGAGTGGCCGGAGGCGTAGAGCGCGCCCAGGATGGCTCCGATGCTGGTGCCGGTGATGCAGGCCGGCCTGATGCCCAGTTCGTCGAAAACCTCCAGGATGGGCAGGTGCGCAAATCCCTTTGCCCCTCCGCCGCCCAATGCCAGACCGATCCGTATCATGGTGCCATTATGCACACGGTTCGGGGGGCATAAAGGCATTTGTGTCCGGTCTCCATTGCGCTTCAGCCAGGCATTCGTCGACGATGGCCTTGTAGGCGGCGAGCGTCTGCGTCTTCTTGACCTTCTTGAACATGCGGTCGCCGTTCGAAAGGTGGAGGGCGAGGTAGGTCCAGCACTCCTTCATCTTGCCGAGGACGGGGCGGTCCCCGTGCAGGATCTCTTCGTAGCGGGCAAGCAGGTCGGCATGGAAGGCGGCGATGCGGGAAACGGCATTATCACACTTCATGAAGTGTGATAATGATGGAGCCTTGATGGATTCGCAAAGGAAGGGGTCGGCAAGCAGGCCGCGGCCCAGCATGAAGCGTCCGATGCCCGGAAAGCGGTCCCGCACCGCGATGAAGAAAGAAAGGTCGCCGATGTCGCCGTTGTAGCAGACGGGATGCGCCAATGCGGCATAGGCTTCGGCGAAGGCGTCAAGGTCCACGGAGCCGTAGTACATCTGTTCGGCGGTGCGCGGATGGATGACGACTTCACCCAGCGGGTGCCGATTCAGTACCGGCGCCAGAGCTGCCAACTCCGCCTTGTCCGCCACGCCGAGTCGCACCTTCACGGTGATCCGGCAGGGGCTGTGCGCGCAGGCGTGGTCGAGCAGCCGGTCGACCAGGTCGGGGTGCGGCAACAGGCCCGAACCGCGTCGCTTCTTGCGGATCGGCTTGTGCGGGCAGCCCATGTTCCAGTTGACCTCTTCGTATCCCAGGTCGTGGAGCACCCTGGCCATCTGAACGAAATCGGCGGCGTTGTTCCCGATCAGCTGGGGGACGAGCGGAAGGCCACCGTTGTGTTCCGGCAGGAGGTCCTTGACCAGCCTGGGGTGGATCCGTTCCGCCGATACGGTCGGCACGAACGGCGCCATGGCGGCGTCCAGTCCGCTGAAATGGCGGATAAACGCGGTCCGGTAGGGCGCGGTCGTAATTCCGCGCATCGGGGCAAGAATCAAGAATGGAACCGAACCGCTCATATGCCGTCCGCGAAGTCGTCCTCCCCTCGCGCGCCCGGAAAGCGGGATTGCGGGCGGGCTCGAAGGACGTGGGCGCTTGCGCTATGCACGGGAGAGGTACTTGCGCTCGCGGGTGTCGACGCGGATAGTCTCGCCCTGCTCGATGTATTCGGGAATCTGGACCACCAGCCCGGTGCTGAGCGTGGCCGGCTTGGTGCGGGCGGTGACGGATGCTCCGGCCACGCTCGGGGCGCATTCGACGATCTCCAGCACGACCGTGTCGGGCATGCGCAGCGTCAGCACCTTGTCGTTCGAAACGAGCGCAACGATCCCCTCCATCTCCTCGACCATGAAAGGGAGGCAGTCCGACACGTCGTCGGCCGTCAGTTCGAACTGTTCGTAGCTTTCGAGATCCATGAAGGCGTAGCGGTCGCCGTCCTGGTAGAGGTACTGGACCTGCCTGGTTTCGTAGTAGGTCTCCTGGAGGGCATCGTCGCCCCGGAAGGTCTTGTCGACCTTCTGCCCGTTCGAGATGTTGCGGAAACGCACCTTGTAGAGGGTGTTGCCGCCGCGCGCCGTGGGGGCCTGCTGGGAAATGGACTCGATGCTGTGCGGGGTGCCGTCGAAGTCGATGACCGACGTCTTCTTCAAATCGCAAGCCTTGATCATGGAGGTCTCCGGGGTTGGAAAGGGCGCAATATTCCCGAACCGCCGGAAATGATCAAGAGTAATGACGTCCGCGCAGGCGCGGGGCAGGCCTACTTCTCGGGAATGGCCATCTCTTCGAGCGGAACGTCCTTCGGGGCCGGGGCTGCCTCCTCGACGGGTGTCGGCTCAGCCTTCCGGGCCTTCTGGTTTCGCTCCGCGATCAGCCGGGCCTTCGCGGCGGCCTCTTCGAACGCTTCGTTGTTGCCGGCCCGCTTGCAGGCGGCGGCGTAGCTTGCCCACGCCAGCCAGTTGTTCGGAGCCATCTCGGTGGCGGTCTTTAGCGAGGCCATCGCGGCATCGAACTCCTTGAGCAGCATCTGGCTGTTGCCGAGTCCGATCCATGCGCCGGGGATCCGGTGGTTGCCCTGGAGCAGCAGCGAGAAGATCGCCTTGGCTTCGACCGGCCGGTTGAAGGCCAGGAAGACCTTGCCGGAGCCGATAAGGACAGGGGGGTTGCCGGCACGGCAGGGCTTGCCCACCTTCGCGGCGTATTCGGCCCGGGCCTTTTCCAGGTTGTCGAGGCCCGCCTGCTGGATCTGCTTGTCGGCGAAAATGGGCGCGAACTTCTCCTTGTCGGCGAGCAGGATCGCGGTGCTTCCGTCGAAATAGGCCAGCTTCCAGAGGCGGCGGGCGAGCAGGGTGACGATGCCCTGCGCGGCGTTCGGTTCCAGCGTGTTGATGATGATCGCTTCCGGCCGGTAGGCCTCGTAGAGGTCGTCGTAGGCCTTCGGGTCGCCGACCAGCATGCCGTCGAGGTTGGCCAGCAGCTCGCGGCTGTACCGGCCCGGCCGGAAATCGACGAAGATCTTGCGGCCGTAGTGGAAGGCCAGATACCCGCCGTCGGCGGGCAGGTTGAGCGCCTTCTCTGGGAAGGCGGGGTGGTTGAGGATCGCTTCGGCGCCGGCCGGGAAGGGGCTCTCCTCGATGCCGAGGCCGAAGTTGGAGGCGCTGCCCGTGTCGACGTAGGCGCAGTTGCCCACGACCGGTACGATGGAAAGGACGACCAGCAGCACGAAGACCGTCTGCGTCGCCGGGCCGAGCAGTTTGTCCTGTTTGCCGAGCACCGAACCCAGCGATCCGCGCAGGTATTCGCTGATCGCCGTGAAGCTGAGCACCATGAAGGGGAAGGAGAGCACGGCGAACAGCAGCGCGGAGCGGACCGAGGTCCAGACCAGGAAGGCGCCGATGATGGCGATCGTGGTCAGGGCGAAGGGAAGCCGCTTCTTCAGCGTGATGAGTCCGCCGGCGCCCAGCAGCATGGAGAAGAAGATCAGCGGCTTGAGCGCGGGGATCTGGAAGTAGTCGGTGAAGAGCGACGACCAGTAGACGGGGGCTGGCGACTTGATGTTGGCGATCACCTGCGCATGCAGCTTGAAGAGGTGGGGATTCGCAAGGGTGGCGGCGAACAGGACCGCGGCGAGGACGAAGAGCGTCCCGCCCTGGACGTCCATGGTCTTCCGCCGCCCGGCGGCCTTGGCCGCCTGCCGGAGCTGGACGCCCATCAGTGCCGCGAGTATCGGACCCCAGAGGAACGAATCATGCATGTTGGTCCACAGGACCTGCAGCGGGATGAGTGCGGCAAAGAGGATCGCCGGTTTCTGCACCGTCGTGAGCAGGTTGAGGAAGAGCGCGATAAAGAGCATCATGACGACCTGCGGGCCCGTATCCAGCGACTGGAACATCAGGTGCCCGGCCATCAGCAAGGCGAAGCCCTGGCTGAGCGGCCCACCCCATTTGCGGGCGACCGGCAGGAGCAGGATGAAGGTGGACAGCAGGCCCGCGACGTTCAGCAGGACGAGCAGTCGGGCCCCGCCGACGTTCCATGCGGAATAGGCCAGCTTGTCGTAGAGGTGCGTGGTGTTGACGGCGTGGTCGGTGGCGACGAAGGAGAGCGGTGCGCCGTCCTTGCCCTGCGCCAGATGCGTCCAGATTTCCGGAGTACTTATGGTTCGGAGTCCGATGATGGCGATGAAGAGAAGACCGATGATGACGAATACGATGGAGGGGTTAAACGGCTTCCTGCTCATAACTACTCCCTTGGTTATACGAAAAATAGGCTAGAACGAACCATAATTGCAATGCAAGAGGGGATTGGCTCTAAATCAGAACAGGTCCAGCTGCGAAACATTGGCCTTCAGCTTGTGCGGGCGCTTTCTGGCCAGCTTGGGCTGGCCGCTCTCCCCGAACTCCCCTTCCTCCAGGTTCTTGAGGATGTCCGATGCGCGCTCGATCACCTCGTCGGGCAGGCCGGCCAGGCGGGCGACCTGGATGCCGTAGCTCTTGTCCGCCGCCCCGGGGACGATCTTTCGCAGGAAGGTGATGGCGTGGCCCTTCTCCTTCACCAGCACGCTGAAGTTCTGCACATTCGGCAGCGTGAGCGCCAGGTCGGTCAGTTCGTGGTAGTGGGTGGCAAACAGGGTCTTGGCCCGCATGTCCGGATTCCTGCAGAGGAATTCGGCCACCGACCAGGCGATGCTGATGCCGTCGAAGGTGCTGGTTCCGCGCCCGATCTCGTCGAGCACGATCAGGCTCTTCGGGGTCGCGTTGTTGAGGATGTTGGCCGTCTCCTGCATCTCCACCATGAAGGTCGAGCGACCCCGGGCCAGGTCGTCGCTGGCCCCGACGCGCGTGAAGACGCGGTCCACCAGCCCGATCTCGGCCGCGGCGGCCGGCACGAAGCAGCCCATGTGCGCCATGATGGCGATCAGCGCCACCTGGCGGATGTAGGTCGATTTTCCCGCCATGTTGGGACCGGTGATGATGATCAGCTGGTGCGTGTCGCGGTCCAGCCGCGTGTCGTTCGGCACGAAGCGCTCGGCGTCGGGCATCCGCTCCACCACCGGATGGCGGCCGTCGCGGATGGCGAGGCGGCCGTCGTCGGCCATGGCGGGGCGCGCATAGTTGTTGGCGAGCGCCCGTTCGGCGAAGGTCGCGAGCACATCGACCTGCGCGATGGCGGCCGCGTTGCGCTGGATGGCGTCGAGCTCGGCGACCACCTGCTGGCGGATCTCGGCGAAGAGCTCCTGTTCGAGGGCGACGGAGCGTTCCTGCGCGCCGAGGATCCTGTTTTCGTATTCCTTCAGTTCCGGCGTGATGAACCGTTCGGCGTTCACCAGCGTCTGTTTGCGCATGTACGATTCGGGCACCAGGTCCAGGTTGGCCTTGCTGATCTCGATGTAGTAGCCGAACACCTTGTTGTGGCGCACCTTGAGCGATTTGATGCCGGTCCGCTCGATCTCCGCCGCCTGGAAATCGGCCAGCCACTTGCGGCCCTGCGTGGCCGCCGCGCGCAGTTCGTCGAGTTCGGCATGGTGGCCGGGCCGGATGACGCCGCCGTCCTTGAGGGTGAGCGGCGGCTCGTCGACCAGCGATTCATCGATCCGCGCCACCAGGCCGGGGAGCGCTTCGACCCGCGCTCCAAGGGTTGCAAGCATCGTTCCCTTGCCGTGGAGCAGCGCCTTGACCATCGGCATCTGTTCCAGCGAGAGCCCCATGGCCCGCACGTCGCGCGGGTTGCCGGAAGTCGAGCCGATGCGGGAGACCAGGCGCTCGATATCCTTGATGCCTCCGAGGATGTCGCGCAGGGAGCGGAGGTAGGATTGGTTTTTCACCATCAGTTCCACGGCGTCGAGCCGTTCGTCGATCTGCGCCAGGTTGTTGAGGGGGCGCAGGAGCCATTCGCGCAGCAGCCGGCCGCCCATGGCGGTGCAGGTCGCGTCGAGCACGTGGAGCAGCGTCGCCTTCTGCGCCGTCCGGTTCGAGTGGATCGGGGCGACCAGCTCCAGGTTGGTGGCGGTCGTTTCATCCAGCAGCATGTAGTCCGCCGGATTCTTAACTCTCAGCGTGCGCACGTGGTCGAGGTTGCGGCGCAGCCCGGTCTTGACGTAGTAGAGCACCGCGCCCGCCGCCCCCAGCGCCGCCCGCATGCCGGCGCAGCCGAAGCCCTCCAGGGAGTGGATGGCGAAGTGGCGCAGCAGGAAGTCGTTGGCCGTGGCCGCCTCGAAGGTCCACTCCTCGCAGGCCGTAAGCAGGGTGCCGGTGGCCTCCAGCCCCAGCTCGCCGAAGGCCGGATCGCCGAGCTGCTCCTCGGCCACGACGCACTCGGCCGGGGCATAGCGCGAAAGGTTGGCCCCCATGTGCGCAAGCTGGTCGCTCTCCTCGATCCAGAATTCGCCGGTCGAGAGGTCGAGCATCGCCAGCCCGAACCGTTCGCCGATCCGGAAGAGTCCCGCCAGGAAGTTGTTCTGGTTCCCGTCGAGCTGCACCTCGTCGAGGATCGTGCCCGGCGTAACGATGCGGGTGACGTCGCGCTTCACGACCCCCTTGGCCATCGCCGGATCCTCGATCTGCTCGCAGATCGCCACCTTCTTGCCCGCCTTCACCAGCCGTTCGAGGTAGCCCGAGGCCGAATGGTAGGGGACGCCGCACATCGGCGTGTTGTGCCGCTTGGTGAGCGTGATATCGAGGATCCCGGCCGCCGTCTTCGCATCGTCGAAGAACATCTCGTAGAAGTCGCCCAGGCGGAAGAAGAGGATGGTATCCCCCGGCAGCTCGCGCCGGATCGCCCGGTACTGCGCCATCATCGGTGTCTCCTTTTCCGCCATAGCCGCCCCCTTAAAAACAGAGGGGCCAGTGTATCCGCCCCCGGGGTCGAATCAACCCCGAAAAGCGCGCTTCCCGCACCCGCCGCGCGGCAGGGGCAGCCGGGAACGGATTAACAAAGGGTTAAGAAAGGAAAGACTTGAGTCTGGAAAAGCAACCCTTAGAATTTCGTTTACCATGACGCGTCATGCCCACAGCAACGACGGCCCGCCCTCCGGCTGGCAGCCGCTCGAAGAGCATCTGCAAAATGTGTCTGAAAAAGCCGCCAAATTCGCCGTCCCCTTCGGCGGGCAGGAATGGGCGCGCCTCGCCGGGCTCTGGCACGACCTCGGCAAGTATTCCAACGAATTCCAGAAAAAGCTCTGCGAAGCCAACGGCATCGAGTGCCATCTGGAAACCAAGCCGGGGCGGGTTGTCCATTCCGAGGCGGGCGGCCATTGGGCCACGTTGTGCGGTTGGAGGGGCGTTGACCGGTTGCTGTCCTGGCTCATCATGGGCCACCATGCCGGGCTGGCCGACTACGAATCCGACGAAGAGGGGGGCCGGGCCCTCGAACCGCGCATGCGCAATCCGGAAAGGTCCGCAGCCATTTTGGAACTCGTTCCTGAATGGTTGAAAAACCAGCCGCTACCCACCTCGCCGGTTCCGAAAGGAGCCGATCCTGCCTTTTTCATCCGCATACTTTTTTCGTGCGTGGTCGATGCCGACTTCCTGGATACCGAAGCGTTCATGGATAGGGCCCCCCGTTTTTATTTCCGCGAGCCACAAGGGGGCGAAATACTACCCTTTTTGTTTTGTTTTTGACGGGGGGTCGTTTTTAATACGCGCCTTTTCGAGGGAAACCCATGCAGACCATCCAGGAAAAAATCCAGGAACTGAAGAGGGAGCGCGGGGCGGTCATCATCGCCCACAACTACCAGCCCGACGAGGTGCAGGCCATCGCCGACTTCACCGGAGACTCGCTCGAGCTCAGCCGCAAGGCGGCCCAGCTCGAAGAGGAGGTGATCGTCTTCTGCGGTGTCCATTTCATGGCTGAAACCGCCGCGATCCTCAGCCCCCAAAAGACCATTCTGTTGCCCGACCGTTTCGCCGGCTGCCCGATGGCCGACATGATCACCGCCGAACAGCTGCGCGCCAAGAAGGCGGAACATCCCGGCGCGGTGGTCGTCTGCTACGTCAACAGCTCCGCGGCCGTCAAGGCGGAGTGCGACCTCTGCTGCACCTCGTCCAACGCCATGAAAATCGTCTCTTCCGTGCCGGCCGACCGGGAGATCATCTTTGTGCCCGACACGCATCTCGGCCACTATGTGCAGAAGGAACTGGGGCGCGGGATGATCATTTGGGACGGCTACTGCCCGACCCATTCACGCATTCGAGACATCGATATCCTGCGCGAGAAGGAGGACCATCCCAACGCGGTTGTCATGGCCCATCCGGAGTGTCCCGACGGCATCCGCGCCATTGCCGACCAGCTGCTCTCCACCGGCCAGATGTGCACCTTTGCCCGGGCATCGGACCACAAGGAGTTCATCGTGGCCACGGAGATGGGCCTGCTCTACCGTTTGCGCAACGAAAATCCGGGCAAGAAGTTCTATTCCGTCAGCGACCGGGCCCTCTGCCCGAACATGAAGAAGATCGACCTCGAAAAGGTGCTCTGGTCGCTGGAAGACATGCAATACCGCATCACCGTTCCCGAGGAGATCGCCAACAAGGCGCGCCGGTCGATCGAACGGATGCTCGAACTCAGCTGAGGACAACGCCGATATGTGGGAATACACGGACAAGGTGACGGACCACTTCAGGAATCCGCGCAACGTCGGCGCGGTGGAGCATCCCGACGGGGACGGTCTGGCGGGCTCGCTGGCCTGCGGCGACGCGCTGCGCCTGACCTTCAGGCTCGATGCCGAGGGACGCATTGCCGAGGCGAAGTTCCAGACCTTCGGGTGCGCCAGCGCCATCGCCTCCTCCTCGGCCCTCACCGAAATGCTTATCGGCAAGACCATCGAGGAGGCCGAACGGATCACCAACGCCGACATCATCGCCTATCTGGGCGAGCTGCCGAAACAGAAGGTGCACTGCTCCGTCATGGGGCGCGAGGCACTGGAGGCGGCCATCTACAACTACCGCACCGGAAAGACGCTCGACCGCAAGCTCGACGGCGAGGTCGTCTGCCACTGCTTCGGCGCCACGGACAAGGAGATCGAAAGGATCGCCCGCGAGCAGAAGCTGGTGTCTGCCGAAGCGGTGACCCACGCCTGCAAGGCCGGCGGCGGATGCGGACAGTGCATCCCCGAAATCGAGGCCATCATCGGCCGGATACTGGCCGAAGCACGGCCCGCGGCCGAAACGAAGCCCCGGTTGACCCAGCTGCAGAAGATCCGCATGATCGAGGAGACCATCGACCGCGAGGTCCGTCCCATCCTGCGGCGCGACGGCGGCGACCTCGAACTGCACGACGTCGACGGCGACCACGTGGTCGTGAAGTTCGTGGGGGCCTGCACGAGCTGCCCCGTCTCCTCCGTCACGCTCAAGGATGTGGTCGAAACCCAGTTGCGCGAGGCGGTGTCGGCGGATCTCGTGGTGGAGGCGGTATAGTGGACAGCACGGTCTATGTCGACAACAACGCCACGACGGCGGTCGCCCCCGAGGTGGTCGAGGCGATGCTCCCCTTCTTCCACGAGCACTGGGGCAACCCCTCCAGCATGCATGCCTTCGGCGGCAACGTGAAGCGGCATATCGACGACGCGCGTGACAAGGTGGCTGCGCTCCTGGGGGCGGCGCATCCCAGCGAAATCATCTTCACCAGCTGCGGTTCGGAGAGCAACAACATGGCCATCCGCGGGACGGTCGATGCCATGGGCGGGCATCCGCACGTCATCACCACGCGCGTCGAGCATGCCGCCGTGCTGGGGCCGTGCCACCACCTGGAGGATCGCGGCTACCGCCTGACCACGCTCGAAGTGGACGGACGGGGCGGCCTCGACCTCGACAAGGTGCGCGAGGCATCGGCGAGCGGCAAGAAGACGGTCGCATCGGTCATGTGGGCCAACAACGAAACCGGCGTGATCTTCCCTGTCGAAACGGTGGGGGGGCTGGTCAAGGAGGGCGGCGGACTCTTCCATACCGACGCGGTGCAGGTGGCGGGCAAGCTGCCGATCGCCGTGCAGGGGATGCCGGTCGACCTGCTCTCCATTTCCGGGCACAAGCTGCATGCGCCCAAGGGCGTCGGCGCGCTCTACGTGCGCCGCGGGACCAAGATCACCCCGCACATCCTGGGCGGACACCAGGAACGCGGCCGCCGGGCGGGTACCGAGAACGTCCCCTACATCGTCGGCCTCGGCAAGGCCTGCGAACTGGCGATGCGGCGCATGGAGACCGATGCCGCAAACGAGCGCCGGCTGCGCGACCGGCTGGAGGCCGGCATCCTGGCGACCTGCAAGGGGGCGCGCGTTAACGGCGATTCCGCCAACCGCCTGCCGAACACCTCCAACATCAGCTTCGAATTTGTCGAGGGCGAGGCCATCCTGCTGATGCTCGACGATGTCGGCATCTGCGCCTCGACCGGTTCCGCCTGCGCCTCCGGTTCCCTGGAACCCTCCCACGTGCTGCGCGCGATGGATGTCCCGCGCTCGATGATCCACGGATCGATCCGTTTCAGCCTCGGGCGCTACAACACCGACAAGGACGTGGACTATGTGCTGGAGCAGATGCCGCGCATCATCGACCGCCTGCGCGAGCTCTCTCCGTTCGTTTAGGCGTTGCCCGTGGTTGCATCGCAACCGCCGCCGGTAGATACTCGCGCCATGAAAGCCAAGGACTACATCAACGCCCTGCGCGTCTATGAGCCGGGCCGGCCGATCGACGAAGTGGCGCGCGAACTGGGATTTCCGGACATGGCGGAGATCATCAAGGTGGCCTCCAACGAAAACGAGCTGGGACCGTCCCCCATGGCGGTCGAGGCGATGCGCGCAGCGATTCCCGAAATGCACCGCTATCCCGACGGCGGCGCCTTCCACCTCAAGCACAAGCTGGCGGCGTTCCTCGATGTCGATCCCACCCAGATCCTGTTCGGATGCGGCAGCAACGAGCTGATCGTATTCCTGAGCCACGTCTTTTTGGGGAAGGGGACGAACATCGTCATGGGGACCGAGGCGTTTGCGGTCTATTTCCTGGCGGCAGCCATGTACGAGGCCGATGTCGTGCGCGTACCCATGCCCGGCCACCTGCACGATCTCGATGCCATGCTCGCGGCGATCTCGCCGAAAACGCGGCTCGTGGCCGTCTGCAACCCCAACAACCCGACCGGCACCGCGGTGGAACCGGCGGCGCTCGACGATTTCATTGAACGGCTGCCCGGCCATGTCGTGGCCATCATCGACGAAGCCTATTTCGAAGTCATGCCCGAGGCGTTGAAGCCCAATGTGCTGCGTCATGTCCGTGAAGGACGGGAAAACGTCATCGTGCTGCGCACCTTTTCCAAGGCCTACGGTCTCGCCGGCCTGCGCATCGGCTACGGCATCGGCCATGCCGGGCTCATCGGTCTGCTCAACAAGGTGCGCCAGCCGTTCAACGTCAGCGCCATGGCGCAGGTCGCGGCCATGGCGGCACTCGACGACACGACCCATCTGGTCGAAACGCGGGAGATGGTGGCCGAGGGGCTGGCCTTCTTCGAGCGGGAGCTGCCGAGGATCGGGGTGCAAACCGTACCGTCCGCCGCCAACTTCATCCTCTGCCGGACCGGGCGGGGGCGCGAGGTCTTTGCCGAACTCCAGAAACGCAAGGTCATCGTCCGCCCGATGGACCCCTACGGACTGCCCGATCATATCCGCATCACCCTCGGCACGCCGGAACAAAACCGGCGGGTGGTCGACGCCCTGCGGGATGTGCTGCCGTGAACCTGCCGTTCCGCGCGAACGATCTGATCCTCTTTACCGGGGACAGCGTAACCGACTGCGGGCGCAACCGGAACGACTCCTCGTCGATGGGGAGTGGCTACGTCGGGATGATCGCGGAACGGCTTCGCAGCCGGTACCGGGGCTTGGGGCTGCGGTTCCGCAATACCGGAATCAGCGGCGACCGGACGGGCGACCTGCTGGCGCGCCTGGATCGCGACTGCGCGGCCCTTGGCCCCGCCTGGGTGTCGCTCCTCGTCGGGGTCAACAATACGTGGCGCCGGTACGACCGCAACGATCCGACACCCGATGACCGGTTCGAGGCGGAATACGGGGAACTGATACGGCGCATCCGGGAGGAGACCTCCGCCAGGATCGCGGTCTGTTCCCCCTTCCTGCTGCATGTGGACCCGCAGGTGGCCGCCATGCGAGGAGACCTCGATCCCAAGATCGCGATCATCCGCCGGCTCGCGGAGGGATCCGGCGCGGCATGGATCGATTTCGACGCCGCCTTCCTCGCGGCGCAGCAGCGCCACATCCCCTCGTATTGGGCCGCCGACGGCGTCCACCCCACGCCTGCGGGCCACGCGCTGATGGCGGAGACCTGGCTGGATGTCCTGATCGCTTAATATGCGCTTTTTTTCCCGATCGCCCCTTGACTCGAAAAAGGGAATGGGTATTCTGTGCGCTCCTTTGAACAAAAGGGCGGTTAGCTCAGTTGGCTAGAGCATCTGGTTTACACCCAGAGGGTCGCGGGTTCGAGCCCCTCACCGCCCACCATCTTCGGGGCTGGAAATTCGTTTCCAGCCCCTTTTTCATTGCTTGGGGCCGGGGGCTGGCTCTAGGGCAGGCAACGGTTGAGTTGCCGTTGATGGGTAGGGCGGTGTCCCGCACCGCCGTGGATGGCTGGGGACAGCCGTCCCTGCCAGTGGAATCGGCAACGGCATATCATTCGTGGATTGCGCCAACGTTCCGTCATTGCGCGCGGGCAAAAGAAAAGGCCACCCACGATGGGTGGCCTTTCCGTTCGGGCTCCGGGACCGGTTAGCGGACCTTGCCTTCGGCGCGGCGCTTCTTGACCACTTCCTCGGCGATCGAGAAGGGGACCGCCTCGTAGTGCTCGAAGTGCATCGAGAACGACGCGCGGCCCTGCGTGAGGGAGCGGAGCGTGTTGGAGTAGCCGAACATTTCGCTCAGCGGCACCATGCCCTTGACGATCTTCATGCCGCCGCGTTCGTCCATCGACTCGATGCGGCCGCGGCGCTGGGCGATGGTGCCGTTGACGGCGCCCATGTATTCGTCCGGGGTGGTTACCTCGATGCTCATGATCGGCTCGAGCAACTCCGGATTACCCTTCATGAAGAGCTCCTTGAAGCCCTGGCGCGCGGCGATCTGGAAGGCGAAATCCGAGGAGTCGACATCGTGGTAGGAACCGTCGGTCAGGATGACCTTCATGTCCACCACCGGGTAGCCGGCGTAGGGTCCGTGCTCCAGGGCCTGGATGACGCCCTTTTCGCAGGAGGGGATGTATTCCTGCGGAATGCGCCCGCCCACGACGGCGTTGACGAATTCGAAGCCTTCGCCGGGGTTGCGCGGTTCGAGGGCCATCACAACATGGCCGTACTGGCCGCGTCCGCCGGACTGCTTCGAGTGCTTGTAGGAGCCTTCGGAGGAGGTGGTGGCGGTTTCGCGGTAGGCCACTTCCGGGCGTCCGACGGCGGCGATTACGCCAAATTCGCGTTTGAGGCGGTCCACGATGATCTCGAGGTGGAGCTCGCCCATGCCCGAGATGATGGTCTCGCTGGTCTCCTTGTCGAAGGCGACGGTGAAGGTGGGATCCTCGTCGGCCAGGCGGTGCAGGGCCTCGCCGAGCTTCTCGTTGTCGGCATTGGATTCGGGCTTGATCGAGATGCTGATGACGGGCGAGGGGAACTCCATGGCCTCGAGGTGGATCTCGTTGTCCTGGGTGCAGAGGGTATCGCCGGTCTTGGTCTCCTGCAGGCCGACCACGGCCACGATGTCGCCGGCGACTGCGGCGTTGATCGCTTCCTGGCGGTTGGCGTGCATGCGGAGGATGCGGCCGACACGCTGCTTCTTCTGCTGGGTGCTGTTCCAGATCGTCGTGCCCGCCTCCAGGGTGCCGGAGTAGATGCGGATATAGGTCAGCTTGCCCATGTGCTTGTCGGACATGATCTTGAACGCGAGGGCGGAGAGCACTTCATTGTCGTCGACCTTGCGCTGGTTTTCCGGTTTCTTGGTGCAGATGATCGGCGGGATTTCATTGGGGGCCGGCAGGATGTTGACGACGCCGTCGAGGAGTGCCTGAACACCCTTGTTCTTGAAGGCCGAACCGCAATAGACCGGAACGACATGGCGCGAACAGGTAGCCTTGCGCAGGATCTTCCAGATTTCCGCTTCGGTCAGGTCGCCCTCCTCGAAATACTTCTCGAGCATGGCCTCGTCCTGCTCCGCGCATTTCTCGACGAGGTTGTTGCGCCACATTTCGGCGGTTTCCTTCAGCTCGTCCGGGATGTCAACATCGTCCCATTCCGCCCCCTGGGTCTCGTCCTTGAAGATGCGGGCCTTCATGGTGATCAGATCGATGTGGCCCCTGAACGTGTCGGACGCACCGATCGGTATCACCACCGGAACGGCATTGGCGCCGAGCATGTTCTGGATGCCGTCTACGACGCTGAAGAAATCGGCGCCAATACGGTCCATCTTGTTGACGAAGGCGATCTTCGGCACTTCGTACTTCTCGGATTGGTGCCATACGGTTTCGGACTGGGGCTGCACGCCGCCGACCGCGCAGTAGAGGGCGATGGCCCCGTCGAGCACGCGCAGGGAACGCTCCACTTCCATCGTGAAGTCCACGTGGCCGGGGGTGTCGATCAGGGAGATCAGGTGGTCTTTCCACATGCAGGTGGTGGCGGCGGAGGTGATGGTGATGCCGCGCTCCTGCTCCTGGACCATCCAGTCCATGGTGGCGGCGCCGTCGTGCACCTCGCCGATCTTGTGGGAACGGCCGGTGTAATAAAGGATACGTTCGGAGACGGTGGTCTTGCCGGCGTCGATGTGCGCCATGATGCCGATGTTGCGGACCTTCTGCAAGGGGACTGTTCTAGCCATTGGTTTACCTCGTTAAATGGTTTGTCTTTAACCCATAAAGGCGCGCAAATATGCCGACCGCTCCCATCGCCTTCAAGGATGAATTCGTTAAAAGTTGGTGTAATGAATGGGGGTGGCGCGGGTCCGCGCCGCCCTTTTTCCGCCAATACTGCTCGCTCCCCGCCGACCGCTTTCGCTTTACTGCCCCACGTCATGTTCATCGATACCCATGTCCATTTCGAACGATTCGTCAAGGAAGGTGCCCTGGAGGCGATGCTGGCCCGCGCCCGGGATGCAGAGGTCCGCGAAATGGTGGCCATCGGCGGGAGCGCCCCGGCCAACGAATGCGTCCTGAAGCTCGCGGAAGAGCATCCGGGCCGGATTTTCGGCTGCGCCGGCTACGACCGCGACGAGGCGGTGCACCGGCCCGACCTCGCCGCCTTGCGGGAATGGGTGGCCGATCCGCTGGTGAAGGCCGTCGGCGAAACCGGGCTCGACTACTACTACAGCGCCGATACCGCGGCGCAGCAGAAAAGGCTCTTCGCCGAAAACCTGGCCTTGGCTGCGGAGTTCGGCAAGCCGGTGGTGGTGCATTCCCGCGACGCCGACGAGGATACGCTGGCCCTGCTTGGAGACTATGCCGCCGCATGGAAGGGCGATCCCGGCCGCCTGGGCGTGCTGCACTGCTTCACCCGCGATGCACGGTTTGCCCGGCAGGTGCTCGACCTCGGCCTGATGGTCAGCTTCAGCGGGATCGTCACCTTCGCCAACGCCGAGCCGCTGCGCGAGGTGGCGAGGCATGTGCCCGACGACCGCCTGCTGATCGAGACCGATTCGCCCTATCTCGCCCCCGTGCCGATGCGCGGCCAGCGCAACGAGCCCGCCTTCGTGGTTCATGTGGCCAAACAACTTGCCGAACTCAAGGGCGCTTCGCTAGAATCCATCGCCGAATCGACTGCCAGCAACGCGCGGAGGCTCTTCGCGCTCTGAATAGGGGAATGCCATGAAATCGTTGATCCTGCTTTTCGCGGTCGCCGCGACCGCGGCCGCCCAGTCCAATGAATCGATCAAGGTGCGGGTGACCGGCGACCGGGTAAGCCTGCGCGCGGCGCCTGGCATGGAAGGCGAGCTGCTCGACCGGACCATGCGCGGGGACGAGCTGGCCTATCTCGGGGAGACCAACGGGTGGGTGGCGGTCGTGCCGCCGGAGCACCTCGACCTGTGGGTGGCGAAGGAGTTCATCGGCAACGGGGTCGTGCTTCCGGCCAAGCTCAATGTCCGGTCGGGTCCCAACCTCAACTATTCCGTGGTGGCCGTCGTCGCCCAGGGCGACCCGGTAACGGTGCGCGGCGAATTCCAGGACTGGGTCAAGATCGCCCCGCCGCCCCAAAGCAAGGTCTGGATCAGTTCCGACTTCGTCGAGAAGGTCGCCCCGCCGGTGCCGGAACCCGTCCCCGAGCCCGAGGCGGCGCCCGTGGCCGTCATCGAGGAGACGCACGCCGCGGCGGCGCCGGTGGCGTCGGCCCCGGCGGTTGCGGAGGAGGAACTGCCCCCGTTGCTCCTGATCCTCGACGCTTCGAAGCCGCAGGGCCAGGTCGAGGAGATTCCGGGGGTCCTCCGCCGGGCGAATCCGGGCCTCTACAAGCTGGTGCTGATCGCCGACGGATTCGAGGAACCGATCTGCCTCGTGCGGGGCCAGGAGCCGCAGCTGGAACGCTACCTCAACCGCTCGATGCTCATCAAGGGGCCGCTCTACTGGGCCAAGGATGTCGACCTCCCGATCATCCAGCCGCAGAAGATCAACCTGGATCCGATCCTCAAGGACTGAACCGCCCCGGCCTGTGGCGCAGGCCGCCCGGAAGTTCCACCATGCAAGGGTTGCTGGACATGCTCTATCCGCGCCGCTGCATCGGATGCGGAGGTCCGCCCGCGGAGCCCTACCGGTTCATCTGCTGGGACTGCTGGTCCGATGCCCGGAAGGTCGAGCCCCCGTTCTGCGACCGGTGCGGCGACCCGGTGGCGGGGGCCGTCGACCACGGGTTTATCTGCTATGCCTGCTCCGCCGAGGAGCCGGCCTTCGACGGGGCTCGGTCGGCGGCCCGCTACGACGGGGTGGTGGGAGAGGCGCTGCGGCGGCTCAAGTATGGTAACGGGCTCTGGCTGGCGCCCGACATGGCCGAAATCCTCGACCGTTGCCTCCGCGCCGAATATCCCGCGTTGGCCTTCGACCTGGTCGTGCCGGTGCCGCTCCACCCGGTCCGCCGCCGCAGCCGAGGCTACAACCAGTCCGCGGCGCTCGCCAAGGCGCTCGGGCGCCGGATCGGCCGGCCTGCGCCCTCCGGAGTGCTCCGGCGAATTCACCCGACCGCCACGCAAACGAATTTGACAGCCAAGCAGCGCCTTAGTAACGTCCAGAACGCTTTTCAGTCAGGAAGGACGGGGCGGCTGGACGGGCGGCGGGTGCTGCTGGTCGATGATGTGATGACCACCGGAGCCACTGTGAACGCCTGTGCCAAGGCCCTGAAGAAGGGCGGGGCACAATCCGTCCACGTGCTGACGGTGGCGCGGGGTTAACGAGAGGATTCGACATGGCGCTGTTTGGAAACAAGAAGAACTACTCCACCATCACCGTCAAGAAGAGGGAAGTGCCCGATGGGCTCTGGATGAAATGCCCCTCGTGCAATGAAATCGTCTACAAGAAGGAAGTCACCGCCAATCTCGAGGTCTGCACCAAGTGCGGCCACCATTTCACCCTGCCGCGCCAGGCGCGGATCGACCTGCTGTCCGACGCGGGAACCTTCCAGGAGTGGGCCTCCGGCATCCGCTCGACCGACAGCCTCGGTTTTACCGGCCAGCAATCCTACATTGAAAAGCTCGAAGCCAACCAGAAGAAGTCGGGTTGGGACGACGCCATCACCATTGGCGGCTGCACGCTGGGGGGACGCGACATCGGCCTGGGCGTCATGGACTTCTCCTTCCTGGGGGCCAGCATGGGCAGCGTGGTCGGCGAGCGCGTCACCTATTTGATCGAGCGCAGCACGAAGGAGGGGCGGCCGGTGCTGCTCTCCTGCGCATCCGGCGGCGCCCGCATGTACGAAGGACTGCTCAGCCTGATGCAGATGGCCAAGACCAGCGCCGCGCTCGCGCGCCATGCCGCCGCCAGCCTGCCCTATATCCCGATCCTCACCCATCCGACGATGGCCGGGGTAATGGCCAGTTTCGCCACCCTCGGCGACATCATCGTGGCCGAGCCCGAAGCCCTGATCGGCTTTGCGGGGCCGCGCGTCATCAAGGAGACCACCCAGCAGGACCTGCCGCCCGGCTTCCAGCGCGCCGAATTCCTGGAGAAGCACGGACTGATCGACATGGTCGTGCCGCGCAACGAATTGCGCGACCGGATGATCCTTGTGCTCCAATATCTCTGCGACGCGCAATGAACGACGCCGTAAAGGCCTTGTTCGCTCGGACGACGCAAGGCATCAAACCGGGGCTGGAGGTCATCGCCGCCCTGCTCCATGCCCTGGGGAATCCCCACCATCGCCTGGCAGTCGCCCACGTGGCCGGCACCAACGGAAAGGGTTCCGTCTGCGCCATGCTGGAATCGGTACTCCGCGCCTCCGGGTTCAAGACCGGGCTCTACACCTCGCCGCACCTCGTCGATTTCGCCGAACGTTTCGTGCTCAATGGGCAACGGATCGCGGAAGATCGGCTCAACTACTACATCGAGCTGGTGGAGCGGGCCGCGGAAGAGGTCGAGCGGACAACCGGATTGCGCAAGGCCACCTTTTTCGAAGTCTCGACGGCCATGGCCTTCCAGTTCTTCGCCGACGAGGGGGTGGAGATTGCCATTGTGGAAACGGGGATGGGCGGACGGTGGGACGCCACCAACGTGGTGATTCCGCTGGTTTCCGTCATTACGCACATCGACCTCGACCACGCCAACTACCTGGGCGACACCATCGAGCAGGTCGCCGCGGAAAAGGCCGGCATCATCAAGCCGGGCCGCCCCGTGGTTTCCGCCCCGCAGCAGGCGGTGGTCGGGCAGATCCTGGAAAGGGCGGGGGAGCCGGTAGTCTACAGTTCTGGTGCGGTATCCGTCGCCAGGATCGGCGAACCCCAGATGCTGAAGATCGAGACCCCTTCGCGCAATCTGCCCCCGGTCAAGCTGCCGTTGCTCGGCGAATGCCAGCGCGAAAATTGCGCCGTGGCCGTTGCCTCGCTCGAAATCCTTTCCGACATGCTTGGATTCGAGCCCGCCTTCAAGAAGGGGCTGGAATCGGTCCAATGGGCGGCACGGTTCCAGACGTTGCGGGACGATCCGCTGGTCATCCTCGACGGGGCGCACAATCCTTCGGGTGCCCGCGCCTTGGTGAAAACCCTTAGGGAAAACCATCCAAAACACCAGGTCGGGTTCATCCTTGGCTTTCTCGAGGACAAGGATGCCGCCGGATTCCTGCGCGCTCTCAAGCCGCTGGTTTCCGCCGCGTGGACCCTGCCGATCGACGCGCCGCGCGGGACCACGGCGGAGCATGCGGCGGTCCAGGCCCGCGCCGTGGGCATCGAGGCGGTACCCTGCACGGTGTCCGGGGCGTGGGACGCGGCCTGTGCCTGGGCGTCGTCGGAACCTGGCCGACTCGTGGTGGTCGCCGGCTCGCTCTACATGAAGCAGATGCTCTCCGACGCCGGATTGGTCTAGTCCATCAGCCGGGAGAGTGGATTACCCTTGTGGTCGATGGCATCGGGATAGAGCTCGCGGAGCTCCTTGAACAGTTTGTTCATCTGCGTCTCGTTGCCGGTCCCCTTGTAATATAGGGCCAGGCAGTAGCGGGCGTAAGCGCCCACCTGCACGCCATCGCCATAGAAACAATCGCTGAAACCCGTAATGGCCTGCTTGAGGTAGTTCTCTTTTTCCGCTCCTTCGCCCATCTGCCCAAGGTAAAGCAGGGCGCATCCGGTCCGGTTGGCCTTGTCGTATTTGTCGATAAGTTTCCGGAGGCTCTGCTTGCCCTCTTCGCTGCGCCACTGCTTGTTGGCCACTTGGTAGAGCTCTTCAATCTCCCGCAGTTCATCGCGGGAATAGGTTGCCGAATCCCTTCGCATCCGCTCCTTGGCGAGCCGTCGTTGCTCTTCCACCTGATTTTCAAGGTTCGCCGTTTCGACGACCGGCTGCGTTGCGGCCTTCAGTGCAGCCACTTCCTTTTCAAGCGCGGTTACCCGTTCTTCGAGGGATTTGTCGCCATGGGCGGAATGTAAACCTGCCATGCACAGGATCGACAAGGTCGCAACGGTACGTTTCATTGCATGCTCCTCCGTTTGGAATGGAATTCCCCGCAAACTACCGGCTTTTTGCAGAAGTGAAAAGCGGTATTGCACGACTTCATGGACGCAAAAAAAAACCGCCCGTATCGGGGCGGTTTTCGTCAGAAACCTTGGGTCGCGGCAAGGGACCATGTGGCCTAGTGGCCTTCGTCGACGATCTTGCCCGACTCGACTTCAGCGATGATCTTGGCATAGCCGTCGTTGAGCGGGCAGCCGCACTTGTGTCCACCTTCGACGGTGGCATGCAGGCGGGCCTGTTCGATGTGCCACTGGGCTACCTTCAGGTGCTGGTCTACGTTCATCTCCTTCTCCTTGGGTTGTTAAAGAATACGAATACGGTCCAATATAGGCGGACTAATCGGTATATCAATGCCGAAATGGTGTTAAATGGCCTGCGGGGTGCAAAACCGGCCATGCAGCGGGGTGCTCGTCCGAGAATTCGTTTGACTTGCCCCCGTGCGAGCACCTACACACAGCGGGCTATGTTATACGACGTTACTGTGAATCTGGGCGAGCGCTCCTACGGCATCCATATCGGGGCGGAGTTGCTGGAAGAGTTGGGCGAACGGTGCGTATCGGCGGGCCTGAAAGGCAAATGCCTGGTCGTTACCGACGCCAACGTGGGCTCCCTCTATGCCGCAACGGCCATGGAATCGTTGGGGAAGGCGGGTTTCAAGGCCACCCTGGCCACGATTCCGGCCGGCGAACAGACCAAGTGCGGCGACCAGCTTTTTGCGCTCTACAGCCGCTGCATCGAGGCGGGGCTCGACCGGAAGGGCTTCGTCGTCGCGCTGGGTGGCGGAGTGATCGGCGACCTTGCGGGCTACGTGGCCGCCTCCTATCTGCGCGGCATCCCCTTCGTGCAGGTGCCGACCTCGCTCCTGGCGATGGTCGACAGCTCGGTGGGAGGCAAAACCGGGATCAACCTGCCCGAAGGCAAGAACCTGGTCGGCGCATTCCACCAGCCGGAGCTGGTCCTGGCCGACCTGCAGACGCTGGAAACCCTTCCGGTGCGCGAATACCGGGCCGGCTTGGCCGAAGTGGTCAAGTACGGCATCATCTACGACGCCTCCTTCTTCGAATGCCTGGAAGGGCAATGGCCGGCACTGGCGGACCGTAGCGACGTGGGGCTGCTGGCCAGGGTCGTAGGGCGCTGCTGCGAAATCAAGGCCGACGTGGTCGGCCAGGACGAGCGCGAAGGAGGGCTGCGGGCCATCCTGAACTTCGGCCACACCGTAGGCCATGCCATCGAAAAGGTGGCGGGCTATGGCGAATTCGTCCACGGGGAGGCCGTCGCCATCGGCTCCGTCTTCGCCGCCCGCGTATCCGTCGAGCAATCCGGCCTTTCGCAGGCCGAATGCGACCGCATCGAGAAGATGTTTGTCGATCTGGCCTTGCCGGTGCGCGCCCCCGGCTGTCCATGGGCGGACCTGCGCGCGGCACTCGCAGTGGACAAGAAGACGATCGGCGGGATGCCGAAGTTCGTGCTGGCATCGGCCATCGGATTGGTCTCCTTTGGCAACGACGTTCCCGAAGCCCTCATGGAACAGGTCTGGAAGAGTTTGTGAACCACGGAAGACGCGGGATACACCGAAACCAGCCTTGTGTGTTTCTGTGTATTCCGTGGTTAAGTCGATGCAGGATCGCGAAGCATATATCGTCTTGAACATGATCGAAGGGCTGGGCCCGGTAAGCGTCCGCCGGCTGGTCGATGCGCTGGGTTCCCCGCAGGCGATCCTCCGTACCGACCGCGAGGCGCTGATGGAGGCGCGGGGCGTGGGGGAGAAGCTGGCGCTGAAGATCGTTGCGCAGCGGGATTCCATCGATGCCGAGGAAGAGGTCGGCAAGGCGGCCGATGCGGGCGCGCGGATTATCACTCCGCTCGACGAGGAGTATCCCGCGTCGCTCAAGGCGATCCACGATCCGCCGCTCGCGCTCTACGTGCGGGGCCGCCTGCTGCCGCAGGACGGCAGGGCGATCGCCATCGTCGGCTCCCGGTCGACCTCGACCTACGGCCTGAATGCGGCCGACCGGATCGCCTACCAGCTGGGGCAGATGGGTTTTACGGTGGTCAGCGGCCTGGCGCGCGGCACCGATACCGCGGCGCACAGCGGTGCGCTCAAGGGCGGGGGCCGTACGATCGCGGTGCTGGGCGGGGCGCTCGACCGGCTCTACCCGCCCGAGAACGAGGAGCTGGCCAACCGGATCGCGCGGCAGGGAGCGGTGATCAGCGAATATCCAATGGGCCGGCAGGCGGACCGCATGACCTTCCCGTACCGCAACCGTATCATCAGCGGGCTGGGCATGGGCGTCCTGCTGGTGGAGTCGGCGGTCAAGGGAGGATCGATGCATACGGCCGAGGCGGCGATGGAGCAGGGGCGCACGGTCTTCGCGCTGCCGGGCCGGATCGACGCGCCGGGCGCGCGCGGGCCGCACCTGCTGATCAAGAACGGCGCGAAGCTGGTGGAGGGGATCGACGACATCCTCGAGGAGTACGAGTTCCTCATCCCCGCCGCAGAACGGCAGCTGCCCGCCGGCCAGGCCGCGGCGCGGCCGGACGTGCCCATGACCGAGGCCGAAACGAGGATCGTCGAGGCCCTGTGGCAGGAACCGATGGACGTCGACACGCTCGCGCGCGCCACGGGGCTCAGGAGCCACGAGTTGAGCGGGCTGCTGCTTGGACTTGAAATGAAGCGCGTGGTGCGTACCCTCCCGGGCCGCATGGTCGAATTGGCGGAGGATTTGAAGGCAGGATTTGGAAAATGAGCCCGGAGCAGGGATTGGCGCGCATCGGGGCGGGACATCGCTGCGGCACCTTCCCAACGCTCCGGGGTAAAGATCGAAGGAAAGAGAGATGGGCAAGAATTTGGTAATCGTGGAGTCGCCGGCGAAGGCGAAGAAGATCGGGCAGTTCCTCGGCAAGGAGTATGTGGTGATGGCGTCGGTCGGCCATGTGCGCGACCTGCCGGCAAAGAAGCTGGGCGTCGATGTGGAAAAGGATTTCGAGCCGGAGTATGTCGACACGGCGCGCGGCAAGAAGGTGCTGAAGGAGATCAAGGCCGAGGCGAAGAAGTGCGAAAGGGTGTTCCTCGCGCCCGACCCCGACCGCGAAGGGGAGGCGATTGCCTGGCATCTTTTCGAGGCGCTGAAGAAGACGGTGCCGGAAGAGAACTTCTATCGCGTCACCTACAACGAAATCACCAAGCCCGCCATCCTGGCCGCGTTCGGAAGCCCCTCCAAGATCGACATGGACCGCGTAAACGCCCAGCAGGCGCGCCGCGTGCTCGACCGCCTGGTCGGCTTCGAGGGAAGCCCCGTGGTGCGCAAGCAGATCCGCGGGGCGCAGAGCGTCGGCCGCGTGCAGACCGTGGCGTTGCGGCTGGTGGTGGAGCGCGAGCTGGAGATTGAGAACTTCCGGCCCGAGACCTACTTCGCCGTGGCCGCGGAGGTCCGCAGGCGGGAGGCGCCGCTCGATCCGTTCACCGTCAAGCTGGCGCGCATCAACGGCGAGCCGGTCGGTATCAAGGACCGCAGGCTGCTGCCGGGCGCGGTGCGTACCCAGGAGCAGCTCGACGCGCTGCGCCGCGAGCTGGAGGCAAGTACGGCCCGGGTATCCGACGTGGCCACCAAGGAAGTCCAGCGGTCGGCCCGTCCGCCCTTCATCACCAGCACGCTCCAGCAGTCGGCCTCCGGCGCGCTGGGCTATGCGCCCGCCCGGACCATGGGCATTGCGCAGAAACTCTACGAGAGCGGCTTGATCACCTACATGCGTACCGACTCGTTCAACATCGCCAGGAGCGCGCAGGAGGAGTGCCGGATGTTCGTGAGCGAACAGTACGGCGCGGAATACCTGCCTGAAAAACCTAATGCCTATCGCAGCAAGGGCGCGGCGCAGGAGGCCCACGAGGCGATCCGGCCCACCGACGTCAATGTCGTGCCGGGGCGCGAGGGGATGGCGCTGGAACCGGCGGAACAGAAGCTCTACAAGCTGATCTGGGAACGTTTCGTCGCCAGCCAGATGGTGCCCGCCCGCATCGCCCGCCGCACGGTGGAGGTCGAAGCCGGGGTCGAGAACCGCTTCCTGTTCCGGGCGACGGCGTCGGAAGTGGCCTTTCCCGGCTACATGAAGGCGAGCGGCATCGAGGCCGCCGCCGACCGCAAGAACGGCGACGACGAGGAGAACGACGAGGCCGGGCAGCTGCCCCCGCTCTCGGTCGGGGAACACCTCGACGTGCTCCAATGGCTGGCCGAACCGAAGGAGACCAGGCCGGTGGCGCGCTATACCGAGGCGTCGCTGATCCGCGCGCTGGAGGAGAACGGGGTGGGGCGTCCCAGCACCTATGCCGCGATCATGTCCAAGCTCGATGAACGCGAATACGTTGGCAAGGAGGGGCGGTCGCTCGTCCCGACGGCGCTGGGCAGGGAACTCGTGGAGCTGGTGCTCAAGACCGAAGCCAAGCTGAAATCCGACAACAAGGTCGACCTGTTCGAGGTCCACTTCACCGCCGACATGGAGACGAAGCTCGACAACGTCGAGGAGGGCCAGGTCGAGTGGACGCAGATGATGAAGGAGTTCTACCCTTCGCTGCTCGAATGGATCGAGCACGCCAAGGAGACCGCCGATCCGGGATTGGTGGGAAGATGCTTCGAGGCCCTCGGCCATGTGCGGGAGTGGGCGCCGCCCGCCAAGTCGGGACGCCGCACCTACGACGATCAAAAAACGGTCGAGGACCTGAAGGCGACGGTGGCCGAAGGCAAACTCCTGAGCAAGCGCCAGGGCGAGATGCTCCACAAGATGTGCTGCCGCTACATCCGCCAGATCCCCGCGGAGTTGGCGGCCGAACTGCAGCTGGCCGAGCCGGAGGCCGTGCGCGACGAAACGCCGCGCAAGCTGGCGCTGCTGGCCAACGTCCAGTTCGGCGAGCCGCGCCAGGTCGGCAAGCGCACCTACGACGACAGGAAATTCGCCAAGTCGCTCGGCGAGCAGATCGCCCTGGGCAAGCGGCTCTCCGAACGCCAGGTGGCGGCGCTCGATTCGATGCTCTCGAAGTACGCCGACCAGATTCCGGATTTCGATGCCGTGAAGCATGACCTCAAGCTTGGCGAAAAGCCGGGAGGGGTGGCCGACCCCTCGATCGCCCCCGTGCTGGCCCTGGTGGCCCAGGTGACCGATTGGGCGGAGCCGGTGCAGCGCGGAAAACGCGAGTTCAACGACAAGACCTTCTACGAATCGCTCGACCGCCAGTTCAAGGCCAAGGGCGCGCTCTCCGAACGCCAGGTGGCGGCGCTCAAGAAGATGGCGGCCCGCTATGCGGAGCAGATTCCGGACTATGCGCAGCTGCAGGAGCCGTTGGGGCTCTTTGCGCCCCGCAAGGCGAAGGCGAAGCAGGTCGACGCCGCAACGGAGGAATAGGGCGAGAGGGGCATCGGCTCGCGAGACTTCGTGCGCTTCCTCTCTTCGCAGGCAATTGTTTTCCACCATGAACGATCCGTGCATAGAGCATTTCGTGCAGTATCTCGAAGGCGAGAGGAACGCCTCCGTGCATACGGTCGGGAACTATCTGGTCGACATCCGCCAGTTCTGCGAAATCGTCTGGGGGGCCGAGGCGCAGCCGCCCTACCGGTGGAGCGAGGCCGACCGCTTCGCGGCGCGCAAGTTCCTTGTCTTCTTCCAGAAGCTGGAGATGGCGCCCACCACCACGGCGCGCAAGCTCTCCGCGCTCCGCTCGTTCTACAAGTTCCTGCTGCGCGAGGAGTATGTGGAGCAGAACCCGTTCGGCGGCCTCAACCTGCCGAAGAAGGGAAGCTATCTGCCGCAGGTGCTCTCCGTCCACGAAGTCGGCCGGCTGCTCGACGCGCCCGTCCGGTACGCCGGCAAGCATCCCCCCGAAAACCCGAAGATGCGGCTGTGGCAGGAGTACATGGTGGCGCGCGACGAGGCGATCCTCGAAATGCTCTACAGCACCGGCATGCGCATCAACGAACTGGTAAAGCTGCCCGAAACGAGCATCGACCTGCTCTCCGGCGTGGCGCGCGTGCGCGGGAAGGGGAAGAAGGAGCGCCTCTGCCCGCTGGGCTCGCCCGCCGTGCGCGCGCTCATGAAGAACCTGGAGCTGCGCGAGAACGTCTGGCTGCTGGAGGGGCGGAAGGATGCGCGCAGCCCCGTCTTCCTCAACAAGAACGGCGGTCCCATCACGGCACGTTCGATCGAACGCATGATGAAGAAGTACGTATTGTTCTGCGGCTTGAACGCCGAGCTGACGCCCCATAGCCTGCGCCACAGCTTCGCCACGCACCTGCTCGATGCCGGGGCCGACCTGCGCAGCGTCCAGGAACTGCTGGGCCACGCCTCGCTCTCGACCACGCAGATCTACACCCACGTCTCCGTCGAGCGCCTGAAGGAGGTCTACCAGCTCGCCCATCCGCGGGCCTAGCCCGGCACCGCCTGGAAAAGACACAACCCCGCCTATGCGGCGGGGTTGTTCCACGGTCCGGCCGCCATGGGCCCGGACCCTGTTCGAAGGCCTCGCGGCTCAATCCAGCAGCAGGCGGACGAAGAGGTTGGCGGGAAGCGTTCCGACGGTGTTCGTGTAGGCCGAGTAGCTCTTCGGCTTGGTGGAGGCCGGCACGATCACGCCGTTGGTGGTCCATGAAGCGGTATCCGGAGCCCTATTCGTATCTCGGGTGGTGTTCGTGGGAGCACTACCGGGAAAACATCGGCGAGGAGATCATCCTTTCCGCCATCCGCGATATCAAATCGAGCCCGCTGCCGATCCGCTGGGTGCTGGTGGACGACGGCTAACTGGAATCTTCCTGCTGCTCATCCAGCCGTAAACAAACAATTCCAGGCCTGGAGCCCAAGGTCTTCCGCAGGGAAAAATGGTCGGGGCGACTGGATTCGAACCAGCGACTTCTACGTCCCGAACGTAGCGCTCTACCAGACTGAGCCACGCCCCGTTTGACCAAAGAAGATGCGTAGTGTACGAACCGGCCCTTAAATGGCAAGACGTAATGGGCGCGAATTTCGGGTCATAAATTCCACTGTTCGGTCACGTACCGCTTCTGGGTCGCGAGCAGGTTCAGGTAGAGGATTTCAAGGTCGCGCGCCTCCGCGTCGCAGGTGCGGATCCACTCGGAAAGCCATGCGAAGCGGATGGCCACGACCAGGTCGTAGAAACTTCTCCACGTGCTCTCCGCAAAGGGGGCATTGTTCCGCAGTTGTCGGATGAACCGGAGGGAAAAAGGGCCGATCAGCGCGTCGGGATCCTCGAAGCCGATGCAACCGACCAGTAGCGCGGCGTCGTAGGCTTCGGGCTTGATGCCGCAAAACTCCCAATCGATGACGGAACGCATCGACTGCATGCCCCAGACCACGTTGAGCGGATGGAAGTCCCCGTGGCAGAAAGCCATGTCCTGCCTATTCGCCGCCGTGGGCAGGGTGCGCTTGAGCTGGCGGTAGATCGGATCGAGGCTGGAGGCGATGTCCGGGGCGTTCCGCTTCAGGGCGGCCATCCGCTCCTCGACGAAGCTGGCGGGCGAAAAGGCTGGGCCAGGGGATTCGATCGGTGTGCGTTCCGAGGCAAGGCGCAGGTTGAGCAGGAAGGTGGCCATGGCGTCGGCCCGCCACGGTTCCGCGAGCCAAGTGCCCCGGTCGATGGGCATGCCATCGACAAGCGGCCGGAGCATGAATAGGTGCCCCGCATAGTTGGTGATGAAGTGGTCGAGCGAGTTGCGCACGTAGGGATGGATGAATTCCAGCCCGCCGCGCTCCAGGGCTTCGAGCGCTTCTGCGATGGCCAGCTTGCGGGCGTAGCGCTTTTCGGCCACCTCCTCGAGCACCCACCGCCGTCCTTCCCGGTCTGTGATCGCCTTGCGGAAGACCACGCGGTCGGGGCTGCCCGCAAGGCTCGTGTCCAACCGAGGCGCATCGGCGGGGTCGATGTGCCAGTTGCGGAGGATCTTCCCAAAATCTGCCTGGTCCATGCGGGTCCATACTGCCGGATTGGCGCCTCCGATCAAGCCTCGGGTCGAGCGGGTTGCATGAAGGTGAAATTTGGCATCTATTCGGTTGACGCACCGGAGCCGATCCGTATACTCCGCTCTTCTTTTTAAGGCGAGATAGCTCAGTTGGTAGAGCAGCGGATTGAAAATCCGCGTGTCCCCAGTTCGACTCTGGGTCTCGCCACCACTTTAAACCTCTAATTCGCAACGAGTTAGAGGTTTTTTATTTTGGAAATCGGTAAGGGCCCCAACTTTGCAAAAAAGGCGAGTTTTGCCGGTTTTGGGTGCTAAAACTTTGCAACAAGTCTGCAACGAGATTCCCGAAAGTAAGCGGTTGCGCCTGTCTTGGGTGAAGAGTCAATTTTCGTCGGCCCTACCTGCTGATCATGAGGTTCAGTCGTATAGTGGTTTTTTCGGCGGGCCGAGGCTCTTTAGTTCCTCCACGCTGTAGCGGAGTAATCCTTGGCCATTGATGTCCACGGGGTGCAAAATACCCTGTTTGACCAGATTGTGGACCGTTTGCCGTGACATCGAAAGAACATGGGCGGTCTCGTGCTGGGTCAGGAATATCTTGTCCGGGAGATATGGCTCCAAATTGACCGCCTCCATCACGAGCCTCTTACCGGGCGGAAGGCACCCGACCCACAGCGAGTACTTCGTGGTTCTTCCCGCCCATTCGAGATCATGTGCCGAGGCCGAAGCGTTGGTACTCCTCGATGGCGTAGCGGTCGGTGCAGCCGGCCACGTAGTCGCAGACGGTGCGCCACAGGCCTTCCCGGTCCAGCCGCTCGCGGGCTTTGCGCCCCATGGTTTCGGGGTGCCCGAGGTAGTGGAGGAAGAGCTTGCGCATCATCGCCACCGATTCGCGCGTGGCACCGGCCACCCCGTGGTGGAAATAGAGGTTGTCGAACATGAACTGGCTGAATTCGCCCAGGATCGCCTTCATCTCGTCGCCGAAATCGACGATGCGGCCCGGTGCGGCCATCACCTCGCGGACGGTGGAGGGCTGGTACTCCGCCAAGGCGGCGAAGGCATGGCGGGCGACGTCGATCACCTGCATTTCCAGCAGGTAGCGGATGGTGGCGCGCATGAACTGGAACTCGCTCAGGTTGGCGTAGCGTTCCCGCGTGACTGCGGCCGCCCGGCGCCAGAATTCGGTGGTTTCCAGCTGCCGGACCGTCACGATGCCCGCCTCGAGGCCGTCGTCGACGTCGTGCGCATGGTAGGTCATGTCGTCGGCGATGTCGGCGATCTGGCCCTCGATGGACTGGAAGGGGCCGATGGGGTGGCCGTCGAGCTGCGCGCCATCGGCGTGCGCCTCGTGCTTGAGCAGTCCGGCGCGAACCTCCCAGCCGAGGTTCAGGCCCTGGAATCCGGGGTAGGGCGACTCGACGATTTCGACGCAGCGCAGGCTCTGCAGGTTGTGGTCGAACCCGCCGTGCTCCTTCATCAGTTCGTCGAGCACCGCCTCGCCGACATGCCCGAAGGGGCTGTGGCCGATGTCGTGGGCCAGGCAGATGCATTCGGTGAGGTCCTCGTTGGCGCGGAGGATCCGCGCGAGGGTGCGGCCGACAGCCGACATCTCCATGGTATGGGTCAGGCGCGTGCGGTAGTGGTCGGCGGTGCCGTTGACGAAGACCTGCGTCTTGTACTCCAGCCGCCGGAAGCAGCGGCTATGGAAGATGCGGTCGCGGTCGCGGGCAAAGCAGGAGCGGAGGGGGTGGGGCGGTTCGGGGTGGCGGCGCCCGAGGCTCTCCCCGCTTTTCGAGGCGTAGGCGGCCAGGTGCGCCTCCTCGGCCGCTTCCCAATCTTTTCTCGCGTGCTCCATAGGCGATGGACTATAAGGCAGGCCGATCCTGAATTCAAACCGGAGCCGTTCGAATGTACGAGAAGACGATTGCAAGCCAGACGGTCTACGAGGGGCGCATCCTCGACGTGGAGGTGCTGCAGGTGGAGCTGGAGAACGGCAAGCGCTCCGTCCGCGAGATCGTCAGGCATGGCGTGGCCGTGGCCATCATCCCCCGGCTGCCCGACGGCCGGTTCGTCTTCATCCGCCAGTTTCGCAAGGCGATGGAGCGGATCTGCTTCGAGGTGGTGGCCGGCAACTGCGACCCCGAGGAGGACGAGGCCTCCACCGCCATCCGGGAGCTGCGCGAGGAGACGGGCTGCCTTGCGGAAACGGTCGAGCTGCTGGGCCCCATCTTTCCCAGTGTCGGCTACTGCACCGAGCGCATCGATGTCTATTACGCCGAAGTGGCCGGACGCGGGGCAACGTCGTTCGACGACGACGAGCGCATCGAGACCGTCATCCTTTCCGGGGACGAGTTCGAAGGGATGATCCGTTCCAACCGGATCGACGACGCCAAGACCCTCGCCGCCTGGATGCTCTACAAGGCGAAGAAGGGCGGCTAGGCAGAATCCCGGCCCTGCCGGGGACGGGGTTTCGAGACGGGCCTGGCCCGTGCGTCGGCACCCTTTTTCTGCCGGTCGGCGGAGGGCAGGTCTACGTCCACCAGGAAGCCCTGCTTGCTGAACAGGAGCAGGCGGGACTGCCCGCCAATGCGGACGGGATAGGGCAGGAAGTGCATCTGCAGGAGCACCTGGACCTGGTTGGGGGTCAGCGGAAGGCCGTTGTATTCCGGTTCGAGCACAAAGAGACACCCCTCCTTCCATCCGGAACACCCGTAGGCGCTGCGGCCCTTGATGACCTCCTTGCCGCAGAGGGGGCAGTCGCCTATGCGGGCGGTGTCGAGCTGCGCGGTCGTGCCGCTTTCGATCAGGCGGCGGGTGTAGGTGCCGATGCCCTCCATGAAGCCGGCGGCTTCGGTTTCGCCCCGCTCGATCCGCTTGAGCTGCTCCTCCCACTCGCCGGTCATTTCGGGCGATTTCAGCAGCGGGTCGTGGATCAGGGCCACGAGGCAGCGGCCCATGTCGGTGGCAAGGATCTGCTTCTTCTCCCGGCGGATATAATGCCGGCGAAGCAGGGTTTCGATGATGGCGGCGCGGGTGGCGGGCGTGCCGATGCCGCGCTCCTTGAGGGCTTCGCGCAGCGCGTCGTCGTCGACCCACTTGCCGGCGGCCTCCATGGCGCCGAGCAGGGAGTTTTCGGTAAAGTGCTTGGGCGGCTTGGTCCTGCCCTCGCGCAGGGCCGGCTCGTGGGGACCGCTTTCCCCTTTCGCGAATTCCGGCAGCACCTGCTCCTCCTCGTCCTCCTCGTCGGCCTCCTGTTTCGGCCTTCCCTTTTTTTGGAAGAGCGCGGTCCACCCGGCTTCAAGGACCTGGGTCCCCTTGGCCTGGAAGCGGACTCCTGCGCTCTCGCCGTCGACCGTGGTGAGCATCTTGAGGCATTCGGGATAGAAGGCGGCTATGAACTGGGTGGCGATGGCGTCGTAGACGATCTGTTCGTGGGTGCCCAGCGATTTCGGCAGCATGCCGGTGGGGATGATGGCGTGGTGGTCGGTCACCTTCTTGTCGTCGACGACCCGCTTGGTGAAGGGGAGCCTGGCGAGGTTGAGCGGCTCGATCTGCCCGGCGCGGATCGCCTTGAGGTTTTCAAGGATCTTCGCGACGCGCGGCTTCATGTCGGAGCCAAGGTAGCGCGAATCGGTCCGCGGGTAGGTGACCAGCTTCGACTCGTAGAGGTCCTGGGTGGCGGCCAGGGTGTCGGCGGCGGAGAGGCCGTGGCTTTTGTTGACCTCGCGCTGGAGCGTGGTGAGGTCGAAGAGCTGCGGGGGCTGTTCCTTCTTCTGCTTGCCGGCCACCCCCATGATTTCGAAGGGCTGGCCCGTAATCCTTTCCAGCAGCGCCTGCGCCTTCCCCGGCTGGTCGAAACGGTCGCCGGTATGTTTGAAGACAACCTCGCGGTACTTCGTGGCCAGCTCCCAGAAGGGCTGGGGGCGGAAACGGAGGATCTCGTCGTCGCGCTGGACGATCATGGCGAGGACCGGCGTCTGCACCCGGCCGACACTCCACAGCACGCGGTCCTCGCCGCCGCCGATGCGCCCGAAGCGGACGCTGAAGAAGCGTGTGGCATTGAGCCCCACGATCCAGTCCGCCTCGGAACGGCAGCGCGCGGCGGCGTAGAGCGCATCGTAGTCATGGCCGTCGCGCAGGCTGCCGAACGCCTCCTGGA
Organism: Kiritimatiellales bacterium; assembly: GCA_003246265.1. GTDB lineage: Bacteria > Verrucomicrobiota > Kiritimatiellia > Kiritimatiellales > Pontiellaceae > Pontiella. The sequence continues at coordinate 32,011 of QKAU01000042.1, read as the reverse complement.
TGGCATCGGGGGTGAGGGAGCTGAGCCACAGCCGGCGGAACGGCTTGTCCTCGCATCCGGCCAGCTGGACGATCTGGCGGAAGATCAGCTCGCCCTCCCGGCCGGCGTCGGTGGCGCAGACGATCTCTTCGGCCCCGGTGCAGAGCTGCCGGATGGTATCGAACTGTTCGGCCACGCCGGGATCGTCGATCAGCTTGAGCCGGAATTCGCCGGGGATGAAGGGGAGCGTGTCCAGCCGCCACTTGAGCAGGGCCGGATCGTATTCGCCCGGCTCCAGGAGGGTCGCCAGGTGCCCGAAGGCCCAGGTGATCGCGCAACCGCGCCCCTCGATGTAGCCCTTCTTCTTGCCCGTGATCTTCAGCACCGCGGCGATGTCGCGCGCGACGGAGGGCTTTTCTGTGATGACGACTTTCATGGGCAGGTTTGTACTACCAGATCTCGATCCAGCCGTCTTCCCTCATTTTCCAGGTGCTCGTGTCGATGGCCTCCGGGTCCGGGCATGTCCCATAATGGACATAGACATCGTCCCACTGGCATAGGATGGTGGGACGCTCGCTGCTGATCGGCACGGCAAGCAGGAAGCTTGTGGCATAGCCGCAGGAGTCGAATGATCCTCCCGCCCATGCATGACTGGAGAGATCCGGCCGACCGGTCCGCGTGGTTGGCACACGGCGGAAAAGGTATCCCTTGTAGGGCGTGGCTTCGTAGCCGAAAACGGAAGCCCCCTCCGGGTCGGCATGGGCCACCTCCAGCGGGATTCTTGCGACAGGTTCGTTCTGCGGGTTGCTTGCGTAATGGCTGGCGGAAAGGAGGTCGCCGAACTGCCTGCTCATTTCCTCGATCCCGCGGATTTCGGCGATGAATGCCTCGAAGGATTCCACTTGTGTCCTCGCCTTGGGAACGGCATCCATGCCACCCTCCTTCAGGGCGATTCCGAAGGGTATGTCCAGGGTGGCGTTCGTCGATGCGTAAACGATGGTCGCCTTGGCGGGTTGGCCCCAGAAGTGGTATCCCCGCTGGGCATTGCGGGAGGATTGGCGATTGCTTGGTTTCAGCCGCCTTCCGGTCGAATCGGTGGCACGGACCTCGAGGACATGTCCGTCCGGACCGGTTCGGACCCATACCACGTTTTGTTCGGCGGCCGCCGCCGGGAGCTCAAAGCCCTCAACAAATGGCGTAAAGTTGGTTGAAAGTTCGGTCTCGTAGCAACCGATACCCGACCAGAGCGTGGCCGACATCTGGCCGAACAAGGCCGCCGCAGCCCGCAGCGGGCCGGTTTGCGGGATGGACCAGTTGATCGATGTATCGCTGTAGGAGTAGCCACTGCTTCGCCCTTCGAAGGCAAAGGTGTCGCCTCCGGCCAGATAGCTCTTCATGGATACGTTGTCGATTGCGCATCCGGCTTCCATGGGGAACTGCAATTGGCACTCGTCCTTGCGCCACCCGGCATTGGTGGACAGCGTCATAGAACGTGTGGCCCATTCGTCAAGATCCGGATCGGTATAGGACTTGGTGGGAGCGCAGGTGTAGCGCGCAGGGATGCCGGAGGTGGGCTCTTGCGGCATCTCCAGCGGTCCGTTTCCAACCACGATGTTGGTGAAGGAAACCGCGACGTCCTGGCAGCTGGTGGGAATGGCGACCACCACCGATGCGGGAAGGCCGTTGAACTCGCCCCTGTAGGACGAATCGGACCAGAGGGCGCCGGAGCTGGCCAGGTATTCGCCTTCGCGATTCCGGGCATATACCTTGGCGTCGCGCAACGATATCCCCTTGGAACGCAAGGTGACCACTGAATTGCTCAGTGCAACGAGGCAGATTCCGCCGTCGCCGGAGTCGATGAAGCGTTGCTCTTCCGAAAGGGTGAAAAGTTGGACGCCGTCGGGGATGGCGAGGTCGAGGATGAACGAGGCGGTTGCGGCATCCTGGTTCCGCTCATCCTTGTTGAGCGTGATGGTTGCCCTCCTTTGCCTATTGTCGTAGGAAAACCCGCCGGAACGCGGTTTCTTCGCAATGTCGGTTCCGTCGGCTGCGAGGAGCTGGACCGATGAAATCGTGCCTTCGACGAGGTCGACGTTGGGAAGATCCAGATAGTCGATGGCCAGATTGATGTTGGCGTCCCATTGGTGGTCCAGGAAGGTTGCGCCGCGAATGGCTTCCGCGATTCCTTCGTTGTTGATGGCTGCCTCCCGCAGCAGAACCGGTGGATCGATGGTCTGGGTGCCGTTGGCTGGAAACTCGCCGTCGCGTGGAAGGAACGGAAGGCTTCCAACGATCGCAGCGGCAACCTGGCCCATCATCTTCTTGTCGTCTGCGGCGGCCCATCGATAGTTGAAGTGCAGGGAGCCACCATCCCGTTCCATCGACTGGAAGGCGGCGTTGTCCAATAGCCCGAGCAGCTTGACCTGTCGGTCGTTTATCGACGGATTCATCCATGCCCTGGAGGCCGTCGCAAGGAACGCCTGGAGCACCAGAGCCGTTTCGGAGGAATCGAAGGAAAGGGATAGATCCATGTTCCGTACGCCCTCTTCCGATGCATCGATTTCGATCGCAATGGAAGGGTAGTGCCGGATCGAAGCCACGGCCCCCCTGGCCGTCCGGACCATGGCGGAAATGGTGGCCAGGGAGATTTGGTTGGTTTGCGACGATGCAAACCGGTCCAGCAGGGCAAGCAAAGGGGTTGCCATGGGCGAAGCGTCAAGCATGCCTGAGAGCATGGGCGATCGCCTTTCTTCCTGACCATGGGCCAGGGCCATCTCCATGTATCGTGGCGGGGCAAACAGGATCCGGTTTCCGGAAAACCGGATGTTCAGACTCGATGAATCAATGGTTGGAATCATGGATTTCTTCGTGCTTTTCGGATCCCACCCGAAATCACCGTTCGCGAGCGGTGCGAGTTGCACGTCATTGGTCTGCTCGAGCCACGTGGCCTGCGCATCCGCCAGCGTCGTCTCGATACAGGCGATGGCGAAAAGGTTGCTGCCATCCGCGTAGGCTTTCAGGGCCACATTGGAGATCCCCAGGGCGGTCGCGGCCCGGGTGAAGTCGTTCGTCTCCGGGTAGGTTGCGGTCCATTGGTGGATGTCCACATTCAGTTCAAGCGTGGGAACCGGTTCCGCCAAAGCCGCTGCCGCGGCCAGCAGTAGTGGACATAATGCATTTCTTGCCATGGAGTGCCCCCTGGTGGCTCCGTGCTGGTGCTGCTCGATGTTAGGTTTGGACTTGCAGGTTCTCATCTTGTACATAGGGAGCTATACGTTCAATCCCTATTAGAGGCTAGGATCATGCGCCGTATCTTCTTGCTGGTTATGCTGGGTATTCTCTCGTGGGCACCACTTCAATCCGTGCCCGCCGAAGTCGTGGTGCTGACGGAGGCGCCGGTGGCGGAGTTCACGTTGCCGGACGGGACGGTGCTAAGGAACGCCTTCGTGTGGCGCCGCAGCTCGGAGGGGTTGATGATCGTCCACGACGGGGGCCAGTACTTCCTCAACTACAAGACCCTGCCCGACGCCTGGAAGGCCGCGTACCTGGGCACCCCCGAAGCGGGCGGGGCCGCATTGCCCGAAGTCCCGCCGGCGACGCCGGTCGAGCTCAACGACCGCTTCGGCCTCAGGGCCACGCTGGAGCGGGTGCCCGGTCTAGACGAGGCAGGGATGGCCTACCTGCTCGGTGCCGATGCCCCGGAGGCGGCGGTCCATACCCTGCTGGATCTGGCCCTGGCGCACGACCTCCTGGCCGACAACCAGGCCGAGGCCAAGCGCCTCATGCTGATCGGGGAGGAGCTGGGCAAGGATTTCGATCCGCTCGACGTCGAAGCCCTCTTCACCCCCTGCAAGGCCTGTGCGGGCGAAGGGACGATCGCGGCCGATTGCCGCACCTGCGCCGGCTCGGGCAAATGTCCTCGGTGCGGGGGCGACGGCCAACGCGATACGGGCATGGGTTCGGCGACGACCTACTGCACGACCTGCAAGGGCACCGGCAAATGTGCCGATTGCGGCGGGGAGGGTTCGATCAAGTCCCGCTGCCGGGCATGCGGCGGGCGGGGCAAGCTGCTCGACCGGCCGATGTGCGAGGCCCTGCGCATTGGCCTGGTCCGCACGGCGCAGGCCGCCGCAGGGGCCGCCGTCCCCCCCTTGCCGTCCGATCCGGAGGCGGGCGTTGGCTCCGCACTGGCAGGCCTGCCGGGATTGTCGCCGGCGGCGCTGGACTTCTACCGGTCGGCCGACTATGCCGGCGACAAGGACCTGGAGATCCTCGCCGCGTGCCTGATGCACGCGCTGCTCAAGGGCAACGGGGAGGGGGCGAAGCGGTTCGACAGCCTGATCAAGGCCATCGATCCCGAGCAGGAATTGATCGTGCTGGAAGACTACCTCAAGCCGTGCGCCGCCTGCGACGGTACGGGATGGGCCACGCGGGACTGCCGCGACTGCAAGGGAAGCGGGAAGTGCGCGCGATGCGGCGGCAGCGGCACGCGGCCGTCGGAGTTCAAGAACCAGGAGCTCCACTGCACGACCTGCAAGGGGAGCGGAAAATGCTTGGAATGCGAGGGCAAGGGCCGGTTTACGATCCAGTGCGGCGCATGCGAGGGCAAGGGCTTCCGGTTCGAGAAGCAACGTACCGAAATCAAGCTGGGCATCCTCGTCGACGGGCTCAATGCCCGCGCCCGTTCACCGGAGCCGCCGGCGGAGTAGGGCGTATTGCCCCGGACTTGGCTAGAGGGTCAAGCGCTTGTCCAGCCCCTTGGCGGTCGAGTACCGCACGATGAGCCCATCGAGATGCAACGCCACCTCCGCACCATCCGAAGCCAGCTCGATGGCCGCATCGGGATGACGCGCGCGCCATACGTTCGCGACCGCGATGGCGCGCTCGATCCCGTCGCCGCGCTGGAAGTTCCAGACTTCGTCGGGCTGGGCGATGCGCGAACCGTCGTAGATCGATTCGTCGGGCAGGGTCTCCACCGTCCGGAGCAGCTCCTCGTCGGATAGGCTTTTCGTGGCTTCGACGATGACGGGATTGCGTTCCAGCGCCGCCTTGAGGAAAGGACGCCAATCGGTTGTGGAGAGATCGCGGCTCGCGTAGAAGGCGAGGTCGGCGACCGGGTGGGTGGCGCGGATGGAGCGCAGGTAGGCGATGATTTCGTCGCGCTGCATGCCCGGGCCGATGGCGATCGGGCCCGGCCCGCCAAAGCGCTTCCCGCCGGCGGCCGGCAACTCGGGGTCCAGGTGCACGAAGTCGACCAGCCCCTCGATGACGGACATCTTGCGGGTCATGTCGTTGGTACAGTCGATCCGGTTGGCGAGGCCGGTCATGCTCTCCTGGTCGAAGTGGGAGATGGGGTTGTTCCGGAGGTAGTCCGCCAGCTTGTTGAGCTGGATGCGGTGCGGGATCGGATCGGTGTAGAAGTCGTATTCGTCGATCTCCTCGAGCAGCTTGTCGCGGGTGGCGTCGTCGGAAACCTTGTAGGGGGAGCCGTGCTCGTAGGCATAGGCGCGCTCGATCGGCAGGTATTGCGCCTTCCCGTGCCGGACATATTTGATCTGGAAGCATTTCTGGTATTCGGACCGGTCGCGCAGGAAGTTGGAAAGGACCTCGAAGGTGATTTCGGTGGTGGTGAAGGCGTCCAGCTTTTCACGGAAGCGGTCGAAGCTGGCGGGCTCGATGGTGGCTTCGGGATAGACGGCGTGGATGAAGCCGGTGTTGTTGGCCACGATGGTCACCTGTTCGTGGCGCAGGGCGCGCTGGGCCTTCGCGGTGAGGTCGGTGCCGTTGAACCACATGTTTTTGGTGACGAGCCGGCGGTTGTTGGTGAGGACGCCGTCCTGGACGTTGACGAAGTTCTGCGAGTGCAGCGGCGTGGCTAGCAGGAAGATCTCCTCGAGGGGGATGTCGCAGACGATGAAGAGCGCGGCGGCGTAGAGGGTGGAGAGCGAGACGCATTCACCGGCCCCTTCGCGGTAGTTCGCCTTGAAGCGGAAGGCATCCATCGCCTCCAGCGTCTCGGTCTTCCAGTAGGGGATGACGTTGGAGTTGTACTTGTCGAGGCCAAAGTGCTTGCGGATGTCGAGCGAGAAGTAGTGCTTGTCGCCCTCGTAGCCGAAGAGCGCGTTGCTCTGGCCGATGGTCTTCTCGTCCATGTAGGGGGCGAAGCGGGCGATTTCGGCCTCCTTGGTGGTTAGGCCCCAGGTGTCGAGGTCGAGGTTGAACTCGTAGTGGTCGATGATGAACTGCTTGAGCCGCTGGATCTTTTTGTAGGGCGACATGGTGTCGAGCCTGCGGAACCAGTCGTGCTCCTTCCATGCCCAGATGCGCGGCGACATGATGTTGGCCAGCACGAGGCTGTAGAGCAGTTCGGGGAAGACGAAGATCTCCATGTCGGAGAGGGAGATGGCGGAGGAATACTTTTCGAGCTGGCCTTCCGGAATGTCGGGAAACGTGTTCATGCTCCGCATTGTAGAATGCCGATGCGCATTTGAAAGCAAAAGGCGGCCCGATTTTGGCGGGGACGGGCATGCAGCTAGGCTCACGGCCGGATTGGGGCTTGCAGGGATGTGAATGCTGGAGTAAACGATGGACAGGTGATCGTCAGGTATGGCCCTGGCGGGTGGATGGGGAGACGGTGCAATGGCGAAAAAACCCAGGAGAACTGCGAAGGGGACGCGCAGCGGGTTGATGATCAGCATCCTGGTGCATGCCGCCGCCTTTTTCCTGGCCGGGGTGTTCGTGATCTTCTCCGTTGTGGACGAACCCGAATCGAAGTTCGTTGCCCCCAAACCGGTCGAGCGGCCCAAGATGAAGCTGAAGAAGCCGAAGGTCCAGGCCCGGAAAACGACCCGGCCCAAGGCGTCGAACCGCATCGTCTCCAAGGTCAGGAAGTCCAACATGCCGACCATCGACCTGCCGGAGCTGGGCAGCATGGCCGAATCGATCGGTGCGGATCTCTCCGGTGTCGAACTGGCGCCCGACATCGGTTCCATCACCGTCTTCGGCGGGATGAAGACGATCGGCAACGATTTCGAAGGAGCCTTCTACGACCTGAAGCGCGACCGCCGCGGCGGCGTGGCCCCCATGGACCAGCACCAGTGCCGCGAGGTGTTGCGCGATTTTGTGGTGAACGGCTGGAACCGGCGCAAGATCGCCAAATACTACCAGTCGCCCCAAAAGCTCTACACCACCCACTTCATGATTCCCCCGATCGTTTCCCCGCTGGCGCCCGACGCGTTTGGCGCGCCGGAAACCGAGAGCTACTACTTCTTTCTGCTCTACCGAGGCAAGCTGGTCTACAAGGAGGACATCCGGTTCCGCTTCTGGGGGGTGGGGGATGCCTACGTCTTTGTGCGGGTCGACGGGCGCGACGTCCTCATCAACTGCTGGGACTTCCATCGGCCCTTCTTCGACTGGTGGCAGACCTCGAGCGCCGATTCCGGCAAGTTCTACCTGGGGAACCAGACGATGCACGTCGGCGACTGGATCGAGCTGAAGGCCGGCGAGCCGGTCGAGATGGAGGTCCTGTTCGGAGAGTGGCGAAGCGGGGACATGTCGGCCATGCTGCTGGTGGAGGTGGATGGGGAGGAATATCCGCAGACCCGCCAGGGTGGACCGCTTCTTCCCGCATTCAAGACCGAGGATTTTTCCCTGGATATGCTCGAGGAGATCTACAAGCACCTTCCCGAGGGGGAGTGCACGTTGACCAACGGGCCCGTGTTCAGGGACTTCTAGGGGCAGGCTATGGGCAAAAGGCTGGGCATCATGGTGGCGGTGGCGTGGGTTTGCGGAATCGCGCGCGCCGAGTTCCGCGATTGGACCCTGGAGGATGGCCGTGTGATCCAGGCCGAATTCGTGGCGCTGATCGGGGGCGACGTTTCGCTGAGGAACGACCAGGGCAGGACCATCAAGGTTCCCCTCGACCGGCTCTCGGCAGAGGATGCCGGCTATGTCGATCTCCAGCAACCCCCTACCTTGCAGCTGGATTTTTCCAAGGTCTCCGAACAGCGCATCTTCCCCTACAGCCTCAGTCCCTTGCCGCGGGCCTTCTACTACCACTGCAAGGCGCGGATCCGGCAAACCTCCACCCGGCCCTACGGCCAGCAGTTGCTGGCGGAGGTGTTCCTGATCGGCGAGGAGATCTACGGGGGCAAGCAGATCCTGCTCGATTACCAGCAAGGCAGCTTCCTCCTGGAGGAAGGTAGCGGAAGTTCGTTCGAGCTCCAGTGCAATACCGTCCAGTTGATGGAATATGTCATCGGCGGCTACAAGGGCGGCACCAAGTATGGCGGCTACCTGATCGTCGTCACCGATCCGAGGGGGGAGGTCGTCGGCTACCAGACGACGGACGAAAACCTCTACGGCCACCTCGACAGCCTGCGGCATGTGCCGATCGGGAAGACCTTCGACGAAGAGTGCAACCGCTGCATGCCCACGCGCCCGCACCGGTTCTACTAACCGTCCGGGGGGTGGGGGAAATGCAGATGGGTATAACGATGATGGCGTAATCGAGTGTCGGAAGGAGAATGAAATGAACACTGCCCATCCAAAGGCCAAGACATTAGTCATGTACCTGATGCCTGCGTTTTTCACCTGTTTTGCTTCCCTGCAGTCTGCAGCTGGTGGCGAAGGGGATTACTATCCCGTCCGCTTGGTTGTCGAGACGGACTCTGATTGGAGTCATATCGAGATTCTTCCGCCATGGGATAAGGATTGGCATGTTGCTGAAGCAACGATTATCGAGCCGAAAAAAGACCAGCACCTGATAAGGATCAACGGGCTTAACATCAACGGGCAACCTTATGATGACACGGCGATCGAGGTGGAGTTTATCGTCTATCTGAAAAAACAGACTGAGGATTTGGAGTTCATCATCACCAAGGGCAGTATTGGCAGTACGACTGTGAAGGCATTCAATTACAATACCGATGAGCAATCCCGCATAGGTACGTTCACCAACTCTGAAAGTGATTCATCAACGAACCCCAGCAAATACAGGATGTCGCTTAGAAAAATCAGCAAATACGGATCCGTTGACTACACTCCCTCTCGCAAGGGAGGCAAGAACCGGAAAAAGTAATCGCTGACGTCGGTGGTCCATCCCCTCTGGTAGACACGCGCACAGCCCCGGTCCGGTTTACTGGATGACCCCGTTTTCCCTCAAATCATGGGTGTGGGGCGGTATTTGGCCCATCCAAACCAACCTATCGAAGGCTTCCAGCGCATTGCAGGGCGACTCGGAACGGTGTGAATTCAGCCATCACGTCCGGGGTGACGATGTTTACGAACAAGCATTGCGACCGATCCGACTAGACCGACAAGGAAGGCTGGGGGGCATACCAGCACTGCCAACAGAAAGGCGACGACGCCAAAGCCCTCCAAAACCTTGGAAAACATCGGGGCTCCTTGCATGCTTGCTGCACCGCCATGAAGGACATTGTGCAGGATTCCGGCGATAAGGAAGCACGATATCGATCCCAGGAGCAGGAGAGCGTACCTTTTCGGTGTGCGCCATGGGTAGGCAAAGGCAAGGACGAGCGCTGTGGATGCTGCATATGCGCAAAGGATTCCCGGTACGTTGTCCGCGATCCCAAGGAGTCCGGCTCCAGTGGCTGCCAATCCGCAACCCGTTAGGAATGCAACAGTGAGTGCTCTATTGCGTCGGGTAGTATGGGCACAGGTCACTGTGACACCTCGATTGCGAAAAATTAATCCCTATACTTGAACGGGTTGCAGTGCAAGGATGGAATTCGATGATCGAATACTCCCCCAACCTGGTCGCGACGCCTGACCTAAGCCCATAAAACTGGACGGCTTCATATGAGAGTTCTTCGTGGTAAACAACCAGCAAGGAGAACTCACCATGAAGGGACGACGCGCCGAGGAGCAGATCATCCGCATCCTCCAGCAGGCCGAGTCCGGCATCCCCGTGGCCGACGTGCTTCGCGAAAACAACATATCCCAAGGCACTTCCTACGAGGTTCCAGGGTTGCCCGTTTGCTCCTTGACCTCGACCACGAGGATCTCGCCGGCGCGCTGGGTCCAGCGGACCTCCAAATCGTAGACGCGCGTCCCATAGATCCGCTCCGGCTCGTCGCCCTGGTAGGCGGGGCGGGGGTTGTAGGAAAGCATGTCTGCAACCAGTTGGCGCAGCGCTGGCCGAGAGGCGGATTCCAATGCCGCGACCGCCTGTTCGGCTTCAGGCGCGAAGGATACGGCCAGGTCCGGCTGTGGCGCCGCGTCGGCAAATGCCCCATGTGCGCTTGGAACGGAATCCACGTAGGGAATGTAGGGCTTGATATCGAGCACCGGCGTGCCATCGAGAAAATCGCCTCCTCTCACTACGAGCCGCGTACCCTCCATGGCCATCAGCTCCACGACCGAAAGGCCGATGGGGTTGGGACGGAAGTTCGAGCGCGAAGCAAAGACGCCGACCCGCTCGTTGCCGCCGAGGCGCGGGGGGCGCACGGTGGCCTTCCATTCGTCCCGCGCCGTGGCGTGGAAGAGGAACAGCACCCAGATGTGCGTGAACGCCTCCAGGCCGCGCACGGCATCGGGCATGTTGTACGGCGGCAGCAGCTCCAGCGTGGCCGTGGCGTATTTGACCAGGCCCGGCTGGCGCGGAATGCCGAACTTTTCGCCATAGCACGAATGGATCGTGCCGATGGAATGGAAGAGGATCTCAGCCATCTGTTTTCCGTTTCGCTCCATACCTTGTTCGCTGCTCCGCCGCCATGGGCAGCGGTGCGCCACCGGAGGCTGGATAGCGGATGGTGTTGCGCGCCTGCTCCGGCGCCAGTTCCCGCGCCAGCCGCGCGAGCACCTTGTCGGGCTGCCTGAGCTCGCATTCCCAGACGGTGACGACCTTCCATCCGAGCCGCCGCAAGGCGCGGCGATGCTTGCGGTCGTTGGCGACGTTGCGCGCGAATTTTTCCTTCCAGAACTCGACATTGCTCTTGGGGGTCGTGGCGACCTTGCAGCCTTTGTGGCGGTGCCAGAAACAGCCGTGCACGAAGACGATGGTCTTGTATTTGCGCAGGACGATGTCGGGCTTGCCCGGCAGGTTGGCGCGATGGAGGCTGAATCGATAGCCCGCCCTATGCAGCATCGACCGCACCAGCATCTCCGGCCGGGTATTCTTTCCCCGGATCCTGCCCATCAGCTTCGATCGCTCCTCTGGCGCCAGGGTGTCCATGTGCCGACTAAAGCACGAAACCCCTCGGTCCGACAGGAGAAATGTGCGGGTTCGCAACGCAGGGCTCAGCTCTTCTTCCGCCGTCGCTTCCGGAAGAGGGTGTCGTAGTCGATGCCGAGGTTCTGGATCTTGTAGCGCACCATGCGCTCGGTGATGCCCAGTTCGCGCGCCGCGGCGCTGATAGTGCCCTTGTGGCGTTTGAGGGCATCGACGATCAGGTCGCGTTCGAGCATGGCGACGCGCGCCTTGAGCGTATGGTTGGCGCTGCCTGTCGCGGCGATGGCGACCGGCGTCTGGAGGGTGGGCGGCAGGTCGTGCCCGTGGATGACCCCCTCCTCCTTGCCCATGAGCACGGCGTATTCGATGGTGTTCTCCAGCTCCCGGACATTGCCGGGCCAGTGGTAGGCCATCAGCATGTTGATGGCCGGCGTGCTGATGCGCCGTATTTCGCAACCCATCTGCGCGGCGTACTTCCGGATGAAGAAGTTGGTCAGCAGCAGCACGTCCTCCCGCCGGGTGCGCAGGGGCGGCAGGTGGATGGGAAAGACGTTGACGCGGTAGAACAGGTCCTGGCGGAAGCGGTTTTCGGCGATGGCCGATTCGAGGTTGGCATTGGTCGCGGCAATGATGCGCACATCGGCGCGTTTCGATTCGTTGCTGCCGACCCGCTCGTAGACCCTCTCCTGGAGCACGCGCAGCAGCTTGACCTGCGTGGTGGGGGAGAAGTCGCCGATCTCGTCGAGGAACAGCGTGCCGCCCTCCGCCTCCTGCACGCGGCCGATGCGCGCCTGCAGGGCTCCGGTGAACGCGCCCTTCTCGTGTCCGAAAAGCTCGCTTTCGAGCAGGTTCTCGTTCAGCGCCGCGCAGTTGACCTTGACGAACGGCTTGCGGGCGCGGGCGCTGCTGTAATGGATGGCCGAGGCGACCAGTTCCTTGCCGGTTCCCGACTCGCCGCGGATGAGCACCGTGGTGTCGGTGCCGGAGACCTGGTGGATGCGGGTATAGACCTCCTGCATCGGCCGGGAATTGCCGATCATGTTTTCGGGCTGGAACTTTTCCATCATGGCCTCGCGGAGGCGCAGGTTTTCGGTTTCCAGCACCTGCCGCTCCATGCGCGCCGAGCGTCTCGCCGAGACGTCGTTGGCGATCATGGTGGCAACGATCGAAAGAAAACGCATGAGCTCCTCGAGCGCGGGAAGGCCGCGGGCCATGCAGTCGACCGACAGGGTTCCCACCGTCGCCTTGTCCACGATGATGGGCACGCAGATGAAGCTGGTCGGGTCGTCCGACCGGCTGTGAAGGCGGCCCTTGAAGCGCGGTTCCTCGGCCACCAGGGGCACGATGCGGGGTTGCCCGGTTTCGAGGACCTGGCCGGTGATGCCCTCTCCCCGCCGGTATGCGGCGTCGCGGGCGTTCTGCACCTTCTGGTCCTTCACCGCCTCGACCCGCAGTTCGTTGCCGTCGATGGTCAGGAGCATGATGGTGCCGCGCTGTACGCCGTGGCTCCTTTCCAGGATATCGATCACTTCGAACAGCACCTCCTCCTGACGGGTCTTGCAGGAGAGGGTGCGGGCGATTTCGGCGAGCGTTTCGAGTTCACGGATGTGGCGTGCGTCGCAGACTTTGGGGTCGTCGAACTTACAATTTGGCATGTGGTGCGGACCGTTCCGGGTGCATGTTTACAATAATGTCCATCTATTGGCGCCATCTCTGGGCCGTTGGGCCCATGGTTGCACGAACCGTACCACCGGCAGGGGGGTGCCGCGTCGCTAGGGCTGGAGCATGCCCGTTTCATCCGCGGTTCCCGACCACGAGCAGCCGCAGGAATAGAGCACCGTCCGCTTCTCCATGACCGGCCGGTCCAGGCAGAAGTTGACGGTCAGCAGCGGAACCGGATCCCCCTTGTGGTCGAGGAATACATGCCGGCTTCCTGGCGATGCAACGAGCCGGGGCGATCCGCAATGGGGGCACTGGAGGGGAGGGGTATCATTCATAGTATAGTCTCCGGAGCTGGTGCAGGCCGACCGGCTGCTTGGTGTCCAGCGCCTGCCGCCGGATGCGGTTGAGCAGCCATCCCAGCGGTTCCTTGCCCGGATCGATATTCAGCGTTCCCAGGGCATGGCGCAGCGCGGCTTCGCCCGAGTGGAGGCCCAGGACGATGCGCGTGGAATCGCTTCTTCCAATCGCTTCGGCACTGAAGGGTTCGTAGGCTTCGCGGTGGTTCAGCACGGCGTGCACATGGATACCCGATTCGTGGCTGAAGACATTGCTTCCAATCACCGGTGCGCAGACGGGGGCTTCGATGCCTGCAGCCCTCAGTACCGCATCGCACAGCGGGGTCAGCATGTGCGTCCGCACGCCGAGCTGCGGGCAGGCCAGTGCCACCTGTTCGAGGGCCGCGTTGCCGGCCCGTTCCCCGATGCCGGCCACCGTGACGTCCGCCGCAGAAGCCCCGCCCCGAAAGGCGGCCAGCGTATTGGCGGTGGCCATGCCCAGGTCGTTGTGGGCGTGGAAGGCGAGTTCCATGTCCCCCACGGCCTCGCGCAGGTCGCGAAAGAGCTCGGCGGTCTGGAAGGGGTTCATCACGCCCACGGTGTCGGCAATGCGCAGCCGGTGCGCCCCCAGCTCGTCTACGCGCCGGGCAAAGGCGAACAGGAGGGCGCGGTCGGCCCGCCCCGAATCCTGGGCGCCGACGGAAACATATGCAAAACGCTGCAGGGCTTCGGGCAAGATCTGCTCGAGGGTGCGGAACACCCAGCCCGCATCCTTTCCCAGGGCCCGGAAATGGTGGCCGGAGACCGGCAGCGATAGGTGCACGGCCGCCAATCCGGCGGCTGCGGCGGCATCCAGGTCGGTCAAGGAGGCGCGGCACCATCCGGTGATGCGGCAGGGCAGTCCCAGGCCGATGATCGCGGCCATATCCTCCTGTTCGGCCGGACCCATTGCCGGAATGCCGGCTTCGATCTCGCCGACGCCGGTGTTGGCCAGGGCGGTGGCGATGGCCAGCTTCTCCTCGCGCGTGAAGACGGTGCCGGGCATCTGCTCGCCGTCGCGCAGGGTGGTATCAACAAGGTATGCGGTTTTCATGGTGCGACGGAGGGTCTACATAGCGGCCACGGAGCTGGTGGCGGATGATCTGGTTCAAATCCTTTTCCTGGATGAGCTCCGCCATCTCGTCGTTCTGCACTACCTCGTCCAGGGAACCGTGGGCGGCGATGCTACCCTCCTTGAGCAGGATGAGGTGGTCGCTGAGCTGCAGGATCTCCGTCAGGTCGTGGCTGACGATCAGCGTCGGGATTCCCAGCCCGCGATGGATGCGGTCGAGGAAGGGCAGAATGCGCGCCTTGAGGCGGGCATCCATCGCCGACAGGGGTTCGTCCATCAGCAGCAGGCGCGGATTGCAGAGCAGGGTGCGCGCGAGCGCGATGCGCTGCTTTTCGCCGCCGGAAAGGTCGTGCACCGGGCGGTCGAGCAGCGCGCCGATCTGCAGCAGATGGACGATCTGTTCTTCGGAATAGGGGCGCTCGCGCCGGCTCGGTTTTCCGGCCCTGAGGTTCTTGAGCGCCGACCAGTGGGGGAAAAGGCGGGGCTCCTGGAAGACCACGCCGATGCGCCGCTTGTGCGGCGGCATCCATACGCGGCGGTCGCTGTCGAACAAGGTTTCGTGGTCGAGTTCGATCAGGCCGACGCTCGGACGCACCAGGCCGGCGATGCAGCGCAACAGCGTGCTCTTGCCCGAGCCGGAATGGCCGAAGATGCCGGTGGCGCTGTCTTCGATCAGCAGGTTGGCGTCGAGCACGAACGAGCCCTGTCTATGAAGAATGTCGATTTTCAGTCGCATGGACGCGGATGGCCTTTCGGGTAAGCACTTCGGAAAGCAGGAGCGAGAGGAGGCAGAGCATCAGCGAAAAGACCGTGAAGCGGAGGGCCTGCGTTTCGCCGTTGGGCGTCTGCAGGGCGGAATAGATCGCCAGCGGCAGTGTCTGGGTGGCGCCTTCTATGTTGCCGGCAAAGGTGATGGTGGCGCCGAACTCGCCGAGGCTGCGCGAAAAGGCCAGCAGGATGCCGCCGAGAATGCCCGGCCAGGCCAGCGGCAGGGTTACGCGCCAAAAGATCCACAGCGGCGAGCGGCCCAGGGTCAGGGCTGTCTCCTCCAGGCGGCGGTCCACCATCGAGATGGCCAGCCGGACCGAGCGCACCGCCAGCGGCAGGGCGACGACAGCCGAGGCCAGCACGGCCCCCTTCCAGGAAAAGGCCAACTGCACCCCGAGATGCCTCCCGATCCACCCGCGGGATCCAAAGGCCAGCAGCAGCAGGTAGCCGGTCACCACGGGCGGCACGACCAACGGCGCATGAACCAGGCTTTCCACCAGGATTTTGCCGCGGAAATCGCGCCGTGCCAGCAACCAGCCCAGCAGGATGCCGGGCAGCAGGACCGCTCCGGCCACGCCGCCGGCTACTTTGAGGGAAAGTCCGATGGCACTGAGTTCGGTGGTCGTCAGGTTAATCATGGCATCCCCGCGGTTCGCTGAATCCCAAATCCGACAGGATCGATTTGGCGTCTTGGGTCTTGAGGAATGCAAGGAAGGATGCCGCTTCGCCGTTTGCGGAACAGGCGGCGACGGGATAGGCGATGGGGCTGTGGGATTCGGCGGGGAAGGTGCCGACGATCGCAACCTTGCCGGAGGCCCGGGCATCGCTCGCATAGACAATCCCGGCCTCGACCTCCCCTCGCTCGACATACATCAAAACCGTCCGCACGCTGGTTCCCGGCACCAGTTTCGGCCGAAGCTCGTCGAGCCAGCCCAGGGATTCCAGCGCCTCCAGCGCATATTTGCCCGCAGGAACGCTCTTGAAATCGCCGACGGCCAACCTGCCGGCCAACCCCGGCCCGAACACGGGATGCGTACCGGTTGGCGCAATCATGACCAGGCTGTTCCCGGCCAGCGTGAAGCGGCTTGATGCTTCGATGCATCCCCGGCCGGCGAGCCAATCCATCCATTCCGCATTGGCGGAAATAAAGACATCGGCCGGTGCTCCTGCATCGATCTGGCGGGCCAGCGCGCCGGAGGATGCGATATTGAGATGGACATGCCCTCCGCCGTCCGCCTCGTAGACCTCTGCCAGTTTCTTCACGGCGTCGGCCATGCTGGCCGCCGCGAAAACGGTCAGGTTTGCCCGAATGGAAACCGCTGTGGCGGCGAGCACCATCAGGATGATCCTATTCGATCTCATGTTCGGTGGTCTCCTCGCCCTCTTCGATCGCGTCGAGAATGGCGTCGAGCTTCTCCTCGTCCACCTCCGCGAACCACTTTCCGGCCGGATACATGACCATCACCGGCCCCTTTTCGCAGACCTTGAGGCAGCCGCAGCCGGAGACCTGCGCATCGAGGCCGCGGTCGAGGATTTCGGTTTCGAGATAGGCGAGCAGGTCGCCTGCGCCCTTTGCATTGCATGCGCCCTTGGCTTCGCCGGCCACCCGGTAGGAGTTGCAGATGAAGAAGTGCATTTCCGGTTTTATTATTGCCATAGTTGGTTCCTCCAGTGTTTCAGTTGTTTGATTTTATGTTTCTCGCAAAGCCGCCAAGATCACCACGTTGTTTAGTTCTGGTTTCTCAGGGTCCTTTGCGCCTTTGCGTGAGCAAATATTCTTATCCGCAGCCGTTTCCCGCGCCGGAGCAGCGGTCGCCGCATTTGGTCTTGCGGATGGGCGAGCGGATCTCCCCGCCGGCGAAGATGCGCGCGAGCGCTTCGTCGATCAGCCCCTCCATGACGACCACCTTCACCCCGGAGGCTTCCAGGATCCGCGTGGGCTTGGGTCCGACTCCCGAGACAAGGAGCGCCCGGCAGTCGGCGACGAGCGCGGCCAGATCCGTCCAGCGCTGGTCGCCCCCGCCGGGATAGGGCGTCACGCGGATTTCCACTTCGATGAATTCACCATCGGCTTCCTGGTAGATGTTGAGCGATTCGGCTTCGCCGAGATGCTGGTTGACAAGGATGCCTTCGCGGGTGGCGACGGCGACATAGGGTCTTTTCTCGTCGGGGCGGATCGGGGCGTTCGCGGCTTTTTCGATCATTTTGAGCGTCTCCTGGGTGGTGCCCTCGGCCAGTAGTCCGCAGGCATCGGCGCGGCAGCGCTGGCAGTGGGTCATCTGGGGCAGGTAGGCGCCGGCCATGGCGCGCGCTTCGTGGATCATGGCAGGGGTCGGTTCCTCCATGTGCCCGAAGGGCGTGTCATCGACCGGACAGAGCGGAATGATGTTGTGGAGATCGGCCCCTTCCGACCTGGCAAAGGCCGCCACGGCGTCGATATGATGATCGTTCACTCCCGGAATCAGGATGGTGTTGATCTTGAGCACGATGCCGTGCGCCTTGATGGATTTGACCGCCTGGGTCTGCCGCTGCAGCAGGGCTTCCGCGGCTTCGATGCCGCGCAACGGCCGCTTGTGCTCGCGCACCCAGCTGTAGATTTCCGCGCCGATCGCCGGATCGATGGCGTTGAGCGTGATGGTGACGTGGCTGACTTCCAGCTCCGCGAGCTCGGCGACATATGGGCCGATGCCCAGGCCATTGGTCGAGACGCACAGCAGCATGTCCGGATGGCGCTTGCGGATCAGTCGCAGCGTCTCCATGGTCTGCTCGGGATTGGCGAACGGGTCGCCGGGGCCGGCGATGCCGGCCACGGAGATCGGCTTGCCGCTCTCCACCAGCTCGTTGACGTAGAAGAGCGCCTGGCCCGGCGAAAGAATATTGCTCGTTACGCCGGGGCGGCTTTCATTGACGCAGTCGTATTTCCGGTTGCAGTAGTTGCACTGGATGTTGCACTTCGGCGCCACCGGAAGATGCACGCGGCCCAGCCTGCCCTTGACGGCGGGGTTGAAGCAGGGGTGTTTTGAAAAGTCAAGGGGCATGGCGTTCCTCGTTTCCGGTTGTGTTTCGGGGTCAAGATTCCAGTTCAAATATAGCTGTATCCGATGTCGTTGCTCTCCTGCCTGATCTCCATGAGCTTGTCGCAAACCGTATCGAAGAGCCGCTGCGCGCCCCGGTATCCGAGATGGAGGGAGCGAGGCCCGCTGATCCGGTCATGGATGGGGAATCCGACCCGGATCAGCGGGGTGCCGGTGGTGCGGCTGAGGGTGAAGCCCTTGCTGTTGCCGATCAACAGGTCGGGCTTCAGTGGAAGGATGGTTTCCCCGATTTCGGCGAAGTCGGCCCCTTCGAGGATCGGGGTGGCCGGATCGATCTCCGGCGCGGCGGCCATGATGCACTCGCGCAGCCGCCCGCTCTTGCCGCCGGAGGCGCAGAGGACGGGGCGCAGGCCGATCTCGCAGCAGAACGCCGCCAGGCCGACCACGAAATCCTCTTCGCCGAAGAGGGCCACCTTTTTCCCAAAGGTGTACTTGTGGCCATCCACGTAGGCGTCGATCAGCCGCCCGCGCTCGCCGGCATGCCTGGCCGGGGTCGGGCGCCCCGTGATCTGCTCGAGGACCCTGAAGAAGGCATCGGTCTGCCGGATGCCGATCGGTAGGCCGGTGCGGAAGACCGCGGTGGAGAAGCGCTCGTCGAGCAGGGTGGCGGCGGACTGCTTTTCGGAAAGGGTGGAGGCCAGCTCGACCACCGCCGAGGCGCGGCCCAGCTTGCCGATCTCCCGCACCGGCGTGCCCCCGTAGGGAATGCGGTGGTAGTCGCCCCACACCGGGCCGTCGAGTGGATCGGAATAGTCCGGAACGATGCTAAAGGGCATGCCGAAATCATCGAGGAGCTCCCGCAGGTGGCGCAGGTCGGCCGGTGAAACCATGCCCGGGAAGACCCCGATGAACTTTTCATTGGGGCCGTCGACGGCCAGCTGGTCGACGATGGCGCGCACGGCCCACTGGTAGCCGTCGGCATGGCTTCCGGAATAGCTCGGGGTCGACGCATGGAGGATGTACGGCAGCGCGGTCTGCTTGCGCTCGGCCGATACGAACTCCTTGACGAACATGGAGACGTCGTCACCGATGGTTTCCGCCAGGCAGGTGGTGGCGATCCCGATCACCTGCGGACGGTAGCCCTCGATCACGTGCCTGAGCCCATCGAACAGGTTCCTGCGGCCGCCGAACACCACGCTGTCCTCGCCAAAGCTCGACGAAGCGATATCCATCGGTTCGCGGAAGTGGCTGATCATGTAGCGCCGGATGTAGGTCGCGCAGCCCTGCGAACCGTGGAGGAACGGCAGGCAGCCCTCGATGCCCCGGAATGCCAGGCAGGCCCCGAGCGGCGCGCACAGCTTGCAGGCGTTGCGCGTCGCCGTGAAGTTCTTTCCCGTCACGCAGTTCATGAAACGCCTCCCATGCGGAAGGGGATCTCGCGCAAAGACGCAAAGGCGCGAAGAGCAGGATGGTTAAATTCCATTCCCGAAGGCCGGGCGTCTTGGCGTCTAGGCGCTAGGTAGGATCTTCTATTCATTGTCCAGCCCTCCTCGGTGCAAACTGCCAGACGGGGCTCATGACCGACGAATGGACTTCCTTTGCAAAATTCAGCATGCCGATGAAGCCGGCCAGCGCCTCCTTGCGCTCGTGGTTGTGGTCGCAGAAGCCGACACCGAGCTTGTAGGCGATCGGGCGCTCCTTGACGCCGCCGATGAAGAGGTCGACATCCTTCTCCTTCACGAACTTGGCCAGTTCGAGCGGATTGGTGTCGTCGAGGATGACGGTGCCGGGGTCGCAGAGTTCGGAGAGCAGCCTGTAGTCGTCGACGGTGCCGGTCTGCGAGCCCGCCACCACCACCTCCATGCCCAGCGTCCGCAGCGAGCGCACCAGCGAAAAGACCTTGAAGGCGCCGCCGGTATAGACCGCGGCCTTTTTCCCTTTCAGGTCTTTCCGGTAGGGCGCCAGTGCGGGCAGCAGGCGCGCGACCTCTTCCTTGATGACGCGCTGCGCACTCCTCCGCATCTCGGCATCGTCGAAGAAGTCCGCCACGTCGTAGAGCGCCTTGGACATGTCCTCGATCCCGAAGTAGGAGGCGCGCAGGCTGGGGGTGCCGTACTCGTGTTCCAGCATCCTGGCCAGGTTCATGACCGAGCCGGAGCACTGGACGATGTTGACCTGCGCGCGGTGCGCCTTGCGGATGTCGTCCACCCGCCCGTCGCCCGAAATGGTGCAGACGACGTGCACGCCCATCCGCTCGTAGTACTCCTTGATGATCCAGATCTCCCCGGCAAGGTTGAAGTCCCCGAGGATGTTGATCGACTTCGGGATCTTCTCCTGCACGTCGTCGGTGCCGACGATCTTGAACAGCGCGTTGCAGGCGGCCTTGTAGCCCTCCTTCTTCGAACCCTTGAACCCTTCCGAATCGACGGCGATGACCGGGATCCCCTTCTCCCGCTCGACCTTCCGGCAGATGGCGACCACGTCGTCGCCGATCACCCCGACGATGCAGGTGGCGTAGACGAAGGCCGCCTTGGGCCTGTATTCGTCGATCAGCTCGACCAGCGCACGATGGAGCTTGGACTCGCCGCCATAGATGACATCCTTCTCCTGCATGTCTGTGGAGAAGCTGAGCCGATGCAGCTCGGGTCCGGAAGAGAGGGCGCCGCGGATGTCCCAGGTGTAGGAGGCGCAGCCGATCGGGCCGTGCACGACATGGATCGCGTCGGCGATGGGGTAGAGCACCACGCGCGATCCGCAGAAGCTGCACGATCGCTGGCTGACCGCTCCCGCGAGGCTCTGCTTTTCCGCCACCATGTCGAAGTCGCCGCCGGTATGCACCTGGCGCTTGCGCTTCTCGAGCAGATTGATCGTTTCGTCGTGCATGGAGCGGTCCCAAAAGTTGCCTTTCCTTATGCACCAGATGTGCCACCGGCGCAGCGGGCGGGAAGGGCGGGTTTGCAAGTTGTTGCCATCAAGCCGCTAGGAGAAGGCTCCGGATTTTCCGGCTGGGATTCGCGGCGTGGGCGTTTGCGGAAATATATTTCCGGCCTCGTCCCCGTTGGGGTGGCCCGCCGCCCCAAGGCCGTTGGCAACAGGGCGTTAAGAGGAGTTTCGACATTTTTTTCCGGCGCCGATGCTCCCGCGCACGTTTTGTTGGAACGGGGCATCCCAACGGGACGGAGTCCTGCATCCGCCAGCCGGCCAGGCCGTTTCGCGAGGAGGGTACAAGATGTTTTGCGCCCGCGCCGACAGCATGTATAGTGCCCTTCATGCCGTTGCCCGAGAAGATCAAGGATAAGCTGAAGCAACTGCCGGACGCGCCGGGGTGCTACCTGATGCGCGACCGCGACGGCAGGATCATCTACGTGGGCAAGGCGGCCTCGCTGCGCAAGCGGGTGCAGAGCTATTTCCGCGAACACACGCGGCGGACCGCCCCGCCGAAGATCCGCAGCCTGATCCATTCGATCGCCGACTTCGACATCGTGGTGCTGAACAGCGAGGCGGAGGCGATCCTGACGGAGGGGCGGCTGATCAAGGAGTACCGGCCGCATTACAATACCCTCTGGAAGGACGACAAGCGGTTCGTCATGATCCGCTGCGACGTCCAGCACCCGTTCCCGGTCCTGGCCAAGTGCCGGATCCGCAAGAACGACGGGGCGCTCTATTTCGGGCCCTACAGCTCGGGCATGGCGGCGAAGGTGGCGATCGAATTCCTGGAACGGCGGTTCGGCCTGCGCCGCTGCCGCCCGCAGGTTCCGGATGCGGAGACCCACCGGCATTGCAGCAACGACATCATCGCCGACTGTTCCGCGCCGTGCGTCGGCAAGGTGTCGCCGGAGGAGTATCGGCACCGGGTGGACGAGGCGTGCGCCTTCCTGCGCGGCGAACGGATGGAGCTGCTCAAGGAGATCCGCACCGAGATGGAGCGGATGGCCGGGGAGCTCCGCTTCGAGGAGGCGGGAGCCCTGCGGGACCTGCTGATGTACCTCCACAACGCCGTGCGCGAAAAGGCCAGGGTGCGCAAGACGCCGAAAATGCGGCAGGACGAGGCCCGCCTGGGCCTGAAGGAGCTCCAGCGCGCGCTGCGCCTGCCCGCCGAGCCGCGGGTGATCGAATGCTTCGACATCTCCAACATTTCAGGGACGAGCTCGGTGGCCAGCATGGTCTGCGCGGTCGACGGCGTCCCGTATCCCGGCCGCTACCGCCGTTTCCGCATCAAGACGGTCGAGGGGGCGGACGATCCCCGCTCCATGGCCGAAGTGGTGCGGCGGCGCTATGCCCGGCTGCTGGCCGAAGGGAAGCCGATGCCGGACCTGGTGATGGTCGACGGCGGCATCACCCAGCTGCGGGCGGCGAAGGCCGAGCTGGGATTGCTCGGCCTTGGGAACCTGCCCGTGGTGGGGCTGGCCAAGCGGTACGAGGAGATCGTCTGGGATGCGGAAGCGAATTCCGGCAACCTGGTGCTGCCGGAGCGGTCGGCGGGGTTGGGGGTGGTGACGCGGCTGCGCGACGAGGCGCACCGCTTCGCCATCGCCTACCACCGGGAACTGCGCCGGCAGCGGATCATGGAGTCGCGCCTCGACGAGATCCCCGGCATCGGCACGGCCCGCAAGGAGGCGCTGCTGCGCCACTTCGGGTCGATGGCCCGGCTGCTGCGGGCGACGGCCGGGGAGATCGCGGCGGTGCCGGGGATGGGGATGAAGCTGGCGGAGCAGATCCGCAGGGAACTGGAAAAGCGATAGGGTGTAGACGAATGGATGGAATGAACGTACCCACGAAACGGTTCGGGCGAACCGAAGTGCGGATGCCGGTGCTCACCTGCGGCGGGATGCGCTTCCAGCAGGGATGGAAGGATCTGGAGCCTTCGGAAATCGATCCGAAGGGGCAGGAGAACCTGGAGGCATGCATCCACCGCGCGCTGGAACTGGGCATCCACCACTTCGAGACGGCGCGCGGATACGGCCCCTCGGAAATGCAGCTGGGCCGGGTGTTGCCGAAGCTCGACCGCGACCGCTTCCTCGTCCAGACCAAGATCGGGCTGAAGGAGAGTGCCGCGGAGTTCCTGGAGGCGTTCGAGAAGTCGATGGGCTACCTGCGGCTCGACCACGTCGATTTCCTGGCGATCCACGGCATCAACCTCCCGGAGCACATCGATACCGCGCTGAAGAAGGGCGGGTGTGTCGAGGCCATCCGCCAGCTGCAGCGCGAGGGGCGGGTGCGGTTCTGCGGCTTCTCGACCCACGCGGGTCCGGAAACCGTGGTGCCGACCTGCGAGACCGGGGAGTTCGACTACGTCAACCTGCACTGGTATTTCATCTACAACCAGCTCCACTGGCCCATGGTCGCGGCCGCTTCCCGGCAGGACATGGGGGTCTTCATCATCAGCCCCAACGACAAGGGGGGCATGCTCTACCGCCCGACGGAAAAGATGGCGGCGCTCTGTTCGCCACTGACGCCCATGCAGTGGAACGACCTCTACTGCCTCTCCCGCCCCGAGGTCCACACCCTGAGCATCGGTGCGGCCCGTCCCGAAGATTTCGACGAGCACGTGGCGGCGGTTTGCGTACACTGGGACGGCCGGGTGGAGGTCGCAGGTCAAGTAGAGCGTCGGATCGTCGGAGCGATGGAGCGGGAGCTGGGGGCCGACTGGGTCCATCATTGGCACGAGGGACTGCCGCACTGGACGGACACCCCCGGCAACATCAATGTCCGCGAAATCCTGCGGCTGTGGACCTTCCACAAGGGGCTGGACCTCGGCGAATTCGCCCGGATGCGCTACAACCTGCTGGGCAACGCCAACCACTGGTTCCCGGGGCGGAAGGCCGACGCGGTGGACGGGGGCGACTGGTCCTGCCTCTCGGCCAGCCCCTTCGCCGGGCGGATTCCCGGGATCCTCAAGGAGGCGCATGCGCTGTTCCACGAGGAGAAGGAGGCGAAGCGGCTGAGCGAGTCGTGATGCGGCATGGCGGGAAGAGGTCGCGGGGGAAGGAGTCGCAAGGGGCGTTCTGTTTTGCCGGCGGGCCGATAACGAAAAAGCCCCGGCGAGAGCCGGGGCTTGCGATGTTTCTTGAACGACGGCGGCTACATCATGAAGCGGCGGCGGATGAAGAGCACCATGCCCCCGAAGGCCGCGACCAGGCCCAGCGTGGCCGGCTCGGGAATAACTTCCACACTGATGTTGTCAAGCGTGCTGGTTGACAAAAAGCCGGTATTGGCTGCGTGGTTCTTTGTGGAGAACCACATTTCAGTGGCGTTGTAGGCCGTGGCGTTCACCGACGTAATGCCGGTTTTGGACCAGGTCGAAGCCGTTGTCAGGTTTTCGATATTCAGAGCGATGATGAATGTGTCGGCCGTGGCGGACTTGGTTGCGGTATAGGTCAGCCGCATTTCATCACCCACGGTGTCCACGGCTCCTTCCGGCTGCAATCCCCAATCTTCCGACGGATTGATCAGGGCGTCACCATTTGGGGCGTTGTAGTAGGCCAGCACCTTCATGGCCCCGTTGGAGGTCGACTGCCCATCGGTTGGTCCGGGGTACATGCTCGACTGGAGATCAAATCCCAGCATGCCGGCGTTGTAGGTGTCGGCCATGTAGGTCACGCCGGTCAGGTTGGTGCTGACGGTCGTCAGGCCAAACATCTGCTTGAAACCGTTGCTGCGCGCGTTCATGTCGGCCCGGAAGTCGAGCTTGATGACGACGCTGTCTCCAACCGCCAGCGGACCGACGGACGCTCCAGTATAGGTTGCTCCGCGCCATGCGAAAAGCGAGTCCGCCTTTCCATTGCCGTCGCCTAGGAATCCGCTGTTGTTTGCAACACCGATCCAGTTTTCGTCCCACTGTACGGCCTTGCCGTCGTACCAGTCGTTGAAGTTTTCCGTAAAGACTATCGTTGCCTGCGCCGAACTGCAGACCAGTGCCGTCAGGCAAACCAACCCCATCCATTTCTTCATGTTATACTCTCCTTCGTCTTTGCTATATGCATTTCCTATACGCATTTTCGATGAGAACACAAACATGTGTACTGGTCAAATGGAATAATTAAAATTTTTATCCTAAAACAACCCCGAATCCGGCACTCTGATGATGGAAAGGGGATCTTTTCCGCAGGGATGGGCTCTGGATTCCAAGCATGATTTGCTAGTGTTAACATGGCTTGTGGCAAGGGGAGGATAGGAAAATGATCGGCAACGGAACAACAAGGGCCGGTATGTTGGGCGCTTGGCTATTGGCGGGAGCATGGGATCCGACGGGTGCGGCGACCGTCCTCCGGCCCAACGTGGTATTCGTGATCACCGACGACCAGGGCTATGGGGACCTGGGGTGCAGCGGCAACCCGGCGATCCAGACGCCGTGCATCGACCGCCTGGCGAAGGAGGGTGTCCGGCTGGAGAACTACCATGTGGCCCCGGCGTTGCCGCACACGAGCGCCACGATCACCCCCATCGCAACCTTGTTCATGGTTTGATTCTCCTGTTTCTACCTGGTTCGGCTGACATTGGTCATGCCAATACCTAACTGGCATTAAGATCGTGAGAACAAAAACATTTCTTCCTGTCAAAAGGATAGTTTGGTTTTTTTATCCGGTATGGCCTACATGTTGCCTTTTTCGGGGCAGGAGGCGTTGCCGGGGTGCCGTCGGTAGCCATCGAAACCTTCCGGTGATTGGAAATGTAAACATTTATGCATTGGTTCTGGGTGGTCTTGGAAAGGTGCCGGCGGGCCTTTAGGGTTCGCTCGTCGAATAGGAGTGGTTCCTGGAGCAACCCAAGAAAACAGTAGCCACGGACAAACACGGAATAACACCGGGAGTAGAAGAAATCCGTGTCGATCAGTGCTAATCTGCGGCCATCGAATAAATTTATCTGTTCTAGGCAAGGCGTTTTCTGTGTTGCTGGCGGGCTCGGGGGACGCCGGTTGGCCGATAACGAAAAAGCCCCGGCGAGAGCCGGGGCTTGCGTCGTTCGTGAACGGCTGCGGCTACATCATGAAGCGGCGGCGGATGAAGAGCACCGTGCCCCCGAAGGCCGCGACCAGTCCCAGCGTGGCCGGCTCGGGAATCACTTGGAGCGAATAAGCAGAAACTGTTGTTGAGCCGAAGGGAGCTGTTGCAACACCAGCAGATCCACCGCTGGACGGGTTCGCCTGGAATCCACCGAGAATTCCGCCGCCATCACTGTCGGTATCCAAACCAGCAAGAGCACTATTGGCAGAATAAGCCAACATCCACGCAGGATTTACACCGTCATTAAGCGAAACGGCTACGTTCCAAGTATTCGCAGCTGTTTTGGTGAAGGCTGTTGTCAGTGTATAAGTGGTTCCACCCAAACCGGAAGCGGCTCCAACGGTTTGAACTGAAGTTCCAGAGAGCACTGTACCCTGACCTGCGCGAAGTTCGATGTTGCCCGTGGCTACGCTGTAAGAAACTCCAGCTGCGAGCCCGTAACCAAAGTTAGCGACTCCCTGCTGATGCGACATACCCTGTTGGAATATGTTTTCTTCAAACGACGCAATATCACCTGAAGGAGTGGAATACGCACCCAATGTGATCACTGAGGTAATTGTCATCACTTCGCCAATGGCTGTTGTGCCGAGTACGTCCGTGTTATGAGCACGAACAAAAGCTCCGTTGGAGTTGTAGGCATTCCCTGCACCGTCAGCCTTCCATTGTGTTTGGGCAAACCAATTGTTCTGCCCATTCAGGTCGCCGGAAGTGAAGCCTTCGCCAGCATCGAAGCTTGTTGTGTAGAGTGATGCCATTGCAGACCCGCCGACCATCACAGCTACCGCCGCGATTACTCTTTTATTCATCATGTTTGTTTCTCCTTTTCCATTGCCAGCACGGAAACGACAGCCCATGCCCGCAGTGTCAACATGAGAACAAAAACATTTCCTCCTGTCAAAAGGATCGTTTGGTTTTTTTTCTCCGGTATGGCCTACATGTCGCCGTTTTCGGGGCAGGAGGCGTTGCCGGGGAGCCGTCGGTAGCCATCGAAACCTTCCGGTAATTGAAAACGTAAACATTTTATACATTGGTTCTGGGTGGTCTTGAAAAGGTGCCGGCGGGCCTTTACTTTAGGGTTCGGTTGGCCAAAAGGAGTGGTTCATGGGCAAGGCTTTTTCTGTGTTGCTGGCGGGATGGGTGGCGGTGCTCGGCCTCCAGGCGGAGGAACCCCGGCCCAACGTGGTATTCGTGATCACCGACGACCAGGGCTATGGCGATCTGGGCTGCAGCGGCAACCCGGCGATCCAGACGCCGTGCATCGACCGCCTGGCGAAGGAGGGTGTCCGGCTGGAGAACTACCATGTGGATCCCACCTGCGCCCCCTCGCGCGCCGCCCTGCTGACGGGGCGCTATTCGGACCGGGTCGGCGTCTGGCACACCGTGCAGGGACGCAACCTGCTGCGACGGCGGGAGACCACCATGGCCGAAATCTTCCGGGCCAACGGCTATGCCACCGGCCTGTTCGGCAAGTGGCACCTGGGCGACGCCTATCCCTACCGTCCCGATGACCGCGGATTCGACCGCGCGGTATGGCATGCCGCAGGCGGGGTGGGGCAGGCGCCCGACTATTGGGGCAACGACTATTTCGACGACACCTACTTCAGGGATGGCAAGCCCGAGCGCTTCGAGGGATACTGCACCGATGTCTGGTTCCGCGAAGGGATCAGGTTCATCCGGGAATGCGCCGCTTCCGGCAAGCCCTTCTTCGCCTACATCGCCCCCAACGCGCCGCATGGCCCGCTCTACTGCCCGGCGGAGTACGCGCGTCCCTTCAAGGGGAAGCCGGGCGTTTCGACGCCCGAATTCTACGGCATGGTACGGAACATCGACGACAACATGGCCCGCCTGGTCAAGGTGCTGGACGAGCTGGGCGTGGCCCGGAACACCATGCTCGTCTTCACGACCGACAACGGCACCGCCGGCGGCCTGGCGGGGGGGAGGGGCTTCAATGCCGGCATGCGCGGCATGAAGGGGTCCGAATACGACGGCGGACACCGCGTCCCGTTCATCGTCCGCTGGCCGGCGGGCGGGCTGGAAGGGGGGCGGCGGGTTGAACGGCTCACGGCGCACGTCGACATCCTGCCGACCTTCATCGATCTCTGCGGCCTGGAGGCGCCCGGCATCGAATTCGACGGCACGAGCCTGCGCCCCCTGCTGGAGGACGAGGCGAAGGAGTGGCCCGACCGGGCGCTGGTGGTTGAATCCCAGCGCGTGGTGGATCCGGTCAAATGGCGCCACTGCGCCGTCATGACCGACCGGTGGCGGCTGGTGAATGGCGAGGAGCTGTACGACATGGGGGCCGACCCCGGGCAGAAAGACGACCAGAGCGGGCGCTACCCAGAGGTGGTGCAGAAGCTTCGGGCGGCCTACGAGGGATTCTGGGCCGGCGTATCGGCGGACCACGGGCTGGACAGCCACCTGCTGATCGGCGCCGACATGGCGCCCGTCGTGAAGCTGTCGTCCCACGACTGGCTGGTGGAAGGGGTTCCATGGAACCAGCCGCAGATCATGCATGGCCTCTTCGCGAAGGAGGGCCGGTGGACGCTCGAGGTGGCGCAGGACGGGGTGTACGAATTTTCGCTCCGGCGCTGGCCGGCCGAGCTGGACAAGCCGATCAACGATGCGAACGGCTACCACGGCTTCGACTTCACCGAGGCCCGGCTGAGGATCGGGGAGCTGGACGAGACCAAGCCGATCCCCAGGGGGGCGAGGGAGGTCACCTTCCGGGTGCCGCTGCGGAAGGGGGTGGCGACCCTCTCGCCGCTCTTCACTGGCGGAGGGGTTTCCGCGACGCCCTACTATGTCTATGCCACGCACCGTCCGCAGCCGGGATGGCAGACCTCGGAAGGGATGGGGATTCCGCGCTACGATCCCCGCCTCGGCCGCAAGCCGCCCCAGGAATTGGAGCAGGACCGTCCGGGATTCAAGCAGTAGGTTGCGCTCCAGTCGGCCGAAACGGATGTCGCGACCGTTCCGCGGCTTGGATGGCGCTGCGATTCATGGTAGAGGGGATCCAAATGAAGGGATTGGCGCTAAAAACGAATGCCCGGCTGCTTGCGGGGTTGCTCCTCGCCGGCGCCGCCGCGGCATCTGGCGAAGCGGCCCTGACCCGAATTCTCGACGTCCGGGAACTCGGCCCGGACGAGGCGGCCCTGCGGAAACCGGTAGAGGTGGAAGGGCAGATCCTGTGGATCCATCCCCGCCACTACGGAATGTTCATCTACGACGACGGGCAGGGGATCTATGTACGGTACATCGTATCGGGCACCAATACCCTCGACCACTATTCCGTCGGCGATCTGGTCAAGGTTTCGGGGAACAGCGATGCCGGGGAGTTCCTTCCGAAAATCGACGCCGGGCAGATCGAGTTCGTCGGGCGGAAGCCCCTTCCCGAGGCCCGGGTCTTCTATTCCCACGAACTGCATGCGGCCATGTTCGATTGCGACTGGGTCGAGGTCCGGGGACGGATCGTATCGATCAAGGACAGCATGGACGATGTCGGGATCCGTTACTTCATGCTTCAAATCGATTCCAACGGAGTGCTGGTGGATGCGCAGATCCCCTACAGCGAAGCCGAGGCGGCGATGCTGGCGGACCTCATGTTCCAGCGCGTGCGCTTCCAGGCCGTCGAAGGAACCATCTCGAACATCCACCGCCAGTTCTCGACCCGGATATTCTTCGTCTCCACCGCGGCCGGCTTCGAGGTCATCGACGAGGTCTTCAACCTCAGGAACATTCCGCGGCGGGCCATCCACGAACTGATGCGCGCGGGAAGCAACCACCGGTTTCCCGTCCGGACCCAGGGGCTGGTGACGCGGATCAGCGGCAACGACGTCTACCTGCGTGGCGAACGGTCGTGCATGAAGGCGACCATACGCCCCGGCACGATGGTGCAGGAAGGCGACCTCGTCGAGCTCGACGGCTTCGTGTGGCCGCATCCCGTCACTCCGCTCTTCCTGGCTCGAAGCGTCTCTTCCCAGGAGGGCGGGGCGGCCCCCGTTCCGGTAGAGCTGGTTGTGGACAGGGTCCAGCGCGACAAATGGAACTGGCAAAAGGATACCAGCCTCGACCAGGAACTGGTCCGGATCGATGTCGAGCTCGTCGATATCGGAAAATCCTTCACCATCCCCTCCGATCCCGCA
This sequence comes from Kiritimatiellales bacterium, assembly GCA_003246265.1. Taxonomy (GTDB): domain Bacteria; phylum Verrucomicrobiota; class Kiritimatiellia; order Kiritimatiellales; family Pontiellaceae; genus Pontiella. Next base: position 1,785 of record QKAU01000042.1, on the reverse strand, counting down.
TCGTCCCTCGAAGGGCATACGCTGCTCTGCCGGCATGGCTCGGACCTGATGGAGGCCAAGCTGCCGATCGGCGTTCCGCTGGATGAAGCCTTGAAGCCGGGGGCCCGGCTGCGGCTGACCGGGATCTGCAACCTGACGCGCAGCGACCAGACCCCGTGGAAGCTCTCCATCGGCGGTTTCTGGATCCAATTGCGCGATCCCGACGACATCGTCCTCCTGGCCGCCGCTCCCTGGTGGACGTCGAAACGCCTCGCCGGCCTGCTGGGATTCGCATTCGGCGTCATTGCGCTGGCCCTGGTCTGGGTGGCCCTGCTGCGCCGTACCGTGGAACGCCAGACCGCCATCATCGGCAAGCAGATCCAGCGCGAATCGGTTCTCAACGAGCGGCAGCGGATCGCCCGCGAACTCCACGACAACCTAGAGCAGGGGCTGGCCGGCATGGCCATCCAGCTGCGCGGTGCGCTGCGCCTGCTGGACCTGAACCTGGAGAAGCGCAAGCAGGCCATCGGCAAGGCCCGGGGCATGGCCGGCGAGGATCCGGCGCTGTGCACCTTCTTCGGCGAGGCGCTCGACGAGGTCGTTTCCGATGCGGACCGCAACCGCAAGGCGCTCCAGGTGGTCCAGGGCATGCTGGCCCACTGCAGCGAAGAAGCGCGCACGTCCATCATGGACCTGCGCGGCGGACTGCTTGAGCGGATGGATCTACCCGCCGCCCTGGAGGCTACCGTCGAACCCCTGGCCCGCGAGTGCGGGGCCCGCTTCGAACTGGCGGTCGAAGGAACGCCGGTCCGGCTGAAGCAGGTGGCCGAGCGCAACCTGCTCCTGATTGCGAAGGAGGCCGCGACCAATGCCGCCCGCCATGCGGCGCCGGCAAACCTGCGGGTCGGGATCGCCTATGGCGAAGACCGGGTTGATCTGGAGGTGCGCGACGACGGGGTTGGATTCGACGCGGCGGCGGTCTCCGGACCGGGGCATTTCGGCCTGATGGGCATGCGGGAGCGGGCGAGCCATCTCGAAGCGTCGGTGGGCATCGAGAGCAGGGTGGGGCAGGGAACGGTCGTAAAGGTATCCATCGGAAATCTTGGGAAATGGAAAGCGGTGCCATCATGAAGGATAACATCACGGTCCTGGTCGTGGACGACAACGCGCTGCTGCGGATGGGCCTGACCGAGACGATGAACATCGAGCCGGGCCTCGAGCCGGTCGGCATGGCGGCCAACGGGGCCGAGGCGATCGAGCTGGTGCGCAGGCTGAGGCCGGATATCGTTACGATGGATTACCAGATGCCCGGCATGGACGGGGTGGAGTGCGCCCGGCGCATCATCGAGGAGTTTCCGGAAACCGGCATCATCCTGATCTCCGTCTTCGATGCCGAGGAGGATATCTGGCGGGCAGTGAAAGCCGGGGTGAAGGGCTACCTCACCAAGAAGGCCGGCGAGGTGGAGGAGGTCGTCGAAGCGATCCAGGAGGTGGCCGCCGGCGGCACCTATTTTCCAGCCAACCTCGCCCAGAAGCTCGAATGGCGCAAGGAACAGCCCGAACTGACCCCCCGCGAGCTGGAGGTGCTCCAGCTGCTTGCCGCCGGATGCAGCAACAAGGAGATCATGGACCGGCTGGACATCTCCCTGCCCACTGTAAAGCTCCATGTGGTGAACCTGCGCGAAAAGCTGGGGGCTGCGGACCGGACCCAGGCGGTTGTCCACGCCTTCAAGCGCGGCATCCTCCATCTGGAAGACTAGCGCAGGTTTCGCTCAATTGGTCGCATGGTTTCTTTGATTCCATTGG
>QKAU01000001.1 GCA_003246265.1 Kiritimatiellales bacterium | reverse complement strand
CAGCCGCATTGCCCGAGCCGCCTCGGAACGGGGGTCCAGGCCACGCGGGAACCGGACCGCCAGATAATAGGCGCTATCTATACATGTTTTTCCACTGTTTCAATATCTTTTTAATCCAGGATCCGAGGGGTCGTTGAAAAGTTCGATACTCCATCACAAACCAGGAAAGGGAGCGATCAGTCGTCGAGCAGCACGTAGATGTCGTCGCTGTCGTACAGGTTGCGGCCGACGCCGTTGGGACCGAAGGAGCCTACGACGACGCGGTTGACGCCCTTGACCATGTAGTCGGGATCGAAGAAATAGGGATTGCCCCAAGGATCGCGCAACGAACCCTCGTAATAGGGCCCCTTCCAGTTGATGAACGCGGCGTGCGGCGCCATCAGGCCGACGGAGGCCGGGGCGATATCCCAGATCTCGGTGCTGCCAGGGGTGGTCCGGACGGCCTGGTTGGGCCACCGGCCGGTATCCCAGGCCAGCTGGAGCGCGGCAGCGGAAAGGATCTGCAGCTCCGTGGTGGCCTGCTTGATCCGCGCCTTGCGGCTTGCGGCCAGCACGGCATACGTGGCCATGCTCGCCACCAGCGTGATGATCGACATGGTGACCAGGATTTCAATCAGCGTGAACCCGCGTCTGCGTTTCATAAGCGTCCTCCTTGGATCGATTGGCGCACTCCGCCTCGAATAGTTGAGCACGACCAATGCCATAACCATCAAAAATTCCGGCCCCGATGCGGGGAACCTTTCGATTGACTCGGACCCGAAGGATTTCAATACTCCGCCCATTACCCAAGGAGAGACTGACCATGGATTTCGACGTCATTGTGATCGGAGCCGGACCGGGCGGATACCCCGCGGCCATCAAGGCGGCCCAACTCGGGGCCAAAACCGCCATTATCGAGCGCGAGTGGCTGGGCGGAACCTGCCTGAACTGCGGATGCATTCCCACGAAAACCCTCATTGCCGGAGCCGAAGCCTACCAGCAGATACTCCATGCCGATGCGTTCGGCATCAAGGTCGGCACGCCTGAAATCGACTATCCCGCCATGAAGAAACGCAAGGATGGCGTGGTGCAGACCCTGCGGACCGGGGTTGGCTCCCTCCTTAAGGCGCACGGCGTGACCGTTTTCGAAGGCAGCGGATCCTTCCGCGACGCGCATACCATCGCCATCAAATCACCTGATGGATCCACGAAGGCCATCACGGGAAAAAACATCATTATCGCAACAGGATCGACCTCGACGGTTCCAGGCTTCGTGCCGAAGCATGAGCGCATCGTGGAGAGCCGGGCCTTCCTCGAGCTGGAACAGCTGCCTGAAACGCTGTTGGTTCTCGGCGGCGGCTACATCGGATGCGAACTGGCCTGCATGGCTGCGGGCCTGGGCGTGAAGGTCACCATCGTGGAACTGCTCGCCGACGTGCTGATGCTCCTCGACAAGGACATCCGCCAGGTCGTCAAGAAACACATGAAGGATGCCCTTGGCATGACCATCCTGACCGGCGACGCCATGGCCAACATCGAGGCCACTGGAAAGGGTGTTACCGCAACGGCGGGGGCAACCCGCCTGGAAGCCGACATGCTGCTGGTCGCCATTGGCCGCAGTCCGGTAACAGATGGGCTCAACGTGGAGGCGGCCGGCATTGCCACCAGCGAACGCGGCTATATTTCCGTCGACGAACTCAGCCGGACGAATGTGCCGCACATCTACTGCATCGGCGACGTTTCCGGCCGGATGCAGCTCGCCCATGCCGCCACCTCCCAGGCCATCTATGCCGTCGAACATGCCGTGTCGGGCGAAGAGAAGATCGAGGAGGTCGTCATTCCGGGCGTTATCTTCACCTCGCCCGAAGTGGCGCTGGTCGGCCTTACCGAAATGGAGGCCAAGAAGCTGGGCATGGAGATCCATGTCGGCAAGTTCCACTTCAGGGGAATGGGCAAGGCGCTGGCCTCCAACGAAACAGAGGGCTTTGTCAAAATCATCGCCGACAAGGCGACCGACCGCATCATCGGGGCGCAGTGCGCAGGCCCCCATGCCACCGACCTGATCAGCGAGATGGTCGTGGCCGTGCGGGAAGAGCTCACGGCCGAGGAGTTGGGCAACACGGTGCACGCCCACCCCACCTTCGCCGAGGTCTGGATGGAAGCGGCCCATGCACTGCATGGAACCTGCATCCACGCCCCGCCGGCGAAATAATCCGCCTTTTCTGTCTTGGAATGGGCCGGCGTTCCGTTTTCTCGACGGAGCGAATTAGCACTTTTGACGGGGTTGACGCCCCCATTCCAAACAGCTAGTTTCCCCGTAATCCAACAATGAAACAGTCAATGAGACACACATTTTTAAGCCTAGCCATCCTGGTGCTCACCGCCGCATGGACCAGTGCGCAGGATACGGTCCTGCTCGCCAATGGCGACGTGTTGACCGGAACCATCATCAAGCAGGATTCCGAACGGGTCTATTTCCGGTCGGCGGCGTTCGGAACCGTCAGCCTCAGCACGCGCGACATTGCCGAAATACGAATCCACGCTCCCGAGGTAGGTGAAATCACGGTCCCCTCTTCCGCCCTCGCCGATACCCCGCCCCCGGAACCGCTGCCGACCGTCGAAGTGCAGGCGAAACCGAAGGCCGACGAGGTTCCGGCCAAGGAGGAGAAGAGCCGATGGTCCGGACAGACCGGCCTGGCAATCGCCATGCGCGAATCCAACACGCTGCGGCGCCAAGGGGACAACCTCAAGGAGACCGACCAGCAGTTCGAGACCTACCGGGTATATGGAAACCTCAAGTGGGAGGGCGAGCAGAACACGCTGCGCTGGGACTGGACCTACCGCTACAGCCGCACCGACCTGCGCAAGGACGACGACTATTTCAACGTGACCCAAAACTACCAGTACGACCTCTCCAAGCAGTACTATACGGCCTGCAAAACCCTCTACCAGCAGGACTTCCGGCGCGGCATAGAGCATGAATACCTGCAGACGGCCGAAGTGGGCGTCAATTGGTTCAACCAGCCGCCCAATCTTGAACTTTCAACCTCCGTCGGCGGCGGCTACCACAAGTACGAACGCGTCGACCAGGCCTACTCCGACGCCAATGCAAAGTTCATTCTCGAAGAGGCCCTGCGCTGGCAGATGGTCAACTCCCTGACCCTGTTCCAGAAGTACAGCCATCTGGGCAACCTGGAGAAGTACCACATGCTGTTCACGGCCGGGCTGGAGAACAAGCTTGTGCGCGATGTCTTCCTGCGCGTCGAATACCGGCTGGATCGCGATACCGACGTGGACTACTACGACAAGAGCTACTACGACAAGGCGTTGCTGACGAGCGTGCTCTACAAGTTCTAGCGATAAAGCGGCCGGATGGCCGCTTTTTTCATGGGGTACCGCCCCGCCCCCGGCGCTTCCGGCGCCAGCGCCGGTAGAACCATCCGGCGATCAGGAAGAGCCCCAGCACGACAAGCATCGGGAGCAGGTCGCTCGGGGCGGGTGCGCAAAGAGGAACGCTGGGCGTCGGATCCATCCAGGGATTTCGGTCAGGTGACCGAAACCAGCTCCAGTTCGAAGTTGAGGTTCTGTCCAGCCAGGGGATGGTTGGCATCGATGGTAATGCTTCCGTCCGTCACCGAGGTTACCTGGACCGGGATGGCCTGCCCCTGGGGCCCCTGCATCTGAAGACCCATGCCCACTTCCGGCTCCAACCCTTCGGGCAGCTGCGAGCGTTCGAATTCCATGACCATTTCCTCCCGCCGCTCCCCGTAGGCTTCCACGGCCGGGATATGGATACTCTTCTTCTCCCCGACGGCCATGCCCCGCACCCCGCTCTCGAAGCCGGGAATGACCATGCCCGCCCCCATCTCGAATTCGAGCGGTGCCCGTCCCGCCGACGAGTCGAACTGGGTGCCGTCGTCCAGTGTGCCGGTGTAGTGGATCGCTACCGTTTTTCCATCATCGATCATGTTGCTTGTCCTTCCGGTGTTGGTGTCGATACCGACGCACCATACCGGGCGGATGCGGGATGGCAACCCCTAACCGGATCCTTTTCCCGGGCGGCGCCGCGATGCCGCCGGCTTGCCGTCTTCGGCATGGCCTTTTCGTCCACAGCGCCTTCCAATGGCGGCTACGGCCAGCCGGGCCGTTGAGAATGCCGCCTGCAGGTTGTAGCCGCCGGTCGGTCCGTCGATGTCCAGCACCTCGCCGGCAAGATAAAGTCCGCGACACAAGCGGGATTCCATCGTGGCCGGATCGATTTCGTCCAGCGCGATGCCGCCTATGGTCACCATCGCCTCTTTCAGGGGGCGCGACCGCAGGGGCTCGAAGATCTCCGCCTGGCCGTCGGGGCGATGCACGACGAGCGCGCAACTGCCGGGCTTGTTTCTTGCGAGAATCCGGCTGGCATCCGTGATGGCCGTCCCGCCGATGCCCCATTTTTCGATTTCAAAAACACCGCGGGTCTCGGCGATCTTGCGTCCCTCGCACAGCACATCCACCGCAACGCGTTCATGCGCCTCCCCCACCCGACCGCGGATCGCCGCCGGAGCCACCTCGAACCCCACCAGTCCCGGCCGGAAGGCGGAAACCGTATGGCCCAGCTTCCGGGCCCATTCCTGTCCATCGCCCACGCTTCCGGTCTTCGGATAGCTGACGCCGCCCGTGGCGACGAGGACATGCGGGGCCTCCAGCTCGAAGTTGCGCGTGGTCACGCGATAACCATGGCCCCATCGCTCCAGCGCTTCCACGGGGGCCGGGCAGGCAACCGGTACCTCGAGGTCGCGCAGCCGGTCGGTAAAGAAATTGAGCACGTCGCCCGCACAGTCGCTGCGGGGATAGACCTTGTTGCCTGCGCGCACCGCGGTCGGCAGTCCCCGTGCGGCGAACCACCGCTGCAACGCCGAAGGATCGAAGGCATGGATGGCGGTCGATAGGAAGGGGCCGACCGGATCGCCGAACATCTCGACCATGCGCGCCGCGGCAATGTTGGTGGTTAGGTTGCAACGGCCATTGCCGCACATAAGCAGCTTTCGCCCCGGCTTGTGCTTCCGCTCCACTACGACGGCGTGCAATCCAAGCTCGCCCGCCGCGCAAGCGGCCATCAGCCCGGCCGCCCCTCCCCCGACAATGATCAGTTCCGTTTTCCCCATGGACACCGATGTAAGCAGAACCTATATTCGTTTCCAACCAGGAGCCATCATGAAATTCGGAACCCCGCTGCTGCTTGCCGCAGCCCTCGTCCTCGCCTCCGCCTGCACGCGCATGAAAGTCGCCTGCGAACGCACTGCCAGCTTCGACTTCCCGACGACCTGCACCTACCGATGGGTCCCTGCAAGCAGCGAAATCCTCGGTGCGGACGACACCCTGGTCGACGACGAGATCCAGGCCGCCCTCGCGCGGGCGCTCGCGAACAAGGGCTGGCGGATGGCGGAGGACGACGCCAGACTGGAGGCGAGCTACTACATCAAGATCCGCGAACACCTCGAATACTCCAGCAACAGTGCCGACGAGCGGGAATTTTCAGGCGGCCTCGTCTTTGGATCCGGAAGCAAGGGGTGGAACTACCAGGAGCGGCAGCCGGACCTGAACGCCTATACCATCGAAACCGGGAAGCTGATCCTTTCGCTCGTCGACACGCACAGCGGAAAAACCGTCTGGCAAGGCACACTGACGGCGCGGATCGACCGGTCGCTACCCTTGGACAAGCGGCAGGAGCAATACCTGAAGATCGCGCGCAGGCTGGTGGCGGAAATCCGCTGATGCGTCCTCTCTGCCCTAGGTGCTGCGCCGTTCGATCTGGCGGATCAGGTCGCCGAAGATGAAGTGGTGGAACGGCAGGAAGATGAACCAGTAGGTCCGCCCCCAGAACCCCTTGGTCTTATAGTAGGCGTTCACCGACAACCGGTTCTTGTCGCCCGATATGGGATCGACCCGGAATTCGAGCCAGGCGTAGCCAGGCACCTTCATCTCGGCCCGCAGCAGCAGCTGCCGATGGTACTTGATCTCCTCGACGCGCCAGAAGTCGACCACGTCGTTGACCCGCAGCGTCGAGGCGCTCCGGCGTCCGCGCGTCGTACCCACCCCGCGCAGCAGGCGGTCGAGCGCCCCGCGTATGCGCCAAAGGAAGGTGCTGTGGAACCAACCGTTGCGTCCGCCGATGTGGGTGATCGAATCGAAGAGCGCGTGCGCCGGCTTGTCGGTCACCAGCGAGTAGGAACTGGTATAGGTCGGCGCACCCTTGAGCTCCCGCAGCTTGATCGCGAGTTCGTAATCCGGCGGATAGCTGTCGGACCAGCGGGTATGGACGGCATCCTGCTCTTCGCGCGAAAGGGCCAGCACAAAGGCCTCGCGGCAGGTGATGCGGCGGTAGGGAAGCAGTTCCAGGATATCGTTCTCCTGGCAGACCACATCGTGCGTCACGCTCTCCATGAGGCACCAGGTGATGGCGGCCGGAACAGGTGTCAGCAGGCTGGTGACGTAGGAGTAGAAGCGGATGCTGGAGATCGGCGACGGGATGAACAGACGCTTCTTGCCCAGGATCTGCGCATGGGTTTTGAGCATCTCTTCATAGGTCAGGACGTCCGGCCCGCCGATATCGAAGGAGCGGCCCGCGGTTTCGGGGAGCTCCAGCACGCCGACCAGCGCCTTGAGCACGTCGCGCAGGCCGATGGGCTGGCAGCGGGTCTTGGCCCAGCTCGGCACCATGAACAGGGGGATCTTGCGCACGAGATGGTTGATCATCTCGTAGGAGGCGCTGCCCGATCCAATGATGATGGCCGCCCGCAGGATGGTGGTCGGCACGGGTCCCCGCTGGAATTCTTCGGCCACCTTGGCGCGGCTGGCGAGATGGGTCGAAAGCGTGGTCCTGGCATCGCCCAGCCCCCCGAGGTAGATGATCCGCCGGACGTTGCGACGTTCGGCCGCCAGCCTGAAGTTGCGCGCCGCCGCCGTATCGGCATCCTCGAAGCGATGCAGCCCGATCAGCATGGAATGGATCAGGTAGTAGGCGGTGTCGACCCCTTCCAGCACCTCGTCGACCGCGGCCTCGTCCAGCGCGTCGGCCTCCACCACTTCCGCATCGGGCCACCGTTCGGCGAGTTCCGGCGACTCCGCCCGCACCATCACCCGTACCCGGTAGCCCCGGGCCAGCAGCTCGGGAACCAGTCGGCCGCCGATGTACCCGGTCGCACCGGCAACCAGAACGGTTCCCAGATCGGCGCACGGTTGCGTCGGCAGGTCGGAACAGAGGTTTTCGTCGCTATGGACCGCGATCAACATGCTACCTTCCTTTCGTTGCATTCTACCGGCTTTCCCAAAATACGCAAGCGCAGCAATCCCCTGTTACACCATCACTTTATGGGTAAAATGATTGTTTAAAAGACCAATGGACAGCGCAAAGGGAACTGGTATCGTTCCACCCCATGCACCAGAAGCTGGCAGAAGAAACCTTCGAGGAGGGCATCCGGATCGAACAGAATGTGGCGGCCCTCTACGCCCTTTTTTCCTCGCTCCTGCCCGATGATGCCGACTTTTGGTGGCAGCTCCACCTCGAGGAAAAGAGCCATGCAAACCTCTTGCGCGCCGCCCGCGACTCCTTCACCAAGCGCGGCCGCTTGCCGGAAGGGATCCTCCCCGACTCCCTCGAAGAGCTGAAGCAGGCCAACAACCAGATATCCTGTTGGATCGACAAGTGCAGGGCCAATCCACCCGGACGTGCCGATGCATGCCGCATCGCGATCGATATCGAACAGTCGGCCGGGGAATCGCACTATTCCCGCTTCATGGAGCAGCATCCGCAAAGCCCCCTGGTATCGGTATTCCAGCAGTTGAATCGCGATGACAAGGCCCATGAAACGCGAATCCGGAAGCACCTCGATGCGCTCTCGGCCACGGTCTGAAGACCGCATTCCCTAGGCCGGGAAACGCGGGGCGATGAATACCGGCGGGTGCATGTAGAGCGGCTCGCAAGACTCCGAAGCCTCCCCCCTCGCCACCCGATCGACCACCATGCGGCCCAAGGTGGCCGCAGCCGGGTAGACCGGCTTTCCGAGCGTATCGAATCCGGATAGAACCTCCTTCAGGCGCTCCTCTTCCGGACTGGCTACACATGCCCCGGAAGGGATGAACGAGGGCAGTTCATCGGGATCGAGCAACCGGAATTCCCTAGCCATCGCACCCGCGGTAAAGAGTCCTGCCCACAGCTGGCCACGCCGCGCGTCACCCACCACGGCAACCGTCTCTGCCGGGATATCGGCGGCCAGTACGGAACCGCTATTCAAGGCATGTACCGGCCTGCCGCCGGGTGCCGCCAGGGCATTGGCCACCGAAAAGGCGATCCGCATGCCTGAAAAGGCCCCCGGACCCCGGCCGACCGCAAAGAGGTCGACCGTCTCCCAGTCGATCTCCATCGCCCGCAACGCATCGAACAACTGCTGGCGGTTTTTGAAGTTCTCCTCCCAGACCGCTTCGGACACGACCCGCCCGTCGTCGACCAGCGCAATGCTTCCCCTGCGGGAACTCAGTTCGATGGCGAAAACCCTCACTTGGCGTTCTCCCGGTAGATGCGAAAGGTCCGTATTCCCGTCTGCTCGTCGGCATCGATGCAGACGTGCAGCAGGCCGGGCGGTAGAAGGCCGTCGGCCCGCTCGGCCCATTCTATGGCGGTTATGCCGTTTACGTCGAAATATTCCTCAAGCCCGAGTCCGAGGGCCTCGGACGGGCCGGCAAGGCGGTAGAGATCGATGTGGTGCAGGGGCAGTCGGCCCTGGTATTCGCCGATCAGCGTATAGGTCGGGCTCGTGATCGGCTCGGTGATGCCCAGTGCGGCGGCAAATCCCTGGATGAAGCAGGTCTTGCCCGCCCCGAGCTTGCCATGCAGCGCGATGACGGTACCCGGTCCGCATTCGCCGGCCAGTTCCTCGGCCAGCGCCCACGTCTCATCCGGGCTATGGGTCTGGACAATGCGCATCTTCGTTTCCGTTTGCCAAAGTTGCGGCGAAAGGTAGCGGTGAACCTGCTTGATGGAAAGTCCGAACGGAGGGTATTCAATGCGGTTCGGGAAAACTGATTTCGATCGGCACCGGTGCGCTGGAGACCTCCATGCCGTCCTCGTAGACCGCCACGGCGCGGATCAGGTTCGGCCCCTCTCCGACCATCATCTCGTCGAGCACGAGTTCCGCATCGGAGACGAAGGGCTTGTCGTCCAGGACCACTTCCCCGCAGACCAGTTTGATTCGACGGGGCATCTCCTGCCCGCCGATCCGCACCCGGAGCGCATGCTCGTGCGCCCCCAGGCGCACCACTTCGGGCAGCAGGGTGGCAGACCTGCCCATGCGCTCGACCATGATCCCTTTTTCCACCGTGATATTGAATTGCACCGAATGGACCACGCGCGCGACGACGCGCAGTTCGTGGTAGCCGGCCGACAGGTCGGCATGCCGCAGATAGATCGAGTTCCCGCTCGAGGCCGACTGTATCTCCTTTCCATCAAGCAGGAAGGAGTAGAGGAAGTTTACGTTCGGTATCCTGCATTCCGCCTTCGCCATGTAGGTAAAATCCCCCTTCATGGCATCGGCCCCGAGAATGTTCGCCGAGATCGGCAGCGCATACGGCTTGGCGAGCGGCTCCCCCAGCGGCAGCGTCTGGAGCGGGCAGGCGATCGATTGGTAGAAGCTCTCCAGCATCGTGCAGCCGGAAGCATAATGGGCGAAGAACCGCGCGGACGGGAACTTGTCCGGGTTCGAATAGGGTTCCACCACCGTTCCCGCCGTTGCCGTTGCCCCCGCCTTCAACCATTCGGTCACCTTCGTTTGCGGCTTCTGGAACTCGGCGCCCCAGCTCGTGAGATGTTCCGCCATGGCCCCCGGCGCAAAGGAGGCGATGGTGGCCGGGTCGACCGAATCCGCCCCCATCAGCAGGCCCATGACGCTGTTTGCGCCCACAGGGAAGTTGGTGGTCGCGACGGCGGTGATGCCGCGCTGGGACAGCTCGTTCACGCAGGGATAGTACTGCCATTCCCGGCACGTTGAGCGGACATCGTCGCTGACGACGAAGTAGATGCCCTTGCGTGCGCCCCGGTGGTCGGAACGAACTCCCCGCGCAATCGTATCGAGCACGGTCTGGACATCGGTTCCGTTTTCGCCCGTGTAGCCGAGCATCATGCTGGGCAGCGGCATCCGTTCCCCCAGTCCGAAGCGAAGCCATTCCGCATCCCTTGGCACCTGCGCATCCATGCCCAGCCCCTGTTTCTGCATGCCGAGCGACAGGGATCCCAGGGTCAGCTGCAGGCGCTGGTTGGGGCCGGCAAACAATCTGGAAAGGTATTTCCCCTCCTCCACCAGCTCGAGGCCCGGCACCTGGTTGCGCAGGAAGGTCAGCCCGCAGATGGACATCTGCCTGCGGTCGTTGGCGTCGGTCCGGATGCGGATCGGGAAGTCGGTGGAATAGATCCATGCGAGAATCTGACCATCGATGCCGCGTTCCCGGGCGATCGCGTTGGCTGGCTCCCAGACCAGGCGCGTGAACTCTTCGGGCGTGACCGTTGCCGTTCCGTCGTAGGCCGATTCGGGGAGCTCGAGCCGCACCACGTTCTTGAAGGGGATCTGGCGGGCCGCCGCAAAATGGTTCGCCACGCGCATGGAATCCTGCGACGAGCGGTTCACCAGCAGCAGGAGCTCGTGCGGCATCTGCGCGTGGGCCATGCAGGCCGAGAAGACAAGCAGGGTTGCGGCTGGAATTCGGTACATGGAGCTTCTCCGGCTTGCGCCTTGGTTATTTTTCGCCAAAGACTATAGCCTCAAACACCTCGAACTCGCAACCTGATTCCCATGCCCCCGGACCGAGCCCGGCTTTCCGGGCCAGCTGCGACAACGTTGTCTCGAGACTCCAGCCCTGCTCCACGGCGACCTGCGGAAGGAAAACGGCAGACCGGCCGGCCTTGTGCAGCACGATGCCGTGCCGCCCGGTTTCGATTTCGGCCGGCGAAGCTACCCTTCGGGGTGCCGTCAATGCGGAAATCTCGATGACCACGTCATCGAGCTCTTCGGGACGCAGGCGCGGGAAGCGGGGATCATGGAGGGCGGCATTGACCGCCTGCTCGGCAACGGCTTCATGCAGCGGACGCCGAGGAACGATTTCCCCGATGCATCCCCTAAGTTGACCGTGCTTGTGCAGCGTAACAAACGTACCCATCACCTGGCTGGCGGCGGGCGATGGGGTCCATTCGAACTTGGCGTCGGCGGCCTTGACCCGGGTCGCAATGCGGTGGCGGGCAAGGCGCAGCAGGGCGGTCTTGTCCGCCTCGGAAAGGGCCGAACCCGCTCCGGCAGGATGGGCGGGCCCTCCCCATCGACCGGATACCGCGGCCGAAACATAGCTGACGCAATGGGACCAATCGCCGGTCAGGTTGCCCGACGTGTCGTATTTCAGCAGGTGTATTCGCGCCTCGGACGGCAACAGCGCCAGCAGGACGGCGATGGGGCTCCGTCCGCAGATCGTGGCACCCGTTCGCTGGATATAGCGAAGGAATCCCGCCAGGTTGCGCTCCCGTACCAGCTCGAAGGCTTCCATGTCGAGCCGTTCTAGCCTGGAGGCCACATCGTCGGTGAAGGGCACATAGCCGAATGCCCGGCCATAATGCGTGAAATCGGAACTGGCAACCACCAGCGTTTGATCGTCGACCACCTCGAGCAAGGCTTCGGCGACCCGCCGGGCGCCGGATTCGCCCAGCTCGCCGCATACGATGGGAACCAGCTTGAAATCTCCGAGGGCGCGCTGCAGGAACGGCAGTTGGATCTGCACGCTGTGCTCGCCCGCATGGGCCCGTGGATGCGTCTGCACGCTGTCGTTCTTCCACAGATGCCGCACCGCATCGCGATCAAGCTCGATGCGGCCGAGCGGGGTTTCGACGTGCGTGGCATCGGGTATGCTCACCATGTCCAACATGGCGACGCGATGGCTTGGCCCCAGCACGACGACGCGCCGGAAGCGGTCTCCCGCGACGAGCTTGACGCCCTGCGCCGCGACCATCCCGGAGTAGCGGTAGCCGGCATGGGGCAGCAGGAGCCCGATCACGTCGTCGACCGGCCGTGGCGCTGCGGCCTCGAGGAACAGATCGATTTCATGCGCGAGGTGTTTCGGGTTGTCGGTATACCACGTACCCGCCAGTTCAGAGTGCAAGACCTTGGTTTCCATAGCCCCCGTCTCCGTTGACGCAGGGCATGCTACACCGATCCTTCCTCCCCCGCAATCCTCCCCGGAAGGCAAACTTTGCATTGAACCGACGGGACCGGCCCGGTTATGGTTCTAGCATGACATGCGATGCATTGCTTCGTCTCGCGACCTTGGGCGGCGTCATCTACCTGCTCATCAACCTCTATGCCCTGCTGGTCTCGGATCGCCTCATCTTCGTTCCCCAATCCCCCGGCTACATCCATTTGCCTTGCGAAACCAGAATACCTGTCGGGCAGGGTCAATACATCAATGCCGTCTACCTCGTGCACCCGGAACCCCGCTACACCCTGCTCTTCAGCCACGGCAATGCCGAGGACATGGGAACGGTCATGCCCTTCATGGAACAATTCGTGGAATTGGGCTGTTCCGTCCTGATGTACGACTACCGCGGCTACGGCACCAGCGACGGGCGCCCCTCGACCGCCCATGCCAAGCAGGACGTCCTCGCCGCCTACCGCTGGCTCGTCGAGGAGAAAGGGGTCGCCCCCCGCACCATCGTCTCCCACGGGCGCTCCTTGGGCGGCGGCGTGGCGATCTGGCTGGCGGCCAACCGGGAAGTCGGCGGACTCATAGTTGAAAGCTCCTTCGCATCGACCTTCCGTGTCAAGACCCGCTGGCCCCTGCTCCCCTGGGACAAGTTCAACAGCGTACGCTCCCTGCGGAAGGTCGACTGCCCGGTACTGCTCATGCACGGGCGGCAGGACGAGATCCTACCCTTCTGGCATGCGGAAGCCCTCTATGCCGCAGCACCCGATCCCAAGCAGCACCTCTGGATCGAGGGGGGCAGACACAACGACTATGCCTATGTCGCGGGTCCGGACTACTGCTCCAGCATCGGGCGCTTCCTGGAATCGCTTCAATAGCAGCAGCGGCACCATCATCGATTTTCACCACGCATCTGCACCAGAGATGCACCCTGCTTCTGCTTAGTGCATCGCGTCGCAGGCCCGCCGCTCCGCTGCAAGGTGATAAACCTTGAATTCCAGCCGGGTCATCTCCAGGAGCAGGATCCGCAGGGCATGGACCACCTGCCGCACCTGCCACGCTTCCATCCTTTGGTTTCTGCCTATTACGTCGAGGTAGGAATCGAGATAGGCAGAAGTTACGGCGCCCGTCCAACCCGCAGACAAACTCCTGCGCGCGCCGCACATGCCATTCCGCATTGTGGCCGGAAACCCCGTATTTGTTGAGGCATTCGGCATACTTCACACAAAATGCCTTTTCTTTCTCCAACGTATTTATTGTATTCTTTATCTTCCTATTCTGCCTATCCCGCTCGGAGAATGGTGTTAAGCAAATTAATAGGCAGAATCCGTTTCTGCCTAATCAACTGTTGGCTAAAAGAAAGATTTTGAAAGTCGACAGGGAATGTAAAATCGATGCCATTCCACGCGGAGCGCCTGGACGGCGCGAATCGAAAGGCGATTTGTCCGGGCAGGCCGGAGTGTAGACGGGCATGCGATCGCGGTTAGAACAGGCCCGTCTTGGTTCGCATAACGCGTTGATACGAACCGGGCTTGGTCTCCCCGAGAGGAACGACTTTGTAGAAACAGAAGAAAACCCGAACGGGGAAACAGGGGAAAAATAAAGCACAGGGCAGGCGGACGTCGAGCGGTGAAGCAATCGATTGGCTGCCAACCTGTCGCTGGGCCAGAAATGTTGATCCCACAGGGCTCGCTCCGCTCGGCATCATCCCCGCAATTCTGGCCAGCTTAACGTTGGGGATAAAGGAATGAATAGAAAATTGATCCATCTTATAGCTGTCGGTTTAGTACTGTTGTCTTTCACATTATTACGCATATATGCAGATCAAGGTCATTTAGAACCTTGCCCTGTCATCTGCACTTCTTATGACTCTGCGGTGTTTTCAGGCCTGCTGAATAGTACAGAACCACGCCTTTGGAAGATCGTGTTCCCAGGCGTTGGAGGACAATCTGCGGTAATACTCGACGAGAAAACTGAGTATGACGATCAGGACGATCGTGAAGTCAAAAGTCGGCAACTATTTCTGAAATATCTCGCATTCAAGAAAAAGATTAAGCCCCAGCACCCCTATCGTTATGATCCGAATGATCATTATTCCGTTGACTTGTCAAACGATCCAGAGCGTTGCGAGGTTCCTATAGACATTGATTTTGCCACCGCACTGGAGAACGCTTGGACTGGTGTACTGATGTCCACGAAGTATTCAGATAGGAAAAATATTCGTTACAGAACTGGAGCAACTTACGCATTTTACTGTGATAGACACTATGGCTACACAGACAACGACTCTCCAGAAGGCGGTTGCGTAGCGATGCTAATTCGACTTGGAGAAAAGCTAGGTTTATTAGCAAAGTCGCAAGAAAACGATAGAGATGCACTAAAGAAGCAGTGCCTTGAACCAGCGACAGCCATCAAGAAAACAAAAAACCCCAATCAGACATCTGAGGTGGTGCGTCAACCAAAAAAAACCGAACATTGACCGGCCCGTCAAGCCTATAAACCTTGGGCTGCCCGGCGATCGGCTGTGCATTAGAGCCGGACGCCGAAATAGAGGACCACGAGATCGGCATCGCCGGTATTGGCGATTTCGTGCACTTCCCCGGGTTCGACCACAAAGGTGGTGCCGGCCCTGAAGACGTAGGCGACGTCGTCGATCCGGATTTCGCCCCGACCCGATTCCGCAGTGAACACTTCGGCCATTTCGTTGTGGAAGTGGGCCCCCGCCGTTTCGCCGGGCGGGAAGACGGCGCGGGCGTAATGGACGATCGGGCCCAGCTCGCCCTTGCGCAGCAGGGTCCGTTTCATGATCCGGGGATTGTGCGAAACCCCTTCCTCGGGCAGTTCGGCGAGTCGGATCCGCTTCATGGCTGCAGCTCCCGGATGATCGATCCAAGCCACTGCAGCTTGCGGGCCTGCAGCATGGGGCTTGGATGGGCGTTGAGCCAGGGATGGTTTCCGGCGGCCACGGTGCAGGTCGGTTCGGCGCCGAGCCGTTCCATGCATAGCCGTGCCAAGGGGAGGAGCCCGGGATCCTGTCCCCACCCCAGCAACACCGGGGTCACCCGCCGGCGCATAAGCGAGGCAAAGCACTCTTCGGTACGCTCGGGTGCAAAGATGCTGTGCACCGCCCCGCCTCCATTGGCCGTGATGGATTCGGTCTTCTGGATGAAGCTGGCCGACTTTGGATCACGCAGGTCGGAGAGGTTCAGGACGCGGACATGGCTCCAGCCCATGGTCACCGCCACGCGCATGACCTGATACTGGGTATTGTCGGGCTGGGTGGGCACCAACCCCTTCCGCAAGGGAATGCCGGGCCGGGGATAGGCGATCCGCTCGTCTACGTGGCCGGAGATCAGGGGGCGGGAGGAACCGGGATTCATCATGACCACCACCGCATCGGGCTCCCGCTCCGCAATGGCCGGGGGATCGTCCTGCTGAATGGAGGCATCGACGATCTCAAGCACGCTGCGGCAGCGTTCGCACGCACCGCCCGGCAGCAGTAGCTCGTAGAAATGGCCGTAGCAGGCGAAGCGCTGCTTCAATTCGGCGGCATACAGGAATTCCATGGTTGTTCCTCTCCAAAGCTCCATACTTTAGGCTTTCGGCGGCCTGCATAACAAACTATCTTTTTCCGCATCCATCCAGAGGGGTTTGCATGAACTACGCGATCGACATCATGGCCGGCATCGTACTGCTCTTCTTCCTGCTGGCAGGCTGGCGCAAGGGCTTCCTGCTGTCGTTGCTCGGCGTGGTACGCGTGGTGCTAGCCTATGGCTCCGCCTACTTCGCGGGGCGCTACCTGGGCTATTGGCTCGGCGGCTGGGCTAACCGGCCGCGCATCGTCACCATCCCCATGATGGCGGGACTCGCCTTCATCCTGGTCACCTTCGCCTTCCATATCACCATGAGCAACCTCCGCGAAAAGCATCGCACCAAGGAGGAGAAGGAAGACTATGCCCATCCGTGGTACAGCAGCCTCGCAGGCGGAGGCATCAACCTGGCGGCGGGGCTTTTTTCGCTCATTCTCCTCTTCTGGCTGGGCGACCTCTTTCTGGTTGGGATCTCGGGCCACGCCCTCCCCGGTTCATCGAAATCCCATTTCGCCCGCCTGGCCCGCCGGACCGTCTACGAATGCATCAACGCCTCCATCGCCCGCAAGGGTCGCGAATCGCAGGCCGCGGCCATGGCCAGGGTTGCAAGCAATCCGGAACAGGGTATGGTCCACCTCAAGCGGGTGCTGGGCGCCGACTCGGTCCAGCAACTCCTCCGCGACCGCCAGTTCGCCGAGGACCTGCTGAGCGGCGATGCGGCGCGCATCGAGGCGAACCCCTCGCTCCAGACGCTGTTCAACGACCGTGCGACACTCGGGGAGATGCGCGATCTGGGCATCTTCTCCGGCAAGGAGAAGAAGTCGGAACTCTGTGAGCGGCTCTCCCGCTTCGGTGCCAACGAGACCATCCAGACCAGCCTGCAGAACCTCAAGGCAAAGGACCTGCTGCACACCGACCAGATCCTCAACCTCGTGCGCGACCGAGACTTCGATGCGATCGTTGCGGAGGTGCTTAAATAGGTTGCTGTTGACCGGGTGCCCCGTACTCGCTATGCTCTTTCCAAGACAGTGGAGCTTCAACCCATAGGAGACCGCCATGAAGAGATGCCAACTGCTGCCCGCCCTCGCCCTCGTTTCCGCCCTGGTCCTGACCGGCTGCAAGACCAAGGTCGAACGGGTCGCCGTAGATGAAACCATCGACCTGTCCGGCCGGTGGAACGATACGGATTCCCAGCTCGTCTCCGCCGAGATGATCGGCGATCTAGCAAGCCGGTCGTGGGTCGAGGAGTACACGGCCAAACACGGAGAAAAACCGGTGGTCATCGTCGGCACCGTGCGCAACCTCAGCTCCGAGCACATCCAGACAGAAACCTTCACGAAGGATCTTGAGCGTGAACTGATCAATAGCGGACGCGTCAAGTTCGTGGCCAACCCGACGGAACGCGGCGAGCTGCGGCAGGAACGCAAGGAGCAGCAGACGTGGGCGCGGGAGGAGACGCAGAAGCGCCTGGCGGCGGAGACCGGCGCCGACTACATGCTCCAGGGCGGCATCAAAACCATCATCGACCAGGAAGGCAAGGAGCAGGTCAAGTTCTACCAGGTCGACCTCGAGCTGGTGCATCTGGAGACCAACGAGAAGGCCTGGATCGGAAGCAAGAAGATCAAGAAGTACGTCAAGCGCCGCTCCGTGAAGTGGTAGGCATCCGGTGTGCCCCGTGCGCAACCGTCCCCCCATCCTGCTGGCCGCCGCGCTGCTGTGCGCGGCGGGATGCGCGAGCCTGCGGACCGACAAGTCCCATTACGCGGGCATGGACCGCATGCTGGAGCGGGCCGACTATCCCGCGGCGATCGCCCGCATCGAATCCGCACGGGAGAAGGCCTACACCCAGAAGGATCGCGTCGTCTACTACCTCGACATGGGAATGCTGTACCATTGGAACGGCGACTACGCCCGCAGCAACGAGCTGCTTGAGAAGGCGGAGCGGGGCATCGAGGAGAACTTCACGCGGAGCCTTTCGCGCTCCGCCTCCTCGCTGATCCTGAACGACAACGTGCTGGCCTACGCGGGCGAGGACTACGAAGACGTCTACCTCAACGCCTTCAAGGCACTCAACTACCTGGCGCTCGGGCAGACCGACGAGGCCTTCGTCGAGGTACGGCGCATCGACCAGAAGCTGGCCCAGCTCGAAAGCCGCAACGCCCGGGTCGCCCGCAAGCTCAGCGAGGCCGAGGAGGCCGGCCGCGAGTTCGTGCCAGGCAAGAGCTGTTTCCAGCAGTCGGCCTTCGGGCGCTATCTGGGCCTGCTGCTCTACCGCAACGAAGGCAAATGGGACGATACCCGCATCGACCGCGACTACATCGGCAAGGCCTGGAAGCTCCAGCCCGACATCTATACCTTTCCCGAGCCCGACCTGACTCCCGCCCTGCAGCGGCTTCCTGCCACGAAGGCGCGGCTCAACATCGTCGCCTTCAGCGGCCTGGCCCCGGACAAGAAGGCCAGCACCTTCTACATCCACACCGAGGAGGAGCTGGTGGTGCTCGCCGGCACCTCCGAAAACTACCTCGGCAAGCAGGATCTCGACGGGTTGAGCGTCATCCCCTGGCCCGGCGTTGCGGCTGGCTACCATTTCAAGATCCAGCTGCCCTACATGGAAAGGCACCCGTCCGCCGTGGAGCGGATAGAGGTCGTCGTCGCGGGCGGACCGCAGGCGCTGCTGGAGCCGCTCGAGAGCCTCGAGAACGCGGCGATCGAAACCTTCGGGATCCGGAAACCGCTCATCTACCTCAAGACCGTCACCCGGGCAGTGAGCAAGGGGCTCGCGTCGGAGCAGGCCAAGCAGCAGATGACCGAAAACATGGATGGAGGCATGGCCTTCTTCACCCGCCTCGCCGCCGATCTCATGGTCGACCAGACCGAAAACGCCGACCTGCGCGTCTCCCGCTTCTTCCCGGCCAAGGCCTCCATCGCCGAAATCCACCTCGACGAGGGAAGCTACGATATCGCCATCAACTACTATGGACGAGGCGGCAACCTGCTCCGCAGCGACATGCGGACCGGCGTCAGGGTGGTCGCCGGGGAACTGCACCTGCTGGAATCCGCCCTGCTCAACTGAGGATCGCACGCATGAAGACCCCCAACCCTCCATCAGCCCCCCGGTGCGCAGCGGCCGCCGTCGCCTGCATGGGCGCCATCCTTCTTTCCGGTTGCCGGCTTCCTGGACAAACCCCGCCGTGGGTGGCCAACCCGAAGGCGACCTATCCCGAATCGGCCTACCTTGCAGCCGTCGGCGAGGGCGATACGCGCAGCGCCGCGGAAAATGCCGCCGCGGCGAACCTTTCGCGCATTTTCGAGGTGCATATCGAAGCCGACGAGCGGATGCTCGACCAGGTCCGCGAAACCGGAAGCAGGCTGGAACGCACGACGGACTTTACCGCGGACATCACCATCCTTTCCGCGCAGACCCTCTACAACATCCAGCATGCCGAGGCCTGGAAGGATGACTGCGGCCGCTACCATGCCATTGCCTACCTGGAGCGCGGCGCAACCGCCGCGCTCTACCGGGGAAAGATCGAAGCATTGTCGGCCCGCATCGAATTCCTGCTAAGCCAGGCCGACGCTGCCGACAACCCGCTGGCGCAATATGCCTGCCTGCGCGCCGCCCGAAGCGGTGCCGCCGAGAACCGCCTCCTGCTGGCGCAGCTCAAGGTGATCCACCCCGCATCGGCGCGCATGGTCGCCCCGCCCTATGCCGAAAGCGAGCTCGAACACCGGTTCGCCGCCGCGGCAAAGGCGGTGCGCGTCGGCGTCAGCATCAAGGGGGACGTTGCCGGGCGCATAGGCACCTGCCTCGCAAGCCTCCTGACCCGCTACGGTTTCACGATTGGCAGCCCCGCCATCCTTCAGGTGGACGGCGAGGTTTCGGTTTCCGATACCGGGGAGAGGACCGCGAACCTGGCCTTTGTCCGCTACCTGCTGGCGGTGCAGATGCAGGATCCGGAGGGCAACATCCTGGCCACGCTTTCCGAAAAGGGCCGCGAAGGCCATGTCTCGGTCGACGAGGCGCGCATCCGCGCATTCCGGACGATGGAGAGCGCCATACGCGCAAAGGGCGAGGAACGCCTCGACGCCTTCTTCGACTCCCTTGCCACCCTGCCCTGAGCACGGCCCTATACCCTTGGGAACGTCCCCTGGGGAATGCGTTCCGTGCGCGCCTTGATGCGGGGAACGAGGCCGATGGCCAGCAGCATCAGCAGCGCCAGCAGGGAAAAGAGCAAAAGCAGGGCGTCGTAGGCCGTAAAGGCTTCACCAGCCATTCTCCATTCGAACGGAAAGAGGTCCCAGCCGATGCTGCGCGCCACGGCCAGGCCGGCAAGGGCCGTCGACAGGTTGATCAGCGTCGCGTTCACGGCGGTCGACAGCGACTTGTTTACCGCCGGGATCAGCGCCATCACCTCGGAGGTGATGGCCACTCCCGCCGCCGCACCCACCAGGCTGAAGAGGAACGAACACGCATAGGCGTGGGCCATGATCGGCCATGGCATCCACGGCCGGGCGAGCATGCCCAGCATCACCGCCGCATAGGCGAGATGCGTCAGTCGGAAGACGGGCCGGGTTCCAAACCGGTCGACGACGCGGCCGCCCAGCAGGTTGCCGGTCACGTTGCCGCCCAGGAACAGCGTCCCGGCCATCGTGATCTGGGCCGGGGTGAAGTCGAAGACGTCCTTCTGCATCAGTCCGAAGATGATGGGTACGCCCGCCGTGAAGAGGGTGACCAGGAGGATGTAGGCATTGAACGGCACGATGCCCGGCGATGCAAGCACGGCGCGCAGGGCCCCTATAAAGGAAGAGCCCGTTCCCGCCGCCCCCTGCGGATCTTCGAGTTCCGGGATGCGCGCATAGGTGAAGAACCGGAAGACCGCGGCCACCAGGACGACTCCGAGCACCGATTGGAATACCGGCATGCCGTCGTTGGCCTTGAGCAACCGGGTCACCCCCAGCGTAAAGAGGATGCAGACCGTCATGAAGGTGACCCGCAAGCGGCCGAAGAAGCGGCCCCGCACCTCTTTCGGCACGATGGGACTCATCAGCGCGAACCAACTCGCGCCCTGCAGGCTGCCACCGGCGCAAAAGACCAGCAGCGCAACGACAACCAGCGAAAGGGCGCCGTGCTCCCCGCCCCAGGCGGCCGACATCATTAGCAGGAGGCTAGCCACCAGCAGGACCTGTCCCGCCAGCGCGAGCCGCTTCTTGCCCATGCGGTCGGAATGATAGGCGAACGGCAGCAGCAGGAACGAACCCAGTAGCGGCGGAACGGAAAACAGCAGGGCGATGGTTGCACTGGAGACGCCCAGCTTGGAAAAATAATTGAGATAGAAACCGTTCTGGAACAACGCACCCGTAACCATCCCGAGGCATTGTGTCAGGATGATCGTATTGAAGGCTTGCTTTCGCTGCTGTTCCCCTAGCATCTACCGCATCGTGTCGGGTGTGCGCGACAGGTGCAAGGCTGTTGTGGCGATTCCTGTTGGCAGGAGGAGGGCTTTGCCCTACTGTGCGCGGCATGGATGCTGGACTCTACATCGTGGGAACCCCGATCGGCCATCTGGGCGATCTCTCCTTCCGCGCCCTGGAAACCTTGAAGGAGGTCGATGCGATCTTTGCAGAGGACACGCGCCATACCAGCCGGCTGACCCAACGCTATGGGATCACCACCCGCCTCGTAAGTTGCCACAAGTTCAACGAGGTCCAGCGGGCCGAACAGATCGTCGGGCGCATCCGCGACGGTGAGGCCGTCGCCCTGGTGAGCGACTCCGGGATGCCGGGCATCTCCGATCCCGGATCAAGGGTGGCGGCAATCTGCCGCGAGGCGGGCGTCCCCGTGACCGCCATCCCCGGCCCCACCGCCGTCGCCACCGCCGTGGCGCTGAGCGGCTACGGGGAGCACGGCTTCATCTTCGCCGGCTTTCTGCCCCACAAGAGCGGCGGCCGGAAGCGCGATCTGGAGAAATGGCGCGAAGCCGACTTGCCGGTCGTGCTGTACGAATCGCCCTACCGCCTGATGAAACTCATGGACGAGATCGAAAGTTGCCTCGGATCCGACCGGACCGTCTTCACCGCACGCGAGCTGACCAAGCAGTTCGAAGAGACCATGGCCGGTACGCCGGCGGAAACCAGGGCGCGCTACGAGGGGCGGACGGTCAAGGGTGAATGCGTTGTGATCATCGCCCCGAAGCACCCATAAAAGCGACCAAAATGGCCGTATTTCAAATGCAACCCCTCTGTCCGCCTTTTTCCAACTATTGCCATTGCACTCAAAACCGGCGGTGCTACTATTCCGGACGTTCGAGGTAACAAAGGGTCGAAATCGCGAATGGGTTCGGGCAACATCAACGACAACCTCACTGCTGCATTCATCGATCACACCGCCGTCATCCGTGTGGAGGGCAAGGGGTCGTTCAAGGTCAGCCCCCCGATGAAGCAGTTCATCCACAAGGTCATCGACGACCGGTCGGCCGACCGTATTCTTGTCGACATGGCGGCCTGCACGGGCATGGACAGCACCTTCATGGGGGTCGTGGCCGGCGCCGCCTGCATGATGCGCAGCCGGCCCAGCGTTCGCTTCAAGCTGATCAACCTGTCGGAGCGGAACCGCAAGCTGCTGGTAACCCTCGGCGTCGACCGCGTCGTTGAATATTCCTTGCAGCCGAACAGTGGCGGTGCCGAGGTCGTCGCCGGGAAAACCAGCTCGGAACAGATTCTGGAACCCGATTTTTCGGACAAGCTGGAGGCGGCCAAGACCGCCCTGGAAGCCCATTCGACCCTGGTCGACATCAACCCGGACAACTACGACAAGTTCAAGTCGGTCCTCGACTACCTGCAGGACGACGTCCGCAACCTGGGCGGCAACTAGCCACCCTCTCCGGGCCCTCTCCGCTTCGGAAGCCCCATGCCATGCATGGAGTTGAAGATGACCACGAAGTTGGAGAAGACCATCCCTACCGCGCAGTACTTCGGCGACAGCAGGCCGCTCCCCGCCAGGGCCACCCCGACAATGTTGTAGAGGAAGGCCCATCCGTAGTTCATGCGGATCTTGCGCCGCACCTTGCGCTGCATGAAGGGGAGGTCGCTCAATCCCCCGATCTCCGGAACCATGAAAACGCCGTCCGCACTCATCTTGGCCGGAATCTGCCCCGAAAAGACCGCCAGCCCCACGTCGGCCGCCGCGAGGGCCTGGGCGTCGTTGATGCCGTCGCCCACCATCATGACCGTACGGCCCGACGCCTGGAGCCGTTCGATCTCGGCCTGTTTCTCCCCGCTCGACATGCCGGCCCGGAAATGGGCGATGCCCAGCTCGGCAGCCACTTGTTCCACCACGGGCCCGCGGTCGCCGGAATAGAGGGCCGGCTCCATTTCCGCTGCCTTCACGGAATCGACCAGGCCCCTCGCCTCGTCGCGCACGAGGTCCCTCAGCCCCGCGACAAGGTAGCACCGCTCCGCATCGCCGAAGAGGACGAGGGTCGATTCCCGAAGCCCGGCCGGGATCACCACATCCGGATAGAGTGCCGGACTGCCCGCCATGTAGTACCTGCCGTCGACCTTGGCCGAAACGACGGTGCGCGCGATGGTCCGGTCGGCCACCGGGCGCGGGGTACCCAGCCGGGTCAGGGCACGGGCGATCGGGTGTTCGATGCCGTTCTCGAGCGAGGCGAGGAGATCCAGATGGCCGCGATCCTCCTCCACCAGCCATACTATTTCATGGACTTCGGGCGTTCCGCGGGTCAGGGTGCCGGTCTTGTCGAAGACCGCAACGGAGGGCTTCATGGCGAGCACCGCGCCGTTGAATACCTGGATGCCGAGCCTCCGCACTTTTTCCATGGCGGCCGTAAGCACGAGGGGTTCCGCGATCCCGAAGGCGCAGGGACAGGCCACGATCAACACCCCGAGCAGCCTCGCCACGGCATCGGTAGGCGAACCCCACAGCAGATTGGCGACCAGGACCAGACCGCCAACCCCCGCCACGAAGGGCACGAAAACCTGGCTGATCCGGTCTCCCAGCGAGAGACGTTGGCGACGGGTATTGAACGCATCGATGGTGCTGTCGACGATCTTTCCGATCAGGTTGCTCCGCCCTGCGGCCGGCACCGCCAGCCGCGCCGTTTCGGAAAGCAGCCTCGCGCCCGCGCCGACAAAGTGTCCGGGCTCCAGGGAGACGCCGCGCGATTCGCCGGTGATGAGGCTGAAGTCGAACTCGGCTGCTTCGATCAGGATGCCGTCGGTGGGAACGAACTCGCTTCGCAGCACGAGGAACTCCTCCCCGGGCGCCAGCGTGTCGACGGCGGCAAAATCGTCGCCCGTGGTTCTCGCCTTCTTGGGCAACTGCCAAGCCAGCGAGGTGACGCGACGGTGGAGTTTCCGGTAGAACGAGGAGGTGATCAGGTTGCCGGTCTCGATCAGCATCAGCAGTAGCGTGACGACATCGAAATAGAGTCGGGCAAAATCCCCGGTGACCATGGAGTAGAAGGAGTAGATCCACGCCGACATGGTCGAGAGCACGACAAGGCTCTCCATCCGGAACTGGCGCGTCGCGATCTGACGGAAACCCGCGCGCAGGGTGCCGCGCGCGGCATAGAACGGGACGAGGGTGCCGAACAGCGCCAGCAGGAACGAGCAGACGAGCCGCATGGCGAAGGGGACGTCCCAATCCTCCGCCGAATAGACCACGAACGAGAGCATCATGTTGTTGAGCGCGAAGAACCACCCTGCGCCAAAGCGGAAATAGTCGAAGCCGCCCTGCCGGGACTCGCTCCCCTCCAGGTAGCGGTACCCGAGCTTCTCGACGTTGGCGGCGATCTCCTCCTTGCCGATCTTCATCGGATCGTAGGTCAACGTGCAGGTTTCGGCGATAAAGTTGAGATTGACGCCGTCCACACCGTCCAGCTTGCCGAGGCTGTTGTGGATGAGCCACGAACAGGCGGGGCATACCATGCCGCCCACCAGGAAGGCGAGCTCCTGCCCGTGCGCGATGGCCGTCTTCTTCGCCTCGACCTCCTCGCCGCCGGGAAAGACCCCTTCAAGCAGCCGGGCGATCCGTTCGTCGCGGGCGGAGCCTTCAAGCCCCATCTTGCCGACGATCGTCCATACCGCTGCGCAGCCCGGACAGCAGAAATCGCCCCCGCCGCCCGGTACGCTCCGGCTGCAAACTATGCAATGGTCGGCCATCTACTCGGTGGGCATCAGCCTGAGAACGAACAGCACGCAGTATGCAACGCCGATGGCCAGGCAGATCCATGGGAAGGCCTTCTCGAACCGCGAGCCCCATTTCCTGTCCACCAGCCGTCCCAGCGCGATGCCCAGCTGCATGAAAAAGGTCTGGGTGGCAACGAAGGCCAGCATGAAACCACCGCCCCGCCACCAGCTGCCCGTTGCCACCGCCATGGCGAAGGCGGCATAGAGCATGCCGCAGGGAATCAGCGTCGTACACGCGCCCCCGGCGGTCAGCTTGCCGAGCCCGCCGCTGAAAAAACGGGAGAGCCAGCTGGTTTTCGGGGCATGGAGCCCCTTCCGGCGAAAGGCGTAGATAGCGATGAAGAACATCATGACACCGGGGAACAGCAGCGAGAGCATGGCGCCGCGGAACGGATGCTGCCCGAACTGGCAGCAGTAGTGCGCCGGGCCGATGTCGATGAATGCGCCGAAGGCCCCGAAGAGGATCCCGGCGGCCGTGTAGCCCGCGATGCGGCCTAGATTGAAGAGCGAGAGCGCCTTCAGGCTTCTGTCCCGATGAAGCGCACATACGGAGACATGCAACGGTCCGCACATTGCGTAGCAGTGCGGGACGGCAAGCCAGCCTAGCGCGGAACCGGCAATAATGGCGGCGATGAGTTCCTTCATATTGGCGCATTACCCTATCACCTGTTGCCGGCAATGCAATGCCCGCCAGGGGAGAATCAGCCCTTGCCGCAGGATCAGGGACACCGGCCGGGGCTGCCGGGTGCGGGCCTAGGGAGACGCATCACGGGTCCCGTTCCGACACGCAGGTAGGAACCTCCTCCGGACAGCGAGAGGGAATAACCGAAGGACTCCCCGCCGCGGGGCCGGCAATCGTAGTTTCCATGCACCGGTACGCGCGGGAACAGGGGATCGCGGCATTCCCGGTGGTAGCGTGCCGGATAGCCGTAGTAGAAAGAAATGGATGAACTCCGCTGGGCTTCCAACCGCTGCCGTTCCTGCGCGGCCAGCATTTCCTCACGGCGCAATTCCGCCTGCTGCTTTTCCAGCTCGAGCCGCATGCGCTCCTTTTCCAAATCCTGCAGCTCGCGGCTGGCGAGGATTTCCTGCCGCTCGGCAGGCTTCATCCAGACGCCCTCGAAGAGAATCAGTCCCTTTTCCCGCTGGGCCGCCTCGAACTGTTCCCGTTCGAGCCGCAGGCGCTCCATCCGTTCCTTGCGGGCCAGATGCTCGCGCAACCCCTCCTCCACCGCCTTGCGCTGGCTGGCCGACAAAGCATCGGGGGCCAGATCCGCATAGGCCACCTGACACCCTCCGCCATCGTGGACGATCAGCATCCGCTCGGGATCGGCGGCAACGATGGTGACATTCCGGAAAACCTTTCCATTTTCGAGAACGAGTTCCTCGGCCAGCAGGGGGTAAGCCCCGCACAGGAGCAGCGCAACAACCACTTCAGCCTTCATGACGGCCTCCATTGAATCGAGCAGGAAGATAGCATCAGGAACGGCAAATGTCGAGCCCGCCATCCGCTTCATGAACCCTGCCCCTCGGCAGGATCGAGGAGGTGGAAGAGGGTATTGCCCTGTCCCAGCTCGCCGGTGCAGGCCTCGGAGCAGAGGTTGCAGTTGGTGCAGTCGGTCCCCTTGCTTTCAAAGCGCGCCCGCAGGTTCATCGGGCAGATTTCATCGCACCCCCGGCAGTTGGTGCATGTCTTCGCGGGATTGGCGAACTGCATGAACCGCGTGGTGTCGGACTGCAGCAGCATCTGGATCAGGGCATACGGGCAGCCGCGCTTGCAGAAATGCTCCTGGTAGTGCACGAACAGCGCAAGAAACCCCGCCATCAGCGACAGGGCGACTCCGATGGTCGGCAGATGGCCGGCGGCGAACAATTGCGCCTGACGGCCGATCGGAAGGAAAAAGGAGAGGATCACCTCTGTTAGGAAGAGCGACCATGCCACGCCCCAGAGCCAGACCTTTGCCGGGCGGCGCGGCGAGGCGCGGGCGGAAGGGCTGTTCACCGTCTCGAGGAAGATATGCATCGGGCAGAGGTGCGAGCAGAAGATCCGCCCCTTTTTCATCGACAGGATGACGACATAGAGCAGCAGCCCCACGATGGCGAAGAGCGGATAGAACATGGTGGCGAGCCCGAAGTCGGCCCCATAGAGGCGGATGCATCCCTGCTCCAGATCGAAGCAGAAGAACCGGAGCGGGATGCTTGCGAGCATCGCCAGCCCCAGCCCCTGGATGATCCTGCGCCGCTTCGTGTAGTAGCTCTTCGCCATCGCCGATCCCGCCTTCCATCCTCCCGCCGGCCCAGGGCCAGCACGGATCAGGGCTTGAAATGGAGGAGCAGGTAGGCGATGCAGACGATGGTCAGGACAATCTCGACGGCA
>QKAU01000012.1 GCA_003246265.1 Kiritimatiellales bacterium | reverse complement strand
AACATTCGATCCTGCGGCAATGGCGCCTTCAAGCGGGACCACAGCCAGCCAGTCGGGCAGCGGGCAGGGGGGATTTTCCACCACTCCATTGAACAACCCGGCAACCTCGCCGGCGGACAAGGCGCGCTTGTAGATGCGCACGTCGTCGATCTTGCCGTCAAAGTACTTGTGGGCCGATTCGTTCCGGGCACCGATCCAGATGGCGGAGTTTTCCTGGCCTACAACAGAGACAGCCGTGTTTTCCGCCGCGAATTCCCCATCGATGTAAAGGCGGGCCCCATGGACATCGGTTACCGCGCAGAGATGGTGCCAGCTGCCGTCCGATACCAGGACGTGAGAAATGGCCGCCTCGAAGGGCGAATTGCCGTAATGGTCCTGGCTGATGAACGCCGTTTCCGCAGGGTTGAGGTATACCTGCCACTGCCCGGTATTCCACAGCCCCTCCGTCTTCTTGCCCATGACCACGTGATAGCGGTCGTTCGTCGTGCAGACCCAAACCGACACGCTGAATTCCGTGGCCGCCGTACCCAGGCAGTTCCCCACGTCGATATAGTCGTTGACGCCGTCGAACTTGCACCACTGACCGTGCCGTCATGCCCGTTGCCCGATTCGTCGTCCGCATTGCCGTTGAACGGATAGTAGGCGATGAGCGAGTCGTCGTGCGGCTCAAATGGTCGGCTGAACGAGAACCCGATCTCCTCTTCGCCAGTGTTGGATACCACCATGGATCGCGCCAGCGATCCGCCCGCCAGGACGACCGAATTGGTCATCTGGTCGGGTTGCAGCAGCAGGCATCCTCCCTGTGCGTGGGTGACGAGCGGCAACAATCCCGCTCCAAGACACAACAATCCCAAACGTTTCATGGTTTCCCCCAGTATTTGTGTTGCCATGTCTCGAATACCCCAATTCCAGACACAGACGAGCAAACTGGAAAAGTGCGATGCCTTCAATCTGCAAATATTGGCAAAACTAGTATTTCTTACTACGGGTTTTATTCGCCGGAGTAGGAAGCGGATCAGATCCCCTGACCGGAAAAGAAGGCAGCGATGCCGATCAAACACGCAACCATTTCTACAGCAGGCGATTAAGGCGAAAATGATTGGTAAGCAGCCGTTTTTTCAGGGTCTGGGCGGAGATGTTTCCGGATGGTGTCTGGGCAACCCGCACCAGCAGGGCGACCAGCGCCTCGAGATCGCCAAGATGGATCCGCTCGGGTGCTATGCCTTGGGACCCCATGTTATGGTAGTTGCCCAGCGGAAGGCAGACCGCGCAGGTCCGGTATCCCATGAGGGCAAGGCCGGTCGACTCGGTGCTGCCGCCCGGCATGAGCGATTCACTGAACGGCAAGGGTGCCAAATCCCGGGCGGCGTGGCGCAACATAGCCGTCAACTGCGGATCGAAGATGGTTGATCGGTCGCCCACCCGCACCACGCCCCCTTTGCCCAACCGGGCGGATGGCTGCTCCTTGGAGCATTCAATGCCCAGTACCGGCCAAGACGGATCGATGCTTTTCAATTTTGCCGCGGAGATGGCTCCTACAAATCCCACCTCCTCGGCGCGCGTCAGCAATCCGACACACCGTTTCCCCGCCCCCGAGTCCTTGAGCCGCCCCAGCGCCAACAGAACCGCCGCCACGCCGGCAAGGTCATCGGCCGCTCGCAGCTCCAGGCGCGGCCCCCGTCGCCGCCAGACCGGAAGATCCCACATTCCTGGGGTACCCACGGGGATGGTGCGGGCCGCTTCGAGCTCGATCATGCAACGAAGGAATCCGGTCTCCGCATCACGCCGGACCGACCGTACGCTACCGCCAACCGGCATGGAGCCGGGCGGGAAAAAACAGATGCGCTCGCCAGGGAAATAGGATTCGGCGACGCCGCCGCGGAACATCGCCAGCGCCCGGCGTCCTCGCCGCGAAACAAAGGAGAATCCCGGGTGGTCCATGTGCGCCTGCAGCACCCACGGTTTTCCGGATTGCCGTCCCTTGCCCGGATATTCCAGCAGCAGGTTGCCCGCACGATCCGACGAGCAGGCGATTCCGCGCTGCGCCGCCCAGGCTTTTGCGAAGGCCTGCACGGCGGATTCATGGAACGGCGCGGTCGGTAGGCCGACTACGGCCTGCAACAGCTTCAACTCGTCGCCTGACAAGGGCATGGCTGCCTCCCGAACCGCTAGCCCTCGGCCTTGGGATAGGAGCCGAGGACGGTCATGAGGGTGCAGTGCTCCTGAAGCTCCTTGAGGGCCCGGGCGACCAGCGGGTCGGTGGCGTGCCCGTCGATATCGACGAAGAAGTAGTATTCCCACGCCTTGTTCTTGCTGGGCCGCGACTCGATCTTGGTCATGTTGATATTGTCGGCCTTGAAGACCGAGAGTGCGTCGTAGAGGGCGCCGACCTTGTGCTTCACGCCGAAGACGATGGAGGTCTTGTCCCGGCCGGTTGCCGGGCCATAGTTCTGCCCGATGACCAGGAAGCGCGTGGTGTTGCCCTGGATATCCTGGATGTTCTCCGCAAGGATTTCGATATCGTAGAGGTCCGACGCCATGATGCTGGCAATGGCCGCGGCCCCGGGCGTCTGGAGCGCCAGCTGGACCGCCCGGGTGGTGCTCTCGACGGGTGCGAGCGGGACGTTCGGCATGTTGGTGGCCAGCCAGCTGCGGCATTGGCCGAACGCCTCCTGCTTGCTGTAGATCATGTTCACCTCCTCCTTGGGATGCCTGGAGAGGAGATTGAGCGAAATCGGCAGGTAGATCTCCGCGCAGATCTTCAGTGGCGTATTGGCAAACTGGTCGAAGGTGTGGGTCACGGCGCCTTCGGTCGAATTTTCGATCGGCACGACGCCGTAGTCCGCCGCCCGGTTTTGCACGCGCGTGAAGACCTCGCTGATGGTGCCGGTGGCGATGTAGTCGACGCTTACACCGAACTTGCTGCGGGCCGCCTGGTGGGTAAAGGTCGCCTCCGGGCCGAGGTAGGCGATCTTCATCTCGGTTTCCAGCGCCAGCGCGGCGGACATGATTTCACGATAGATGGCGTGGGCCGATTCGGGGGGAAGCGGTCCTTGGTTGAGCAGCTTGATCTTCTCGAACACCTCTCGCTCGCGGGCAGGCACATAGATCTCGGCCCCCGTCTTCTTCTTCTCTTCGCCAATGCTCAGGACCACGTTGATCCGCTCGTTGAGCAGGCGGACGATCTCCGCGTCGAGGCCATCGATCCTGCTTCTAAGTTCATCGAGATTCATTGCGCCACCTCCCCGTCGCCGCCGGTTGCCACCTCTTCGTCCAGCGCAGCCGCCGAGGCCTCGGCCTCGTCCGCGCCCTGTCGTTCCCCCAGTTCCTCCTCCATCTGCGGAAACGTGTCGGTTCCCTTCTTCCGCCCATCTGCCGGCAGGGCGCGCCGCAACTCGCTGCTGCCGGGCAGGTCGTCGATGGTATTGATGCCGAAATGCTCCAGGAACTTCTGGGTGGTGCCGAAGAGCCAGGGGCGGCCCGGCAGCTCGCTGCGCCGCACGACGCGGACAAGCTGCATGTCGATCAGCTTGCGCAGGACGGCGTCGACCGACACGCCGCGCACCTCCTCGATTTCCGAACGCAGGCAGGGCTGGCGGTAGGCGATGATGGCCAGGGTTTCGAGGGCGGGCTTGGTCAGCCGCATGGTCTGGTTCTTTTCCAGCAGGGCGCGGACGAAAGGGCCGCAGGAAGCGTCGTTCTGCAGCCGGTAGGCTTCGGCCACGCGCGCCACGGAGAGGCCCAGCTTCGCCTTGCCGAACTGCTCGGCCAGCTGCTCGAGCGCCCCTTCGATCTGGTCGTCGGTTGCCTTGGCGTACTGCTCGTACGGCCCGCCGAAACCGCTGCCCGTCTCGATCATCACCTGCCGGATGCGCTTGACCGTCAGCGGCTCCTTGGCTGCAAACAGCAAGGCGCCGACAATCTGCTTCAGTTCCGGAAGTACATCCACCGTGCTCTCGCCCATAGCCACCCCCTCAAACCAGTTCGCCTTCCGCCACCTCCGGCACCTCGGCCATCGTCCCGTTCTCCGGATCGCGCGGCTCCACCATGATCGCCCCGAAATGGCGGTCCTGGACCGCCGCGATGCGGTTGAGCTTGATCAGTTCCAGCACCGCCAGGAAGGTGCAGACGATCTCGAGCCGCGACACCATGCCGGTGAAAAGATCGCTGATGCAGAGCCGACGGGTCACCTTCAGGGTCTCCACGATGAAGGTCACCTTCTGCGACACCGTGTACTGCTCGCCGAAGATCTCCTGCAGGTCTTCCTGCTGCACGCGGCCCAGCGCCTCGTTCAACGCCGATATCAGGTCGAAGATGCTCGCATCGCGCAAGTCGACCTCCGGGGGCGCACCCAGCTCCACATGCTCGCTTTCGCGACCAAAAACGTTCTCCATGCGCATCTCGAGCACCTCGAGGTGGTCGGCGGCATCCTTGAACTTCTTGTATTCGACCAGCTGGCGCACGAGGTCCCAGCGCGGATCCTCCTCCTCTTCCTCCTCCATCTCCGTCCGCTCCTCGACCGGCAGCAGCATGCGGCTCTTGATCAGCATCAGCGTTGCGGCCATCACCAGGAAGTCCCCCGCGATGTTGAGGTCGAGCACCTTCATCAGGTTGAGGTATGCCATGTACTGGTCGGTGATCCGCCCGATCGGGATGTCGTAGATGTCCACCTCGTCCTTCTTGATGAGGTACAAAAGGAGGTCCAGCGGTCCCTCGAACACCTCGAGCGAGACCTTGTAGTCGTCTTTGATCAGATCCATTTGGTTGTTCACATTTCCTTTGGAAGATTATTCGAGCCCCGCGGCCCGCCGGGCCTTCCGGAGAGTTTCGCGCGCGAGGGCGGAGGCCTTCGCGGCACCCTCCCGCAGCACGTCCTCCACATGGTCCATGTCCGCCGCCAGTTCGCGCCGACGTTCCCGCATCGGGGCGAAATGGGCATCGATCTTTTCGAGCAGTTCGGTCTTGGCCGTGCCGTAGCCCATGCCGCCAGCCCGGTAGCGCGCCGCCAGTCCGGCCTGCTCCTCCCCGCTCGCGAACAGCTTGAAGAGCGCGAAGACGTTGCAGGTGTCCGGATCCTTCGGATCCTCCAGCTCCTTGCTGTCGGTCACGATCTTCATCACCCGCTTCTTCAGCGGCTTGCCTTCGGCGAAGATCTCGATCGTGTTGTCGTACGACTTCGACATCTTCTGGCCGTCGAGGCCCGGCACCACCGCGACGCTCTCGCGGATGGAGGGCTCCGGAATGGTGAAAACCTCGCCGTAGGTGTTGTTGAAGCGGATCGCCAAATCGCGCGTCACCTCGACATGCTGCTTCTGGTCGCGCCCCACCGGCACCACGTTGGAATTGACCGCCAGGATGTCGGCCGCCATCAGTACCGGATAGGCGAAGAGGCCGTGCGAGGCGGCGATGCCCTTCGCGGTCTTGTCCTTGAAGGAGTGGCAGCGTTCGAGCAGGCCCATCGGGCAGAGGACGGAGAGCAGCCAGGCCAGCTCATGCACCTCGGGCACATCGGATTGGCGGTAGAACGCCGTCTTGGCCGGATCGATTCCGCACGCCAGGAAGTCGAGCGCCACCTCGGTGGTCATCGCCCGCAGGGCCGCGGCGTCCTGAACCGTCGTCATGGCGTGGTAGTTGGCGATGAACAGGTAGGCCTCGCCCTGCTCCTGCAGCTCGATCGCCGGCTTCATCATCCCGAAATAGTTGCCGATATGCAGCTTGCCGGATGGCTGTATGCCCGAAAGTATCCTCATGGAAAACGCTCCCGATCCTTGATCAAAAAGAGGGGCATTTTTACCCGTTAGCCCGGCCCGTGACAAATGCTAAACCCCGCAATTGCCTGCGGGGTCCGGCGGGTCCGCGGAGGGATGCGCCACCCTAGCGTTCGGCCAGGTTCCGGCGCCGCTCGACGAGCAGGTCCACGATGGACGGATCGGCCAGGGTGGTAGTGTCGCCAAACTGGTCGGTCTCCATGCTGGCGATCTTGCGCAGGATGCGGCGCATGATCTTGCCCGAACGGGTCTTGGGCAGCCCGGGCGCAATCAGGATATGGTCGGGCACCGCGATCGGGCCGATGTGGGTGCGCACTTCGTTGCGCAGCTCGCCCACCAGCTCCGGATCGGCCTCGAACCCCTCCTTGAGGATGACGTAGGCGAAGATCCCCTGCCCCTTGATCTCATGAGGGAAACCCACCACCGCCGCCTCGGCGCAGCTCGGGTGGCTGACCAGCGCGCTCTCCACCTCGGCCGAACCCATCCGGTGGCCGGAAACGTTGATGACATCGTCGACGCGGCCCGTCACCCAGTAGTATCCATCCTCGTCCCGCCGGCACCCGTCGCCGGTGAGGTAGTAGCCCGGAAACGGGTCGAGGTAGGTCTGGCTGAAGCGGATGTGGTCGCCCTGGATCGTCCGGGCCATGGAAGGCCACGGGCGCTTGATGGCCAGCAACCCCGAGACGCCGTTGCCCTCCACCTCCCTGCCATTCTCGTCGAGCACCACCGGCTCGATGCCGAAGAAGGGAAAGGTTGCCGAGCCCGGCTTGGTCGCCGTCGCCCCGGGAAGCGGCGTGATCATGATGCCGCCGGTTTCGGTCTGCCACCAGGTGTCGACGATGTTGCAGCGCCCCTCGCCGACCACGCCATGGTACCAGCGCCAGCTCTCGGGATTTATCGGCTCGCCGACGGAACCGAGAACCCGCAGGCTGGAGCGGTCGTATTTCTTCACGAACCCTTCGCCCTGCCGCGCGATGGCGCGGATGGCGGTGGGCGCGGTGTAGAACTGGGTGATCTTGAGCCGCTCAACCATGTCCCAGTAGCGCCCGGCGTCGGGATAGGTGGGGATCGATTCGAACATCACCGTCGTGGCGCCGTTGGCCAGCGGACCGTAGACGACATAGCTGTGGCCGGTGATCCACCCGATGTCCGCCACGCAGGCGAAGATGTCGTCCTCGCGGTAGTCGAAGACGTATCGATGGGTCAGCATGGTGTAGAGCAGGTAGCCCGCGCTGGTGTGGGCGATCCCCTTGGGCTTCCCGGTCGATCCGGAGGTGTAGAGCAGGAAGAGGGTGTCCTCGCTGTCCATATGCTCGGCGGGGCAGTACGGCCGTTCGCTGCCCATCGCCTCGCCAAGGTCGATGTCGCGCGGCGGATAGAACGGGACCTTGGCCCCGGTGTGGCGGACAAGGAAGACGTGCTCCACCGTCGGGCAGGCCATGACCGCCTCGTCGACCGGCCGCTTCAGCGGGATCACCTTGCGGCCCCGCCGGCCTTCGTCGGCCGTGATGACCGCCTTGCAGCGGGCGTCCTGGATCCGGTCGCGCAGAGCCTCCGCGCTGAATCCGGCAAAAACGACGCTGTGCACCGCGCCGATGCGCGCGCAGGCCAGCATGGCGAACGCCGCCTCGGGGATCATCGGCATGTAGATCGCCACGCGGTCGCCCCGGCGGATACCGTGGTGCCTGAGTACGTTGGCCAAACGGCACACCTCGCGATGCAGTTCACGGTAGCTGATGGCCCGGACATCGCCGGGCTCGTCGCCCTCCCAGAGGATCGCCGTCTTGTCGCCGCGCGACACCAGGTGGCGGTCCACGCAGTTGTGGCAGACATTGAGCTTTCCCCCGAGGAACCAGGCCACCATGCCGTTTTCCAGATCGCAGTCGCTCACCTGGTAGAAATGGTGGAACCAGTCGATATGCTCGTCGGCCATCCGGTTCCAGAAGCGTTCGGGTTCCCTGATGCTTTCGACGTAGAGTCGCTGGTAGCTCTCGAAATCAGGGAAAATGGCGCCTTTGCTGACCCGCCGGGGCGGAGGGTAGAGGGCATCATCCGTGGTGTTCGAACCGGCCATGGGGTACCTCCAGGTTGAATCGTTGAAATTCAGGTATAATGATCATCTAATAGGGGGACTCCCACCTGTCCGTCAAGTTATCACTCCTTGTTTTGTGAGTATTATTATTGTTTTTGTCGTATTAAACCTTGAACAATATACCCAATGGGGGTATCTACAGCCATAGCAACACCGGAGGCCGCGATGCATCGCCATGCAACCACCCACACCGAAAACCTGGGACGCCTGGCCCGAATCGAGGGCCAGATCCGTGCGGTGAAGCGGCTGATCGACGAAGAGGCCTATTGCATCGACATCATCAACCAGATCCAGGCCGCGCGCGCGGCCCTCCAATCGGTCGGCAGGATCATTCTGGAGAAGCACCTCAAGCACTGTGTCGCCTCCGCGCTCGAAGCGGATGACGCGGCGGATGTGGGCCGGAAGCTTGAGGAGATCATGTCCGTCATCAAGCGAATGGAAAAATAGGAAGGAGCCCCGAATGAGAAGGAAATTCATGCTCGCCGCCCTGCTGGTGGCCGTTTTGTCGGCGGGAGTGGCCGCCCTGGCCGGCGAAACAAAATCCGACGCCAAGGAGCAGACCCTCTGTCCGGTGATGAACAGCAAGGTCAACCGGTCGCTGTACGTGGATGCGAAGGGGTATCGCATCTACGTCTGCTGTCCCGGCTGCAAGGCGAAGGTCAAGGCCGATCCAGACAAGTATATCCAGCAGCTCCAGGCCGCAGGCGTACAGCTCGAAAAGACGCCGGTCGAAGACGGGAAGCAGGAGACGCGATAGATGCACCGCAAAGAAACCATGCTCCGCAAGAACCTCCCTGTTCCGGCATGGGCTTGGGGCGCATGGTGCCTTGCCGTCCTGCTTCCCGCCCTCGCCCGGGCCGAGGCGGTCGGTACGAACCTGACGCTGCAGGCGGCACTCGACTACGGCGCGGCAAACAATCCGCAGCTGCTGGCCGCCTACAACCAGTGGAAGGCCGCCGAAGAGAGCATCGCCGTCCAAAAGGCGCTACCCGACCCGGTGCTGACCTACGGGTACTACTTCGAATCGGTCGAAACGCGCGTCGGCCCCCAGAACCAGCTCTTCGGCCTGAGCCAGCGCATCCCCGCCTTCGGCAAGCTCTCCGCCATGAAGGCCGTGGCCACCGATGGTGCCGCGGCAGCCGAACAGCGCTACCGGGGCGCGAGGCTTGAACTCGACCTGGCCATCACCAAGGCCTACGCCGAACTCTATTTCCTGAAGCGGCACATAGCGATCACCGAAGACCGGATCCGGCTGGTCGGCGACCTTGAAGGAGTGGCCCGCACCCGCTACAAAGCCGGTGCCCCCATGGCGGCCATCATGCAGGCCCAGGTGGAGCTGGGCCGCCTGGAGGACCAGATCAACTCCCTCAACGACATGCTGGCCCCCGGCGAAGCCCGCCTGAACGCCCTGCTCAACAGGCCGGCGGAAGCCGCCCTGCCGATCGCCGCCGACCTCCCCTACCTTGCCGTCGATGATGAGGCGTCCCCGCCGATATCCGACCTCGCCCGCAGCAATCCGGAGTTGATGGAACTGGATGCACTGGTCGAGCAGGGCGACCACCGCCTGCTCCTGGCCCGGCGGGCGCGCTTCCCGGACCTTACCTTGGGCATCAGCTACATCGATACCGGAAACGCGGCCATGCCCGTGGCCGACAGCGGCAAGGATCCGGTCCTCGCCACCGTAGGCATCACCCTGCCCATCTGGTTCGGCAAGAACCGGGCTCAGATCGAAGCCGCCGCCTACCAGAAGGACGCCGCCAGGCTGCTGCTTGAAAACCGGGAGCAGACCCTCGAGGCCGAGCTCCGTAACACCCTCTTCAAGCTGCGCGACGCCGACCGCAAGATCAACCTCTACAAGCAAAGCCTCGTCCCCAAGGCGCGCCAGTCGCTGGAAGTCACACGCCAGGGCTACGAGGCCGGGATCATGGAGTTCATCAACCTGATCGATGCCGAACGTATGCTGCTCGAGTTCGAACTGGCCTACGAGCGAGCCCGCTCCGACCACGTGGTCGCCCGGGCCGAACTCGCCCGGCTGACCGGCAAGGCCTTCGCCACGGGCGACATGGTCTTGGAAGACTCACCACAAGAAGGGACATTGCCATGAAAACGACCCACACCCTTTCCACCCTCCTGCTGGCCCTGGTTCCAACCACCATGGCCGGCGCGGCCGATGCGGACACGGCACGGCTGGTCGACTACGCCGGGCGGTTCCACCCTATTGCCGTGCACCTGCCCATCGCCCTGCTGCTGGGCGCGCTCCTGGCCGAACTCCTGTTCATGCTTACGGGCAGGGACCGTTTCCGTTGCGCGGCGCGGTTCAACCTCCACCTCGGCATCATGGGGGCGGTTGTGGCCATCCCCCTCGGCTTGGCGGCGGCCCATGGCGTGGACTACCCGGTCGATTACGCCCGCTCCTTCGTGGTGCACCGGGCACTCGGCCTCGGCACCCTGGGCTGGGCCGTTGCAGCCGCCTTCCTCCTGCGCCGGACGCAGCGGACGGGGGCGGCAGGCCCGGCTTTGGCCTATCGCGCGGTACTGGCAGCCGGAGTGGCGACGGTCCTGTTCGCGGGCCACTTCGGTGCCACGCTGATCTACGGCCCCGGCTACCTCTCGTGGTGAAACCTATGGAAAGGAGCAGGAACATGCACCGCCTTAAAACCATCGTGCCGATTGCCGCGGCCCTTCTGATCGGATTCCTCCTGCGCGGATGCTTCACCACGCCGTCTGTCCATTCGGAGTCCAACGTCCAAGCTCCATCGCCACAGGCCTCCCTTTGGACCTGCTCGATGCATCCGCAGATCAAGCTGCCCGCACCCGGCCAGTGCCCGATCTGCTTCATGGACCTCATCCCGCTGGAATCCGGCGGGACGGATCTCGGCGATCGCACGCTCGGCGTCGGGTCCAATGCCGCGAAACTGATGGAAATCGAAACCACGGAAGTCGTGAGGAAGTTTGCCGAAGCCGAAGTCCGCATGGTCGGCAAGGTGGACTACGACGAAACGCGGGTATCGTACATCTCCGCATGGGTGCCGGGGCGCATCGACCGGCTGTTCGTCGACTACACCGGCATCCCGGTCAAGAAGGGCGAACATCTGGCCGAGCTGTACAGCCCGCAGCTGCTAACCGCCCAGGAAGAACTGCTGCAGGCCGTCGAAACCCTCGACAACCTGAAGGAAAGCCAAAGCACCCTGTTGCTCGAAACCGCAAAACAGACCATTGAGGCCGCCCGCGAAAAGCTCCGCCTATGGGGGTTCACCGCGGAGCAGATTGACGGCATCGAAAAACGCGGAACCCCGAGCGACCACATGACCATCTACTCCCCCGGCTCCGGCATCGTCATCCACAAGAATGCGCAGGAAGGCATGTATATCCAGACCGGAACCCGCATCTACACCATCGCCGACCTGTCGAAAATCTGGGTTCAACTGGACGCCTACGAAAGCGACCTGAACTGGTTGCGCTATGGAAGCGCCGTCGAGTTTACAACGGAAACCTACCCCGGCGAAACCTTTGAAGGCACCATCACCTTCATCGACCCGATCATCGATCACGCAACCCGCACCGCCAAGGTGCGCGTGATTGTCGACAACGCCAGCGGCAAGCTGAAGCCCGGCATGTTTGTCAGCGCCGTGGCCCACCCCAAGGTCGCATCCGGCGGGCATGTGATGAACCCCGGCCTCGCCGGAAAATGGATCAGCCCGATGCATCCGGAAATCGTGAAGGACGAACCCGGCACCTGCGATGTTTGCGGCATGCCGCTGGTCACCGCCGAATCGCTCGGCTATGTCAACGAGGAAACCGGCAACGCCCCGTTGCTGATACCCGTTGCCGCCGCATTGAAGACCGGCAAGCGTGCGGTCGTCTATGTCGAAAAACCCGATGCAGAAAAACCAACCTACGAAGGTCGGGTGGTTCAGCTGGGAGCACGACTCGGCGGCTTCTATGTCGTGGAAGACGGACTGGAAGAAGGCGAGCGCGTCGTGACGCGCGGCAACTTCAAGCTGGATGCCGAACTGCAGATCCAGGCCAAGCCTAGCATGATGTCCATGCCCAGCGAAACCATGCAGGATGAACACGACCATGAAGCCATGGCAATGTCCGCCTTCGAAATTCCCGAAGCGTTCAGCAAGCAACTTGATGCCGTAGTGGAAGCCTACCTTGCCATCCAAAAGGCGCTGGCCAGCGACGATACAACCGCAACGATGGATGCGGCGAAAGCGACCAAGGGCAAACTGGATCTGGTTCAGATGGAACTATTGCAGGGCGATGCCCATATAGCCTGGATGGAGCACCTGAAAAACCTGAATACCACGCTGGGGAAACTAGCCGGGGCCAACACGCTCGAATCCCAGCGCGAGGCCTTCTACTCCCTCTCGCAACAATTGGCAAAAACCATCCAAGCCTTCCCGATACCGCATAACGTCTACCAAGCCTTTTGCCCAATGGCGTTCGACGGTGCCGGCGCAACGTGGCTTCAAGACGGCGAAGAAGTCGCCAACCCCTACTTTGGCGAAATGATGCTGGGATGTGGGGAAATCCAGAAGACACTCGGAGAGGTCCATGAGTAGTACCCCGCACCCCGAACAGACACCGGAACAACGTTCGACCGTTGGACGCCTCATCGGATTCTGCCTGCACAACCGGCTGGTTGTGGTGCTGTTCACCGTCGCGATCATCCTGGCCGGCATTTTGGTCGCCCCGTTCGAGTGGGATCTCGGCGGCATCGAACGCCACCCCATTCCGGTAGACGCGATCCCCGACATCGGTGAAAACCAGCAGATCGTTTTCACACAGTGGATGGGCCGCTCACCGCAGGACGTGGAGGACCAGATCGGCTATCCGCTCACCGTGCAACTGCTTGGCATCCCGGACGTGAAAACCATCCGTAGCTATTCCATGTTCGGCTTCTCCTCAATCTACATCATCTTCAAGGAAAAGGCCGACTTCTACGACTCGCGCACCCGCGTGCTTGAAAAACTGAACAGCCTGCCACCTGGCACCCTACCGCCCGGAGTAACGCCTACGCTCGGCCCCGATGCCACCGCGCTCGGACAGGTCTTCTGGTACACGCTTGAAGGCCGCGATGTGGACGGAAACCCCACCGGAGGATGGGATCCCGAGGAGCTGCGCACCATTCAGGACTGGTACGCGCGCTACTGGCTGCTCTCCGCAGACGGCGTCGCGGAAGTCGGCTCCATCGGCGGCTATGTCCGCGAATACCAGATCGACGTCGACCCCGATGCCATGCGCGCCTACGGAGTGAACATCGAACAAGTCTACAATGCAGTCATGGCGGCCAACATCGATGTCGGCGCCAAGAGCATCGAGGTCAACCGCACCGAATACTTCATCCGAGGCATCGGCTTCATCAAAAAGATCGAGGACATTGAAAACAGCGTCGTCAAGGTCAATTCCGACAACGTGCCGGTACTTGTAAAGCATGTGGCCAATGTCACCCTAGGTCCCGCCACGCGGCGAGGCGCGCTCGACAAGGGCGGCGCACCCGTCGTCGGCGGCGTCGTGGTCG
The DNA here is from genome assembly GCA_003246265.1 of Kiritimatiellales bacterium. Lineage (GTDB taxonomy): Bacteria > Verrucomicrobiota > Kiritimatiellia > Kiritimatiellales > Pontiellaceae > Pontiella. The sequence goes on along the minus strand of QKAU01000012.1, from coordinate 71,253 downwards.
CACGCTACGGCGGCAATCCGCTCGAAGTCATCAACAACGTCAAGAAGAAGATTGCGGAGACAAAGGAAGCACTGCCGAAGAAGACGCTTTCCGACGGCACGCTCAGCAAGGTAACAGTCGTGCCCTTCTACGACCGCACCGGGTTGATCTACGAAACCCTCGGCACTCTCAATGAAGCGATCTCGCTGGAAATCCTCATCACGATCATCGTCGTGCTGGTGATGGTGATGCACCTGCGAAGCGGCTTTGTTATCAGTTCCATGCTTCCGCTCGCTGTACTGCTCTGCTTCATCGGCATGAAACTGTTCAACGTTCAGGCCAACATTGTCGCGCTCTCAGGCATTGTCATTGCCATTGGCACCATCGTCGACATGGGCATCGTCATCTGCGAAAACGTCCTCCGGCACCTCGGCCAATCCTCCGAAGGCGAATCCAAGCTGGACACCGTTCACCGTGCCGCATCCGAAGTCGGCAGTGCGGTTCTGACGGCCGTGCTGACCACCGTGGTCAGCTTCCTCCCCGTCTTCACCATGATCGGTGCCGAAGGCAAGCTCTTTAAGCCGCTGGCCTACACCAAGACCTTTGCCCTGATCGCATCCATCGTGATCGCGCTCACCGTTCTACCCATCATGGCCTACACCTTTTTTAAACACCGGGAAAACGATGACGAACAACCGGAAACCAAAGCTGCAATCCGCCGCGGTCGCATGCTGGATATGTTGCACAGGCAATGGCCGATCATCCTGCCCGTCCTGCTGATCGGCATCCTGCTAACCCGCTACTGGGAGCCGCTCGGCCCCGAGCGCGGCATGCCGCGAAACTTCATTTTCGTGTCTTTGCTGGTAGCCGGCCTGCTCGTATTCTTCAGAATCTTCCAGCACTTCTACGTACCGATCCTGCGCTGGTGCCTCGCCCACAAAAAAACCTTTCTAGCCATGCCGCTCATGTTGATCCTGATCGGCAGCATGGCCTGGCTGGGCTTCCCGAAGCTTTTCGGCTGGTTGCCGGATTTCGCAAAGAGCAGCTCGCCGGGACAATACATGGCCCACAAGTTTCCCGGATTCGGCAAGGAGTTCATGCCGCCGCTCGACGAAGGTTCCTTCCTGTGGATGCCGACCACCATGACGCACGCCTCCATCGGCGAAGCGCTCGATATCCTCGAAAAGCAGGACATGGCCTTCGAGTCGATTCCCGAAATCGAATCAGCCGTCGGCAAGCTCGGCCGCGCCGACACCCCGCTCGACCCTGCCCCCATTTCGATGTTTGAAACCGTCATCAACTACAAGCCGGAATATAAAACCGACAAGGACGGCAAGCGCATCAAGCTCAAGTATGAAAACGGCGAATTCGTTCGCGACGAATACGGCGAACTGATTCCCGATCGCGGCGGTCGACCTTTCCGGCAGTGGCGCGACGAAATCCGCACCCCCGATGATATCTGGAACGAGATCGTCAGGGCCGGGAAACTGCCCGGCACCACCTCCGCACCGAAACTGCAGCCCATTGCCGCGCGCATCGTGATGCTTCAGAGCGGCATGCGCGCCCCCATGGGCGTGAAAGTCAAGGGCCCCGATCTTGAAACCATCGAACAGGTGGGGTTGCAGGTTGAAAAATATCTCAAGGAGATACCCTCCGTGCGGGCCTCCGCCGTCATCGCCGACCGCATTGTCGGCAAACCCTATCTGGAAATCGTGCCCGACCGCAAGGCTCTCGCCCGCTACGGCATTCCGATCCGCAAGTTCCAGGACATCATCGAAATTGCTATCGGCGGACGGCAGGTCACCACCACCGTGGAAGGCCGCGAACGTTTCCCCGTGCGCGTGCGCTACAGCCGAGAACTGCGCGACAACATCGAGGCGCTGGACAAGATTCTCGTACCCGGCATGAGCGGACAACAGGTTCCCATTACCGAACTGGCCGAGATCAAGTATGTCCGCGGCCCACAGGTTATCAAGAGCGAGGACACCTTCCTTGTCGGCTACGTCGTCTTCGATATGAAGGATGGATTCGCCGAAGTGGACGTGGTCGAGCAGTGCCAGGCCTACCTGCAGTCGAAGATCGACAGCGGCGAACTCAATCTGCCCAAGGGCGTGAGCTACAAGTTTGCCGGCAGCTACGAGAACCAGCTGCGCGCCACCAAGAAACTCGCGGTCATCCTACCGCTGGCCCTGTTCGTGATTTTCATGATCATCTACTTCCAGTTCAAATCCGTGCCGACCACCCTGCTGGTCTTCTCCGGTATCTTCGTGGCGTGGTGCGGCGGATTCCTGTTGATCTGGCTCTACGGCCAGCCATGGTTCCTCAATTTCAGCGTCTTCGGCGTGGAGATGCGCACGCTGTTCCAGATCCACCCCATCAACCTCAGTGTCGCCGTCTGGGTCGGCTTCCTCGCCCTCTTCGGCATTGCCACCGACGACGGCGTGATCATGTCGACCTACATCTCCCAAATCATGCGGGAGCATAAACCGAACACCATGGAGGAAGTACGGGAAGCCGTAGTTCTGGCCGGATCGCGGCGGGTCAGGCCCTGCCTTATGACCGTGGCCACGACGATTCTGGCGCTGATCCCTGTCCTCTCGTCGACCGGGCGTGGAAGCGACGTCATGGTGCCCATGGCCATACCATCTTTCGGCGGCATGACCCTTGTCATCATCACCATCTTCGTCGTCCCTGTCCTTTACTGCTGGGTTGAAGAAACACGGATCAAGATAAAGGAGGCTAAATAACGACAAACCAGCAGACATGGAACAACCAACCAAGGAGGGTCAAATGAAGCGGAGAATAGTACTGCAATCGGTGATTGCATCCATTGCGCTCGGTGCGCTCATCCTCGCAGGAGGATGTCAGTCCATGGGTAAGGAAGCAGCTGTGTGCCCGAAATGTGAACGCACGGCGACAACCTTCCACCCAAAGAAAGGCATGACCGTCAAGACCGTGAACTGCACCAGTTGCAAGCAGGCCGTGAAGATCAACGATGCCGGCGAAGTCACCGGCACGACGCACTATTGCGATGAATGCGGTGCCTTGGTCGGGAAATGCCCCAAGTGCAGCATGAAAATGTAGCACTCAAACCAACCAACCCGATGGATGGAATACAACGAACCCAGCCATCGGGTTCAACTATATCCAGCAATCGTCTCTAGCCTCCTGACATCACCCTTTCCATCATCAGCATCTTCGTCGTGCCGGTGCTCTACTGCGCCCTCAAGGAATCGAAAATTAAATCGTCGTAGTTTTTCCATCGTGTGGTTATTCTGTCGGCATGAACGCTCCCGATACGATTGCTGAACTGGTCTTCTGGTTGCTGGGCGGCTTGGCGCTGTTCATCTTCGGCATGCGCATCATGGGCGATGGGCTTTCCGCCGCCGTCGGTAGCGGCATGCGCAGCCTGCTGGGCAAGGCCACCCGCAACCGCGTGGTTGGACTCGGACTCGGCACCATGGTTGGCACGTTGATCCAAAGCAGCGCCTCCGTCGTGCTCTACATCGGGTTCATCAACGCCGGCCTCATGACCCTGCGCCAGGCGATCGCCCCCATTCTCGGCGCCAATATCGGTACAACGCTTTCCATGCAGTTGATCTCGCTGAAGCTAAGCGACTATAGCCTGCACGCCATCTTCGTTGGCCTCCTGCTCAATATTGCCGTCAAGAACGCGAAGGTGAAGAGCGGCGGACTCGCGCTGCTTGGATTCGGACTGCTCTTTTTGGGGATGGCCATCATGAGCGATGCCATCCGGCCCTACCGCGACACCTTCGAACCCTGGCTTGCCCATATCAACGGGAAAACCGCGGCGGGACTGGTTGCCGGTACATTGGCGGCGGCACTCGTTACAGGCGTTGTGCAAAGCAGCGGAGCGGTCATCGGCATGGGCTGGGCCATGATCAATGCCGGAGCCATCACCGACTTCGAGGGCATGTATCCGATCATCCTCGGCGCCAACATCGGAACCTGCGTGACGGGGCTGCTGGGGAGCATCGGCACCACCGTCGACGCCCGTCGCACCGCGGTCTCCCACCTGCTGTTCAACCTGACCGGCTCATCGCTCGGCATCCTTGCCGCCCCGTTGTTCTACAAATACATCCCCTACACGTCCGACGACCTGGTCCGGCAGGCCGCCAACGCCGACACAATCAAGATGGTTGCCTGCGCCCTGCTGATGCTGCCGATGGCACCGTTGCTGGCCAAGATCGCAACGAAGTTCGTTCCCTCGCGGGCCGAACAGCCCGAACCCACCTTCCTCGACGATGCGCTGCTGGACCGCCCGGAGCAGGCCATCTACGCCTGCCTGCGCGAACTGCAGCGCACCGCCCGCATCTGCCGGCACAGCCTGCGGCTGGCGGCGGAGGAGTTCATCCAGCACGACGCGCGGCGCGAGCGAAGTATCCGGGTCAACGAGCAGAGCGTGAACGCCATCAAGACCTCGATGCGCGACTACATCGCCAAGCTGACGCGCCACTACCTCTCCAAGCGGCAGGCCATCCTGATCGAACACATCGACCGGTGCATGTCGGACATCGAACGCATAGGCGACCACGTCGCGAACCTGAGCACCATTGCCGCGCGGCAGCGGGGCATTGCGGCGGCCCGCTTCGTACCTGCCGCCGTGGAGGATTGGCTGGCGGTCCACCGCGCCGCCGACGCCCTGCTGGCCACGGTGATCGAATCGCTCGATCCCGAAACCGCCCATTTCCAGGAGATGGCCAAGGCGGTCCTGGAACTGCGCGAAAGTTTCCGCACCACCGCCCTCGCCGCCGAACAGTCCCACCTGCAACGGCTTGAGGAAAAGGCCGTCACCCCCATTGCAGGGATGATTTTCAACGACTATCTCTCCAATTTCTGGCGTATCACCAAGCACATCAAGGCCATCGCCCTGGCCGAGCAGCAGCCCCAGTTCTGGCTGAAACGTGAAAAGCTCGCCAAGGTGATGTCCGCCGAAGCCCCCGGCTACGCCATCCCCGAAGCGATCGATCCCAAAGACTATCTCGACAAGCTCCAGTCCGATGAGCGGAGGTAGGACGGCCTATTCCTCGACCGTGTACTCGCCCGGCTGGTCGAATTCGTAGACCGCCGCGCCGCGGTTCTCGAACCGGTAGCCGCGGATCTTGAGGTACTCGGGAACGCCGCTTCCGGCGGCGCGCTCGGCATCGGTCAGCCGGACCAGCTCGAACCCGGCGTTGCGGAACGCGCCGCGCACCACGACCTTCGCACCATCGCACGCCTTGACCACCAGGGCCGAGGAACCGGAGAGCTCGACGCCTTCAAGCCGGATGTCGCGGCCTTCGACGATCAGGGTGGCTTCGCCGGAAATGGAGCCGCCGGAAACCTTTGCGCGCCCCTCGGCAAGCGTCAGGGCGAACGAAGGGCGCAGGATGGCTTTCGGACCGAGGGTGAACGGCACCCCGAGGATCTTGACCTCTTCCGCCTCCTCCACCCGCATGCCCGCCACCCTGAGCCGGGCGCGGCCCGCCGCGTAGAAATCGTTTTCCGCCGTGGCGCCGGCATCGGCCGGACCGCCGGCCGCCACCTTCGCCGCCGCGTCGGCGACGTTGTTCTTGTTGGGCGAGAAGCTCCACGAGCGCTCGAAGATGGTGACGCCGACCTTCTCTTCCGGCCCGAAAAGCTTGGGCAGGTCCTGCATCATGGTTTCCAGGCGGGTCGGCTTCTTGAAGGCGCTCTTGGTTCCGTCGGCATACTTCGGGTTGACGAATTCGGCGATGATGCCCTGCGACTGCCGGAGGATGCGCACATAGGTATCCATGCGGACCACCAGCGTGTTGCAGTTGCCGGGGAACATCGAGAAGCCGTGCTCGTTGGCGACGTCGCCCTCCGGGCTGACCGTGGCCCGCAGCAGTGGATCGAGCTGGTTGTATTCGACGTTGATCGTCATCTCGCGCCCGTTGCCCACCAGCCGGGCCAACCCTCCGACCGCCTCGCCCGGCACGCGGTTGATGGCCAGCGAGTTGAAGTCGTAGCCGTGCTCCACCGAAACGCCGATGGCCGCGGGCATCGTGTTGAAGTTGGGCCCGTTGGTATCCTGGATGAACATCAGGTATTCGATTCCTTCGGCATGGAGCTTCCCGGCAACCCCGCTGGTATGCAGCAGCATGTGGATGTCGCCGTGGCCGTGCGGCTTCAGGACCAGCTCGTACTTCCCTTCAAGCGCCAGCGTGCCGTCGTTGTCGGCAATCGCCGGCACCAGCTCCTGCCGCAGGACATGCACCTGTTCCCGATCCAGGCCAAAGTAGTCGTTGGCCTCCAGCGATTCGATCGTCTTCGGTCCGGTGTCCTGCGAAACCATGATCACGAACGGCACGGGGCGCCCGGAGGCCGACCGCGCCTGCATCGCCAGCAGGTTGTCCGCGTAGTGCTTCAGGTAGGTCGTGGATTCGAGCACCTCGACGGCGATGTCGAGCTTGATGCCGTTGTAGCCCAGCCGCTCGCCGAGCCCGCCCGCCACCAGCACGATGCCGACCTTGTCGAACTTGCCGGCGCCGAGCGCCTCGTACCGTTCGAACGCATCGTTGAACGACGTCAGGTCCACGGTGTCCGGCTGCTCGGGAACAAACCCTTCGAACGGATTCTTCCCCGCCTTGGCCTCGGCCAGCAGGCGCCGCGCATTCGCGATGTAGCCCGCCAGCCCGCCCGGATAGGAGCCGTCGATCTTCGCCAGCGCGGCCAGGAACGAGGCCTTGTCCTCGTCGTGGGTTCCCGGCGGGTCCCAGCCGGCAAAAAGGTGGATCTGGCCGCAGGCCACGAGCGTGGAGACCAGCTCCTGCTGCGCGGCGGCAAGCGATTCCCAATGCGCCGCAAGGGCCGCGCATTCCGTCTTGTTCAAGAATTCTCTCTGCATGTGCCTCTCCCCGTGCGGTATTCCCCGGAAAACGAGCCCGCATCATGCAAACTCGGGATTGCAGATGCCATCAAAATGATTGGTTTTTAAAGCCTGTTTGGATAGCCTGCACCCTATGACCAACCAGGCCGAAGCCAAGACACGCATCGACGCGCTCCGTACGGAGATCGAACGGCACAACCACCTCTACTACATCGAGGCCCGGCCGGAAATCGGCGACCGCGAATACGATCGGCTGCTGCGCGAGCTCGAGGAGCTGGAGAAGGCGCATCCCGAGTTCTACAGCCCCGCCTCCCCCACCCAGCGCGTCGGCGGCGCGCCGATCGAACGCTTTGAAAGCGTCCGGCACGCGGTGCCCATGATGAGCCTGGCCAACACCTATTCGAAGGAGGAACTCGTCGAATTCGACCTGCGCGTCCAGAAGCTGATCCCGGGCGAAGCCTATAGCTACATCCTCGAGCCGAAGATCGACGGCGTGGCGATCTCGCTGCGCTACGAGCAGGGCGAGCTGGTGCGGGCCCTCACCCGGGGCGACGGCACGACGGGCGACGACGTGACAGCCAACGTCCGCACGATCCGCTCCATTCCCCTGCGGCTGGAGGACATGCTGCCGCCCGCCGTGCTGGAGGTGCGCGGCGAGGTCTACATGGACACGGCCGGCTTCGCGAAGCTCAACGCACACCGCCAGGAGACCGGCCTCGAACCCTTCGCGAACCCGCGCAACGCCTGCGCCGGGTCGCTCAAGCTGCTCGATGCGCGCGAAGTGGCGCGGCGCCCCCTCGATGCCCTCTTCTACGGCACGGGAGAACTCGCCGGCATCGGGTTCGAAACCCATGAGCAGGTGCTCCGCTCCCTCTCCGCCTACGGCCTGCGGACCACGGCACGCTACTGGCTGGCCAGCTCGATCGACGCTGTGCTGGGCCAGCTGGACGAGCTGGAGGGTCTGCGCCACGCATTCCCGTTCCAGATGGATGGTGCCGTCCTGAAGGTGAATGAGCGCAGGTTCCATGAACGGCTCGGGTATACGGCCAAGAGCCCCCGATGGGCCGTGGCCTACAAGTACGAACCCGAACAGGCCGAGACCACCCTGCTCGACATCACGGTCCAGGTGGGCCGCACCGGCGTCCTTACCCCGGTGGCCGAGCTGGAGCCGGTCCTCCTCGCGGGCACCACGGTCAGGCGCGCAACCCTCCACAACGAGGAGGAGATCCGCCGCAAGGACATCCGGATCGGCGACAAGGTCGTCATCGAAAAGGCGGGCGAAATCATCCCGGCCGTCGTCAGGGTAGTGGAAGAAAGGCGCACCGGGGCCGAGCGCGACTTCGCCATGCCGCAAACCTGCCCCGTCTGCGGCGGCGAAGTGGTGAAGCGCGATGGCGAGGTCGCCCTTCGCTGCACCAACCTCCAGTGCCCGGCACAGGTCAAGAACTGGCTCACCCACTTCGCGTCGCGCAGCGCCATGGATATCGACGGCCTGGGCGAGTCGCTGGTGGAGCAACTCGTCGACGTGGGCCTTGTGCGCAATCCGGCCGACCTGTACCAGCTCGACCGGGACGATCTGCTCAGGCTGGAGCGCATGGGCGACAAATCGGCCGCCAACCTCCTGAAGGGCATCGAACAGAGTAGGCAGCGGCCGTTCGAGTGCCTGCTCCTTGGGCTGGGCATCCGGCATGTCGGCAAGGGGGCGGCCATCGTCCTTGCCAACGAATTCAAGGATATCGACGCCCTGATGGAGGCCGACGCCCCGCAGCTCGAGTCCATCCGCGACATTGGCCCCGTGGTGGCGCATTCGGTGGTGGGCTACTTCCAGGATCCCCAGGCCCGCACCACGGTGGAGGCGCTGCGAAAGGCCGGCGTGAACATGCACCAGGCTGCAGCGGAAGCTGGCAACGAGCTGGAAGGAGTGACCTTCGTGCTGACCGGCACACTGGAGTCCATGGGCCGCGAAGAGGCGGGCGAGCGGATTCGCGCACGCGGCGGCAAGGTCAGCTCGAGCGTGTCGAAGAACACCAGCTACCTGGTGGCCGGAGCGAGCGCGGGGTCGAAGCTGGACAAGGCGGAGGAGCTCGGCGTTACCGTGCTCGACGAGGCGCAGTTCATCGCCCTCCTCGGTTCGGAAGTCCAGCGGGCCGACCGCCAGGCGGGACAGATGGGATTTGGATTCTAACCTGGAGGAAATGAAATGATACTGGATACGTTGGCCAACGCGGCGAAATACGCCGGACTCAGGGATGGATGCGCGGAAGCATTTGGATTTCTCGACCAGCCGGGACTGACCGACCTCCCGGACGGCCGCTACGAAATCGCCGGCGACCGGCTCTACGCCATCATCCAACGCAGGCAGGGCGTTCCGCTGGCGGAAGGCAGACTCGAGGGACACAGGAAATACACGGACATCCAGTATGTCGTCAGCGGCGACGAGTCGATGGGCTGGGCTCCACGCGCCGGATGCTCCAACGCCACCGAATACGACGAAAAGAAGGATCTCGAATTCTTCCAGGGCGGACCGGAAAGCATCGTGCGCGTTCCGCCCGGCTCCTTCGCCATCTTCCTGCCCACCGACGCCCACATGCCGCTGATCGGCGACGGCCCGATCCACAAGGTCGTGGTCAAGGTCGCTGTCGGCTAGGGCATGCTGGCTGGTTTCGACGCATCTCGGGCATCTGCGATCTGCCCAACAACAGGAATCAATCCAACGCCAACCTGCCCGGCGACTCCGCCCCATGTTGTCCCGGATAGTCGGAATCGCCCTTCCATGTATTGCTCCACCAGTTCAACCCAAGCGGATCAAAGTTCGTGATCGGGTTGCAGTGCACGAAGAGTCAATCCGATCGGGGGTCGTAGGGATGCGCGAAGGTGGGAAGGGCCAGCCTGAAGTGGGGTGAAGCCGGCCGAAATACAGGGGATTTGGCATGCCTCGCGGCTACGACGGGCCGCTTGTCGCAACCGCCTTTCTTCGCTTCCAGCGATGTCACAGAACATACCGAGGCGTTGCGCCTGCGGCGTTCGAACCGAGTTTGATTCTAGAAGGTGTGGCCGATGAGGAAGTTGAAGCGGCCGTTGCCGTCCTGGAACTTTTCGTCGTAGGTGATGGGCCAGGCGTAGTCGAGCTGGAGGGGGAAGCCCGGCAGGTCGAAGCGCAGGCCGATGCCCCAGTTGTCGTTGTAGCCGGCGGTGTTGAAGTCCCAGGTATCGACGTTGACGAAGCCCCAGTCGTAGAAGAGGGCGCCGCGGATCTTGTTCCAGATGGGATAGGTCAGCTCCGCCGTGGCGTAGGCCGAGCTGTTGCCCCCCACCGGTTCGCCGGTGGCGGGATCCTTGGGGCCGACATCGCGGTATTCGTAGCCGCGCAGCGAATAGGAGCCGCCGAGGAAAAGGCGGTCGAAGATCGGGACGCCTTCGCCGTAGGTCGTCGCCTGCTCCTTGCTGTCGCCGTAGGCCTCGACGGTTTCGGCCTGGCCGCGCAGGTTGAAGATCATATTCCAGAGCAGCGGCCAGTACTGGGTCGAGCGGACCCGCGCACCGTAGATGTCGGTCTCGCCTCCCAGCGGCCCGCCGGCCACGTAGGGGGAGACGGTGGTGCGGTTGCCCCGGGTCGGGCTGAAGAAGCGGTCGCGCGAGTCGAACGACCAGGTGTATTCGACGCCGCTCTTGATGCGCTTGCCCTCTTCGTCGCGGATGGCCTGGGAGGCGGTGGCCGCAACGTCGTATATGTCGAACTGTTCGATCGAGTAGGCCAGCGTGCCGCGGGTGAAGCGCGAAAGGGGGTTGCCGAGCGAGATGCGCGCGCCGTCGGTGCGCTGGTCGTAGGCGTCGGAGAAGTAGCGCGACTCGCGGTGGTAGAGGTCGAGCCCCAGGGACAGCTTGCGGTCCATGAACCACGGTTCGACGAAGGAGATGTCGAGGTCGTTGCGCTGCGTGCCGAGCTGGGCGCGCACCTTGAACTTCTGGCCCGCGCCGACCGGCGGCCAGGTCTTGTAGTTGAAGTTGCCCTGAGAAAGTTCCACGTAGCCGACCAGCGAATCGACGCTCGAGAAGCCGATCCCCGCGCCGAACTGGCCCGTGGGCTTCTCCTTCACGACGACGTTGAGGTCGTATTTCCCGCTGTCGCCGGTCGGTTCCGGGGCGATGGAGACCATCTCGAAGTAGTTGAGGTTGCGCAGGATGCTTTCCGAGGTCCGGGTGCGGCTGCGGTGGTACTTCTCGCCGGGATAGACGATGAGCTCGCGGCGGATGACCCGGTCGAGCGTCCGCTCGTTGCCGGAGATCGAGACCTTGTCGATGTAGCCCACGCTGCCTTCGGTGATCGCGTATTCGATGTCGACCACGCCCGTGTCCGCATCGGCGTCGAAAACGGGCCGCACCCCGGTGCGGACATAGCCGCGGTTGCCGTAGTAGGCCTGGATGCTTTCGCTCGCATCCTGGACGGCCTCGTAGGCGGCGATGTCGCCGGGGCGCATGCGGATGCCGCGGTGCAGTTCCTCCTCGGGGAAGACCTGCATGCCCGAAAGCGAAACCTTGCCAACGCGATAGCGCTGGCCCTCGACGATGCCGAAGGACAACGTCGAGCGCTTCGGGTTGGCGTCGTCGAGCTCCGGCTCGGAGACCTGCACATCGAGGAAGCCGTTGTTCATGTAGAAGGACTTGATGGCGAAGACGTCGGCATCGACCACCTCCTCCTTGTACTTGCCCGAGCCGGTAATCCGCGACCAGAGCGGGATCCACGACTTCTGCTTCTGCTGCATGAGCTTCCGCAGTTGCTTGTCGTCTATCGTCGCGTTGCCCTCGAACTCGATCCGCCGGATGGCCAGCTTGTCGCCTTCGTCGATCGTGTAGGCCACTTCCACCGTGCCCAGCTCGTCGTTGGTGGTGGCCTTCCAGGCCACCTTGGTATCCGGGCACCAGAAGTCGCGGTAGGCCTGCCGGAGCTTGGCGGCGGCCTGCTCGAAGGTGGCGTCGTCGGCGAACTGGCCGATCTCCAGTTCGAGCTTCTTGCGCACCTTGCTACCGCGCATGGCGTCGGCCCCGCGGATCTCGATCCGCTTCAGCCGGTGCTTGGAGACCACCGTATAGACCAGCACGATGCCGTCGGCCTCGACGTCCATGCGCGCATCCACGTAGGAGAAGCGCCCCGATTCGCGCATGCGGTTGACGTCGACCGCGATCGCCGACAGGATCGTTGCCTGGTCCGTGACCTCCTGGCCGACCTTGAAGGAGGTATAGGCCGCCACCGAACTGATATCGTACGCCACGCCCGCCTGGTTGATGATGCGGATATCCTTGATGGTTTCGCCCAGCGCCGGCAGGACCGCCAGCAGGATTGCAACAAGGAGGCTGGTCGTTCTCATGCTTCGGGTCCGGGGCTGCGGGTCAGGAATCGATCGGGGCATAGTCGTCTTCGCGGTCGTCGCGGTCTTCGAAACGGGTGTAGTCGCGGATGAAGTTCATCTTCACCTCGCCGGTGGAGCCGTGGCGGAACTTGGCGACGTCGACGATGGCCGAGATGTCGTCGTTGCGCTCCTCCCCCTGCTTGTAGTAGCTGGCGCGGTAGAGCAGGAGGACGACGTCGGCATCCTGCTCGATGGCGCCGGAGTCGCGCAGGTCGGAGAGCTTGGGCCGGTTGTCGCCGCCGCGCTGCTCCGAGGCGCGGCTGAGCTGGCTGAGGACGATCACGGGGATCTCGAGCTCCTTGGCCATCGCCTTGATGGCGCCGGAAATGGCCATGGTTTCGCGCTGGCGGCCCTCCCTCGCAAACTTCGAATAGTTCATGAGCTGGAGGTAGTCGATGACGACCAGTCCGATGCCGTAGCGGCTTTTCATGCGGCGCGCGCGCGACCGCAGCTCGACGGCCTCGAGGCCCGGCGTATCGTCGATGTAGATCTTCGCCTTGAGCAGGCGGTCGACCGCGCTGGCGAGCTTGCGGTGGTCGTCCTTGGAGAGGTGGGTGCGGATCTTCTGGGCGGGGACGCGCGCGTTGCTGAAGAGCATGCGCTTCACGAGCTGCTCGCGCGACATTTCGAGGCTGAAGATGCCCACGGGCACCCCTTCGTTGTTATGCGCAAGCACGCCGAGCGCCGCGTTTTCGGCAATGTTCATCGCCAGCGAGGTCTTCCCCATGGCGGGCCGGGCGGCCAGGACGACCATGTCGGTCTTGCCGAGCCCCCCGAGCTGCCGGTTGAGCCCGATGTAGCCGGTGGTCACGCGCCCGCTGAGGTCGTTGGGATTGGTGGTCTCGATCTCGGCGAACGCCGACTTCACCGAATCCCGCCATTGGGGGGTCTGCTCCGCGCCGTGGTTGCCGAGCTCGAAGAGCGAGGCCTCGGCCTCGCTCACCAGCAACGCCGCCTCCTCCTCGCCCTTGTAGGCGGCATCGATGGTGTTCGAGGAGTGCTCGATCAGGTTGCGGTAGAGCTTCTTTTCCAGGACGATGTCGCAGTAGAACTCGACGTGCGCCGGGACGAGGGTGCTGTCCTGGAGCTGGATGAGGTAGTCGTAGCCGCCGACCTTGTCGAGGGCGCCGCGGCTCTTCAGCCATTCGGCGATGGTGATGGCATCCATCTTGGTGCCGCTCTGGTGCATGTCGACCAGATGATCGAAAAGCGCCTGGTGGCGGCGGTCGTAGAACGCACCGCCGGCCAGGCGCTTGGCATGGCACTTGTCAATGGCGTTTTCGGGGTCCAGGAGAATGGAACCGAGAACCCCCCGCTCGGCTTCCTCGCTGTGCGGGGGAATCCGCAGTGTTCCTGGATCCCCGGGGATCATTTATCTTCTACGATCCAGACCTTGAGCGTTCCCTGGATTTCCGGATGCAGCTTGATGGCCACATCGAACACGCCGAGCTCATGCAGCGGGGCGGACAGGACCACCTTGGCGCGGTCGATCTGGATCCCCTGCTCCGCGAGCTTTTCGACGATCTGCGGAACGCCGACGGAACCGAACATCTTGCCGGTTTCGCCCACCTTGGCGGCGATGGTGCACTCGACCGCCTCGATCTTCCTGGCCAGTTCCGTCGCGGCGGACTTCTCCTTCTCGAGCTGGGCGAGGCGGGCCAGCCGCTTCTTCTCGATCTGGCGCTTCTTGCCTTCGGTCACCTCGGTGGCGATGCCGCGCGGGAAGAGGAAGTTGCGGGCATAGCCGTCGGCCACCTTCACCACGTCGCCTTCAATACCCAGGCCTTCGACCTGGTCCATCAATAGAACTTCAACAGACATAGGGCTCTCCTTTCAACCTAGCGGACCAGACCCATCACCCGCGCGCGGCGGATGGCGGTCTTGATCTGGCGCTGCTGCTGGGCATTCGCCCCCGTCAGGCGGCGCGGAAGGATCTTGCCGCGATCGGTCATGAACTTCTTGAGCAGTTCCGCATCCTTGTAGTCGATCTCGGTGACTCCCCGCAGGAGCTCCGGATCGCGCTTGTAGTCTTCTCTCTCTCTACGACCCATAATCATATCCTTTCTTTAAAACGGCACGTCATCGTCGTCGTCCATCTCGTGCGGCGGATGGCCGCCCTGCGCGCCGGAGGCGGACGACGGCCCGCCGGCATACTCCGAGCCCTTGCCGGGCGCCCCGAGGAACTGGACGCGGTCGGCGCGCACGCGCAGCTTGCTGCGCTTCTCCCCCTGCTGGTTCTCCCACTGGTCGAGCTGCAACCGCCCCTCCACGAACACCGGCGATCCCTTGTGGAGGTATTCGGCGGCCGTCTCGGCCTGCCGCCCCCAGACCACCACGTCGACGAAGCAGGTCTGCTCGACCGTTTCGCCCGACTTGTTCCTGAAGCTCTCGTTGATAGCCAGCCCCAGGTCGGCCACGGCGGTGCCCGACGGCGTGTACCGGATCTCCGGATTGCGCGTCAGGTTGCCCATCAACAGGACTCGGTTGCAGCTAGCCATCTAGGCCTCCTGGGCGGCTCCCGCCACGGCGGCTTCGACGAACTGGTGGCGGAACACGTTGGAGGTGAGCTTCAGGCGGTGCTTGAACGCATCGATCTTCGTGCCTTCGAGCCTGAACATCATCACCACGTAGAGCCCGGCCTTCTGCTTCTTCAACGGCCGCGCGAACGTCTTCTTGCCCATGCGGGTGGTGCTCTCGAGCGAGCCGCCCAGCTTTTCCAGTTCTTCCTTCACGCGGGCGATCGACTGGTCGAGACCTTCTTCGTCCAGCGATTCGGGAAAGATGAACAATCCTTCATACAGCGTCTTCAATTTCTTTCTCCTTGCTTAACCTATCATTGACTGGTTGAACGCATTCATGGTCCGTTCAGTCCCGATGGAAAGGGTGCTTTCTACCGCATCGGCGGCCCGTCCGACAACCTTTTCCAGCTTCAAAAGCTCCTCCCCGGCGAACCCGCCGAGCACGAACCCGACCATATCCTCGCCAGCCGGCTTGGGGCCGATGCCCACCCTCACGCGGGGGAACGCCCCGGTCTGCAGCCACTCCAGCACCGACTTCATGCCGTTGTGGCTTCCGGCCGATCCCTGCGCCCGCACGCGGATGGCGCCGAACTCCAGGTCGACATCGTCGTAGACCACCACCGTTCCGGCCGGATCGACCTTCCATTTCCGCATGGCCCCCCAGACGGCGCGCCCGCTGCGGTTCATGTAGGTGGTCGGTTCGACCAGGCCCACCTCTTCCGCCCCGATCCGTACCCGGGCGTGGCGCGCAGGCTGCCAGAACAGCTTCCGGAACGCGGCGCCATGCCGGCGGGCCAGCTCCTCCACCACCATGAAGCCGATGTTGTGGCGGGTGGCCTCGTATTCCTTGCCGGGATTGCCCAGTCCAACGACCAGCTTCAAAACAAACCTCCCGGCCAGGACGGCGCGGACTACTCGGAATCCTCTTCCTTCTTCCTGGAGATGACTTCCGGCTCGGCGGAGCCTTCCGCACCTTCCCCGGCCTCCTCCTCTTCGGTGCGCGGTCCGGAGACGGCGGCCACCATCGCATCCTCGTCGGCCAGCAGCTTGAACTTCGGGCCCAGCTGCAGGTCGGAGACGTGCAGGGTGTCGCCGATCGACATGCCCGATACGTCGATGTCGAAGGACTCCACCAGGTCGCCCGGGAGGCATTCCACCGCAATCGCATGCATGACATGGTCGAGGATCCCGCCCGCCTTCACGCCGACGGCCTCGCCGATGAGCTCGAGCGGGATTTCTACGTGGATCGGCCGGTCGGCCGAAACGCGCTGGAAGTCGACATGGACCAGCTCGCTCGACACCGGATGGTGCTGGACTTCCTTCACGAGGACGGCGACGTCGCCTTCGCCTTCCAGCCCGATGGTCAGCAGCATGCTTTCGCTGGCGTGGTGGTGCAGGACCAGTTCGAACTCGTGGCAGTCGATCTCGATCGCAACCGGCTCCTTTTCGCTGCCGTAGATGACGCCGGGCAGGCCGCCCGTGGCGCGCAGGCGGCGGGAATTTCCGGTTCCCTGCAGGATGCGCTTCTTTGCAATCAGTTTTGTCTCTTCCATTTGATGCTCTCCTAATTGTCTACCCTGAACAGGGAACTGACGGATTGGTTGTTGTGGATGCGGCAAATCGCCTCGGCCAGCACATCGGCCACCGAAAGCACGGTCACGTTGAAGTCCGGCCATGCGCGCTGGGGCACCGTATCGGTCGTCACGAGTTCGACGATGGGCGACTCCTTGAGGCGGCCGATGCCCTTCTCGGTCAGCAGGGAGTGGCTGACGGCGGCGCGGACGCTCTTGGCTCCCGCCTTCTTGAGCAGCTTGGCGGCGGCGGTCAGCGTGCCGGCCGTGGAGGTCATGTCGTCGACCAGCAGGGTATTGCACCCCTCGACGTCGCCGACGAGGTGGTTGGCCTCGACATCCGTGGCGCTCTTGCGCTGCTTGCCGACCACGGCGATCCCGGCGCCCAGGAGCTTCGAATAGGCGTCGGCCATCTTGAGGCCTCCGGCGTCGGGCGAGACCACGACGAGGTTGTCGAGTTCCAGGCTGCGCAGATACTTGACGATGACGGGCGCGGCGTAGAGGTGGTCGACGGGGATGTCGAAGAACCCCTGGATCTGCTGGGCGTGGAGATCGACGCAGAGGACGCGGTTGGCCCCGGCCGCCACTAGGAGGTTGGCCACCAGCTTGGCGGTGATCGGCACGCGCGGCTGGTCCTTGCGGTCCTGCCGGGCGTAGCCGTAGTAGGGCAGGACGGCGGTGATGCGGTCGGCCGAGGCGCGCTTGGCCGCATCGATCATGATCAGCAGCTCCATCAGGTATTCGTTGGGGTTGACCGATACCGACTGGACGATGAAGAGGTCGTCGCCGCGCACGTTGTCGACGATCTTCACGAAGACTTCGCGGTCGGGGAACCGCGTGATGTTGACCGCGCACAATTCGGCCCCGGCGGCGACGGCAATGCGCTCCGCCAAGGCCCCGTGTGCTGTGCCTGAAAGTATCTTCATTCCTCTACCGCCCCAACCAATGGTTGCCCGACCTGGATTCGAACCAGGACTCTATGAGTCAAAGTCACATGTGCTGCCATTACACCATCGGGCAACGGAATCCCATGAAACGAGCCGTTGCCATACGCTCCTGACCCCGTTCCAGTTCAAAAGAGCGGAAGAACATAGGAACCAGGGGGGTGGAAGTCAAGCAGGCAAACTGCGGATTAATCGGGATTTAACGCGATCAGGCCGTGCATTCCCAGCAGCGCGAAGGCCAGCCCGATTTCGACCAGCGCCAGTCGGCGGATATCGAGGTTGCCCGCCATCCGGCGCCAGCGCTCCTCGAACAGGAGGCCGATCGATCCGTCGACCAGCAGGAGGATGCCGGCCCAGAACAGGATGGTCGAAGCAAGCTGCATGGCGCACCCCCCGGAGGCCTACGGCGCGGGATATTCGGTGCCCAACAGCCTGGAAACCGCCTTGGAGAAGGCCTTGTGCTCCTTGCGCACAAACGCCTCGACCCCGTTCGTGCGGTGCCTGAAATAGGCCCAGTCCAGGCCCATCGGGGCTCCGAGATGGGTCTTCCGCCGGATCGCCGCCACCGGATCGATGCGTTCGAGCTCGTGGAGGTTTTCCTTCACGTGGTGGTAGGCGTCGCGGAAGGGCATCCCCTCGCCCACCAGCTCCAGGGCGCGATCGGTGGCGAAGACGTCCGGCGTGAAGCCATCGGCCAGCTTCTGCCGGTCGACCTGCGTGCCCGCCACCATCGGGGCGAGGATGCGCAGGCAGGCGCGGGTGGTGGCGATGCCCTCCATGAAGAGCTCCTTGGCCTCCTGCAGGTCGCGGTTGTAGCCGGTCGGCGATCCCTTGACGAGATCGTAGACGCCCAGCTCGGCCGCCTTGACGCGCGAGGCCTTGGCGCGGACGAGCTCGCAGACATCGGGATTCTGCTTCTGCGGCATGATGGAACTGCCGGTGCAGAATTCGGCGGGCAGCCTGAAATAGGCAAATTCCGGCATGGTGAAGAGCATGAAGTCCTGGGCCAGCCGGGAGAGGGTGAGCATGACCTGCGCCATCGCGCCGAGCACGACCGTCTCCATCTTGCCGCGTCCGTTGTTGGCGTAGAGCACGTTGTGGGTCGGGCGCGCAAATCCGAGCAGGTCGGAGACGAGCTGGCGGTCGATCGGCAGCGGCACGCCGTAGGAGGCGGCCGAACCGAGCGGGCACTGGTCGTTCAGCGCATAGGCGTGGAGGAGGCCCTCGCAATCGTCGAGCAGGCTTTCGGCATGGGCCGTCGCCCACAGCCCGACGCTGGAAGGCATGCCGGGCTGCATATGGGTCCGGCCCACCATGGGCACCGCTTCGTGCTTCCGGCCGAAGGCGACCAGGGCGGCGGCCAGGGCGGCAGTCTCTTCAAGGGTTTCAAGCAGCTGCTGCTTGGCGTAGAGGCGGAGGTCGACGGCCACCTGGTCGTTGCGGCTGCGGCAGGTGTGGACCTTCTTGCCCAGGTCGCCCAGCTTCGCCGTCAGGGTGCGCTCGACGGCAAGATGGACATCCTGGTCGGCCAGCTGGATCCTGAACTTCCCCTTGCGGGCCAGCCCGATGATCTCGACCAGCCCTTCGACAACCTGGCCGCGCTCCTCCTCCGTGATGAGTCTCGGCTTCACCGGCATCTTCGAGAGCATGGCGACATGGGCCGCCGTCCCAATGCAGTCGACCTCGACCAGCACCTGGTCGAGCTCCACATCCCGGCCGGCCGTGAAGGCCAGCACTGCGTTGTCGATCGTTCCCACCGTGGTTTTCTGCTTTGCCATACCGCTCCTCGCGTCGATGCAGGTAAAGAAACCACTAATCCGCACCGATTTCCACCAATTAAAGGCGCATTAGTGCCGGTTCCCGCCCGCGGGAGCCGGTCCTAGTTCCCGGTGCGGCCTGTGCTTTCGAGCAGGAGCGTGACCGGCCCGTCGTTGAGCAGCCCCACCTTCATGGAGGCCCCGAAGCGGCCGGTATGCGGCGCGAAGCCGAGCGCCTGGAGCGCTTCGACGTAGGCGTTGAAGAGGGCCTCGCCCAGCTCCGGCCGGGCGGCGCCGATGAAACTGGGGCGGTTGCCCCGGTCGCAGTCGCCGTAGAGCGTGAACTGGCTGACCGAGAGGATTTCGCCGCCTACGTCCGCCACGGAGCGGTTCATCTTGCCCTCGCCGTCCTCGAAGATGCGCAGGCTGGCGGTCTTGCGGGCCAGGAACGCGGCATCGGCCGGGGTGTCGCCATGCCCCACCCCGACCAGCACCAGCAGGCCGGGGCCGATGGAGGCCACGGAAGCCCCGTCGACCTCGACGGAAGCATGGCCGACGCGCTGGACCACCAGTTTCACCGTCGCCTGCCGCTGGCTATTCGGTCACGTGCGAAACACGGAAGGCCGGCAGCCGGTTGAGCGTTGCGGCCACCTCGTAGCGGCGCGGACGGGCCAGGTCGCCGCGGATGTCGCGCACGAGGGAGTTGAGCCCCTCGTTCGAAAGGTCGCGGTCGACCAGGTCGAGGATTTCGCGCAGCGGGTAGCCCTCGTCCATGTAGCGCAGCTTGGCATAGTATAGGATGTATCCGATGGCGCGCACCTGGTCGGTGTCGGCCATCTGGTTGACGGCCCCCAGGTCGACCAGGGAGCGGCCGAACTGCAGGAAGTCGGTCTCCTCGGCATCGATCACCAGGTCCTGGCGCCCGATGCTCGGGTCGATGGAGCTGGGCATGATCCAGCGGGAACGGCTGAGCATCGAGGAGAGGTTGACGGTGGCGTCGGCCGCCTGCGAGGGAACGATGTCGAGCGCCTTCGCCTCCTCGGTGATGTCGCTGATCCGGAAATTCTCCACCTTGAGGATCTTGTCGGCCACCGGAATGAACTCCGCCACCAGGCTGCTGCCGGCCACGATCAGGGAGAGGCCCAGTTCGTCGACCATCTGGCGGGCGCGGGACGCGAGGGTGTTGCGCGTCGAAACGCCGAGAAGCGGGGTGACGCGGGTATCGGACGAGAGGAAGGTGGACGAGGAGAAATGCTCGTCGAAGAGCAGCACGCGGGCACCGGCCTCGAGCGCCTCGACGGTTGCCGCCGCCTGCGAGGTGAAGGCCCCGGCCGACTTCGTGGAATAGGAGCCCGGATTGCCGCCGTCGGCCAGCTCGGTCGCAAAGGCGGAGATGTCGACCTGCTGGATGGAGCGGCCGACCTCGGAGCGGACGCTCACGGCGTCGGCCACGGTAACGACATGTTCGCGCCCGTCGCCGGGAATATGGTTGTAGATGCCTTGGGAGATGGCGTCCATCAGATCGACCCGGCCGCTATTGGATTCGCCGAGGATCAGCGTGAGTCCATTGGGGATGCCGACGCCACGGATCGTGCCGGCATGGGGCACTTCCACCTCTTCGGCCAGCGCCTCGTCGACTTCGACCTGCGAGAGCCGTTCGTAGTCGGGGGTATCCTGGCCGGCGATGCGGGAAACCAACGCGCCTTCGGCCACGAAGGCCACCTGGCCGCTGGCGGAGAGATATTGGCGCAGACGGTCGGCGTCCTCCATGTTGTTGACGTATTCGTCTGCTTCGGCGGCATCGATGTTGCAGTAGAGCAGGCTGTTGCTGACGACCTCGGGAAGATCCTCGAAAAAGATCTGCTGCGCCATCTCGCCGTCGATGGCCACCACCGGTTCGCCTTCGATCACCACATGCTGGATCGGGAGGGTGACGACGAGGCGGAGCTCGATGTATTCCTTGGTCAGCTGCAGCGCGTTGCGCGGCAGGATGGTCTGGTTGGGCGTCGAAACCTGCAGGTGGCGGCGTGCGATGCCGTTGTGGTCGAAGTTGGCGATGCGGCCGATGTTCGCGGCCATGCGGCGCAGGAGCAGGTCCTCCATGGCGGTACGGCGCACGGGAGTGTCGTAGAGGTAGTCGGGGATTTCCGCAATGGTCTGCGGAACGCGGATGCTGAAGACCGGCAGGAGGGATTCCTCGGCTTCGAGATCGATCTTGCTGCACTTGATGACATAGCGGCTGAAATCGAAGTCGCCGACCAACCGCTGGTACTCCGCAATCGGTTGCCCATCCAGCTCGGCCAGCAGGGTGTAGAATTCCTTCTTGTCCTTCATGATCCTCGTTCCTTCGTGGTTACATGCATCCCGCCGGAGCGGTCTAAAACGATATTGGCTACCTACTCTGCCTTTTTCGCCTCCTTATTGGAAGCGGACTTTTCATCCTTTTTGGGCGTCTTTTCCCCGCCCTTTTCCGCGGCGGCGGCCTTCCTGTAGCCTTCGCTCCGGTAGTCGGTCTGGTAGAAGCCGCCCCCCTTGAACAGGAAGCCCGCGCCGGTCCCGATCAGGCGCTGCACGCGGCCGCCGCACTCGGGGCATTTCTTCAGGGGCTGGGCCGAAATGTTCTGGAAGGCTTCGAACGCATGGCCGCATTGGGTGCATTCATAGTCGTAGGTCGGCATGGCAAACTCCTTCGTTCGCTGGAAAAAGGGCGGAATGTATCGCAACCGGCTTCGTTGTCAAAACAATCTGGACACCCGCCCGAGCCCCGATAAGCTAGGCTCCACCAACGGAAACCCGACCGCCCATGGATTTTGAGTTTGCTACCGCCCAGCGCATCGTTTTCGGCCCCGGAAGCATCGGCCGCCTGCCGGAATTGGCCGCAACACTGGGGCGCTGCGCGGCCCTGGTCGGCGGCGGACGGAGACGTCCGGTGGCGGAAGCGCTGGAAAAGGCCGGCATCCGCACGTGCACCTTCGGCGTCGAAGGCGAGCCGACCACCCACCAGGTTGCCGCCATGGCCGCCGGGGCGCGGGCGGCCGGATGCGATTTCGTCGTCGCCGTCGGCGGGGGGAGCGCGCTCGATGCCGGCAAGGCGGTCGCCGCCCTGCTTACCAACACGCGCGCGGTGACGGACTATCTGGAAGTGGTCGGCAAGGGTGAGCCGCTGGACCATGCCCCCTCCCCCTGCATCGCCATCCCCACCACGGCCGGCACCGGCGCGGAGGCGACGCGCAACGCGGTCCTGCTGTCGCCGGAGCACAGGGTCAAGGTCAGCATGCGCCATCCCGGCATGCTGCCAGCCATCGCACTGGTCGATCCCGCATTGGCCCTCTCCGCACCGCCGGCCCTTACCGCTTCGACCGGACTCGACGCCCTCACCCAGTTGATGGAGGCGTTTGTCTCGCGGAAGGCCAATCCGCTCACCGATGCCTTGTGCCGGGACGGGGTGGCCCGGGTGGTGAAGGCGCTGCCCGTCGCCTACCTGCACGGCGACCGTC
The DNA here is from genome assembly GCA_003246265.1 of Kiritimatiellales bacterium. Taxonomy (GTDB): domain Bacteria; phylum Verrucomicrobiota; class Kiritimatiellia; order Kiritimatiellales; family Pontiellaceae; genus Pontiella. The sequence goes on along the minus strand of QKAU01000012.1, from coordinate 48,725 downwards.
TCGACGCGCGCACGGACATGGCGCTGGGAAGCCTCTTCGGCGGCATGGCGCTGGCCAACGCCGGACTGGGCGCCGTCCACGGATTCGCCGGACCCATCGGCGGCATGTTCGATGCTCCGCACGGCATGGTCTGCGCCGCCCTGCTCCCGGCGGTCTTCGCCGCCAACACCCAAGCTCTCCTGCTGCGCAGCCCGACCCACCCGGCACTGGGCCGGTTCCGGGAACTGGCGCGTATCCTCGCCGGACAGCGCGACGCGGACTTCGACGAGGCGGCCATCCGCCTCAAGGAACTCTGCGAATCGATGATGATTCCGGGCCTCGGCGATTTCGGGATCGGGGTGGGCGACATCCCGGCCATCGTGGCCAAGGCGAAAAACGCCAGCAGCATGAAGGGCAATCCCATCGAACTGAGGGACGACGAACTCGCGGCGATCCTCGAGGAAGCACTGCACCCGCCTGTTGGCGGCAACTCCACCCTCTGTATGTAGGCATGGAAACGGCAACCTTCGGAGCTCTCAACTACGGCATCCTCGCCTGCTACCTGGCGGCGATGCTCGGCATCGGCCTCTTCTTTGCGCGGCGGCAGGAAGACGGCGAGATGTTCTTCCTCGGCGGCCGCAAGCTTCCCTGGCTCGCCGTGGCGATGAGCATGTATGCCTCGCTCACGAGCGCCGTCACCTATCTCGTCATTCCGGGCACGGCCTACTCCAGCAACATTTCGCTGGTCATCGTCTGCCTCGTCAGCCCCGTCGTGGCACCGTGCATCCTGCTGCTCTTCTATCCGCTCTACCACCGCCTCGGCGTAACGACTTCCTACGAGTATATCGAGAAGCGGTTCGGGAAGGCGGCCCATCGGAGTGTCGCGGGACTCTTCGTGCTCGCACGCCTCGGATGGCTCGGTACGGTGGTCTATGCCCCGGCCATGGCGATGGCGGTGGTGACGGGCATCCCGCTCTGGGCCTGCATCTGCATGATGGGCCTGCTGGCCACGGCCTATACCGCCCTCGGCGGCCTCTCGGCCGTCGTCTGGACCGACGTCGTCCAGTTCGTCATCCTCGTCGGCGGCGCCATATGGCTGGCGGCCAGCCTGTCCCACGGCGTGGAGGGGGGCGCCGGACAGGTCGTCGCCGCGGCGCGGGATACCGGGCGCCTGCACATCGTCGACTGGAGACTCGATCTCCATGCGCTGTCGGGTCCGGTCGTGGCTATCTCCTACTTCATCCAGATGCTGCAGGACTACGGCACCGACCAGGTGACCGTCCAGCGCCTGCTGGCGACGGGCTCCCTGCGCAAGACCGTCAAGTCGGTCGCCTTCAACGCCTGCACCGATTTCTGCCTTATCGGCCTGCTGCTCTTCATCGGCCTCGGGCTTTTCGCGTTCTTCCGGCAGCACGGCATGCCGGAAGGGATGCCCCCCGACGAGGCGATGCCCTACTACATCATCCACCACCTGCCGGCGGGCATCTCCGGCCTGCTCATCACCGCCATCTTTGCCGCCGCCATGTCCTCCATGGACTCCGGCATCAACTCCATCGCGACGGTATTGATTAAGGATTTCACCACCACGCCTCGCGGCCCGCGCTTCTCGGAAGTCACCATGGCCCGCATCCTCACCGTCGTTCTCGGTGGGCTGGCAACCGCCGTCGCCTTCTACGTCTCCTCGATCGGAAGCCTGCTGAAGGCCTTCCTCAGCTTCATGGGAATGTTCAGCGTACCTGTCCTTGTCCTCTTCCTGCTCGGCACGCTCTCCCGGCGGGGAAACTTCAGGGGATGGCTGGCCGGAACGGCCGCTTCGATCGCGTTGAGCCTGTGGCTGCAGAAGGGCACGGAGGTGCACGAGATCTACTACATCCCCTTCTCCTTTGCCGCCTGCCTGTTCGTCACGGCGCTGGCCAGCCAGTTCTTCAAGACCGAACCCGCCCCCCGCGACCTCACCGTCTGGAAAAGCTAGGCATCCTCGAATTGCCCAATGCACACCGGCTGGATGAGGCAGGAAAATCCCTTGGGCAGGGCACGCTAAGCGGGGACCGGGCACAACGACCAAGGGGCGGGTCGTTCCGCGGATCAAAGATGCCGGCAATAGTTCTCTTCGGCCTGCTGCCGAAGATCTGCCAGCGCCGCCGCCATGTCGTCCTGGCGGAAAAGATAGGAACCCGCCACGAAAAGGTTGGCCCCGTGCGCCGCGGCGCGCCCTGCCGTCCGGTTGTCGATCCCTCCATCGATGGAGATATCGACCCATTCCGCCCGACGGCGGATCGCGGCGATCTTTTCCTCCACATAGGCCAGGTACTTCTGCCCTCCGAACCCCGGATGGACCGACATCACCAGCACCTCGTCCACCCAGCGATGGTCCAGGCACTCGAAGACGCTCTGCGCCGGCGTTTCGGGATTGAGCGTGATCCCTGCGCGCTTGCCCAACGCACGGATGGCCGCCAGCGTCTCCGGCACGTCGCACTTCGCTTCGATGTGGATCAGGATCGTATCCGATCCCGCCGCGGCGAACGCCTGGATGTGATCCTGCGGGCAGGCCACCATCAGATGTACGTTCTGCGGAATCTTCACGCTGGCCGCCGACATCTTCACCACATCCGGCCCGAAGCTGATGTTCGGCACGAATACCCCGTCCATCACATCCACATGGATCTGGTCCGCTCCAGCCACCACCGCGCGACGGCACCCCTCGGCCAGGTGGCCGAAGTCGGCGGCAAGGATCGATGGCATGATCTGTATGTCCGGCATAACGCTCCTTAAAATGCGCCCGAAACCTACCCAACCGCCGCCGAGCGGTCAAGGCCCCCTCATCGGCAGCCCCTAAAAGCCCCAATGATCAAGCTTCCAAAATAACTCACTTTCCCCCTTGCAACCCCGGCCGGATCGTGTACCTTTGCCCGCCTCTTAACGAGAAAGACTGCGGGGTAGAGCAGCCCGGTAGCTCGTCAGGCTCATAACCTGAAGGTCCTCGGTTCAAATCCGAGCCCCGCTACCAACTTTGAAGGCCGGAACGTTGTTCCGGCCTTTATTTTTAGGGGTTTTGTGAGATTGCGATGTTTTAAAGAAATTAATTTGACGTGACTTCGCTTTTTCGGTCCACCTGATGTGTTAGTCTGGGGCCAAGAATGAACTTTCTGCACGCTCTGAGAAATCAAAACAGCCCCGAGATAAGCCCGTGTAGTGGGCCCACCTCTCCTTATGGTTCGACTCGGACGCGGAAGAACTGCTTTTCTCCGTCAACAGGAATCGACCATTCCACATGCGGTCCCGCATTGCTCCATGTGCCGTTTAGATCAGATGTCTGCTGAAGCTGAAGCGAGAGATTCACGGAACTGTTGGTAATGTATGCCAGTATTTCTCCAATTGCTACATTCAGTACGGCGTTGGATGAATACAAATCGAAGTTAGTACCGTTCGTCCGAATATAATCTGTGATAGCTGCATCACTTACCATCGGAGAATACCCGTGAGCAACCTCAAACCCATCATCGAAATGATCTCCGTCTGAGTCGCGGTTACGGGCATCCGTCCCGATTGCCCATTCATTGGTATTCAAAAGACCGTCACAATCGGCATCATCTGAAAACGAAGCGGTCACCAGTTTGTCGCTATCGATCAACAGCGTTGTATTGCTGGCAGCGTATCCTCCAGACAGGTCCCCGCTCCATCCCGTAAACAGCCAGCCGGCATCCGGCGTTGCCGTCAGATTCAAATTGGTGCCCTCTGCGTACCAGCCGTTCGTCGGCGATACCGTGCCAGAGCCATCAACCGTCACTTGGAGTTGGTGATAAATTGTGAGATTGGAGAGATAGTGGTCGCGGAGTTCGGCTTCGGATCGTGCAATATCGGAAATGCGCAGTTCATCAACACTCCCGACCGCTGCTTTTCCCCAGCTGCTGTTCAAATACAAGTAGCCACTGCCAGGACTCCAATTGCTAGCCGTATGGGCATCTTCCATGCCATTTACATAGATCGTCGTTCCGCCGCTTCCCCATGTGACCGCAAGATGAGACCATATATTGGTTGGAACCACCGAGATACCATCCAGCCCAAGGCTTCCTCCAGCAAGTCCATACCAACGAGCGGTACCATCGGGGTTGAGCGTAAGGTGCATTACATATCCGGCACTCGGCTGGCTTGTCGAGTAGGACCAGTTATACGTCATGATGCTACAAGGGTACTGCAGGGGCTTCACCCAAATCTCGATGGTTCCGGAAGATGTAGAAGGCATGCTTGGAGAATACATGATAAACCCGCCCAACGGCAGGGTGGCACATTGGTTCAGACTACTCAGGCCGTTGGCAAATCCAGCCGTTCCCTGAAGGGATCCCAGCGTTGTGCCATCAAGATGGTCCAGCCGAAGAGTGTGGGCATCATTTGTGTAAGGAGCGGCGGAAGCAAACATTGCAATTAATATACAACCCGCAAGAATGGAAACAGACAGGCGAGCCCGCATCGATAACAGTTTCACAACACACCTCCTGCAATATAAAATAACAGTCCGTGCGCAAAACCCTTAATTCAAGTGGGCATTTATACTCTGTCCGGGCGGATCGCAATCCAATTTATTTTCTTTAGCAAGGATTTTTGCAACAAAGCCATCGGCAACCTTCGGAAAAGACAAACGCTCAAATGAGCGGGGGGATTGGGGGGCATACGAAGCGCCGCGAGGTGGACTTTGGGACTGACGGATCCGCCTGGTGAGGTCCCCGGGCCTACAGGAACCGGAAGGCACAAAGGGCACCTCGCACTGAGCTGTAGGCAGTTGGAAACGTGACAGGTTCTGCGTGCTAGTTCTGGCGGGATCGAGATTGTTAGATCAAGATGCCTGTGAAGCAGCCTCCCCATCACCAAGAGGCTTTCTCGATAAGGGGGCAACGTCACACTAGGTATGAACCGCTCGCGCTGCTCGCTATTTGCTTTCGCAAATTATCTATCGCTTAGCTTCCGAAGGCATTAGGGAAAAAAAAGCGGCGCGCTGGGGATAGCACTCCCTACCCCAGATGATGGCGATGGTGACGCCGTTCTGAATCTGGAGCACGTCGCCGGCCTGAACGGTGTAGTTGGTGGGGATACCGGCGGACTTCAAAGCATAGCGATTGCCGGCAAGCCCTTCGGTGGCGCATGAATGCGCCACTGTCGCAAGGTCTTCGCTACTGCACTCCGGAGTATTGCGCGACCGCCATCTCCCGCTCCCACCCGGCCAGGAATTGCTTCAATTCCGCGACCTTTTCAGGATGGGCGGCGGCGACGTCGTTCCTTTCGCCCTCGTCCTCCGCGATGTTGTAGAGCTTGAGCGTGCCGGACCGGTAGGCGATCAGCTTCCAGTCGCCCTCGCGAACGGATGCGTAGAGATCCTCGTAGGCGCGATAGCCCACGATCGGCCCGGGGCGCTGGAGCTCGCTGTTCTCCCGGATGGTCTTCAACAGGGAGATGCCGTCGATATCCTTGAATTTCAAAGGATCGCCCCCCGCGATTTCGACCAGGGTGGGAAACAGATCGGTCGACTGCACGATGCTGTTGTTGACGGAGCCGTCCCTGGTGACGCCCGGCCAATGGAAGACGAACGGGACGCGCGCGCCGCCCTCGTAGAGGGTATCGGATTTCTTCCCGCCATGGAATGGCGGGTTGTCGAATGCGCCGCCCTGGTCGGAGAGCAGGATGACGATGGTGTCGTCGGCGAGGCCCTTCTTTTCGAGGGCGGCACGGATCCGACCGACCGATTCGTCGACGGCGCCGACCTGGGCGGCATATTTCGCGTAATCGCCGGCAAGCCCCTTCGCCTCGAAATGCTTCACGAGATCCTTGCGTCCGATGTGCGGGCCATGGACGTTGTAGTACCAGAGCGACACCATGAAAGGCTGGGGCTTGTCGTAGGTTTGGATGAAATGGACGGTCTCGTCGGTGAGCTTGTCGGTGAGGTAGGCCTCCTTTTCATCGGCCAGGACATCGGAGTTGTTGAAGTAGGGCGGATAGTAGGAGCGGGGATGGCCGGCGTTCGAGGTGCCGATTTCGCACTCGAATCCCTGATGGACGGGATGGTACTCCTCCGTGCCGAGATGCCACTTGCCGACGAAGCAGTTGTAGTATCCGAGGTCCTTGAGGGCTTCGGCGTAGGTAACGCAGTCCAAGGGGAGCCAGTTGCGGCTGGGGAACTGGGCCGGATCGGTCTTGAGCAGGGCAAACTCCTGGGTGGTGTGTCCGGACTTGTCGAATCCGGCTTCGGGACTGTCGTTGTAGATGTGGCGGACCAATTTGAGCCGGGCGGGATGCTGTCCGGTGAGGAGGGTTCCCCGGCTCGGGCTGCAGGTCGGGCAGGCAATGTAGGCCTGGCGGAAATCGATCCCCTCGGATACGAGCCGGTCGATGTTCGGCGTCTCGAATACGGCGGGCTGGCGGCAGCCCATGTCGGCCCAGCCCCAGTCGTCGACGAAAAGCAGGACGATATTGGGTTTCCTTGACGGCGCGGCAACGGCCACCGTTGCGGCAAACAGTATGGCGAGCAGGAGTTTCTTCATGGGGTGTCCTCCTTTGGGCGCGGCCTGGTCCTGGGTTTCTTCGAATAGTCGAACGGGTTCCCGACATAGGGATACTTGTCGAACAGATCGCCGTTGCCGAGGGTGCGCGGATCCTTCTGGTCGGTCAGTTCGCGCTCCATCTGTTCGCGCAGCCGGACCTTGAGCGTGGCGTATTCCGGATTGCCGGCCAGGTTTTCCATGCAATTCGGATCCTTCTGGATCTGGTAGAGCTCCTCTTCGGGCCGTTTGTCGAAGCACATCAGGAAGTACCTGTAATCGGCATCTTCGGGCTTGAGCCGGACCAGGTAGTCCTTCGTCGGGGAGCCGTCGCAGTTCCGGAATCCATATTCCGGGTTGCCGACGGGCCAAAGGTTGGGCTTGATATTGTGGACGTAGAGGAACTCCTTCGTCCGGATGGCGCGGACGGGATAGCCGAGGTCGGTGCCGGTCTCGTCGGCCCTCCCCGTGTCGTGGCGCTCCTTGCCCAGCAGGACGTGGTCGCGCGAGGGATCGACCTGCCCGGACTTCGGCGACCGGAGGAGATCCAGAAAGCTCTTGCCGGTCATCTGCCCATGGGGCGCCAAACCGACCGCCTCCATGATCGTCGGGGCCACGTCGGGGAAGCTGACGAAGTCGTCGACGATGCGGCCGGGCTGGACAACCCCCTTCCAGTAGGCGATCAGCGGGACATGGAACCCCTCCTCGTAGAGCTGGCCCTTGACGCGCGGAAACGGCATGCCATGGTCCGACGTGACGAGAATGAGCGTGTTGTCGAGCAGACCGCGCTTTTCCAGGGCTTCGATGGCCAGGCCGACATGGCGGTCGAACCACTTGACCTCGATGGCATAGTCGAGCAGGTCGCCGCGGATGATGTCGTTGTCGGGGTAGAAGGGCGGAACGACCGCGCTATCCAGGCGCATCCCCTCCCTCTTCCACGAATCCTTTTCGTAGGCGCGGTGCGGCTCATAGGTGCCGAGCCAGAAGCAGAAGGGCTTCTCCTCCGGCTTCCGGTCGAGAAAAGCCTCGAAATTGGCGGCGTAGTCGATGGCGTTGATGCCCTTGTAGGGCGGATCCAGCTTGATCTCGTCGTAAGCGGGTCCGGCCGGATTGAATTCGGTATCGTAGGTTCCGGGCCCCCACCCTTTCCCCGTAAGCCCGACATGGAATCCCGCCTCCATCAGCAGATGGGGATAGAAGGTGAACTTGGCGGGGAAATGGCAGAAGTGGTCGCAGGCCGCCTCGAGCTGCCAGCTGTAGCGGCCGGTCACCAGGCAGGCCCGGGCAGGCGCGCACTTGGGGTTGCAGTTGTAGGCGTTGCGGAACACGGCACCACCCGTGGCCAGCCGGTCGACGGCCGGCGTCTCGATCATCGTGCCGCCGTAGGCGCCGAACGTTTGCATCGACGCGTCATCGGCGATGATGAAAAGGATGTTGGGCCGCCCGCCGCCCGCCTGGCCCAAGGCGGGAGCCCCTACCCAGCCCACGAGGAGCATTGCCGCAAGAAACGTTTTCATTCCACACCCTTTCCAACGATCCACCCCTGCACCATAGCAGACGAATCCGGCGTTGAACCCCGCAATTGCGTAAAACAGATGCGCGATTACGTCACCCAACGGCAGTCCGGGCATATTTTGGACATTGCATCCCCCGGCCATCCAATACCCTTGCCGCCGCGGCCTAGTCGGCCTTCGGCAGGTTTCCCTTCCATCCCCGGTTGAACTGCTCCATCAGGACACCGACGAGTTCCGGATGCTCCTTGGCGATGTTCCGCGTTTCGAGGGGATCGGCTTCGTGGTCGTAGAGTTCAATGAACAGCGGCTTGGACCGCGGATTCCCGACATCCTTCCACACGACGAAACGGTAGCGGTCGGTACGCATCGCATAGCCGGTCACGTTTTCCTCGAACAGGGTCCGTTCCCAGGCGTCGGGCAGCTGCTGTTCGATGCGTCGCTCCATCTCCTCCACGAGCGGGCCGAAGTAGGTTTCGCGCATCGCCGGGCGCAGGGCGATGGACCCCCACTCCCTCAGGGCGGGGGTCGGGAACTGGCTGAAGGCCGCGCTCTTCCACGGGGCCGAGGGATTGGCCACCAGCGGAGCAAAGCTGCATCCGTCCAGATGGGCAGGCACCGGCAGGCCGGCCAGCTCGCAAAGCGACGGATACATGTCGACAAGCTCCACCAGCGCATCGCTTCCCTGCCCCCGGACCGCCTTCGGCATCCCCGGTGCCCAGAGGATCAGCGGCACGCGGGTTGCGACTTCATAGTCCGTCGCCTTGCCCCAGACCCCCATGTCGCCGAGGTGCCAGCCATGGTCGGACCAGACGATGATGATCGTGTTGTCGCGCAGGCCGGCCTCGCCGATCGCATCGACCATCAGGCCGACCTGGGCATCGATGTAGCTGGCGCAGGCGAGATAGGCGTGCTTCAGGGTCCGTGCAAGATCCTCGTCGAAGGGTTTTCCCTCCTTGGGGATGCCGTCGCGCACGCGCAGCTCGAAGGAGGGATGCAGCCCCATCGCCGCGCCGTCCACCGGGGCGTGGGTATTCGTTGCCAGGGGAATCATCGCGCGGTCGTACAGGTCCCAGTACTTCTTCGGAGCAATCCAGTTGAGGTGCGGCTTGTGGAAGCCGAGGGCCAGGAAGAATGGTTTTCCCTCCCTGGCCATCTCCTTCATCGTATCGATGGCGATGCGCGTGTTGCGTCCATCCTCGTAGGTTTCGTCCGGAACATCCGCGCATTCGTAGGCGGGGCCCATGGCCAGGCCGTATTTCGCCACATCGCCGTACTTGGCGAACATCTCCTTCCGCATCTCCTGCTGGATGGCGATGTTTTCCGGCAGCGCGAACCCCTTGGCCTGGGGCAGGCCGCTCTTGGCGGGCGCACGGCTCCAGGAGTGTTCGTCGTCGGTCTGCTGGCCGTGGAAGATCTTGCCGAGGAAGGCGGTCTCGTAGCCGTGCTGTCGGAAATACTGCGGCAGCGTGACGACCTCGGGATCGAGCTCGCGGAAGTCGAGGTAGTTGTGGACGACGCCGCTGGTATCCGGCCGGAGGCCGGTCATCAGGCTGGCACGCGACGGCCCGCAGATGGCCTGCTGGCAGTAGGCCCGGTTGAACCGCAGGCCGTCGGAGGCCAGCCGGTCGAGGTTGGGCGTGACCGCCACCGGGGAGCCGTAGCAGCCCAGTTCGGGACGCAGGTCGTCGACCCCGATGAACAGGATATTGGGTGGCTGCGCCGCCAAGGCGGTGGCCGCCGACGAGAGAAGCAGCGCTGCGATGGACGCTTTCATTTTTCGACTCCTATTCCACGCCGACCACGGCCGGCGCCGATGATACCAGACTTCCTTTTCCGGCCGTGGCGGAAATGCACAATGTCGCAGGCTGGTCCGTGGCCTGCAGCATCAGCAGGCAGCGACCATATGCCGTCGGAACGGTTTTGCCCCTGAAGTTCAGCAGCCTGGCCGTATCGCCGCAGTCGGTGCCGAGGAATTTATGAGCACCTTCGACATGGAAGGTGACTTCATCATCCACATGCCTGACCTCGCGGCCCTGGGCGTCCACCAGCTGGGCGACGACGTGCACCACGTCCGTCTTGTTTGCGGCCATCTTTTCACGGTCGGGCGTCAGCCGGATGGCCGCCGGCGCCCCGGTTGTTTCAAGGCTTCCAACGACCTTTCCACCGTTCCAGACGCCCATGGCGACCAGCTCGCCCGCGGCGTAGTCCACCGGCCACTTGTAGATGCGGTCCTCCTGGTCCTTGAGGAACTGCCTGCCCAGCGACCGGCCGTTGAGGAAGAGTTCGACGGCTTCGCAGTTGGAGTAGATCTCGACCATGGCCGCCTCGCCATCGTCATAGTTCCAATGCGGATTGACGTCCTGCCAAGTGCGCGGGGCGAGCTTCCAGTATTCCTTCTTCTTCTCGACGGCCCGGCCGTCCTTGTCCTTCCGGAAGATGGACTTCGTTTCCGTTTGCGTATAGATGGCCAGCGTGGGAACGTCGTCGCGCCAGAAAGACCTGAACTGGTAGAACGAGCCCCGCGGGAAGCCGGCCAGGTCGAGCGGCCCGTGCGGCGTGGCCTTGACCGGCCAATCTCCCTTGCGGCATTCGCCCATGTAGTCCACGCCGGTCCAGAGGAAAAGGCCGGGAATGAAGTCGCGTTCGATGACCGCCTTCCATTCGTACCACCGCGGCACGTTTTCGGTGCCCATCATCGGCTTGCCCGGATAGGTCTTGTGGAAATAGTCGTACTTCTCCGGCTTGTAGCTGAAGCCAACCACATCCAGCACGTCGGCGTAGCCGGTTTCAAAGCTGGAGGTCGGCAGGATGCAGTTGGCTGTGACCGGACGGGTGGCGTCCATCTCCCGGGTCCACGCCGCCAGCTTGCGGGCCGTTTCGCCGATGCGGAAGGTCTGTTCCGGATAGTGCGCCCAGAATTCGCGGACCTGCTCCGGCGTGTTCGGCGGAGTCTCTGTCCGCCATAGCGTCCAGTCCATCCTGTCGCCCGCATCGGTGCCCTTGAAGATACCCGTCGCCTCGCGGTTTCCCGGATAGGTCCACTCGATCTCGTTGCCGATGCTCCACTGGAAGATGCATGGATGGTTGCGGCTGGAGCGCATGGTGTTCTTCAGGTCGGTCTCCGCCCAGCGCTGGAAATGCTGCGCGTGGCCGCGGGTGATGGTGTCGACCTCCTTGTCCTGCATGTTGTAGCGCTTGTCCTTCGGCAGGTCCCACTCGTCGTAGAACTCGCTCTGCACCAGCAAGCCCAGTTCGTCGCAGAGATCCAGGAATTCATCCGACGGCGGATTGTGAGCGCAGCGGATGGCGTTGCAGCCGCCCTCCTTCAGCCACCCGAGGCGCCGCTTCCAGACATCCTTTGGAACGGCGGCTCCGACGATGCCCGCATCGTGGTGCAGGCAGACCCCCTTGACCTTCATGTTTCCGCCGTTGAGGAAGAAGCCCTTGTCGGCATCGAAGCGGATGGTGCGGATGCCGAAGCGCGTGGCGCGTTCTTCGGGCACGACCCCGTCCGCTTCGATCCGGGTCTTCGCCGTGTAGAGATGCGGATGGTCGATTCCCCACAGGCGCGGCTTCGGCACCATCGCGCGCTGCACCGCAACGATGCGCGTGCCCGCGGGGGCAACGAAGGGGGTACCGACGCTGGCGACCATGTTGCCCCCGGCGTCAAAGAGCCCGGTAACAACGTTGCCCTTGCGCGGTTCTTCACAGTCGTTCTGGACCTCGATCTCCAGCTCGACCACGGCGCGGTCATCTGAAACCTCCGGCGTGGTGATGCAGGTACCCCATACCGGAATGTGCAGCCTGTCCGCGACGAGCAGCTGGACGTTGCGATAGATGCCGGAGCCGGTGTACCAGCGCGAGTCGGCGTAGCGGCCGTGGTCGACGCGCACCGACAGTCGGTTTTCCTGGCCGCTTGGTGCGAGCAGGTCGGTCAGGTCGTACCAGATCGGGGCATAGCCGTAGGGGTGGTCGCCAATCTTCATGCCGTTGAGCCAGTATTCGGCGTTGTTGTAGACGCCGTCGAAGATGACGTAGCACTTCTGGTTGCCCTGGATCGGCGTCTTGAACATCTTGGTGTACCAGCCGATGCCGCCGGGCATGAAGGCGGTGCACCCTTCCAGTTCCCGTGAAAAATCCTTCTCGATCGACCAGTCGTGCGGCAGATCCAGCCGTCGCCAGCCGTCCGGCCGATAGGTGGCCAGCGTGTAGTCGGGGGAATCCGTTTCCGTAAACAGCCAGTCCTCATTGAAGTCGATCGGAGCGCCCCAGGCCAGGGCGGATCCGATGACGAGAACAACCGGGACCAGCTTGTTCATGACTCGTAGCAGCGCACCTCGAACAGCTTGGCGTTCGGGGCCCCGTAGGTTTCCTTCAGGTTGATCCGGATTCCCGTGGTGCGCACCGGGTCGAAGCGGAACCTGACCAGCCGCGTACGGTTGTCGCCGTTGTCCCCGACCTTCACCCATTTGCCGTCAACGCGCGCCTCCACGTCCAGCGACTTCACCATCTCGGTCGGCACGTCGTTCCAGTAATTGAAGCTCACCTTGGAATCCTTGCGCATCATGATGTTGCGCTTCACGTTGGTGTCGCACTTGATCTCCACCCTGGACAACCGGACCGGCTGCGCCCATTCGAGCAGCACCTCGGCGGGAAGCCCGATCGATTCCCAGCCATGCTCGACGCCCTCGAAGTCGCGCGACCAGCCGTCGGCCAGCAGCTTCGGATCGCCAGACTTGGTGGAGGAAGCGGCAATCAGCGCCGCCTTGCGGACCAGGTCCTCCGGGTCGTTGGCCGGGCGGTGCGGAATGAAGGCGTCGTCGCGCAACAGCTGCTCCTGGAGCTCGCCGATGTGACTGGTGGCGATATCGCGCGGGTTGCACTCCTTGCGGACGCACAGGGCGGCGGCCGTGCCGGCCGCCATGCCCATGGTCGCGCAGGTGGCCATGACACGCGAGGACGAAAGTGCGATGTGCGTCTGGCTGATGTTGCGGCCGGCGAAGGAGAGGTTCTCGATATTCCGCGAGTAGAGGCTGCGGTAGGGAATCTCGTAGACCTTCTTGAAATGGTAATGGAAATAGCTCGGCGGATCGTCGAGGTTCTCGATGCCGCCCCAGCAATGCTCGTCGAGCGACCAGCCGCCGAACGCCACCGCATCCTCGAAATGGGTGTGGCCGACCAGGTCGCCTTCGCGCAGGATGTAGTCGCCCATGAAGCGGCGCGACTCCCGGCGGCCCGGGATCGACTGGACCCATGTCAGCGCATGGTTCTCGGCTTCGGGGAACTTGCCGGAATTCTTGATGTAGTCCCAGACGCCGTGCATGTAGCCCATCAGCTTGTGCCGGATGGTCTCCTGCTCGGCGATGATGTCGCCCTTGCTGCCGACCTCCACCCACCAGATGCCATCCTTGAACTCCTGGATGCTGCGTCTCGGGTTCGACTTCTCCGCCTCGTACTTGAGGACGAACGAGGGCGGGGAATAGGGCATCGGCCTGCCCATGTCCTTCGAATGCATCAGCAGCGTGCAGCCCATCTGCCAGCCGTCGGGCTCGTCGGGCGCGTATTTTTCGCCGAACTCCTGCTTGCCCTCGCGGCCGGTGCGGTATTCGGCGCCGGCCGTGGCGGCCAGCAGGCCGTCGCCCGAGCAGTCGATGAACTGCTTCGCATGGAGGGTGATTTCCGTCTCGGTCGTCAACTGCCAGCACTTGGCAGCCGCAATCGCATTGCCGCGCATGACGGCATCGGTCGCCTGCGTGTTGAGCATCAGCTCCAGATTGGGTTCGCGCACGACGAAGTCGTAGAGCACATGGTCCCAGACCGTCCAGGACTCCTGCTTGTTGCAGAAGCGGTTGTGCAGCAGGATCTCCTCGATGACCCCGGTTTCGCGCTCGGCATAGTTGTCGGGCCTCAGGTGGTTGACGCCGTTGAGGTGCACCCGCATTTCGCTCGACGCATTGCCGCCGAGGACCGGCCGGTCCTGCACCAGGACGGTCTTCGCCCCGTTGCGCGCCGCCGAAACCGCCGCGCAGACGCCCGCGATACCCCCGCCGAGGACCGCGACGTCGCAGTCAACCGACTTCTTGCGGACCGGCAGCCCGCGCTCCCCGGTGGCCACCTGGATCCAGTTGTCGGTGGTGCGCCCGGCGCCTTCGCCCGGATCCGCCGCGGCGCGTCCCGCCATGGAGACCAATCCCGCGGCCACCGCCCCTTCGGCACCCTTCCTGAAGAAATCCGACCTTTTCATGCCCTCCCCCCATACCCCTGCCATAGACGGAAAAGCAACTGCCGAACCATGTTGCGTAGCCGGTTCGGCCTCCCGGCGGACTACCTTACCACGCGTCCGGACGCGGAGCCACCCATCAGGGCCTCGACTTCCGCACGGGTCGAGAAGTTGAAATCGCCCTTGATCGAATGCTTCAGGCACGAAGCCGCCACCGCGTAGCGGATCGCGTCGGCCGGATCGCCGAGTTCGGGCGTCGTCAACGCGAAGATCAGGCCGCCGGCAAACGAGTCGCCGCCGCCGACGCGGTCGACGATGTTCCTGATTTCATACGGCCTGTAGGCGCCGTCGGCATCCAGCGGCGCAAAGTGCGGCGTCTCCTTCGCGGCGTCGTAGAGCATGGCGCCCCAGTTGTTGTGGGTGGCCGAATGGCTTTCGCGCAGGGTGATGGCCACCTTGCCGATGTTCGGAAACTGCTTGACCACCTGGCGGGCGACATCCGGATAGCGGGCGGTATCGAGCGCGCCCGAATGGACATCCGTATCGCCGGCACGGATGCCCAGCACGTCGTGGCAGTCCTCCTCGTTGGCGATGACCACGTCGATGAAAGGCAGGATGCCGCGCATGGTCTCCTGCGCCAGTTCGCGCGAGGTTTTCGGCGGATCCCACTTCCAGAGCTTGCCGCGGAAGTTGAGGTCGATCGACACCTGGCATCCGGCGGCCTTGGCCTTCTGCGCAGCCACGAGGGTGGCGGCAGCGGCGTTTTTCGAGAGGGCGGGCGTAATGCCGCTCAGGTGCAGCCAGCAGGCGCCTTCGAAAATGGATGCCCAGTCATAGCGATCGGCCGATGTGATGGCGATGGCGGAGTCTGCGCGGTCGTAGATGACATTGCTGGGACGCTGGTTGGCACCGGTTTCGAGGAAGTAGAGGCCGAGCCGGCCCTTGTCGGTACGCAGGATGAAGCGCGTATCGATGCCGACGGCGCGGACGGTGTCCATCGTCGCTTCCGCCAAGGCATGCTTCGGCAGCGCGGTGACGTAGCGGGCCGAGCCGCCGAAGTTGCAGATCGAGGCGGCCACGCTGGCCTCCGCGCCGGCATAGGTGACCTCGAATTCGCGCGCCTGGCGCAGACGCAGGAAATCCGGCGAAGCCAGGCGGCACATGATTTCCCCAAACGTGACTACGGTGTTGCCCATATCCTATCCCTTCCTGCAAATGGCCATGACCTCGGCGGCGCGGGCCGTAATGCCCTCCCAGTCCCCGCGGTCGACCAGTTCCTTTTTCACGATCCACGAACCGCCAATGGTGGGAACGTCGTCCATGGCCAGATAGTCGGCCATGTTGCCGGCATTCAACCCGCCCAGCGGGAAATATCGTATCCCCAGATGCTTGTAGGGGGCGGCCATGCTCTTGAGGTAGGCCACGCCGCCGCTCGCCTCGGCCGGAAAGAACTTCACGAAACGGCAGCCCAGTTCGATGGCCGCCTCCAGGTCGGACGGCGTGCAGATGCCCGGCGCAAACGGCAGCCCCGCTTCGCTGGCGGCCTGGATGACGCGGGGGTTCATGCCCGGAGAAACCCCGAAGTGCGCACCGGCCGCCTTCGTTTCGCGGGCTTGCGCGGGCGTCAGGATCGTGCCGACCCCCAGCAGGGTTTCCGGCACCTCCCGGGCGATCGCCTTGACGGCCTCCATGGCGGCAGGCGTTCGCAGGGTCAGTTCAACCACATCGATGCCTCCGGCCAGCAGCGCCCTGGCAAGGGGAACCGCATGCTCCGTCTTCTCGACGGAAAAGCCGGCCACGACCGCCGACTTTTCCATCCGCTGCAGCATATCCACAGGGAACGACATGGTTTCAGCTCCTTCCAGGTTCAGCCTTCCAGTAACACCGAAACGCGTTTGACCGTCAAGTATTCCTCGAGGCTGTAGCGCGAGCAATCCTTGCCGACGCCGCTCTGCTTGAGGCCGCCATGGGGCAGCTGGACGGAATAGTGCGCCTCGTTGACGCATACGCTGCCGGCCTGGATATCGCGCGCGGCGCGCAGGCCTTTCCCGAGGCTGGAGGTGAACACGTAGGCGGTGAGGCCGTACTGCGTATTGTTGGCCAGCGCGATCTCGTCGTCGGCATCGGTGTACTTGATGATCGGGAGCACCGGTCCGAAGATCTCCTCGTAGGCCACCTTCATCCTGACCACCACGTTCTTCAGGATGGTCGGCTCCATGAAGTAGCCGGGACCCTCGACCGCCTTGCCGCCGCATACCACCTCCGCCCCGTCGGCGATGGCGGATTCGACGAGACCGAGTACATAGCGGCGGGCCTTGTCGGAGATCATCGGCCCCATGGTGATCCGGGCGGCACGCGCCTTGGCGGCGGCGACGAATTCGTCGTAGACCGATTCATGCACGAAGCAGCGGTTCGGCGATACGCAGACCTGCCCGCAGTTGGCGAACTTGAGGTCCACCACCTTGTTCGCGGCAGCGACGATGTCGGCGTCCGGATAGACGACGACCGGGGCGTTGCCGCCCAGTTCGACGGAAAAGTGCTTTACGCTGGTCGTGGCCGCGTTCATGACCTCCAGCCCGCCGCGGGTCGACCCGATCATGGTGACCATCGCCGGGATGTCGCTTTGCATCAGCGCCCGGGTAACGCTGTGGTCGGTGCTGGTGATCATGTTGATGACGCCGTCGGGCAGGCCGGCCTCCCTGGCCAGATAGCCCACCTCGAGCGATGCCAGCGGGGTTTCGGACGACGGCTTGAGGATGACGGAGCAGCCGGCGGCCAAGGCCGGGCCGATCTTGTAGGCCACGTTGAGCAGCGGGAAGTTCCACGCCAGCATCCCGACGCAGACGCCCAGCGGCTGGCGGAGTATGTAGTGCAGGAAACGTCCGTCCGGATCGTGGAGCACGGGCTGGTCGAGCCGCTCGAACTCCTCGGCGAAGAAGTGCAGGCAGTTGCCGAGCATGCCGAAGTCGTATTCCGCGTTGTCGCGCGGCTTTCCGGTCTCCTCGATCAGCAGGGCGATGAGGCGTTCGCTGTTTTCCTGCAGCAGCTGCGCATAGCGCAGGATCACGGCCTTCCGCTGGGCCGGGGTCTTCTTCGACCAGACCTCGAAGCCGCGCTTCGCAGCCTTGAGCGCCAGCTGGATGCTTTCGGCATCGACCTCCGGCACCTGGCCGATCACGGTGCCGGTAGCGGGGTTTACAACGTCAAACGACCTCTTCGCGGTCAGCTTTTCGCCGTTGATCAGCATGGGGTGCATTTTTCCCGACATGGTGCTTCTCCGTTTTCTGGACACAAAATTGTTCCATGGATGCGCGGTCCGGTTCCACGCCGAGGCCCGGGGCTACGGGGACCTTGGCAAATCCCGACTCGATTTCGAGGCCCACGGCATACATTTCATCGCGCATCGGATTGCAGGTCAGGTCGCGTTCGAGCAGGGGCTCGGTGATTTCAGCGCGCCCCGGCTCGACATAGGTCGTCGCCAGGAAGTGCAGCGCGCTCGCAAGGTTCAATTGCGTGCCCCAGCAGTGGGCCACGGTATTGATCCCCATCGAGGCGGCGACGGTGCGGATCTTGACCGCCTCGGTCGGCCCGCCGCAGTAGGCGAGGTCGGGCTGGGCGATCTGCACGCCGCCCTTGGAGAGCAGTTCCTGGAAACCGAAGCGGGTCTGTTCGCATTCGCCGGTGGCGATCGGGACATCGACCTTGTCCGCCAACTGGCGGAAGAGCGCGGGATGCGACGGGGAGAGTGGCTCCTCGAACCACTTGTAGTCGTAGCGCGCCAGCTGGTGGCCGATCTCGATCGCCTCGGGCAGGTCGTAGGCGTGGTTGGAATCGGCCATGAGCCGGGAGTCCGGGAAGGTGCGGCGCATGGCTTCGATGAGTTTCTTGTCGAAGGCCATGTTCTTGCCGACCTTGATCTTCAGCGCCTTGTAGCCCTGGCCGACATAGTCCGCCGCCTCGGACAGGATGGTTTCGAGCAGCTGCTGCTCGGACTGCTGCCGGAAGTACATGCCGGTGGCATAGCACTCGACCCGGTCGCGCACGCGGCCGCCCATGAGCTCCGAGGCGGAGACGCCCAGCAGCTTCCCCTTGAGATCGAGCAGGGCCATGTCGATGCCGGAGATGGCGCCCATCATGGGCCCCTTCATGGCAAAGTCCAGCGATGAGCGCCAGCAGTGGTTCCACGCCGCCTCGTTGCGGAGCGGATCCCAGCCCATCAGCAGCGGCGCATAGAAGGTGTCGATGGCGTTCTGCGTGACGGTGGCGGGGCCGTAGCACTCGCCCCAGCCGCAGGCGCCCGATTCGTCGATGATTTCGACGATCAGGGCGTTGCGCTTGTCGTAGTGCCACTGGGAGAAGCCGAACGACTCCTCGAGCTTGTGCTGCAAACGGTAGGTTTTGATGGCCTGGATCATGGCTATGCACCCTTCAGCGTTGAGGCGTAGGACATGAGGACCGTTGCCACGATGATCACGAGGACACCGAGCGACATGAGCTTGAGCGGCCCGGCCATCCCCTTCCACTCGCCGGTCATGAGCGCGGCGATGTTGCTGACGATCAGCGAGAGGCCGAGCATGGTCGGCCAGCAGATCATGGTGCCCATGTCGCCCATGAGTGCCACGCCCTGCCCGTAGGTGCCGAGGGCCGCGAACCAGAGCAGCCCGGCAATGACGGCCCATTTGAGGGCCTTGCCCATTCCGGGGGTCTTGAACGAACCGAACGACTTGTTCTTGATGAGGAGCATGACGGCATAGCCCGCGTTCATGAGATAGGCCCCGGCCAGCACGACTACCCAGCGGGCGAGCGCGGTATTGCGGGGAATGGCCCCGGCCTGTTCGGCGAGTTTTCCGATCTCAACGGTGTTGTCGAAGCCGACCGCCAGCATGGCGGAGAGGAGCCCGCTGGCGGAGGCGATGACCAGGCCGGTCCGGAACGCCTTGCCCTTCTTGATGCCCTGGATCTCGCCCCCCACTTCCGCGAGCTTCTTGTCGCGCCGGAGGCCGGCGATGGTCACGATGTAGACGGCGACGGCCAGCAGGGCCAGTCCTGCCAGGATGAATGGGATGCTGGCCTTGTTGATGGAATCGAAGCGCAGGAAGAACGGGATCAGGGCGCCGGCGATGGAACAGAGGCCCATGACGATGCCGTAGGTGAGCGACACGCCGATGTAGCCGACGGAGACGCCGAACATGATGCCGCCGATACCCCAGGCGAAGCCCAGCGCCGCGCCGGCCACGAGCTCGTTGGTGGGCGCCTGGGCGATGACTCCGCAGAGGTCGGGAACCACGAGGAGGGCCCAGGCCAGGGGGAAAACAACCATGGCGACCGTTGCGTGGACAATCCACCAGGCCTCCCAGGCCAGGGGCTTAACGTATTTCATGCCAATGCCGAAGGTTCCCTGGAACAGACTCGCCAGAACCACGATCATGATCGGAAGCAACAACTCATTCATCGCATATCTCCATCTCTATCCGCTACCCACCCGGACGGCACCGAACGGTCGCGGCAAGCCCCACATTGCCACTCCCTGCCGGGCACACCGATAAACCGGCAGGATTCCATGAATAATTGATCGCACAGTTTCCGCGGGGGGGACATAGGCGATATTTCATTATGGTATGCCTATATTACAGCCACACGCGGCAACCCATCGCCGCTGCTAGAACTCGCGGATCTGCCGGAGGCCCTGCTTCCGCTTGCGGTAGTCGGCCGGAGACATGCCGGTGTTCTTCCTGAACTGTCGGCCGAAGTGCGTATAGTCGTTGAATCCCACCTTATAGCAGACGTCCAGGGCGTTGTCGCAGGTATCCCGCAGCAGCACACAGGCGCGCTCGATGCGCAACCCGTTGACATAGTTAAGGAAAGACATTCCCGTCTCGTGCTTGAACAACCGGCAGAAGTAGGTTTCCGACGCGCCGCTCATGGCCGCCATCTCCTCGAGCGACAGCGGCTCGGTGAAATGGTCGTGGATGTAGTTGAGCGTTTTGCGCAGGCCGTCCTGGTAGCGGGAGACCGACACCTCGAGCTCGATCTTCACCGGCTTTTTGAGGAGGATGTTGTTGTCGTGCTGCTCCGCCAGCAGGATGAGCAGGTTGAGCAGGTGGCAGCGGGCCAGGGCAAGGCCCTTGTCGCTGTAGTCGTGCGTTGCCAGCTTGAGGTTGGAAAAAAGCTCCGCCAGCTCCTCCCTCCGCTCCGGCTCGATGCTGAGCTTCACCGCGGAACTGCCCTCTTCCGTGAGCGACAGGAAGGGCTTGAAAAAATACTTGTTGGGCGATTTGGAGACCTTCAGCTCCTCGAGCGACTGGATGCCGTAGTCGATGGCCTGGGGCAGGAAGCTGAGGCAGTAGGCCTTGCGCGCGTTGCTGGGCATCCGGTCTTCAAGCACGTGTAGTACGTAGGGCTTCATGATCAGCAGGTCGCCAGCCTTCAACTTGACCTCGTCCCCCTTGAACCGGTTGACCAGGGTTCCGCGTTCGACATAGAGCATCTCGAAGTATTCGTGCCGGTGCAGCTCCTTCTGGATCAGCGTCCGCTCCACCACGGTATCCACAGTGATGGGAAAGGACGACTCGGCGAAGATTTCCTTGGATTTTACCAGCGACATCGGCTCCTCCTTTGGCATCGGCGCACTTTTCGTGCGCCATCGAACCTACCATGCCCGCAATGAATTTCAAAGCCTTGAAACACCGTCAAGGCGGCCGCAACCGGACACACATCCGGGAAATGGCGCGCGGCCCGCTCATTCCCCGGGGTCCGGCCAGCCGCGCCTATCGGTTCCAGATGTAGGGGTTGCGATCGTCGAACGTGGGCCGCGGAGGGGCGACGCGCAAGCATTCCCGGTCGAAGTGCCTGGTCAGAGGGATCTTCCGCAGGTTCTCGACATAGTCGTAGAGGAACTTGCTGGAGGCGGCGTACTGCACCACCTTCCCCCGCTCATCGGTCACGATGACCAGGTATCCGCCGTACTTGACGCCGCGCATAGGGGAATTGGGCCAAGTGGCCTTGCTCTGGACCCGCACCTTGTCGCCCAGGAACTGGAACTCGCGCTTGTTCGCCTCGTTGAGGTCGAACCAGGTATCCCTGTGGTCGAGCAGGACATAGTTGTTCCCGTCCACCTCCTCCCCGATGGCGAAGTATTCGACGTGGAGCCGGTGGTTGTAGGGATCCGTCGTCTTCTGCTTGATCTGGACGCCGAAGGTAAAGTCGCTGATCCGGATGGGAAAGTGCAGGTCGACGTAGGGGCTTTCGTGCGGGGGCGGGATCTGGTCGCTGGCCTTGTAGAAATCGATGTAGAGTTCCGGGGGATTCTCGAGTTCGATGAAGCTGCGATCCTCCCCGGCAAGCTGGTCGAGCGGAATCTTGATCTGCTTGCCCTTGCCGACCTGGATCACCGCCTGGTTACCCAGCTTCGTGACATATTCCCCCTCCATCGTCTTCCCGTCAACGGAGGTCCACACCCGGGTGGCTCGAGGATCCACCGCTGGCGGCACTGCGGTTTCCGGTTCGGGAGCGGCGACCGGCTCGACCGCCACTGCCGGGGCCTGGCGCGATTCGTAGTCTTTGAAGACGGGTCCGTTCGTCAGGCAGGCGTCCCCTTCGTGGAGCATGTTCCCGATGTCCTCGACCATGCTCTGGCTCAACTCCTCGGTCTTGAAGATGGGGAGCGTGGGCCCGCCCAGGAAGGGGTTCTGGTCATACTTCTCCCCCTTGACCTCGACCGTCAGCAGGGCCGCGAAGAGCCCTCCCTTCCCCTCGCCGATGAGCACTTCCATGTCTTTCGGCTCCCCGGCCTTCAGTTCGACCCAGTCGCCGACCACGGAGCGGTTGTTGCCCAGCGGATAGATGCGGTTGTCCGGCGAGGTCGAACGCCAGAGCTGGGTATAGTAGGGTTCCGCGCTTTGGGGCCAGCAGGCGATCAGCACGATCTGGCCGTCCACCCGCACGATCATGTAGTCGTCGCCCTGCCCCCAGAAGCGGAAGGTGATGTCGTCCTTGTAGACCAGCTTGCCCTTGTAGTGGACGATCCAGCACCAGCTGGATGCTTCGGGATGTCCGAACGCGGCCGGCCCGAGGGTGGAGTATTCGGTAGGGACGCAGAAGAAGGTGGCGTAGAGCTTGTTCGGGGAGCGGTAGTACTGGGAGAACACGTTGGGATTCCAGCCCTTGACCATGAAGTCCTTGACCTTCTGGAACATGTTTTCCGGCGCGAGCAGCGTAGGCTTGCCCAGCCGGTCCCGCGTGAAATCGTAGAAGGTGCCTACGAAGTCGTTGCCGATCGACTGCGCATTGCCGAAGAAGGTTTCGGTCGTCAGGTCCGGCATCATGCTGAGGCCGTCGAGCCCGCCGGTCCCGAGCCCCTCGCCGATGCCGCTCATCTCGGGCAGCTGGATCTCGGGCATGCTGGCCTGCCGGACCTTCGCCACGATGCGCGTGGTGGAGCGGGGCTTGGTGTTCTTCTTGACCTGGACCTTGGGCTTCTTGAGCTTCATCTTCGGCCGATCCACCGGCTTGGGCGGAACAAAACGCTGCTCCTCCTTGTTCACCACCGTGAATACAACAAAGGCTCCGGCGATCAGGAAAGCCGCCGCGTGGAACAGCAGGCTCACCACGAAGCCGCTCGGCGCACCCTTGACCACTCCGCGTCTCTTGCCATCGGTTGTTTTATTCATAGTCGCATCCCATCCTTTGCACCCGATAAGCTAGCAGGTCTTCCACCGCCACCACATAGCCATTCTTTCATTAATCCAATACGATCTTGCATGACAAGTGGACTGCACCGCCCCCAACGGAGCAGAGTATATGCCCGCCGCCTCGACAGGAAAAGAAAAACCCGTTCTCCCGGGATATCGCGGGAGAACGGGAATTCCGGTCCAAGGGCGACCGGCCTGCCTATTCGACGATCAGCTTCATGAACAGCTCACTGCTGGCCGTACCGACCGTATTGGTGAGGGCATGCATCGCCCCGTCGTTTTCGCCGACCGCGATCGGGCCGTTGGTCCCCCACGAGCCGAATATCAGATCGGTATTCGTGAGCACCGAATAGGAGAGGGTGCTGTCCCCGCGGAGGGAGAAGAGGTACTTGCCGGCAGGGTCAAACACCGGCTGCTGCCCCTTGACCGCCCCGTTGGTCGGGTCGCCACCCAGGACATATTCGTAGTAGTTGTTCTCGCCGTCAAGGTCCTGGTCTCCGGACGGACCGTTCGTGATGCCATAGTCTTCCACAAACTGATCCCACGGAGCCAGAACGGAACCATAGGTCTTAACGGACAGGGCGAAGTCGTCCAGGCGTGCATTGGTGACCTTCGTTACGGAAGGATCGATCAGCACGCTGGCGAAGTAGAAGGTCTTGCCCACGTCGGATGCCGTGGTGGTGTAGAAGGCATCGAAGATCGGAAACTCGGCAAAGACGTTCGTCGTGACAGCGAAATCAATGACGCCCACAACGGTCGTCCTGTCTGCGGTCGTGATGTTTCCATCCACTGGCACAGCCGTTGTAAACAGGTAGGTGCGGTTGGTTTCGTTCCCATCCCAATTGGCACCCACAGTGGCGAAACCATAGGTCAGACTGAACACTTCTCCCGTCGACACGCAGGTATAGCCGGTGTCGTTGACCATGTGGCGATTGTCGAACGGATAGCCGCCGCGACCGCCGCCGTTCCAGTTCATGCTGGTATCCGTGCTGCAAGTAGTGGTCTCGGGCCCGCCCATGTTGAACCAGTGCGGCACGTTGGTATAGGCCTGACTGCCAGTTCCCGCCACATACAGGTCCTGGAAACCGCCATTGCCCGTATTCGAACTGAGGATCACGGTGGTCTTGGGCGTGAAGGAACTGAACACTTCGAAGCGGTCAAGGACCCGGTTGGTGGTGCCGCTCAGGTTGGGCTCCCAACCGGAACTGAACTTTGCCCGCGCATGGGGACTCAAGTACAGGGCGAACTGAGGCTCATAGCCCACCGTCTTGTCGCTCATCAGCTCCACGCCAGAGACCAGGTTGCTAAGCGTGCGCGTGTAGATGAAATCGGCGGCGCCGGGTCCGTTCTTGACCAGCTCGAGCGTAAGTTCAAGCCAGTCGCTCGTGTCGTTCACATTGGTGATGCCCACCATGGTTTCCGGCACTGAGCTACCATTGGATCCGCCACTGGCGCTCTGATGGAACAACCGCAGAACGCCGCCGGATTGTACGCGCCTAACTCCGCAACGGGCTTCGCCGTTGGTCTCCACGCCCACGATCGAGGCGCTGAAGACCCCGCGCTGGGCGATGCCGATCGGCACCTGGGTGGCCGTGTAGCGGAAGCGGAACCTGGCCGTCATAGTGTCGCCGGCCGAGTTCATCTCGATGTTCTCCGTGAACGTCGCATCGGTCCATGCGGTATCCGACAAGTCGACAATGCCGGTCGCGCCGTTGTAGCCGGTTCCGGTCGCATCAACCACGTTGTTGGTTACGGCGCCATCCCAGTCCGCATAGGCTGTGATCCATCCGTTGGAATAGCCTTCACCGCTGGTGAATTCGACGACCGTGGCGTGGGCCGTTCCTATGCCGGCCAGCAGCGAGGCTGCGATAATTGGAATGCTAAGCTTCATGGGTCTACTCCTAGTTTTTTGGTTCGCATCGTCGACGCGCCCAAAGGTTCTCCTCATTGCATGCCCGCCGTTTCACTATTTCAATCCAGGGGCATGGACTCATTTATAGGATGCCTCTCCCCGGGAAAATTGACATAGCCGTTTTTATATTAAACCTAGCCTCGATTGCACGGTCGGTCTGGATTCCTATTCGGCAAGGAGAAGGATATTGTCGAGGTAGACGTTGTCGCTGGTGTCCGACGCATCGCAGACAAACCGGACCAATGCATTTCCGGTAAAGGCATGGCTGGTGCTGTCGAGGACCACCCGGGGATAGCGCCGCGCACCGTTGGTGAAATCCGTGTCCGCCACGTAGGTGGCGACGGTGGTCCAGCTCGTACCGTTGTCGCCGCTGAACTGCAGCCAGAAATCCTCGCCCGTCTCCATGCCGTTGCAGATGTAGGAGAATTCGACGGCAAGCCGTGTTCGCGCGGCGAGGTCGAGCGGGTGGGCCAGCGTGATGTTGGAAGATGCACTGCCGCCTCGAATGTGCGCACAGGCGGTACCAATCGACCATGAGGGGTTGGCCAGCCACCGCGAATCGGCACCGGCATCCAGCCAGCGGCCCAGGTCGCCCCCCTCGAAATCATCGTTGGCCAGCTCCTCCGCCGGCGGCGGATCCACGAGGATGGTCATGGTGGCCGTGTCGCTTCCGGTTGCGGTGGCCACCTGCACCGTGAAGACATTCAGGCCAACGTCGGTTTCCGACGGGATTCCGCCAAGCTCCCCGCTGGACGCCAGATCCAGCCAGTCCGGCCCCGCCAGCTTGGAGAACGCAAGCGGATCGAATTCGGGATCGGCCGCATCGCAGTCCAGCGAACCCCCATACGCTACGCCGGCATTCGCACGGGGCTTGCCGAAGGGATCGGCGAAGAATGCGGGCGGCCGGTTGCCCTCCTCCACCAGCAGCTTCGCGAAAAGCTGTGCCGGACCGGTGCCTACCAGGCTGTTGGTGGCCATCATCGTCCCGTCGCCGGACGGGGCAACAAAGCTTTCATTGGTGGTCCATGCACCGTCGCTCAGATCGGAGGTTGCCAGGACGTGGGCACGGAGGACCGGATCGTTCCGGATATCGAACCGCAAGTCTCCCGATCCGGGATCGAGCAACGGGGCCGCACCGGCGGCGCTGGCGTTGGTCGGGTCGCCGCCGAACACATATTCGTCCCAGTCGCAGCGGCCATCGCCGTCCTGGTTTCCACCCTTGGAGCCATCCAGCCCGTATGCGGACACGAAGCTGTTCCAGAGGCGGTTGTTGCTTCCTCCGTAGGCCAGATGCAGAAGCAATGCCTCTTGCGGCTCCATCGTGAAGGAATTGGGGAAGGCCTGCCCGGTCACCATGTTGGTGATCCCGGCAGGATGTGCGCCATACAGCTTGAGCTCCACCCGGCGCGCATCCTTGCCCAGGTTGATCAGCGAGATTGTCTGGTTGCCCGAGGCACACGCCTCGTACTGGGATGCCAGCACGCCGTATCGGGGCGTCCCGTTGGTATCGGCCACCAGGATCTCCACGGGCATTTCTGGCCGGCGCGCAGCCAAGGCGGTCGCGAGCGCATCGGCCATCGCCTCCACGCCACCCAAGTCGATGGCGGCATAGGTCGACAGTCCGGATCCACCTGATCTGTCAAAACCAAGCTCGTCCTTCAGGAAGCTGGCGGCGGCCCCGACGAGTACGATCTTCCCGCCGGCTGCCGCGAAGGCCTGGAGCCCGGCCAGATCGTCATCGGACATGAACCCGGTTGGACTTACCACCAGGGTTTGGGATTCCACATCCAGGTTCTCCAGCTCGCTGGAGGTGGCAAAGCCGACGGGAATGTTCAGCAGCTTGAGCGCCTCGTAGACCGATTCCATTTCCCCCGTATAGGTCCTGTCCTGGATCGCCGCATCCTGGCTGTAATAGACCATGTAGTACCGCCTGGCCGGCACCAGCGATGCAAACGCGTCGGCATGGGCGTTGATCTCCTTCATCGTGCGGCCCCATGCGTCGAGTTGGAGCGGCTGGGTCAGGGTCGTGCCGATGAAGTCGGCCCGCGGATCGATCGATCCATCGTCCCTGCGGTTCCAGACCCATGCGTTGATGGCGGAAACGCCGTGGGTCATGGCCATCCACAACGCGCAGCGCACATAGGCCGGCTCCATGTGGAAATCGCGCCATCTCGAGGCGGAAAAGCCGTGCCATTCGGAATCGTAGAAGGGTTTGTCCGGCGCGATCGACTTTACGAAATCGAGCATGATCGATTGCTTGACCCACTCCATGTGGTAGCGGTCGCGCCAATCCCGGGCATGCAGGCGTTCGTCGTATTCGCCGCGGGCCGGATTGGTCTGGTTGTCGGCGCCGGGAATATCCACCAGCCTGGCGATCGCTTCGAAGTCGAGCCCCTCGTCGTGGAACTCGGCATGCATGGATCGCTCGCCCATGAGCTTGATGTGGGTCCTTCCCTCCGGATCGACGGCCTTGGCGCGGTTGTGAAGGTAGGCGAACCACTCGTTCACGCGGTCCATGTTGAACCGGCACCAGTCGTACCAGACGGGACCGCCCTGGAGGTTGGTATCCACCCCGATGCCCGGAGCATAATAGCTTGTGGCCGCGTCCAGAAAACCGGGATGGCTCGCGGCATAGACGGCATTGAGGTTTGAAATCGTCGTGTACTTGCCCTCCAGCCAAGTGCCGAACTTGCCACAGGTGAACGCCGACACGCCCCTCTCGGCGTCGACGCCGCCTGCCCGGATGGAGAAGACCGGCTCGTTCGACAGCATGTGGACCCGCGACTGCTTCCGGCAGAAGCGGACCGCCGGGGCCACCTCCTCGAGGAAGAGGAAATCCAGCCAGTTGGTGACCCATGGATAATCGATGTCATAATCCGTGAACAGCCGCCGGCCGACGTTGAACGCATCGGGGTGCTCTATCTTGTGCCACGAGTTGGTTCCATAGACCTTGTGCCCCAGGAAGAACTGGATCGGAGCGCGGTTGGCCGCGTCCTGATCGGTCATGAGCGCAATGAAATTATCCCTTTTGGTGTAGTTGATCGTGTTGCTGGAGCCCATGTCCATCACGGAATAGTACCCTTCACCGCTGCGCCCAAAGGCCTGCATGACTTCTTCCTGGAAGGGATGCCAAAAGAAGTAGTGCGGAAAGACCACCTTCCCGTACTGCTCGTAATGGGAGCCGTCCAGCACCACCTGGCCCGACGAAAAGTCGGGGGGGGGCTGCAAAAACAGGGTGCCGGCCAGCTGCAGGTCCAGTTCGGCAATCGCCGCGTCGGCGACCTCGATGCAGTCGGCCAGCTCGTCGAACGGGAGCCCGTCGGCACCCAGGGCGGCATAGACCGGATCGTTGGCGCCTATCCATGGCTTGGCCTGGTACATCGCATCGATTTCGTTCGGGTTGGCCCGGTCCCATGGGACATACAGCTCCCTGAACAAACCGATCGTCACCAGCGAGACGCTGGCATAGTCGGTGACGATCCCGGCCTGCCGGGCCTCGGCCACCTTGTTGGACAAGGCCGTGCTTCTTTCCTGGAGATCGGTCCGCAACTGGTCGTAGGCGCCGGCCGTGACCGCGCCCGAATAGATGCCGCACCGCCCCGATGGGGAAAACAGCGCGACGGCAGCGGCAAGAGAGATCAGTTGTGCGTTGCGTGCAACCATACCGGCATCCCTGAACAGACCGGGCACGAGCGCCCGACCGATGGTTCAAGCCCAACCACGGATGTAAGCACCAATCCAGTATGGATGCCACAGGCAATTCTGCAACAAACCATGCGGATCATGCTCATCCGGGTCCTGCCGGACACCACCCGCACCGGTCGATTGAGACGCAAAGGGAGCAGGCAACGGCATGCTTCCGGTGCCGCTGAAAGGAGGGTTGGGGCCGGCCAAACCGGCCAAGCTGCCCGCGCCAGCGAACCCGCGCCGGCCCGATGGATCACCCATCCGGCCGCTCTCAGCGGAGGCCGGGGGCAAGGCGCTCTTCCTCGAGGAACGAGGCGTGGTACTCCAGCTCCTCGAATGCCTTGCCCCAGCGCCGCACTATCCGCCGCTGTCTCCGGCGCATGAGCCACGAACCCAGCCCGCCCGCGCCCAGAAGCGACAAGGTCGCCGGCTCGGGCACGGCCTGCTGCACCGTGTTCCATTGGATGCCTGCATTGTCCTTCAGGGAGTCGAAGCACAAGATTTCTCCCCAGCCGCTGGGGTCGTTGGCAGGCTGCGTCACCTTATCCATGACGATGAACCGGTTGCCGGCCGAAAGGCTTCCGACCGCCACGTTGAACAACACGGTGAAATAGTTGCCGCCGTCATCGATATCGACCTCCTTGTCGATATAGATCCATCCGAGATCGTTGAGCAGCGTGGTTTGGGTCACCTTGACATCCCCCTGGCTGGTGGAGAAATCATCATAGATCATAAGATCCTGGTACCAGGTGCCGGTGGTGCGCGCGGTGCCGGCCTTGTAGAGTACCGCCATGTTGCCGCCCTGCGCCCCCTTGCCGGTCAGGGTTTTCAAATCGTATCCCGGATCGCTGCCACCCAAATCCGCATCGCTATACCAGTAGTAGATGGTTGCATTCGCCACCGATGCCGAAACGGCCATCAGCATCACGCCCAGAATCCTTCCCATGTTCCTGCCCCCGTTGTTCATCTTGCCCCCCGAATGGTTGGCAACGTTGTAGCCCGGGTCATGGAGAAATTCTACTAGTCAACTGACTAGGCGAAACCTTAACCCGCCAAGCTCCTCCGCTTCGATTGAACGTCAAGGTGCGGCGGCGGCGTGTGCAGCAGGCTACTTGTTCACTTCGAGCACGATGCGGTCGAAGCGCGGAAAGACATTGGACCCCGTGGGATTTTCGAGCGTCAACCCCAGGTAGACCGTCTTCCCCACGTCCGCGGGTGTCGACAGGTATACGGAATCCGCAACGTAGGGAGCCCATCCGCCGCTCACCGGAAGCTTGGTGGTGCCCAGGACCGTGATGTCCCCCATGCCCGTCGCATCGGTAACGCCCGAGGGTGTCGTGAACAGGATCAGCACCACCTTCTCGTCGCCGTTGTAGACGGAGGGGTCGCCATGCGCCTTGCCATGCAGGGAGAGATAGAACCGCTCCCCGGGAGCCACGACCGTATATCCGGTATCGTTCGCGACGGTGAAGCTTTGGAAGAGCCAGCACCCGTGCGAGTTCGGCTCCGGGCTGCCTTCCATCCCGGTCGTGGTCCCGCAGGTCTGCGACTCGGCCGCGGTGAGGTTGTGCCAGTGCGGCATCAGCGATATCGCATACCCGGCCCCCGAACCCGTCCCGGCCTCGAAGTTTCCATTCCCGCTGCTCGGCACGCCATTGCTGCCGCCTTCACCGATCACGATGTGGTAGCCCACGCCGTAAAGATCCTCCACCACCAGCTTCGCGAAGAGATTGGAGGCCGCCGTGCCCAGCAGGTTGGTGTAGTTCCCCATCCCGCCGTCATGGCTGGCGACATGGACGGTTCCATTGGTGGTCCACGCCGGCGCCGCCAGGTCCGTCTTGGAAACCACACGGGCCACCAGCGAGGTATCGTTCCTGACCTGGTAGAGGAAGGCCCCCGTCTGGGCATCGAACGAAGGCATCACCCCGATGTCGGCCGGATTGGTCGGATTGCCCCCGAGCACGTATTCGCTCCAGTCGTCGCGATCATCCGCGTCGCTGTGCGCGCTCTTGTATCCGGGCAGCCCGTACTGGAAGGCGAACTCCTGCCAGGGGGTGCGTTCGCTCCGCTGCCACACCCGGATATATTCGATCTCGTAGTCGGCGGGCAGGCTGTTCGTAGGGGGCACGCCCCACCACGGAAAGATTTCGGAGTCGGCCCAGACGTATTGGCCGCCGGTCAGGGGCCAGCGCTGCGAATAGATGCCGTTCTGCTCGACCCACGCCTTGGTCGCCGTAGTAATCAACTGGCCATCGGCATAGAATTTCACCGACGTGTCGTCCCACTCGGCGGCATAGGTGTGGAACCCGTCCCCGAAATCGAAGGGAAGGGTCGCCGTTTCCGTCCAGACATAGTTGGGCGTCGACGGCAACTGCCAGTCGTGGATGGTCGACCACATCTTGTCCGTCCGCGTCGCATGGCTTCCGATGGCTTCGAAAACGTCCAGTTCCGCCCCGTTGCCGGTCGTCCAGAACGAGCTGGTCGTCTTGGCATTGGCGGCCTTGCAGCGGATCTCCATGTACCCGCGGAGGAACGTCTGCTTCGTGATCACGGCGCCGGTCGTGAAGTCGAAGTCGTTGGTGCCGTTGCCCAGGTCGATCCACGGGTAGTCGGGCTCGTACTTCGTCGTAATCTTCAGCAGGCCGTTCTCCACCCGGACGTTGTCCGGCGAAAACTGCCAGCCCCCTCCCCCTTCGGCATCCGTGTACCCGCGGCCCCGGAAGTTGGACTGGAACTGGCCATTGCGGCCCTGGACCAGCCATTTGGCCTCATCCAGCGGAGCGGTCTCGAACTCGTCGCTCATCCCTTCGAGCAGCACCCAGTTCCCGACATTGCCGGGATCCGTATGCGGATAGGACGCCACGGCACCGGTGGCCGGAAGGAGCATGAGCAACGATAGCAGTGTACTTTTCATCTTTTCCCTCTTTTCCGCGGAGGAAACGCATTTCCACCTTTGGCACAGCGGCAACCCGTTAGAGATTGCCCGAGTGCAATCGTTGAGTATTCATGTCATCAATCGGTGTGACAGGGCCGATTTTTCAAAATTATATGCCGATCCAAACCCTTCGCGGATAAAAAACAGGGCGGCGCGCATCACCCGATGCGCACCGCCCCGGACCCATGAAAATGCGATCAGGGTTGGGTTCTGATACGATAGTAGAGGGTGTCGCCGGAGGGAACCGCATGGACATGGTTCGTCTCGCCCGGCGCTGCGATGTACAGCGCTTTCCATGCTTCGCCCGCATCCACCAGGTTCGTCTTGCATTCCACGATCTGCGTTGCGAAAGGATTCCCGCCCTGCCACCCAAGATGAACGGCCCCGCCAGCCACCTTGATGGCATTGAGGCGGAGCGTGCCGGTTTCGCCCGCCAGGGCAATGTCGTCGATGTTCCAGCTGGGCTCGTACAGCCCGCCGTTGTCGGCTACGAATTTGATCTTCACCGTCGATGCCCCTGCCGGGATGGCGATGCGCAAGGTGGAATATCCATCGGCCAGCTCGCCTTCCGCGGCAGGCTGGAAGATGGCTGGCACACCGGCCGTCGCAGAGGCAACGCCGGTGGCGTCATAGCCCCACCGGGCGCCATCGACCGAGCCTTTCCCCCGGACGGTGAGGTCGGGCGTGGCCGGATAGGCAGCCCCGTCGAGGGCTACGTAGACCTTCAACGAAGCACCGTCCGTCATGCCGACCAGGTCAAGCATGTCGTTTTCGTAGGTCGTTGCGGACAGATGCGCCGTCAGCGTCTTCACGCCGGCCAAGGCGGCGACCGATACCTCCGCAAGCTCGAGGGTCGGCGTTCCGCTTTCGATCATCCATGACTGCCAGGATTGCAGGCCGGTCCTGATGGTTTGGTAGATCGGATAGTCGTACCCGCCACTGTATCCAGAGACGGCTCCGGCTCCGTCAATCGGCTCCCAGGTATCCAAGGGCTCCCACGTCAGTTCCGTCTGCACCGTTTCAAAACCCTGGAACCACGGGGCCAGCGGTGGCCGTGTGCGGGTAATGACCACGCTCCTTGCCGCCGGAATGCCGGCACTGTTTTCCGCCATGATCCATATGGGGTTCGGTCCGGGTACCAGCGGTACCGAGGGCACGGTCCAGCTTGCGGTCGCCGGAATGGTGCCGGTTGCCCCATTGGCGTCGTTGCGCCATGCAAGATTGCCCACCACATTGCCGGTCACGGATCCTTCGACCACATAGCTGGTCGTCCCCGCGCCTACCTTGGCCGGCTGGGTAGCGATTTCCACGACCGGGGCATCGTCCGCCGTCCCGAAAAATTCGAGCTTGTACCCGTTGAGTGTTCCGGCCGTGCCGGCAACCGTATCGATGACCTTGACGGTCCATGTGCCCAGGGAAGACTCCCCCCAGTTGTGCACCGTCATCATGCTCCAGTGGTCGTAGTCGCTGGTATCATCGCTCGGGCGCGCATCCATCATGACGCTTCGCGTCCCGGAGGGCGAAGTGAGCTCGATCTGCAGGTTGCCACGACGGGCATGCGCAATATCGACCGTGAGGACCACATGTTCGAGGCGGATCTCCTTGGTGCAGGCATGGCTCCGTGCCACGCCGGCCGGATGGTTGTCGGGGATCGCCAGTGCAACCCCGTCCTCTTCGTGGGCGATGGATACCTGGGGGCCCAGGTTGGTCCATACGCCGGCAAGCTGGACCGCGGCATTCGCGTCGATCAGTCCGGCACCGTATTCATGGTTGAATTCCAACCCGCCGCCATTCGTGAACCAGCCCGGGTTGGCCGCATCGTTCTTCGTGGCCGAGACCATCAGGATCTCCTGCACGTCGCGCCATCCCAGGCCCGGATTCTCCTCGAGCATGAGGGCGACGGCCCCGGCAGCCAGCGGACAGGATGCCGACGTGCCGCCAAAGGTGGCCGTGAAGCTCTTGTTGGGCGAGATCGTCTCATCGTAGGGATTGTAGCCCGCATTGCCCGTCAGGTCCGTCGTCCAGATCCCCGGCCGAGAGTTGATGTCGTCGATGGTGGGGGCGCAGACGACGACGCAGGAACCCTTCTCGCTGTAGGCCACCCGCGTCCCCTGGTCGCCTACCCCGCCGACGGCAATCGTGTAGATGGAGTTGGCGTAGCCGTCCATGTTGGCGGTCTGCCAATCGTCCTCCCCGCCGTTGCCGGCGGCAAACAGGAAGACCGTGCCCAATCCGCCCCGCCCATGGGTGACGGCATGGATCCAGGATTGCTCCGTAAGCTGGCCGGGACCCTGGACGGTCTCGGAGAAGAAGTCGTCGGGACCCCAGCTGCAGCTCTTGACGGCAATGACGCCGTTGCTGAAGTACATCGACTGGGCCTCGACCAGGTCGCTCTCCTCGCCGGCCAGCATCCTCAACCCCGCCAGTTTCGCCTGCGGCGCCACGCCGGAGACCCCCTTGCTGTTGTTGCCCACGGCCGCGGCGCATCCGGCGCAGGCGGTACCGTGGTAATCAAAGTCGGGATCGGGCGAGGGATCGGCGTCCCCCTCGTTGAAGTCGTAGCAGAGCGACAGGTCGACATTGCCCGCCAAATCCGTGTGCGAGGTTTCCAATCCGTCGTCCAGGATGCCGATCACCACGCCTGCTCCGGTGGCCGAATCCCACGCCGGTACGCAGTTGAGATCCATCCCGGCCACGGCTCCCGCATTCTGGGCCGTATTCTGCAAATGCCACTGCTGGGGGAAGAAGGTATCGTTGGGCACCATGCGTTTGGAACGCTTCCGGTCGAGCAGCGGCTCGGCCGACACGACGCCCGGCTGCATCCGCAGGATTTCGGCCGCGTCCAACGCATTGCCCTTGCGGATATTGACCACCGCGAAATCGCAGGCGAAGGGGAGTCGGCCCGCGCAATAGCCATCGGCGGACACGGCAATCGCCTTGATGTCCGCATCCGGCCCCAACTTGACCACAATCCCGTCCGTCACAAAGTAGCGGGTCCATTCGCTGCGGGGACGGCCCGCCTCATAGAGCACAAGCTGCGCCTTTTCACCCGGGCGGACCGCCATGTCGCGAACATAGCGTTTCATCGCATGCCCGTCCCTTTGGGACGCGATGCGGCGAAGCTCACCCCGACCGCCCTTGCGCCCCGACGCGACAACGCGGACTTCGTCCATGGCCAATTCGAATCTTCTCCTGGAACCTCCCTCGTCGATCTCATACGTCTCCGCGTGAATGGCTTCCGCCGCCAGAACCGCCAGTAGCACGCCCAAGAATACGTTGCCCCTTTTTCCGCCCATACTTCCTCCATGAATGATGGCGGGGCTCTTCAGCTCCGCCTTACGACCTGCATTCTTCAACACCCGGACCACCCGGACCGGCCACCCCGAATATCACATTGGACTAGGAAATAGATCTTCCATGCCGATCGACAAAGTGTGGATAGTTGTATCTTCCGGGCAGGTTCAACGTCTACTAGTCAGGTGAATAGGCGAATGCGGGAAGTCGGCTCCCGCGCAGCTTCCACCTAAGGGAGGGAGAATACCTGGTCGTAGAGCGGCAGGTTGCGGTCGTTCCAGAGCTGCTCCTGGTCGTAGTCGTCGAACCACAGCGGCTGGACATGGGTATCGCTCCAGAGCTTCGCCTCGTGCACCAGGTTGCTCAGGATGGCTGGATAGAGGGCGCCCAGGTCGTTGTCCTCGTGGATGTCCTCTTCGATGTTGAACAGTCGCCACGTCACGGGCGCACCGAATTCGGTCCATCGGACCGCCTTCCATTGATCCTGCCGGACGCCCACGCTGTGCTCGCCGGTCGCGCCATAGCCGGGATTGTGCCGCAGGGTGAAGATCGGATGGCCGACCCGGCCGCTGGTTCCGGAAAGGATGGCATCCCAGACGTCGACGCCATCGATCTCCTTGCCGGCGGGAATTTCGGCGTGCGCCAACCGCGCGAAGGTCGGGTAGAAATCGATTGCCGATATGGGGTGGTCATAGGTGGTGCCCGCTGGAATGACGTTTGGCCAGTGCATGAGGAACGGTACGCGGACCCCTCCTTCCACGACATCGCCCTTGCGGCCGCGCAGCGGCCAGTTGGAAGCCCCCTGGTCGGTGCGGCCGCCGTTGTCGCTCAGGAAAATGATCAGGGTGTTGTCGAGCTCGCCATGGGCTTCGAGGGCATCCACCAGCCTTCCGACGCCGCGGTCCAGTGCATAGACCATGGCCGCATAGGTCTGCCGGGTATAGTTGATGATGTCGGGAAAGACCGCCCGGTCTTCGTCCTTGGCCTCCAGCGGCGTGTGGGGTGCATTGTAGGACATGAAGAGGAAAAAGGGCTGTTCCCGAACCACGGCTTCGTTCAGGAAGCGCACCCCGTACTCGGTCAGCACATCGGTGATGTAGTTGGTCATGGTGAGCGAGGTGTCGGCCACGCCGTTGTGCTCGGGATAGGTCCGGTAGTCGCTGGCATATCCATAGGGGCCGAAGTAGTCGTGCCCGCCGCCCAGGAATCCGTAGAAATCGTCGAAGCCGCGGTTGTTCGGATGGTGAATGGATTGCTGGCCCATGTGCCATTTCCCCATGATGCCCGTGAAGTACCCGGCCTTCTGGAGCACCGAGCTGATCAGGGTTTCTTCAACGGGTATGCCCTGGTCGGCATACTGCCCCGTGCTGAAGTTCGGCAGGTTGAAGGGTCCGCCGTATTCATGCGGATATCGTCCGGAAAAGAGCCCCATGCGGCTAGGTCCGCAGAAGGGATGGACGACATAGGCGGAGGTGAAAACGGTGCCATTGGACGCCAGCCGGTCCAGTTCCGGGGTAATGATGTCGGTGGATCCGTTGAAGCCGACGTCCGCATAGCCGAGGTCGTCGGCCATGATGACCAGGATGTTGGGGCGGAAGGTGAAGAGCCGGTTGCGGAAGTAGAGCTGGTCCCCGTTGTCGCCCTGAAGCGTCCGCACCACATCGACGTAGCCCGGAATGGCCGCAGGCATGCTGTCCGACGTGCTCCAGGCGGTGCTCCACCCGCCGGTGGCCAGGTTGTCGGTCCATTCCGCCGTATAGGCGATGCCGGGATTGTCGTGGGTGCATTCCGTGCTGTGGAAGGAAACCGTTCCGTTCGTGGCATATTCCACGTAGGGCAGGATGCCCCGGCTGACCGGATTGGTTGGATCGCCCCCATGGGCGAATTCATAGATGTCCAGCATGCCGTCCCCGTCGGTATCGATGAACTTTCGTCCGCCCAACCCGAACACCTCGACAAACTCCCCCCAGCCGTCGAGCACAACCGGAACGGGCTCGACATGGAGGGTCAGCGTCGCGACGTCGGAACCGCCCAGGGCGCTGGCCAGCACGACAAAGTTGTTCGTCCCCGCGTCACCTGCACCTGGCGTTCCCGACAAGGCGCCATCGGGCGCGACCTGCAGCCAGTCGGGACCAAATACCTTGGCGAAGCTGATCGGGTCGGACTCCGGGTCGGAAGCGTCGCCGGCAAGCGATTGTCCGGCATAGGCCACGCCCTCGTGGGCGTCCGGCTTGGTGATCGGGTCGGTGGCGAATGCCGGCGGATCGTTGGAGATCCCGGCGTCCACGGTCAGCTCCAGGACATCCATGCGGGGGGTTGGATTCGGGGGGGTGGGGTCTTCCAGCCGGTACCCGAGATGGAGCGTCTTGCCCACATCGGATGCAGTGGTGGTATAGATGGGTGTCGAGGGATGGTCCACCCAGGTTCCATCGATGTTGAAGGAGAGGTGGGCCACTTCGGCGAGATCGTTGGTCGTCAGGCCGTCATCGACCACGGCCGAAGCCACGAACAGGCTGATGCGGACCGTTTCATCGCCCTGGTATTTGGAACCGCTGCCCCATTTGTGCACGGAGAGGGCGATGCTGAGCGTTTCGCCGGCCGCTGCCACCACATGGCCGGCGGCGTTGACGGCCTGGTCCGTGGAGGGAACGGCTGCGCGCGAATCGGGTTGCGGGCTTCCCGAGGTGCCCGTATCCACGGTACACCCAGCCGTTTCGGGACCGCTCGCATTGTACCAGAAGGGGGTGTCCGCGAAGGACTCGGGCCCGGATGCCGCCGGCTCGGTGGCTTCGAAGTCGCCATTGCCCACCGACCCCGATACGATGATGGTTCCCCATCCCGGACCTGCCGCCGACAGTGCGATTCCAATGATGGCTGCCAGGGTTCCTTTCACGCGTCTCCCGTCCGGATGGTGGATTCCATCCCCAACACACTTCACCCAGGAAAAGAAGGGCGCCCTGCCGGGCGCCCTTCCCCATTGAACAGGCTATTCAACCTCGAGCTTGATATAGCCCGCGGAACCCACCGTATCGACGATGCTGGTGTAGTTGCTGACCACACCGTCGGCCGTGCCCACGGAGATGGTTTCGAAGAGGCCCCACGCTCCATTGACCAGATCGGCGTTGGTCATGACGTGCGCCACGATCGTCGGATCGCCCCGGAGCGGGAAGGTATAGGCGCCGGACACGCCGTCATACGTCGGCAACGCGCCCATGGATGCCGGATTGGTCGGATTGCCGCCGAAGACGTACTCGCCCCAGTCGTTCATGCCGTCGTTGTCCCAGTCGGCGGTCTTGACGCCGCTCAACCCATGCTCGGTCGCGTAGATGTTCCATGGCCCGGTGAAGGCGTAGGAGTAGTAGATGCGGCAGATCAGGTCGTCGATCTCGAACCCATCCCCGTCGTTGAACGCCTTGGGGGAGTAGACGGTGGGATAGATGGAGGCCCCCGAATAGTAGAGTGGCGCATTGGCCAGACCGTCCTCCGCGAAGGTCCACGTCGCCCCGGTATCGATATTGGAGATGATCACGCTGCAATCCCACAGCGTGGGGGTTTCGAGCTTCTTCGCCCGGAAGGCCACGTTCAGGTGGTCGCCTTCGCGGTCGGTGCCGGCGATGCCGATATCCGAAAGGGGGATGAACCCGGTGACGGTGTTCGACGATCCGACACTGCTGTAGTTGATCGCCGGCCTCAGATGGATGGCCATGTGGCTGTTGTATTGGGAGATGCGGACGCCAAGCATCTTCATGTACTCATTTGGATAGGTCGCTTCCACATCGGCCACCTGGTTGGTGGCATAGGCGATCTTCGTCGAGGCATCGGTCCCTGACGTCAAGGCGATGCCGTTGGCCGTCAAATAGAGGTCCAGATGGGGCTGGTCGATATCGCCCGGCGCGGCGGTCATCCGGTAGTTGACGCTCCATTCGACCGTTTCGCCGATGTCCGGAGAGCGGCCGATGCCGGATATCCATTTGCGGCCCGTCTGGTTGACGGCCCAATCGCTGGACTTGTGCGAACCGAACTTGCCAAACGCATCGTGGCCGACGCTGCCGATGAAGTTGACGCTGGCCAGATATCCCCAATGGTACCAGGGATCGGAATTGTCGATGGTCCAGTTTCCGGAAGCGCCCTGGGTACTGGTTTCCTCGGTCTTCGACTTGGCGCCATCGATGTTTCCGTCGCATACCTCGTCGTACAGGATGGTCTGGGGGTAGGAGTAGATCTCATACGAATCGATCTGCCGGCTGCCCGCCACGATGTTGTTCTCCACGATGTCCTTGCCGTTGAGCCGGGCGATGTAGTTGCCCACATTGAAGAAGTTGGACGACGACTTGATCGTCCAGCGCCCCGCGATGGCCACCTCGCCGGTCTGCAGGTTCTTAACGATAACGTCCAGCTTCCAGTCCAGGCGCGTCTTGCCGCGCATGAGCTTGGCGGTGAACTCAAGCCAATCGCTTTGCCCGATGCCTGTGGTTCCGACCCCGTTGTGCGCTTCGTAGTGGGATTCCAGTGCCAGCGCAGACAGGCCGCCCGTTCCGGTGGAGGCGAGCTGGAACGACATCCGGCTCCGGTTCCCGTCGTTGGGCCGCTTCTCGGTGCGGCGCAGCGTGACCCGGATCTGGTCGTTGCCGCCGGTTCCCAGGAAGGCGATTTCCATGAGCTGGCCATTGGCTGCCGGCGTCTGCCCCTGCGCATTGTAGCGGAAGACGGCCTTGGCAACCGCCGTGTCGCCCCGGTTCACCAGATCGACGCTTTCGCTCCAGAAGGCCCAGCCCTCGTTCATGACCGCAATGCCCAGCGCACCGCCATACCCTGCGGCAGTGGTGTCTACCTCATAGGCGGTCGGAGGCAGGTTGGTGTCGGACCAGGCCGTCTGCCAATTGTTCTGTCCCCGAAGATAGCCGTTCGTATAGCCCTCTTCCGCCGTGAATCCGGTGAAGGCCGCCTGCGACTGCCCCGCCGCCAACACCACGGCGCACGCCACGGCGATCATCGACGCGATTGGTTTCCTGTTCTCCATTTTCATCTCTCCTTCTCCTCTGGTTTGCATCGTTCCCTTTTCATCCTCCAGCCCTGGCACCGGGCTGCAATCCCCCGAGTCCGCAGACTCCCATCCATGCCACCTGTTTTCCTCCAAGCGCCACACCCCGGTTATCGGCTGAACGACTGGTTCCACTTCGGCATCCCGTTCTCTTCCCAGTTGAGATACGACTGG
Organism: Kiritimatiellales bacterium; assembly: GCA_003246265.1. Lineage (GTDB taxonomy): Bacteria > Verrucomicrobiota > Kiritimatiellia > Kiritimatiellales > Pontiellaceae > Pontiella. Next base: position 8,752 of record QKAU01000012.1, on the reverse strand, counting down.
TCCGTATCGAACCATTCCGGATCCTCCCCGTGGGTTCCCCACTCCTGGGCCGTGGAAAGCATGGCGTCGAGCGCGGCGGACGCGGCGGGCTGGTTGACGATGCTGCTGTTCTCGTCGATGTCCTGGGCCAGGTCGTAGACGGCCCAGACCCCGTAGTTCTTGCGCCAGGCCTTGTAGTTGTTCTTGCGCAGCCCCAGCGACCACCCGTTGCTCTGGTAGCGGGCCCAGATGATGACGTCGTCGAGGTGGGCGTTCTGGTTGGACAGGACCGCATCCCAGATATCCCTGCCCGAAAGGACCTTCGTCCCGGGGATCGTCGCCTCGCCCAGCCGGGCGAAGGTCGGATAGAAGTCGTATGCGGTCACCACGTGGTCGTAGATCGAGCCGGCGGGGATGACCCCCGGATAGTGCATGAACATCGGCGTGCGCACGCCGCCGTCGTACGTGTCGCCCTTCCCGCCCTGCAGCGGATAGTTGTCGGCATCGTCCTCGACCTCCCGTCCGCCGTTGTCGCTGAGGAAGACGATCAGCGTATTGTTCATCGCGCCCTTGGCCGTCAGGGCGTCGACGATCTGCCCCACGCCGCGGTCGACCGCATCCATCATGGCCACGAGGTTCTGCCGGTCCGAATAGCTGGAATAGACTCCGGTGCCGCCGAACCGCGCAACCAGGTCCTCGGACTTGCCCTGCATCGGGGAGTGCGGCGCGTTGTAGCAGAGGTAGAGGAAGAAGGGCTGGTCCGCCGGGGCGTCGTTGATGAAGTGGACCGCGTCCTCCGAAAGGATGTCCGTCAGGTACCCGGAGAGGATGTTGGTCTCGGCGTTGTTGCGGGTCAGCCAGAACTGGTAGTCGTTGACCACGGAGGGATCGTACTTGGAGATCCACGGCGCATAGTAGTTGTGGCCGCCGCCCAGGAATCCGAACCAGTAGTCGAAGCCGCGGTTGTTCGGATGGTAGTTGGGCGCAACCCCCATGTGCCACTTGCCGATCGCACCGGTGTGGTAGCCGGCGTCCTGGAGGACGGTGGCCATGGTCACTTCGCTGGTCGGCAGCCCGAGATCGTTCGCGGGCAGGTAGCCGTAGGTATCGCGGATATCCTGGGCGGGACGGTCCGCGGTTTCGTACGGCAGGTTCTCCACCGCGCCGAAATGGTGCGGATAGCGTCCGGACATGAGTCCCATGCGGCTGGGCCCGCAGAACGGATGGGGAATGTAGGCCTGCGCGAAGATCATGCCGTTGTTGGCCAGGCTGTCGATCTCGGGGGTTTCCACCGCTGGGCTCTTCTGTACCAGGGTCGTCTGCGATCCCCAGCGGGCACGGCTGTATTCGGCACTGAATCCAACATCGGAATAGCCCAGATCGTCGCACAGGATGAAGACGATGTTGGGGCGGCCGCCGGAAGGCGGAACGGTCGCGGGGAAGAGCCGGTTGCGGAAGAAGAGCTGCTCGCGGCCAGCCCCGCTGATTTGCCGCTCCACTTCGTTGTAGCCGGCGAGCGCGGCCGCCACCGTGTTGGTGCGGTCCCAATCCTGGCTCCAGGTGTTGGTGGTCAGCCGATCGATCCATTCGGCCGTATAGGCGATGCCCGGGTTGGTGTGGGCGGTTTCCATGCAGATGAAGCTCACGACATCGTTGGAACCATAGGCGATGCGGGGTTCGGTTCCCCGGTCCGCCGGATTCGTCGGGTTGCCGCCGTGCGCGAATTCGTAGACGTCCAGCACGCCGTCGTGGTCGGCATCGTCGTCCATGGTGCCGCCCAGGCCAAAGGCGGCCACGAAATCGTCCCATCCGGTCGGGTCCGGCGGCGGGGCATTGACCGTAATCCGCAACGTGGCGCTATCCACGCCGCCCGTCGCCGATACATGGACAGCGAAAACGTTCAACCCCACATTGGTCGAAGCCGGTGTACCCGAGATCGTGCCGTCGGCCGCCACTTGCAGCCAGTCCGGACCGGAGGCCTTCGAGAAGCCCATCGGATCGCCCTCCGGATCGGTGGCGTCGCCGGCGATGCTGTTGGTGTAGGCCTCGCCGATATCGGCGTTCGGCTTGATGATCGGATTGCTGGTGAACATGGGCGGCTGGTTGGCGGGAGGTGCGTTGGTGCCCGCCGAGGTGGCGCTGAAATAGTTGAGCTTGAAGCCGACGTTCCCGCTGGTGGCCTTGACGACGTCGACGTAGACGCCGACGGAGGTGATGTTGTCCATGCCTGGGAAGGCCACATCGCCGATGATCCCGCCGTCGCCGCTGAGCGGGGTGAATTCGTACCAGCTAAGCGCAGCGGGATTGGTGGTGGAGGTGGAAACGTAGGCGGTACCGAGCGTAAGGCTCGGCGCACTGATGTACCATGCCGTGGATCCACCGTTGTCCTTCTCGATCAGGTAGCAGAGGGTGCCGCTGTCGCCGACGCACCGTCCGCCCATGGCAATGGACTCGAGCGTGGTGTTGGTGGTGGCGAAGTTTTCCCATACGACCATCGCCTGCATGGAGGTCCACAGGGCGTCCTGGACAAAGATGGAGTCCCCGCCCTCCGTGGCGGCGGCACCGACCACGGAATCGATGTCCTTGGAGATGCTCAGGACGCCGTCCGCATAGGCGGCGACGTTGTAGGTCTGCGACTCGACCGGCGCCACGGAAGAGCCGTCGTGCACGGTTTCATCGCCAAACACGTTGCCGGGGGTATAGTAGGCCGACGGCTTGGGATTATGGTTCGCCGAAGCGGCAAACATGTCCGCGCCCGTATCCGCGGCCCCCCAATGGACCATCGTGCCGCCCTGCGCAACCGCGACCACTACCCATGCCGAAATACCAATTGCCAACTTTTTCATCCCCGGTTCCCTTCCTTTTTGCCTGGTCCAGCACATCCGCACGTGGGATGCCCTCCTTGGCCCGGCTACTTTCCCGACCAGATACGGATAGGTTTACACCAGGGGAATTGGCCAGATCTACTAGTCATGTGAATAGGCCGGATCCGGGACCAAACCGGCGATGGGAGAGCCCTTTGCGCATGTCCGCGGCCGGTTGCCGGGCAAGACCGCTGGGAGGCGCTAGATGATGCCGGCGCGCAGGGCCTTGGCCACTGCGCCGGTCTGGGACTGCACATTGAGCTTCTGGTAGATGTTGCCGAGGTGGAACGCGGCCGTGGCACGGCTGATGTCCAGCACCGCGGCGATCTCCTTCACCGACAACCCTTCCGCCAGCTGCTCCAGCACGTCCACCTCGCGATCGGACAGGTTGAAGGACTCGGTGGGCGCGGGCTTGCGGACCTCTTCGAGCACGATCTTGGCCACGGCGGGGCTCAGTGCGGCCCCGCCCACGAAGACCTGCTGCAGCCCTTCGACGATTTCGCGGATGGAGGAGGATTTCAACAGATAGCCCGCCGCACCGGCATCCAGCGATTCGATCACCTTTTCCTTGTTCTCCATTACGGTCAGCACGATGACGGTGACATCCGGAGCGATCTTCCCGAGTTCCCGTATGCCTTCGACGCCGCCCATCCCCGGCAATCCCAGATCCATGAGGACCAGGTCCGGGGAATCCCCCGACCGGATGGCCTGCAGGAATTCGACGCAGGAAGGGAAAACCCGGCTGCATGTAATGTGCTTCTCCCGCGCGAGCGACTGGCGCAGGTTCCGGCGGTAGCCTGCGTCATCCTCGACAATCCATACATCGATCGGTATCATGTGCCTCTCCGCCTACCTGCCTAGTTCGATGTTTTATAATAGTGGTCGTTCCGGGTAAACAACGTTGACTGGGGAATGGCCAGTTCGATCGCGGTGCCCTCTCCCGGGGCGGTATGGATCCTGACGGTTCCACCCAGCTCTTCGGCCCGCTTCCTCAGGCTGTCGAGCCCCCATCCATCCCTCGCCTGGCCGGGGTCGAAGCCGCACCCGTTGTCGCGTATGCTCAATTGCAGGTGGTTGTTGCCCGTCGATATGGCGATGGATACCTTCGTTGCCCCCGAGTGCCGGGCACAGTTGTGGATGACCTCCTTGAAGAACATGATCAGATGCCGCTTGCAACTCAGCGGGACCACGTGGTCCGGAATGTCCGAGGGCACCTCCACCGTCAGTTCCATGCCGCGCAGCGTCCGTTCCGCCCGGTCGATGAGCTTTTGTACCAGCACGGGGAGGCGGATTTCGCTCTGGTCGATCACCCAGACCACGTCGCGGAGCGAGGCCGAAGCCTCGCGCGCCAGGAGACCCAATTCGAACAGGTCGCTTCGCATGCCTGCGTCCTGAAGGTCGGCCTCCAGCCGCTCTGCCGTAAGCGAGATGCTGCCCAGGCTGCTGCCCACCTCGTCATGCAGGTCGCGCGCTATGCGCCATTTCAGCTCCCGGAGCGACTTCTGCCGCTGAAGGGTCACCGTCACCGCTATGGCAACCGCAGCGAGTGCCAGGAGGAGGACCGTGCTGGAAATGGAGATTCTCCAGAACCGGTTCCACTGCTGCTGCAGCAGGTTTTCGGCCTCGGTGACCTCCGTCAGGGAATGGGTGAGATGGTTTCGGCGTTCGATCAGGTGGAGCCAATCCATCGGAAACATGATTGGATGCCCTCCCGACTTCCCGTCCATCAGCAGATGGATGCGGGAAGCCGCCTCCTCGGGGAAGCCCTCCAGGCGGATCGCCCTGATGGGATAGGTTGTTTCCTGGCGGAAAACATGGAATTCCCCCATGGCGAACGTGGGCTTCCCGTTGCGCAAGGGCAGGTCGTCGACGTGGATCCGCATCCACCTTCCACTCATGTCCGCGCCTGGAAGCCGCACGATGTTGTTGCCGGGCCTGAGCGTTCTCCAGTCCCACGGAACGCGCCGCGTCACGCCGCGCTCCCCGTCGCCGGCATCCACGACCATCTCCAGCGCCAAGGTTGCAGGAAAGCCGAATCCCGGCGTCATGATCCCTTGCGACGACTGGGCCGGGAAGAGCGTAATCCACCCCATTTTCCTGTTTTCGCCCAAATCCAGTTCGACCACGCAGCTGTTGGAGGGCGGCGGGGCATCGAACGTAACGACAAAATCCTTATCGGAACCATTGGCCCCGATGTCGAACCGTACATCCAGCGGCAGCCCCAGGCTGGTCTTGCGGTCGATCAGGAACCGCTTCCCCCAGTAGGGAGGCGACTCGAATTCGGAGCTGGCCTTCACTTCGATGCAGGGGTGGTCCGCCATGCCCATGACCCCGAAGAGTTCATCGAGTGCGAACATTTCCCGGCCGCCATCCTCGCATCCGCGGAAAACCTCGATCCGGACCTTGCAGTCGCCGGCGTGCGGCACATCGATGATCACCGGATATCGGCCGGGATCCGGACAGTCCGCATCCATCCACTCCTGCGCCACGTGGGCGCTGCCGTCGGCGGATACCGTCAGCACGCGGAAGCGTTCCGGAAAGCCATAGCTGCTCAATTGGCCGTAGCGGTGGTCCACCGCCGGCACGAGGATGATCTTGGAGAGCGAGATGTTGGGGTTGAAGGTGAAATCGAGCGTCCAACGGGGATTGGCGGGAAGTTCGCGGAGTACCGGGAAGTAGCCGCTGTGGTATCCATAGGCTTCGAACTGGAGGGTGTCGTTGAGCATGGGCAGCATGGCCAGTTCCGCCTGCAGTCCCTGCTGCTTGTCCCTCAGTTCGTTCACCGTGTGGGGGATGTCGAGCAACGCCACTTTTTTCCCGGCGGTCCAACCGTCGGACCCGCGGCCCGCGCCGTACAGGGGGCTGAAGCCGAACCTCGGAGTCGCCGCCGTGCCGTTCGCCGCCGGCAACGCCGGATCCTCGGCACCGCTCCGCGCGACTTCGAAGTAGCCTACCTGCCGGTTTTCGGCACCATGGCTCTTTTCCCGCATGGATGAGCTGAAACCGAAATAGCATGCGGGAGCGTCGTGGAATTCGGCGGTCGTTGCCACATTGGTGAGGGATAGAGAGAGGAGCTCGACCGACCGGGTCAGGTTCGAAAGCACCGTTTCCACGACCCATATTTCGGGTTTGCTTCCCCGGAGCAGGCCCATCGTCAGTCCGAGTTCGTCGCCGGACCTGTGGAGTTCCCCGCCAAACCCAAGTTCCGACCGGTCCACCGCGCGGGAAAAGACCGGATTCCCGGCGGAGGACTTGAAGAACAGCAGGTAGCGGTCGTCGACCCGCCTCAAGGCAACGCGCAAAGCCGGCACGTCGATGTGGGGGGACTCCATCGCAACGAGGCTGAAAAGATCGCCGCGCCCACTGGCAAACCCTTCGGAAAAGGAAAGCCGCGCAGACGCCTTGAGCAGCGCATCCTTCGACGCTACGCCGATGGCGCAGATGGAATTCACCCATTCCGCTTCGGGCGAGAGTTGCACATGGCCCGACCCCGCCGCATCGACCACGTTGGCCTTGGCGTAGCTCACCCAGCGGGGATGGTTGTTGATGTCGCCGCTCTCAAAGCCTTCCAGCTCGCAGAAGTCGAACTGGATGGTCTGTGCGCTGGCGACTTGCAGCGCAAGCAGCAGGAGCATCGATATGGCCCCGGGCGCGCCCGGCCTGGAATTCATCGTCTTCACGCTCCACATCCTTGTGCCGCTCCTTGCCGTCGGTTCACGAAACCTGGAGAGAAAGTGTGGCCAGGCGCTGCGGAGCCGTCAATACATGTCGCCGATGATCCACCCTGCCTCCAGGGCCCAACACCCCACCGTCAGGGCCAGACGTTAGGCAGGCTTCGGGATGGCGTCTACTAGTCAAATAAACAGGTAGGGGAGACGACGTACCCGCGGTAGCAGGGCGCACCATGCTTCCATTCGGGCTATTGCCGCAGGCTTTCCTTCCAGCCGGCGTGGAGCCGCTTCGACAGCTCCGCCACCAGCTCGGGATGGCTTTGCGCGATGTTCACGGTTTCGTCCGGATCGGCCTCGTGGTCGTAGAGTTCCACGGCCAGTGGCGGGACCGACAGGTCGCGGCGGTCCAGCCAGAGGGTCAGGCGGTAGCGGTCGGTGCGCATCGAGTAGCCCATCAGGTGGTTCGAGAAGAGGTCTTCATCGTAGCGGTCCCCATGCTCCTGCTTCAACTGGGACTCCACCTCGGCGATGACGGGACCGAAAAAGGTTTCGCGCATGGCCGCCGAGAGCGGCCGCGCCGCCCATTCGCGCAGGGCCGGCGACGGGAACTGGCTGAAGGCGGCATCCTTCACGACGGCGGCGGGATCCTTGAGCAGGGGCACGAAGCTGGCCCCCTCCAGTTCGGCGGGAGGCGGCAGCCCGGCAAGCTCGCACAGGGTCGGATAGATGTCGACGAATTCGACCAGCCCTTCCGTCTTGGCTCCGGGGCTGGCCATGGCGGGCGTGGAAACGATGAGCGGGACGCGGGTAGCCACCTCGTAGTCCGTGGCCTTGCCCCAGATGCCGTACTCGCCCAGATGCCAGCCGTGGTCGCCCCACAGGACGATGATGGTGCTGTCGCGCAGCCCCTGCGCATCGAGTTCGGCGAGCACGCGGCCCACCTGCGCATCGATGAAGCTGGCGCAGGCATAGTAGGCGCGCAGCAGCTCGCGCGAGGTGGCGTCGTCGATCGGGCCGCTGGTCGGCACCAGGGTGCGGGTACGCAGCTCGAAGGAACTGTGCAGGGCGATCGTCGGGCCGTTGACCGGAGGATTGCGCACGCCGGTCAGCTCGATCTTGTCGAGATCGTAGAGGTCGAAATACTTCTTTGGGGCGACAAACGGGAGGTGGGGCTTGTGGAAGCCGACGCCCAGGAAGAACGGCTTCCCGCCCTTCTTCAGCTCCTTCAGGGTCTCGATGGCCCCGTCGGCGACCCGGCCGTCGAGATATTCGCCGTCCGGCACGTCCGCCGCCTCCCAGGCCGGACCTCCGCCCAACCCTTCGCGCAGGACTTCCTGGCCATACTTGGCCAGCGCTTCTTCCCGCCGTTGCTTCACGATGGCATTGCTTTCCGGGAGCATGTATCCCCCGGCATTGTAGGCCCCCTTGCCCGGCAGCGCGAGGCGCCGGTCCCACGAGTGGGCATCGTCTTCCTGTCCGGGGTGGAAAATCTTGCCGATGTAGAGGGTTTCGTAGCCGTTCTGCCTGAGATACTGGGGCAGCGTCACGCAGTCCGGAACCGTATTGCGGAACAGGGTGTCGATCTCCTCGATCTTCAGCGTATCGGGCCTCAGCCCGGTCAGCAGGCTCGCCCGCGAGGGTCCGCAGATCGCGTATTGGCAATAGGCCCGGTCGAAGACGCGTCCGGCGGCGGCCAGCTTGTCGATGTTCGGGCTCTTGACCGCCGGGAATCCGTAGCACCCCAGCTCCGGGCGCAGGTCGTCGACGGCGATGAACAGGATGTTCGGCCGGGCGGATGCCGACTTCGATGCCGCGGCCTCGAGGATCGGAATCTGGAGGACCAAACAGAACGCAACAACCAGCCATTTTTTCATCATATGCACCCAGCCCTTCCTTGCGCTATTTCCACCCACTGCCTGTCGGATTCCACTATCCCACGGGAAGGCACGGCTGTACAACGCCGTTTCGATATTAGACCTTGCCGATCTTGCACCGCATGCCGGACCAACGTGCACCCCGGCCTCTCGTCGCAGAAATGGAAAACCGCCCCGGAATCCGGGGCGGCCTCAAGCGCTCGCCTTGGCCAGCAGATTAGAGCAGATAACGGTTGGTCGTCCGCAAATGGGTGGAGGTGTATTCCCCACCGCCGTGGACGGCTGGGGACAGCCGTCCCTGCCAGTGAAATCGGCAGAACGGCATCCCATCCGTGAACCGCGCCCTAGATCATGAAGCGGCGGC
>QKAU01000015.1 GCA_003246265.1 Kiritimatiellales bacterium | reverse complement strand
CAGCACAAGGAGACCTCGCCGTTCCTCTTCGAGAAGCTCGAGAACCTCCGGACCGTGCCAATCGGAAAGCACTTCAACAAGGAGTGCGTCCGCGTCATGCCGCCGCGGCCCACCAAGCTCGACCGCGCCTCCTGGCTGCGGTAGGCCCCGTCCGCCGCCCCCGCCCCGGGGGCTGGACAACCTCGTGGCGGCCGGGCGGGCGGCGGTCGCCCGGCGATGGAGGCCACCGCCGGATCAGTCGACAAGGAGAAGGAAGGCGAGCCGTCAAAGCCATCGTAAGGCGGCAGTCCTGCGACGGTGCGTGGCACTTGACAGGCAACTTGGTCACCAAGCATACTGGCGTACCAAAGTTATCAGCGAGTTCTCATGAAAACACGCTATGCCTTTAACACACAATTAATCATCGTTCTCTGCATGGTCGCATTTGTTCGGCTGGCGCGCGCTGAAGCCCCAGACACCGCATTCCAGTGGGAGCCTTTGCTCGATCCCGGGCTTTCAAAGTGGGACATCTTCATGGGGGTTCCGCATACCTCCGTGCAACTGGACGGATATGAAAAGTCGGACGATGTGACCAAGGGCACGCCAATTGGTCTGAATAAGGATCCGAAGAAAGTGTTCACCACCCGCCAAGAGAACGGCGAAACCATCCTAGTGGTCTCCGGCGAAATTTACGCGGGCCTGGTCACTAAAAAGGAATACGAAAACTACCATTTGTCCGCGCAGTTCAAGTGGGGCGAAAAAAAGTGGGAGCCCCGTCTGGACGCCCGGCGAAACTCCGGCGTGCTTTATCACAGTGTCGGGAAGAACACCGATTTCTGGAACGTCTGGATGACTTGCATCGAGTGCGAGGTGATGGAACACGATTGCGGCGACCTGATCACCCTTGGCAACGTGCGCGCCAAGGTACCCGCCTTTGGCTCAGACAAGAAATATCAATACCGGCCGGGCGAGGACCTGGTGATGTTCTCATGGGCCAAGGATTATCCCACGGGCCGTTGCATCAAAGCCAGCGATGCCGAAATGCCCAACGGCGAGTGGAACACGATGGAAATCATCACGCTGGGAAATAAGTCACTCCAAATCGTCAACGGCAAGGTCTGCATGCTCGTAGTGGATCCGGAGGTCAACGTGGACGGGCAATGGGTGCCGATGAACAAAGGTAAGATCCAATTGCAATCCGAAGCGGCCACCCTGTATTACAAGGACATCCGTATCAGGCCCATCATTAAATTTCCCGACGCCTACGCCAAACATGTCGACGCCTACACTGCGCCACATCAGCCTGAAAAAAACACAACTTCGCCTTGAGACAACCCATCCCTTCCGCTTGGCTGTAATTCAGCGGGAACGAGGGTCATCCCGAACATTGCAGCATTATTACGCTCCGACCAACGAACTGTTTTTGCGGGGATTCAAAGCCGTCGTTCTCTCCGCATTGGAAGCCGTTGATCCCCGGAATGAATCTATCGGAAGGAATTGCACTTGCCATTTGAATTGACGCCGGCACCGCAACCCGGACAATGGCTTCGATTGAAGGGAGCGTACGATGAAAGCGATCTTCCGCCTGCCTGCGATGGCCCTCCTGCTGCTCACCGGCGGCTGCGCGTACACCAATGTCCGCGGCCCGTACGACGTCAACATCGACAACACCGGATTCGGCTCGAAGATGGGCCGTTCGAGCAACTACAGCGTCCTGTGGCTGGTCGCCTGGGGCGACGGGAGCTACAAGGCGGCGGCCGACGACGGGGGCATCAGCGTCATGAAGCATGCAGACTACCAGTTAACCCAGTACCTGCTGGGCCTGTATGCGAAGCAGACCACCATCGTATACGGGGATTGATCCATGGCCGGCCGGACCCTGCTTCCGCTCTGGGCGCTGCTGCTCGCCGGGTGCGCGTCCGGCATCGACGCGCCGCACGGCCTGCATGGCAGGCTCTTCACCTACACGCGCGAACCATTCACGCCGGACCTGCACGACACGCCGGTTCCTTCGTCAACGGGCACAGGGCACGTGATCCGCATCAAGGAACCTTTTTCCGGCTACGGCATCTCTGCGGAGTTCAGCTCGAACGCCATCGGCGACATCGCCCGCAGGAACGGCATGGAGACGGTCTATTTCGCCGACATGGAGGAGTTCAACATCCTCGGGATCGTCCGCAACCGCAGCCTCCACCTCTACGGGGAGTAGGGCTTCCTGGACTACTTCGAGTGGCGCATGGCGTCGATCTGGATCTCCAGCTCGGGTGCCAGCCAGAGGATCTGGGTGATGGTAAAGGTGCGGTGTCCGGCAAAGTGCTGCTCCACCATGCGGTAGTCCTTCGTCAGGTAGGTTTTGAGCAGCAGCACATAGTTTTCGCCCATCCCCGAAACCGACACGTCCGGATTCTGCAGGCCGGCCGCCTTGAGTTCCCGCTCCAGTTCGGCCTTGCAGGCCTCCGGATCCTTGCCGTCGCCCTTGAAGATGAAGAGGCGCGGTCGGCTGGACGGCATATCGAGGTACTTGTCGGCATCGGCGGGCGGCTTGCCTGCCAGCGCTTCATAGATTTCGTAGTAGGCGATGTCGCCGCCCTCCGCCAGCTTCTTGTCCAGGATCGGCACCACCCGATCCCGGTCGCCCTTGAGGGACTCCGCTATGCGTTCCAGCAGCCCCTGTTCCCGATTCTTGGCCGCAACATCGATCAGCAGGACAACAATCGCATCCGGCTTGTCCTTGATCTGGGTGAGGCCATGGTAGACGGCGCTGTAGCGCACGTCGGACGCTTCGTCCCCGGCCAGCTTGACCAGCAGGGCCACCGCTTCGGGATTGGGCGACGCCTTTCCGGCCACCAGATGCTCGCCGACCAGCCGGGCGGCCACGCTGCGGACCGGGGTGGCGGGATCCTCGGCGCAAGCCTTGAATCCGGGCAGGAAGCTTCCGTCCACGCCTCCGGGCGCCTTGCCCTGCGTGATCATCGCCAACGAATGCAGTTTCAGGGCGGAGGGACCGATGACCAGCATCTCCTGGAGCGAAATCGTCTTGGGGCCATCCGGCGCCTTGTTGGTCGGACCCGGGGTTTGCATCTGGGCCGCAGCGGTCGAAAGCAGTCCCGCGCAGGCGATCATGGCATAGCGTGTCATGGCATATCCTCGTTTAGCGATAGCGCAAGATAGGAAACCGCCGGTTCAAACTCAAGCCACATTCGACCGCCACCGCGGTCCCGTACCGCAATGGCTTTTCCCTCATAGGTTTTGCTTTCGGGCTCCCGGCATGGCAAAGTCTTCCCGGTGTTGCAAACGCAATGGGCTTTTGCAATCGAACGCACGCCGCTTCGAATCCATGATGCCCGCCAACCAGGAGAACCTAATGAAGACGAGATGCAGCCACATCGGCCTTGCCCTGGCCGCCACCCTGGCGACGGCCCGCCTGCTATGCGCGGAACCGGCCATCGAAAACCCGGCCGTGATGCCCGAAGCCATGGTCTCCATTGCCCTGCCCGACCTCCACGGCTTCCTCGACAACGTCGGGGTCGTGGCCGCCAAGGCATCGCCGATGATGAACGGCATGATGCTCAAGAGCATGATCGGCATGCAGGTCGCGGACCCCGTGCTTGCAGGGATCGCCCCCGGCAAGGGGCTGGCCATCGTGGCCATGGATACGACCAATATCTTCGCGGTGATCGAAGTGGCGGAAGCCCAGGCCGGGAACTACGCCAAGGCCGCCGCGAACAAGGGCCTGCAGGCCAGATACGAGAACGGGCTCCTCCTCCTCGCCACGGGCACCAACCAGCTGTCGCAGGCGGCGCAGCATGCCGCGAAGGCCCAGCTGTTGCTGGCCAGGCGCTCGCCCACCCTGCGCATCGCCTCCCGGCCCGCCGCGATCGTGGAGCGCAACCATGCCGCGATCCAGGGCCTGCTCCAGATGATGCCCGCCATGATGGGTGCAGGGATGGCCGAAGCCCCGGGCGCCAATCCCGCGGCCATCTCCGGAACCCTGAAGATCCTGCAGGGCGAACTCGGCATGCTGCTCAGCCTGGCCAGCCAATGCGAGACCGACGAAATCGTGGTCGATCCGGCGAACGGTTCCATCCGGATCAGCGAAACCTGCGTACCGAAGGCCGGCACCTCCCTGGCCACGCTCTTCGCCGCCCCGCGGACGGCCCAGCCCAATCCCCGCATCCAGTCGGGCCTGCTGGGGGGCGGCATGATCGCCTTCGACTTCACCCTGGGAAATCCCGAAGCGCTGGCCGCCTTCGTGGACCGCGAGGTCCGCAGGCTCCTGCCCGACCTGCAGATCACGGAAGAGCAGGCCGCCCCCGCGCTCGCGAGCATGGCGAAATGGATGAAGTCCTACCGCGGCGCGGGCTGCGAAACGGTGGATTTCGATGCCGAACAGGGACTCGCCATCAACTACCTGTTCGAAGTGGCCAACGAGGCCGCCTTCCTGGAAATGCTGAAGTCGATGGAAAATGACATGGCGCCCATGCTCGACATGTACCGGGGCATGGGCCTGCCCATGTCGATATCGGTCAAGATGGACGCCCGCGAGTACAAGGGGGTGAAGGTCCACCAGATGGCCATCGACATGGCCACCACCAACCTCCCCCCGGAGGAAGCCCAGCCGATCGAAGCGCTGAAGCTCGACCACCTTGTCTACGAGATGGCCGTGGTCGATGGCGTGATGGCTGGCGGTACCCGGATCGAAGCGGTGATCGACCGGCTGACCGACTCGTCGGCCGCCCCCGCACCGATCAAGGCGCGCAGCGTCTATCCGGAGGGCGGATTCTACTACATGGACTACGACGTGGGGCGCTACCTGGCGCTTGCGGCCTCCCTGGTTCCCGGCGAAGAGGGCCAGTCCTTGAAGCAGGTTTCGGCGCTCCTCCAGTCGGCGGATCCCATTACCTCCGCCGGCTTCAAGGCGGATGGAAGGGCCATGTGGAGCGTCAACATCCCCGGCGACCTCGTCGCCCAGATCGGGCAGGCCGCCATGATGATCCAGATGCAGCAGATGCAGAAGCAGCAGCTCCAGCAGGCCGTTCCGCCGCCCGCCCTCTCCGCGCCGGCCGCCCGGTAGGGCCGCAAGGAAGGCTCCGCAACGAATCCCGCCGGCCCCCGGCGGGATTTTCTTTTTGCCGTTTTCGTTGTGCCTTTGCCCCGGTTTGCATCTATGCTCCCCGCCATCTTTTTTAACAGCCAATTCGGGGAAGAGCCATGGTGCATAGAATCGAGATCGGATTGAGGGACGGAGTGCCGGATGCGCGCGGGCGCGGCGTGGTTGGACGCGCGAAAGGCGCATTGAAGATGGCGATTGCGGAATGCCGCACCCGCGATGTCTACAAGGTGGTGGCCGGGATCGACGACGCCGCCGCGGCCACCGTCCAAAAGGCTTTCGCCGACCCGGTCGTGGCCGAGTCCGCCATCGGCCGGCTGCCCGCCCCCGCCACGTTCGACTGGATGCTCGAAATCGGCTTCAAGCCGGGCGTCACCGACAACCTTGGGCGCACCGCCCGGGGCGCCCTGCAGGATATCGTCGGGCGCGAGCTGGCATGGGGGGAGCAGGTCTACACCGCCATCCAATACTTTCTCTCCGGCGACCTCTCCCGCGGCGCAGTCGAACATCTCGGCAAGGACCTGCTGGCCAACACGCTCATCCAGACCATCGACGTCTTTTCAAAAGAGGAGTGGCTCGCCTCCGCCCCCGACCTGACGGCGCCCATCTTCGACGACCACCCCGAAATCAAGGTCAACGCCATCGCGCTGCCGGACGACGACGCGGCCCTCGTGAAAATCTCCTCCGACGGCATCCTTTCGCTCTCGCTCGAGGAGATGCGCGCCATCCGCAACCACTACCTGCGCGCCGACGTCAAGGTGCACCGGGCCGCACTCGGCCTGCCCGACTGGCCGACCGATGTCGAGCTGGAGTGCATCGCCCAGACCTGGTCGGAACACTGTTCCCACAAGATCTTTGCCGGAACCGTCGACTACCGCGACGAAGAGACCGGCGAACGCGAAACGATCCATTCGCTCTACAAGACCTACGTCAAGGCCTCCACAAAGAAGGTGCAGGAGTCGATTGATTGGCTCGTGTCGGTCTTCACCGACAACGCCGGCGTGGTGAAGTTCGACGACGACATCCATTTGGTCTACAAGGTCGAAACCCACAACTCCCCCTCCGCGCTCGATCCCTTCGGCGGCTCGATGACCGGCATCGTCGGCGTCAACCGCGACCCCATGGGCACCGGCATGGGTTCGGAACTGGTTTCCAACGTCTGGGGCTACTGCCTCGGCTCCCCCTTCTACGACAAGGCCGTGCCCGAAGGCCTCATGCACCCGCGCCGCATCCGCGACGGCGTGCACGACGGCGTCATTGCCGGCGGCAACGAATCGGGCGTGCCCTACAGCCGCGGCTTCGAATGCTTCGACGAACGCTATCTCGGCAAGCCGCTGGTCTACTGCGGCACCCTCGGCAAGATCCCCGTCCAGGTGGGTGGCCGGCCCTCCGAACGCAAGGAGGTGGAGGTGGGCGACTGGACCGTCATGTGCGGCGGCCGCATCGGCAAGGACGGCATCCACGGCGCCACCTTCTCCTCCGAGGAGCTGCGGACCGAATCGCCCGCCCAGGCCGTGCAGATCGGCGACCCGCTCACCCAGCGCAAGCTCTACGAATTCCTGATGGAGGCGCGCGACCTGGGCCTCTACCGCTGCATCACCGACAACGGCGCCGGGGGCATCTCCTGCTCGTTCGGCGAAATGGGCAAGTACTCCGGCGGCTGCGACTGCGAACTCAGGGACGCCCCGCTGAAGTACGAAGGGCTCCAGCCGTGGGAAATCCTCGTCTCCGAGGCCCAGGAACGCATGACGCTCGCCGTCCCCCCGGAATGCCGCGAAGCCTTCGAGCAGCTCGCGAAGCGGCGCGACGTCGAAGTCGCCTTCATGGGCCGCTTCAACGACTCCGGCTACTTCACCGTGCGGTACGACGGCCAGGTGGTGGCCAGCCTCGACATGGATTTCCTCTACGAAACCGGCTGCCCGACCCTCGTCATGCCGGGCGTCTGGAAGAAGCCGGCCATTCCCGCCCCGAAGGTGGAAGCCAGGGCGGACTACTCCGGCACGCTGAAGAAGCTGATGGGCGATCTCAACCTCTGTTCCCGCGAATACAAGAGCCGCATCTACGACGGCGAAGTCAAGGGGCTGAGCGTCGTGAAGCCCTACGTGGGGGTCGGTGCCGACATCCCCTCCGACGCCACCGTTATGCGCATCCACTATGGAAGCGATCGCGGCGCAGTGCTGGCCGAAGGGATCAACCCCTGGTTTTCCGACATCGATACGTACGACATGACCGCATCGGTCATCGACGAAGCTGTCCGGCGCGTCATCGCCGTGGGCGGCGCGCTCGACCGCATCGCAATCCTCGACAACTTCTGCTGGCCCGACCCGGTCGAATCCGCGAAGACGCCGGACGGCGCCTACAAGATGGCCCAGCTGGTGCGCTCCAACAAGGCGCTCTACGACTACACGACGCTCTACAAGGTGCCCGCCGTCTCCGGCAAGGACTCCTGCAAGAACGACTCGACCCGCGGCGGCAAGAAGATCTCCATCCCGCCGACGCTGCTCATCTCCTCGATCGGCCAGATCGACGACGTGCGCAAAGCGGTTACCGCGCCGTTCAAGGCGGCCGGCGACGCCATCTATGCGATCGGTGAAACCAAGGATGAACTAGGCGCCTCCGCCTACTACCGCATGCTCGCCGAGGAACAGGGCTTGCCGGAGAATTACGGTGGCACCGTACCGTCCGTCGACGGCGAAACCGCGCTGATGATCTACCTTGCCATGAACAAGGCGACGGATGCCGCGTTGCTGAAATCGGCCACCACGCCGACCAAGGGCGGACTGGCCGTGTCGCTCGCCCTCGCCTGCATGGGCGGACAGCTCGGTGCGGAAGTCGATTTCTCCGGGTTGGGCCTCGAAGCCGGCGTCGCGCTCTTTTCCGAATCCAACAGCCGTTTCGTCGTTTCGATCGACCCCGAAAAGGCCGCCGAACTCGAAGCGCTGTTCACCGGCCTGCCGATCCGGAGGATCGGTTTCGTGACCGAGGAAAAGAAGCTGGTCGTGGACGGGTCGATCGATATCCCCCTCGAAGCGCTCGCCAAGCCGTTCAAGGAAACGCTTCTGGGGATTTAGACAGCGCCATTCGGCAAGC
>QKAU01000075.1 GCA_003246265.1 Kiritimatiellales bacterium | reverse complement strand
CCGTCGGCGGATCGGAAATGAAAGGCATGGCGGTCCCTCCACTCGTTGACCACCAGGTGATATTGGACCTCGTCCTTCCAGATTACCGGGTCCTCGAGGTGGCTCCCTCTGGTCTTGTAGACGGAATCTTCCGAAACCTGCCGGAAACATTCATCGCCTTTTTCACTGATGAATACGTGGCCGCTTTTGTTCATCATCAACACCGATCCGTCCGGCCGGGGCACATAGGTCCGGTTGGTATTATTCAACGGCTTATCCTTTTCCAACCACTCGAACTTCGTCTGGATCTGCGTCCATGGACCGTTCAAGGAGTCCGCGACATAGGCCTTATCGCCCAAGACCCCGATAACATACGAACCGTCGATCCGCCTATAGATTTCCGGGTTGTGCCCGGCACCGACCTCGCCAACCACCTTGTACGGCCCCAAGGGATTGCCGCTGACGGCATGGACGACCGTTGAACTCCACCATGTGTGGTGCCCACTCTTCTTCCCGTTTCCGACCACATTGTCTTCAGGCCAGCGGCAAACGAACAGGTGGAATTTCCCGTCGTCACCCTTGACGATTTTACCGCCCCAATAGGAATAGGAGGCATCCTCGATGCCATTGTCGGCATCGCGCGGAATCACGTTGTCTGCACCCCACACATCCGAACGTGGCTTCCCCACCATGGGCACCGGAAGAAACAGGTCGATGAAGGCTCCTCCCCGAACCAATCCCTCCGGCCTGCCGTCGACCTGCTCCACCGTAGCGCCCCGCCCCGCCGCGGAGACGCAAAGCAACATTGAACACCACCATGCTGTTTTGTTCATATTCAACCTATGCATAAAAGTCCGATACGACCTTCCGGGATCCATTGGCATATTCCCATAGGTATTCACCCGTTGCCTCGACACACTTCCTGCCAAAATGGTGCGGCAGGACGGAAACCAGCGGATAGCCGGTCTTTCCTTTGTACATGCCAAGGTGCTTGAGGAACTTTTCCTCCGTAATCACCGCCGTATCGTTGCCGCCGATATGGTCGAGGTTGATGCAGCGGCCCGGCATCGATTTGCAGGTGACGGTGTAGTGCGCCTCGACGCGGCCGGGCCAGTCGTACTCATCGTTGAGCCAGATGTCGTTGGTGCGGGTGGTGTCGGCAAAGCGCGTGAAGAAGATGTCCGGCACATGGAACTCCATCTCGATCTCCGGATCGATGGACTTGGCGGCCCTGTAGAGTTCCTTGTGGATATGGAGCATGTCCGACTTGGTGTTGTACGACATGTCGATCTTGAACTTGCGCACGCCCATCCCGTGGAAGCGGCCAATGACTTCCGAGGCGTAGCCGAAGAGGTCGGCCTTGGGATTGAGCCAACGGATATCCTTCCGCTTGTCGGACACCATGCCGGCCTGGCCGCTGCCCACGATCTCCGGGTAGCGCTGCGCAATCAGGCTGGCGGCATGCACCTTCGGGAAGCCGATCCATAGCCCCGGCGTGAAGCCCTTGTCGCGGATCATTGCCATGGTGCCTGCAAAATCGGGGAAGGTCTCCGGATCGGGCACCCACGATCCAAAGCCGGAATCGACCGATCCATCCGGGAACAGGCCCCAGCCATGGTCCAGGGTCAGCTTGCCCTTCGGGTAGCCCAGCTCGACGATGTTGTCCATGTAGGCTTCGAGGAATCCATGAGAGAGGGTCTTGAAATGCCCCTGGCGCACCTTCGACTGCATCTTCTGCTCCACCCAGGTGCAGTATTCGACATCGGACCAGAAGCCCGGCACCTTTCCATAGGGTTGCACATCCATCCGCCTCATCATTTCGGCGTTGTACTTTTTCCAGGCACGGTCCCCGTCGCCGCTTTCGTCCACGAACAGCTCCTGCCCCTCGGGCACCGTAACGGTCAACGTCTGCCTTCCATCGAAGCTGAAGAGCGACTGTTCAAACCCCAACGTCGTCAGGAAACCGACGAACCTGCCCTCGGCGTCGACGATGACCGGAGAGCCCGACATGCCGGATGCGGGAATGGTGAAGGGGTTGTGGACAAACGCCTCCGAGCGGAAATAGTGCGAACCGCCCCCCTTCTCCCCGGCCGAGGAGAGGCTGTGGTAGGGGCAGAAAAGCGGAGCCTTCCTCTTGAAGGAGCGTTTTTCCGCAGGCAGCGGCTCCAGCCCGGCGCGCCCCATGGAATAGCCGTCCTCCGATTTTTCGACCTTTGCGGAAGCGCGATCCGCCATGCCGATTGCCGCCGCAGCCATGCCCGCCCGCTTGAAGAACATCCTCCTGCCGCCCATCTTCGCCCCCCTTCGTCACCGCCCCGTTGCCGGGCGTGTTGTCGATTCAAGCGAAGAAGCTAGCGGCTTGCGGTTGGCGGCGAAAGAGGGTTTCCCGATATAAAGGATGCGTGATTCCGACACCCGCACCGCCCCTGCTCCCGCCCTGCCGGCAGAGGGGTTTCACGGGACGTCATGGATCCTCCGCTAGTGGTGCCGCAGGAATTCGCGCTCCAGCTCCTCGATCGTCCGGCCCTTGGTCTCCGGCATCAGGAAGAGGTAGAACGGAATGGATAGCAGCAGCACGAAGGCGAAGACGAAGAAGATGTTGGCCTCGCCGATCACCTCGCCCATGACGGGATAGAGCCAGGCGACCCCCGCGCTGGTCAGCCAGATGGCGATGCTCGCCACCGAGATCGCCTGTCCGCGGATGCGATTGGGAAACACCTCGGAGATGAAGACAAACTTCACCGGCCCGATCGCGCAGGCGAAGAAGGCGACGAAGGCGTTGATCGCGATGACAATCGGCATCCCCTCGTTGTCCGCGCGGAAGAGCACGCCGATCACCAGATGCGCCACCAGGGCCCCCGCCGAACCGATGAGCAGCAGCTTCCTGCGGCCCAGCGTGTCCATGAACCTCAGTGCCGCGATGGTGGCCAGCATGTTGACCAGCGCAATGGAGCTGAATCCGCCGAGCGCGTCGCTCAGCACGAATCCGGCCTTCTCGAAGATGGCGGGTCCGTAATACATCACGGCGGCGATGCCGCAGGCCTCCGCAAAGAAGCAGATAAGCCAGGACAGCAGCAACGGCCGCAACAAGCGAGGCGTAAAGAGGTCGAACAGGCCGACATCGGTTTCGCCCCTTACAGCCTCCTGGATCTCCGCTTCGACCGCCTTGGCGCGCTCCGTGCCATTGATCCGCTGCAGCACCTTCAGCGCCTTCTCCGTCCGTCCCCGCTTGGTGAGCCAGCGCGGGGTTTCCGGCAGGAACGCGGTGCAGGCGAGGAACAGTACGGCGGGAACCGCCTCGGCCGTGAACATGGCGCGCCAGTTCTGGTCCACCGCGAACCATTTCCAGAGTGCGGGCAGGGTGTCGGAAGCCCGGTTCGCCTCGGCGTACCGGAAGATCCCGTAGTTGACGAACACGCAAACGACGATGCCGATGGTGATGGTGAACTGGTAGAGGGTGATCAACCGGCCGCGGTGCTCTTCCGGAGCCACTTCGGAGATGTAGAGCGGGCAGACCATGGTGGCCGCGCCAATCCCCATGCCACCGATCAGGCGGGCAATGATCAACTGCATCGCATCGGCGGCCAGTCCGCTCCAGACCGCGGAGATGAAGATCAGGATCGAGGCCATCACGATCAGGGCCTTGCGCCCGAAGGCATCGGCGACGAAACCGGAGAGGAAGGAGCCGATCCCGCAGCCGAGCAGGACGCTGCTCACGAAGAAGCCGAGCTGGTTGGAGGTGAAGTGGAACAGTTCCGTCACCTGCGACGTCGTGCCCGAAACCACCACCACGTCATAGCCGAACAGGATGCCACCCGCCCCCGCCACCAGGCAGATAAACCACAAGTAGAGGTGCGACCCCCGTTCCAACACCCTGTCGCGGCTCATTGCGCACCCCCCTTCGCGGCAAGCAGCAACGCTTCAAGGTTCCGGGGCGGAATGTCCGGCAGGATCGCCTCGTGGCTCGGCGAGACCACCAGCCCGGTCGGAAAGATCCCAACGAGTTCGCGCACCTTCGCCGCCACGTCTGCCGGGGTTCCGTTGACCAGCAGGTGCTGGGCGTCCACGCCGCCGCAGAATGCGACCCGGTCGCCGTACTTCGCCTTCAGCCCGTGCGGATCCATCCCGGCGGCCAGCGCCTGGATCGGATGCACCACGTCCACCCCGCAGTCGATCAGGTCGGGAATGATGTCGGCCACGGCGCCGCAGGAGTGGTAGACCACCTTCAGTCCGTACGACTTCGCCTGCTCGACCAGCCGGCGGTTGCACGGCGCGACAAACTCGCGCAGCAGGTCCGGCGACACCATCAGGCCGTTCTGGCTCCCCATGTCGTTGCCGATCAGCACCGCATGGATGCGGTCGCCCACCGCCTCGTAGAAGATCCGGTTGGCCTCGTAGTAGAAGTCGGTGCAGCGGTTGATCACCGCATGGAACATTTCGGGCGCGTCGTACATCTTCATCATCGCCTCCTCCATGCCGAAGGCGGCGCAGGTATCCTGGAAGTGCGACGACCAGAGGATGCCCATGATCGCGCGGTCGCCCGGCAGCGCATCGACCAGCCGGCGGCATTCGGCGGGATCGATGTGCCTTGCGGGATCGGGCCAATCGAAGTCGGCGATGCGCGCGGGATCATCGATGCCATGGAAGAAGCCGACGTCGCCGAGCGTGCGCTCCTCGTTCCGCAGCTTGCCGTGGCGGGAAAAATCGAGCGCCATGTGGATGGCGTCGGCCTCGGGGGAATGGTAGGGCATTTCGATCGGCAGGACGTCGTCGTCGAGCTTCAGGCTCAGCTCCAGCACATCCCGCACGCCGAAATGGTCGAAGAGCCCCGGATAGGCCGCCGTGGTCGGCAGCCCCAGCCAGGTCGCCGGACGGTCCACCGGCCGGCGTTCGACGGTGGCGACAAAACGTTCAATGGAATTCATCGTAGTGGTCTCCTCGTTGGCGGTTAACGGTCGATCCTGAAGACGTAGGCGTGGCTGCACGGCGGCTTCGAAGGCAACCTGATTTCCAGCGCCCCGGGGCCCTGCGTCCAGTCCAGCTTCCCTGCATGGCCGAGCAGCGCAACACCCTTTAATTTTCCGTTGTAGCGCGCCTGTCCCAGCGCCCCGATGTGCAGCGTCCCGTTTTCCGGCCAGCCGAGTGCGATCGCGTAGAGCTGGGCACCCTGGGTGGTGAAGCGGATGTCTTCGGCGCAGAATCCCTCGAATTCCTGGTCGGCCAGATGCCCCGTCGGGGTTTGCGTGGGACCCTCGCCGTAGATGAGCCACGGGCGGCTCCCGTAGATCGCCTCGCCGTTGAGCTTCAGCCAGGCCCCGATCCCGCGCAGGCGCTCCTGCTGCTCCGCGGGAATCGAACCATCGGGATGCGGCGCAATGTTGAGCAGCAGGCAGCCGTTCTTGCTGACGATATCCACCAGGTCGTCGACCAGCCGGTCGGTCGTGTAGCAGGTCAGGTCGGCCGACCACGCCCACGACTCGCGCGAGATGGAGGAATCGGTAAGCCATGGATCGGGATAGATGTCCGGCATGCGCGCGCGTTCGAGGTCGACGGTGCCCGTCCCCAGCGGCATGTCGGGCCGCTTGAAGGTCAGCACCGCCTCCTGGTTCCGTGCGGCCGCATGGTTGTAGTAGAAGGCCGCCATCTCCTGCCGCACGCCTTCGGAGAGGATCTGCATGCGGTTGTCGAACCAGAGCAGGTCGGGCGAATAGCCCGAGACGACCTCCCTGACCTTCTCGAGCCAGACGCGTTCGAAGTCGGGCGAGGGCATGGGCAGCGCATGGCCCGACATGGTACCCAGGTCGCCGCCGCCGCGGGCGCTGGCGGGCAGCCGCGGCCCGTAGAAGGATGCGTTCGCCGGATCGGCGCAGTCGGTCCCCTCCTGCCAGGTCGGATACCAGCCCCAGTTCCACGAATGGTGCATGCTGACGAGGAACTTCATTCCGCGCTGGCGGACCGCCCGCTCCATCTCGGCCACGATGTCGCGACGCGGTCCCATGGCGGCGGCGTTCCACGGATTGACCTTCGAGGCCCACATCGAAAACCCGTCCGCGTGCTCGCCCACGGGTCCGGCGAAGCGCGCCCCCGCCTCCAGGCAGAGCTCCGCCCACGCGTCGGCATTGAACTTATCGGCGGTGAAGCGCGGAATGAACTCCTTGTAGCCGAACCGGTCGACCGGCCCGTAGTGGGCCGTATGGAACGCATGGAGCTCGCTGCCCCGCTGGTACATGACGCGGCCATACCAGTCGGTCCAGCCGGAAGCCTTCGGCACCGAGTAGACGCCCCAATGCGCATAGATGCCGAACTTGGCATCCCGGAACCACTCCGGGCAGCGATAGGCGGAGAGCGAGGCCCAGTCCGCCGCATACGGTTCCGGCCCGGCCTGCGCAATCAAGCCCGCGCATGCCAGCACCATCATGGGCTTAAACGGGTCCATCGTGTCCTTTCGTTGTCTGTTTCTGCCATTCCGGCCTCGGCCACATCCAGCCTTTCGAATAGATCAACATGGAGGTTCACAGGAACCAAAAATTATGTCTATATCCGCTTCTGGAAAAGTTATGTCCGATCCTGTCACCATTATTCAGCGCGAAGGGGCCTACGAGCACCCCTTCTCGGGCCGGGGCATCGAATTCTCCCCCCTGGGTACGCAATGCGGCCCAACGGGCATCGTGCTGCACGAGGTCGGCTTCGATCCGCGCAACAGCGACTGGAACTTTCCCGGTGTGCTCAGCCCGTTCTGGAGGGTCTACTACAACTTCGAGCCGCGCCACTGCATCGTCTTCGGCAGCGAATTCCACCAGCTCGGCCCCGACCATATCGTGCTGATTCCGGACCATCGCCTCTTCCACTGCCTCGGGCAGCAGCCCACCCCCTCGTTCTGGATCCACTTCTCGCTCGACCGCAGGCCGGCGCTCGACCAGGCCGTGCCCATCCTGCTGCCGCCCGAATCCTCGGAACTGGAGATCATCCGCTCCGCCTGCGACCTCATCGAGCACCGCGCCGACCAGCGGCAGCGGATTTTCCACCTCGGCATGGCCCTGGTCAACCTGCTGGTTTCGCGACCCGAAATCGACTGGCAGCCTCCGTTGCCCGGCAGGCTTGCCGAGCTCATGCGGCATATCGACCGCAACGCCCACCGGAAGCTTTCGGTCCAGCTGCTCGCCCGGCAGGCCGGCATGAGCGCCGAGAGCGTCTACCGGCTCTTCCGCGCCCACCTGGGAACCAGCCCCGGAAACTACATCGCCCAGGTGCGCATCCGAAAGGCAACCCACTTGCTCGAACAGCACGACTACGGCATCGACGAGATCGCCGAACTCACGGGATTCCCCAACCGGGCCTACTTCAGCCGCGTGTTCAAGAAGATCACCGGCACCACGCCGGGCGCATTCCGGGGCTGAGCCGACCTCCTGCCCAAGGCCCTTCCGGCTCCCCTCCACGTGCCGGCCGGAGCGGGATCCTATCGAGCCCCTGCGCCTCCCTGGCCGAGCTGGCTTCGCAGCTCCATGATGGTCTGGTCCTTGCCAACGGCTTCCAGCTCCAGCTTGCGCACCGTGTCCTGCAGCTCCTTCACATCGGCAGACAACCCCTCATCGCCGGGGGATGCCGCAAGCAGGATTCCCGTGGACTCGGGTCTTTTCGAGGACGCCGCATAGGCTTGATCAAAGGCCAGGGCCATCGGCGCAGGTTCCGATGCAATGGTGATCTCCGCAGGCTCCAGGCCGACGGCATAGGCCTTAAGCTTGATCGTTCCCGGTTCCGTGGTGGCGCGGACCAGGGCGGTGGCCGTGCCGAACTCGGTCTTCATCGGATTGGCGTAGGTGGAACTGTCGCCGATGATTTCGGCAGGCCCTTCGACGGCGAAATGGACGTACTCCGAGGCGAGCACCTTCTTCGTGCCGTACTGGTCGACGATGGTGGCACGCACCGGAATGAAATCGGACCCGTCGGCCACCAGGCCGAGGCCCACCCCATCCGTACTCAAGGCTATTCCCGTGGTGCGCTGCGCATACGGCACGACATGCCTGGCCACAACCTCGCCTCCGACCAGCCCTTCCGCAACCATGTCCACATCCTTGAACTTCGAGGCGCCGTCCCGGTGCTTCTTCACCACCTGCCAGTCGTAGGCGTTCTCGAAGATGAAGGGGGGATGCGGAAGATCCGCGCGGCTGCCGCTCCGGTCCGGCACCTTGGTCGCGATCTCCCTGCCCCAGATGGAGAGCCTGACCTTCTCGCAGTTGCTGTACACGACCACGTCGGAAGGGGAAACCTGGGTATGTTCGTGGATGATGCGCACCATCGGCATTTTCCCGATGCCGGGGATGGCATAGTCCGGGTCGTACTGGCTCTGGTAGAGGTAGTAGTTGTAGCGCGGAAGGCGGAACCCATCCAGAAGACCGCCCCGGAACGGATCGACGGCATACCCGCGCTGGTGGTCGATCCCGCACCACAGGGCTCCGCCGATCTTTGCGGGCGGGGCGCCATACGTATTGTTGAGCGAGACCTCCTGGACGCGCGCCTGCTGGATCAGCGCGTTCTCCCCCCACTCCATGGCGATGCGCTGGCGCGCGTTCTGCGAATACCAGTTGTCCACCTCGCCAC
Organism: Kiritimatiellales bacterium; assembly: GCA_003246265.1. GTDB lineage: Bacteria > Verrucomicrobiota > Kiritimatiellia > Kiritimatiellales > Pontiellaceae > Pontiella. The sequence continues at coordinate 20,110 of QKAU01000075.1, read as the reverse complement.
CATCGCCGTACTCGCGGTGGAAGGAGTTGTGGTCCTTGCCGTCGCAGTTGTAGTGGAAATCGAAACCGCCCTTGATGGCTTCGTCGTGGTCGGCCACGGTGAACACGCCCGGGAAGGGATTCTCTTCATGCGCGATCGCATGCATCCTGCCCATGGCGTAATCCGGTTGCTGCGGGTATTCGTTGATGCACACCTCCCACAGCAGCATGGACGCCACGCTGCGGTCGCGTCGGACCAGTTGCCGCGTATCATCGAACAGCCGCTCCTCGAACACCTTCTCCGTGAAATTGAAGAAATGCCATCCGGGGTTGGCGGTGGTGGTCAGCATGCCGAACTCGTCGCAGGCGTCGTAGAAGGCCGGATCCTGCGGATAGTGCGCGGCCCGTACCACGCCGCAGCCGCCCGCCCGCAGCAGCTTGACATCGCGCCATTGCCCGGAATTCGGCAGGGCGTTCCCGACATAGTTGTAATCCTGGTGCCGGTTCGCCCCCACCAGCTTGCGGCCCAGCGGCTGCTTGTTGATGTATAATCCGGCGTCGTCCTTCATTTCAAACAGGCGGATACCGAACCGCGTCCGCAAGCTATCGACCACACGATCGCCCACCAGCACTTCCGTGCGGACATAGTGCAGGTACGGATCATCCGGATGCCACAGGTGCGCGTTCTTCACCACCGTCTGTCCGGCCAGCTGGCGGCTTTCGCCCGCACCGAGCCGGACCGTCTTGGCGATTTCCGCCACGTTCCTGCCCTCGGCATCTTCGAGTATGTTCCGTACGGAAACATCAACCGGCTTCGGACCGCGATTGGCCACTTCCGTGCGGATTTCGATGTTTGCATTGCGCCCGTCCAAATCCAGGGTGGCCGGGAAAACGCCGCCGCCGGCCGGGGTATCGCTCAATTCGCGGAGCGTGACATGGACCGGGCCGGTCCGGATCAAATAGGCGTCCCGGTATATTCCGCCATGGTACGCGAAATCGAGCCGCCCCTGCGGCTGACCCGGAGGATAGAGCGGACTGCTTGAATTGTCGGCCATCACCGCCACCACGTTGCCGTCCGGCTTTACGATGTCCGTCACGTCGATGGCGAACGGGAGATAGCCCCCGAAGTGTTCGGCCACATGCGTGCCGTTCACCCACACCTGGGCCTCCCCCATCACCGCCTCGAAGTAGAGATAGACCCTGCCGGATTCCAGGCCCGGCTGGACATTGAACTTCTTGCGGTACCACGCCTTGCCCTGGTAGTTCCGCCCACCGCAGGCGTTTTCACCGGTGATCGCGACCGTATGGGGAAGCGCCGCCGCCTCCCACTGGCTGTCGTCGAATTGCACGGCTTCGGCCCCCGGGGCATCGCCCTTGAGGTACCGCCAACCGGGGTTGAAATTTTCCACCGTCCGGGCACTTCCATCCACCGCATGGAAACCGGCCGTTGAGAATTGCACCGTAGCCGACGCCATCCCGGCAACCAGCAAACCCGACCAGAGCACGAACCGCCTCATCCAAATTCCCTCCGTTGAAGTTACCCACCGCTTCTTATGGCTGGACGAGGTTACAGATATGGCAAAAGAGCACCACATTCGAACGGGTCATATTATGTATGCTATTACGCCACTCGACGGTGCCGTCACCAAGGCCCTTTCGGCTCCCTCCACGTGCCGGCCGGTGCGGAACCCTTCCATGTCCGCACATGCGCATCATTTTCCCATCTCGTCATGGCCAGCCAGCGCGCGCTCAATATCCTCAAGCGATTTCCCTTTGGTTTCCGGAACCATGGCCCTGATCACCAGGAAGCCGGCCAAACAGATTGCCCCGTAGAGCCAGAAGGTTCCGGCCGCCCCGAGATGCACGTTGATCGGCTTGAAGGTGACCGTCAGAGCAAAGCAGGCGATCCACAGCGCGGAGACGCACAGGCTCATCGCCGCGCCGCGGACCCGGTTCGGAAAGATTTCGGAAAGCAGCACCCAGGTGATCGGCGCCAGCGTCATGGCATAGCATGCGATCGCCGCCAGCACGACCGCCAGGACGACGATCCCTTCCAGTTCAAAGTGATAGCAGGCACCCAGAATCGCATAGGTGACCATCAACCCGCCGGATCCCAGCAACATCAGCGGGCGGCGCCCCCAGCGGTCGACCGTCCTGATCGCCACGAAGGTGAAGGCCAGGTTCACGACGCCGGTAATGACGATGTTGAACATCATGCCGCCAACGTCGTAGCCGGCGGCCTCGAAGATTTCCTGCGCATAGTTGAAGATGACGTTGATGCCGCACCATTGCTGGAACATGGCGATGAATACGCCCAGCCCGAGGATCTTCAGCAGTCGCGGACTCCGCAGCTCCCTCAAGTCGAACCTGCCGCGTTCCCCCTCCAACGTTGCCTCGATGTCGGCCACCTCGGCCTCCGCATATTCCGCTCCGCCGATCCTGGCCAGGATGGTGCGCGCCGGTTCGGCACGGGACTGCTTGAGCAGCCAACGCGGCGACTCCGGGACCATGAGCGCCAACAGGAAAAACAGCCCGGCGGGAATGGTCTCCGCGCCGAACATCCAGCGCCAGCCGCATTGGCCGTTCCAGGAAGCAAGCAGGACGTCCACCGTCGCGTCCGTTTCGACCGGCCGCGCATTGTAGATCAACAAATTGACAATCTGGGCGGCCAGCACCCCGATCACGATGGTGAGCTGGTTGAGGGAGACAAACCGGCCGCGCATTTCCGAGGGCGAGACCTCGGCGATGTACATCGGGGAGACGTTCGATGCGAGTCCGATGCCGACGCCGCCGATGATGCGGGCGCTGATGAACGAGTCGAAGCTGTGCGAAAGCGCCGTCCAGACCGCCGACCAGGTGAACATGGCCGCCGCCCCGACCAGCACCTTCTTGCGGCCGATCCGGTCGGTTACCGCGCCGGACAGCAGGGCGCCGCCCAGGCAGCCTGCCAGCGCCGAGCTCATCGCCCATCCGGCCTTCCATGCGTTGGCATCGCCGGTCAGGCCGAAGAACGCCTCGTAGAACGGCTTGGCGCCGCCAATGACTACCCAGTCGTAGCCGAACAGCAGTCCTCCGAGCGCCGCGACCAGACTGATCTTCCAGATGTATGCCAAATTGTATGTTGCAGGAACGTCCATAACCTATCGCCCTTCCATTCTCTCCGGTCCCGCCCGGACTCGGCGACTTGCATCGACTGGGCCGCCTGACCGGTGGGTCGATACCCGAACACCCTGCCTCTTAACGAGCAATTTCCCCGCAAGGTAACCCACGAACACGAGCTATCAAAAAGAAGAAACAGGTGTTTAGGAGAGTAGCATATCCGCGCGGCTATACCGACAGGCATTCCCGCGGGGGTTCTTATCCTCATCCAAGGCCGCGGCGGTGGCACCCCATCAAGCCGGGGATCCCTATCCGTCCGACTTCTTGAGCCGGAGCTGCGACCGGATTGCGTCGGGGAAGCCGTCGATCGACCGGATTTCCATGCGCCTGTAGAAGCATTCGGCCGCCTCGGACTGCAGCTGGATCTGGCCAGAGGTCAGCGGACTGCCGTCCTTCTTGCGCAGGTTTTCCACCACCATCACGACCTGGCCGTTCACCACATGCACCGACGTATCGCCCACGGCGTAGATCTCCATGAGGTTCCATTCGCCATGCGGCACGTCGGGCTCCGGATAGGCGCTCACATAGCCGCCGCCGTACTGGTCGCTGGAGGAATCGAACCGCGGCCGCTTGGTACCCTCGACGGGCGCGATGCGGACCTGCCCGCTGGTGCCAGCCAGCGAGATGAAGTCGCCGAGGTCGCCCTCCTGGACCTGGCACTCGGCCGAAGCTTTCCACACCCCCCAGAACGCACCGTGGGCACCGTGGCAATGGTAGAGGATGCCGCTGTCGCGAAGCTGGTCCAGCCGCGGCGGCCACTTCTTCTCCCCCCATTTGACCATGATGCGGAGATGGTAGTTCCCGTATTCCTTGATCGTGGTCAGGCCGCCGAAGATTTCGCCCGAAACATGGAGCACCGGCTCGCCCTCCGCCTCGGTCATGGTGAAGACCTGCCTGGGGTCGTTGCCCAGGCCCAGCGGGGTTCCCTCGTGGCAATCCTTCGAGACCGGAGTGCCCGGTGGAAGCCCTCCGACCGTTTCATGGGGGATCCCCATCCAGACCTCGAAGTTCGACAGCTCCTTGTCGAACAGCGGCGTCCACTCCTGCGCGCCGGTGCCGACCACGCATGCCAGGAGCCATCCTGCAATCGATTTTCCCATGCGATTCTCCCTGTATCCTGTCCGTGCGGGGCCCACCAGGCGCGGACCCGGTCTATTCCACATCCTGCGGGGCCCGGTACTCCAGGCGGTTGATGCTTCCATCCGGCGCAAAGGTGATTTCGTCGAAGCAGACCGAACGGCGCTTGCCGTCGCCGCCCGACAAGCTGGCGTCGTGGTAGAAGACGTACCACCTCCCCTTGAACTCGACGATGGAGCCGTGGCTGGTTCCGGCGCGCGAGGGCGACATGACCTCGCCGCGGAAGTCGAAGGGCCCCATCGGCTGCGGGGAGGTCGCATAGAGCATGGTCGTATCCTTGCCCCAGCCGTTCGAATAGACGAGATAGTAGATGCCGTTGCGCTTGAAGATCCACGGAGCCTCGCCATACCAGCCGCCATGGTTCTCCGTGTCGTTTTCAATCCCCTTGATCACCACCGGGCGGATCTCGCCGCCGAGCTCCACCATGTTTTCCTTGAGCTTCACGCAGCGGGCGTCGCGGCAGCCGAAGAACATGTAGGCCTGTCCGTCGTCGTCGATCAGGATGCCGGGATCGATCGGCTCGCGCCCCACGACGGGGATGTTGTTCGTGTTGTCGACCAGCGGCCTGCCCAGCGCATCCCTGAAGGGGCCGGCCGGCGAATCGCCGACGGCGACGCCGATCTTGGTCTGCTCCACCGGGAAATAGAAATAGAACTTCCCGTTGCGCCCTACGCAATCGGGGGCCCATGCCTGTTTCGAAGCCCAGGATATCTCGTCGAGGGCCAGCGGCGCGCCGTGGTCGGTCCATGTCTTCAGGTCGGCCGAGGAAAAGACCCGCCAGTCGAGCATGTCGAAATGGACATCCTTCTCCGAGCTGTCCTGGTCGTGCGACGTATAGACATAGAGCCGGTCGCCAACGACCCGCGCCGATGGGTCGGCGGTGTAGAGATGCCGCACCAGCGGATTCCCCTTGTACGCAAACTGCATCTCCCCTCCCTGGGCCAGGGCGGCGGCGCAGCAGGCCACCGCGCAGGCCACCTTCCCCAAACCATCCGGTCTTGCACGACTCATCGCTCCACCCCACCCTTTCCCGGCCGGCTGCCGCCGCCTTCGATACTGGTCGCAACAATGTACCACCCCGCCCCACTGCCCGCAAGCATGCACAGCGTCGCACAACGGGGTAGACGCCCTGCACCCACTACTTGACGCGGACCAGCACCACGCCATGGGCGGGAACCCTGGCGGCAAAGCTGCCGCTGTACATCCCGACATCCTTCTGCCGCCACACGTCGCGCACCAGGCGGCGGCCGGACAACCCCGCCCGTTTCCAGTCGACCGTCACGGTTTTGGTTTCGTCGTCCTTGTTGAAGAGCCCAATGGCCTTGCCGCCATCCGCGAGATCCTTGACCACGATCTCCACGTCGTCCTTTGCAAGCACCGACCGCCCCGGCATCGCGCGGGCATCCTGGTGGACGTCCAGCACTTCGCCGTTGGTCAGCAGGTTCAACGTGAAGTCGTCCATGGATTCCACCGGGCAGCCGATCAGCATCGGTGCCGACCAGAGCACCCACAGGCTGATGTGCGCATACTGCTCGTCCGGTGTCAGCCGCGACGGGCGCGGCTTGCTGCCGACATTGTTTTCCACCACGTCGCCGACCACGAGCATGTCCGGATCGGGGAAGTGGCCCGGCCCGCCGCGCACCCCCTCCTCGATCCAGTTGCGGTGCTTCTCCCATTGCTGGATGATGTTCAGGTGTGGCCCCTCCTGGTCCCAGCGGTCCTTGAGGTCGCCCGCCGTGCGCCAGCAGTTGGCCACCCTGCCATAGAGCTCGGCATGCTTGAGCGGGGCGGTGTTGGAGAGCGAATAGACGATGTCGCGCCCGCTCCTGCGCAGGGCTTCGGCCATGCGCTGCGTACTTTCGGGATCGTTGGGGTTCCAGTCGTACTTGAGGTAGTCGACGCCCCACTCCGCCCACTGCTTCGCGTCGGCGTCGTCGAAGGTGTATTTCCCCAGGCTCTGGCTCTCCCGCTTGCTGGCCTTGTCGCCGGCCATGCGGTCCCGGTCCCAGTCGCCCTCCCTGTTGTTGCTCGAGCCGCCGATGCGCCCGGCATAGGTGGTCATCCACGGCGAGGAGTAGATGCCCACCTTCAGGCCCATGGCATGGATCTCCGCGCACATGGCGGCGATGTCGGGAAACTTTTCGGCATCCGGCTGGATGGCATGGTACGGCCCGCCGCGCACCCCCTGCCACGCGTCGTCGATATTGACGTAGGTCCATCCATGGTTGAGCAGCCCCTTTGCCTTCATCGCGCGGGCCGAGGCCAGCACCTTTTCCTGGTCGACCTGGTTGCCCCAGCAGTTCCAGCTGTTCCAGCCCAGCGGCGGCGTCAGGCAGATGTCATCACCCACCACGATCCGGAAGGTCTTTTCGTCCACGCCGTCACCGTTGCGGGCGCGCAGCACCACGGCATATTCGCGCTTCTCCACCGACTCGATCCTTCCGCCGACCACGCCGGTCTCGGGATCGATCGACAGCCCTGCCGGAAGGCCGTCGGCCTCGAAGACCATCGGACGTCCGCCGGAAGCGGGAAGGGTGTAGAGGAAGGGGGCGCCGGGGCGCACCCCGAACCGCGGCGCGCCATGGATCCGCGGTGCCGGCTGTTCGGGCGGGGTCAGCACATACCGCCCTTCCCCGGCCGGCGGATCATAGATGCCGGCCGCCGGAACCCCGGCCACAAGCCCCGATGCGGCCAGAAGCGGCAGCATCAGGATTCCAGCACGTTCACGTTGCCTGCACATGGCCATTCCTCCGTTCGCATTCGGTCTCCCCGCCCCGCTACTCCGCCACCATCAGAAGGCGGACATCGCAGGGATCCATCCCGATCCGCGCCGCCACCTTGCTGGAACGGATCAGGTCGGCTACCATCGGCGTCCTTCCATCCTCCATGCCCAGCTCCACCACCCTGCGTTCATGGCTGAAATTGTTCAGGACCAGCACCGGCCGGCCGCTCTCCGGATCCTTGCCGTGGTTCACCATGACCCCCCGCGCCGGCCGGCCGGCGGCATCCTTCACCGCCACGATCAACGGAGAGAAGGGGTTCGAAGCCAGTACGGTCTCGAACGCGTCGGCCAGGGCGGTTGCGGTATCGACCGGAAGCGACAACGGCACTTCGCCGAGGCCCGCGGTCCGCGGCGCGCCCAGCTCGTTCTTCAGGAAGCTCCGTTCCGCCCCCACCAGGATGATCCGCCCCCCGCGCGCCTGGAACGCGCGCAGCGCCGCCAGGCTCCCGTCGGCAATATAGGGCGTCGGCGTCACGACCACCTGCTGCACGGCGGGATCGAGCCTGCCGATCTCCGTCGGGGTGGCGAAGCCCACGTGCCGGTTCAGCAACTTGAGTGCTTCATAGACCGACTTGAACCCCTGGGTATACTCTCCATCCTGGATGGCCGACTCTTCGCAATAGAAGACCAGCAGGTCGCGCGTCGCCGGCTGCACGGCCAGCACCCGGCCGGCATGGGCGTTGAGTTCCTTCATCGTGCGCCCATAGGCATCTACCGCGATCGGCTGGGTCGAAAGCTCGCCGATGTGGTCGGCGCTATCCCGCAGCGCGCCGTTCTCGCCGCGCCCCCAGAGCCAGGGTTTGATGGCTCCCATGCCGTGCGTGAACGCCATCCACAGCGCCGAACGGACATACTCGCGGCTCATGTTGAAGTGGCGCCAGCTCACCGCGCCGAACCCGTGCCATTCGGAATCGTAGAACACCTTTTCCGGGCAGAGCGACTTGGAGAAATCGAGGAACATGGCCTGCTCGGACCAGTCGTAGGCGTAGCGCGCCTGCCAGCCGGTTTCGGGATCCATCCCCTCCTCGTGCCGGCCGAAGAACTGCGCCCCTGCGGGCGCCACGCGCAGATCCGCCCCCATGACCTCCTGCAGGCGGGTGAGGTACTCGATGTCCATACCCCCGTCGCGCGTACTGCGCGAAAGCGTGAAGCCCAGCATCTTGATCGAAACGGGCGCCTTGCGGCCATCGTCGTTGGCCTGCACCTGCTGCTTGAGGAAGGCGAACCATTCGTTGACGCGCTGCTGGTTGAACCGGCACCAGTCGTACCAGACCGGCGAACCGCGCAGGTTCGGGTCGATCTGGCGGGCACGCGGCGGCGTCTCGTGGAACAGGACCTGATCCCAGCCCCCATGGTCCGCGCCATAGGCGGAATTGAGGGCTTCGAGGGTCTGGTACCTGCCCCGCAGCCATGCATGGAACTTTTCCATTGTGACGTCGGAAATGCCGTTTTCCGCCTTCCAGCCGCCGCGCGCCGTGGCGAAATGCGGCTCGTTGGCCAGCAGGTGCACCATGGGCTGCCTGCCGCAGGCCTTCGCCATGGCCGGGCCGAAGCCCTCGCACAGCTGCCCGATCCAGCGCCGCACAAGGGGGCTGTCGATGTCGTACTGCGTAAAGTTCCGTGCGCCATCGAGGATTTCCGGATGCTGCTCCTTCTGCCAGCGCGCCGGCCTATGCCCCATGAGGTTCACCATCGGCGCCGCGTTGCCCGCCGCCTCCTGCTCCAGCGACTCGACCGTGCGGCGGAGGCGGTCCTGGTCGGGCGAGCCATCCTCCTCGAGGAAGTCGATCTGCCAATAGCCCCCCCCCATGTTTCCCAGGGCCTGGGTATGCGCGGACGCATAGGGGAGCCAAACCAGCGAATAGGGAAAGACGGGGCGGTCGTCCAGCCGGTAGCAGAACGCATCCAGCACCATCCTTCCCCTTGCGAAGTCCGGCGGCGCGGCCGGCGCGGCCTCCCCGTCCAGTTGGCGCTTCAATTCCGCCATCGCATGGTCGGCCACATCGAGGCAGGCTTCGAGCTCGGCAAAGGGAAGCCGCTCCGTATGGACCGGGTCGATCTTCGGGAACGGCCAGAAGCCCTTGAAGATCCGGCGCACCTCATCCATATGCCCGTAGTCGTGCTCGGCGGCCTGGCGGAACAGGGCAACGACCTGGTACGAGATCTCGGCATAGTCCGTCACCAGCCGCTTGCGGCGGGCTTCGCGGATCATGGCCAGCAGTTGCTCCTGACGGGCCCCCACCTGGCGGCAAAGGGATTTCCACTCCGCGGCCGAAGCCCGCACAAGCCGCGGCACGAAGGCGGCAGCGGCTCCGAGGACCAGCATGAACGTGCGACGGGGGAAGGACATCATCTGATCTCTACGACAGCCTGCTCCAGGCCGCCCCCCCCCACGACGAGCCTCAGGGGATCCGAGGCGTTGCCGCGGCGGATGATCGCCAGGCAACGACCCTGGCGGGTCTTGCGCTCCGACGTTTCGCGCAGGTCGTCGACCGCGTCCAGCCCGCCGTTGTCCAGGCCAAGGATGGTGCCGCCTTCCACCTGGAATCCGAGCAACCGATCCGCATGGAGCACCTTGTTTCCCTGGGCATCTTCCAGCTCCGCTTCGACATGGAGGATGCCGCCGGGCCCCACCGGTCCGGCGTCGGTGGACAAGGCGATGCGCACCGGCTCGCCCGCCGTCCTGAGATCGAACGCGCACGCCTCCTTGCCGCCGACGAATCCAACCGCCCGGACGGTGCCCCGCTCATAGGGGACGCGCCGCCATTTCAGGATCCCGTTGGGGAAGTCGCTGCGTTTCAGCGTGCCGAGCTTGCGGCCGTTCAGCCGGAGTTCGACGAATTCGCAATTGGAGTAGCAGGCGAGGTCGACCGTGCTTCCCTCAGTCCGGTTCCAGCTCCCGTCCATGGGCGGCCAACCCCAGCGGCCCGACGTGGAAAAGTCGTCGGGGTTGCCCTGGTAGACGGCGAGATGCACCATGGGCCGGTCCGACCAGAACGATTCATACAGGTAGGAGCGCACCGTCCGGAAGCCGGCGTGATCGAACAGTCCGCTGGACGCACCGTTGCCGGGCCATTTTTTCGCCTCCCCGAGGTAGTTGATGCCGACCCAGAGGAACAGCCCCATATTGCAGTCGTTCTCCAGCACGTCGATCCACGGGCTCCGTTCGATGCTGGCGAACCGCACCTCCTCGGTGCTGTTGAAATAGGTGTAGCTCTCGGTACTGACATACGGCCTGCCCGGATTGCGATGGGCGATGCGCCGGCACCACTGCTCCCCGTAGTTCAGCGCAACGAGATCCATCTGGGCGCAGGAGCGCAGGATGTCGTCGACCTTCTCGTCCGGATCCTTGTCCAGCCCGCGCTCCATCCCGGAAACCACCGGCCGTGTCGGGTCGAGGGCGCGGACAAAGCCGCAATAGCGCTCCAATCCTTCCGTCTGCCTGTCGGAACCGGGCGGATGGTTCTCGTTGCCGACGCTCCAAATGACCACGCTCGGATGGTTGCGGTCGCGGCGGATCGTCTCGCGAAAGTTCTTCTTCCACTCCGACGGGAAGCCGGGATCGCCGAACACCTTGTCGTCCCATTTGTCGACGAACTCGTCCATGACCAGGAAGCCCAGGCGGTCGCACAGATCGAGGAATTCCGGCGCAGGCGGATTGTGGGAGGTCCGGATGGCGTTGCAGCCGATCGCCTTCAGGTTTTCAAGTCGCCGTTCCCAGACGCGCTCCGGCACGGCGGCACCTAGCGTTCCCGCATCGTGGTGGAGGCAGACCCCCTTCAGCTTCATCGGCGCGCCGTTGAGAAAGAACCCCTTTTCCGGATCGAACCGGGTATCGCGCACCCCGAAAGGACTGCGGTATTCGTCGACCACATCCCCTCCGATGGCGATGCGGCTCACGGCCGTGTAGCACCGGGGTTCCTCCACCGACCACAGTACCGGGGAAAACAGTCCCATCCGCTGTTCCACCTCCAGCTCTCCGCCCACCGGAAGCCACCGTTCGGTTTCCGCCCTGGCGACGCACGCCCCCGCCGGATCGAGCAGTTCGGTTTGGAGCACGAAGGTCGTCCCCTTCTCCCTCCGGTTTTCGATTTCCGTCACCACACGGATCTCCGCCTCCGACGGCGCGACGGTTGGCGTGGTGATGAAGGTTCCCCAGTTCTTGACATGCAGCGGATCGGCTTTCGTCAGCCAGACGTGGCGATAGATGCCCGACCCGGAATACCAGCGGCAGTTTGGCATCGTCGAGTTGTCGACGCGCACCGCAACGATATTCCGCGCCCCTGCCCGGACATGGGGCGTGATGTCGAAACAGAAGCTGGTGTAGCCGTCCGACTGGCCGCCCACCAGGGAGCCGTTGACCCACACCTGGGCGTGCCGGTAGACGCCGTCGAACTGGAGCTCGAAGTGCCTTCCCGCATCGGAGGAGGGAATATCGAAACTCTTGCGATACCAGCCGATCCCTCCCGGAAGCCATGCATTGCTTCCGGTGTACTCCTTGCCGGCCGGCTGCTCGATGCTCCAGTCGTGCGGCAGGTCCACCGCGCGCCACGCCGCCGCGTCGTACTCCACCGCCTGCGCCAACGGTTGCTCGCCCAATGCAAAGCGCCAGCCCGCGTCAAGGCAGATGCGCTCGCGCCCGCCCTGCGCCACCACGGCCAATCCCACCACGGCCAATCCCACCACGGCCATGCAAACCAACCGCTTCATAATCCTCCCGATATGACCAGGCCCTACGTATAGTCCAGAATGCGCCGCACCAAAAGAGGACATCCCGTAAATTATGTACCGGATTACGTCATGCCCCCCTGTCGGGATGGGACATGAACTTCGTCCCCCGCCTGCCTCCCGGCCCATGGGAATCATCTTCGCCGACTACATGATCACGAAAACGACATCCATCTCACCGACCTGGATACCTTGCCCACGAACACTCAGGATGTTGATCTTCAAATAGCGCCCGAGGCTTTCTCCGTTGAACCAGATCTTATTCGACGAAACCGCCGCATCGGCATCCAGGATCAAGGAGGCGCACTCCTTCATGTCCGCATCCCTCAAATCCACCCGTGGCAGGTTGTTCAGATCGTTGCCGTGATAAACCTCGAACTCCTTGATGGTCGTATTCGTCAGCAGCAGCCCCTGAAGCAGGGTTTCCTTGCCCAGATCGATCGTAATGAAGCCGGAACCATCGAACCTGCCGGACCACGAAGTGCCGTCATTTCCATCGATCGCCTGGCCCTGGTTCTTCTGCCACGCGTGGCTCACCGCCTCGATGCGCGCGCCCAGGTTGAGCATCGTCGACGTGTTGCTCGAATACCGCAACGCATCGGAGAGGTCGTCTAGCTCGATCTCGGTCGTCGGGGAAAAGGCGGGGCTGTTCATGTATTCCAATACCGAGCCCAGCAGCTGTCTTGCCGCGGGATCCTTCTCCTGAAGGCTGGTCAAATCCGCCATGCAGACGAGGATCTTCCCGGTGCCCACCTTGTATTCCATCATGAACCCAAGGCGGCGGTTTTCGTTCCAGTCGTCGATCGGCTGCACCATCATGCCGTCCGCCGGGAGATTTTGCATCACCAGTCCGTACGAGGACTTGAGCATCCCTTCCCATCCCCAGGTGGCATGGTTCGCCGCCGGAAAATGATTGAACACAGGATGTGCATCGTCGATCAGCAAACCCAGCGTTACGCGATCCTTGTTGTGCGAAAAGAGGAACTTGTTCCAGTAGACCGGTTCAAAACTCAGCTTGGGATGCGCCAGGCTGTACTCCTCCGGCATAAACAACACGGACGCGCCGGCCTTCAGCGCGGCTTCCAACCCTCCATCCACCTTCCGATGAACCGCCACGCTGCCGACATCCGTATTCGGTGCCTCTTCACAAACCAGGAAATCCCAGTGGTTTTCAATGTCCGTTCCCTTGAGTTGCAGCGACAACGTGTAATTCGCAGGTGCTTCCAGCGTCGCCAGCGAAGCGGTGATTTCGCCTATCCTGTTTCTACCGCTTTTGATCTCCACACCGGCGAACTCGCCCGACAAGCGAATCCTGCCGCATGCATCCTTGATGGTCCAAACCAGCGTCTGGTTCTTCAAACTGTCTTCTCCGAAATAGGCATGGAGCACAGGTATGGCCAGTGCGTCCGAGTTCTTGAATACATAGGAACCCATCCGGGCCAGCGGTACGTTCCAGCTCCAGAACTTGCGGAACTGCTCCCTAGTAAAGTAGCCCTTCTCATCCATGAAGGCATCGAGGTAGCCGACCAGGGAAGTGCCCTGTCCGGGAAAGTCGGAAATCCCCAGCAACTGGCTTCCCGCCACCCCTTCGGATGCCAATGCCGCCTCGCAATCCTCCTTGTAGCAGAGCATCTGCAGCTTTCCCGAAGCATGAAGGAACTCCCTCCACTGGGGAAGGACGCCGTTTTCCTCCGCCTGCTCCATGAATATCTCGAAGTTCTTCGGCTTCAGCGGACCGGTATACTTCTTCATCTCGTCAAAGTCGGGATAGGCGCACCACTGCCCCGGCTCGTGCTGGATGAACGGATTCCCGTGGTTGGGTCGATAGCCTTTCCCCTTCCACCCCGAGGATCCCCTCGGTTGCGCCGTGCAGGTAAAATCGTCGTATTCCGACTGGATCGTGTTGGCCGACGCCGCGTGCAGCATACGGGAATCATAGGCCTTCAGGTTTTTTGCAAGGTCCGCCAGGAAGGGTTCGTTGCTTCCGTTGCGCCACGGTTCGTTGCCATGGGTGAAAAAGCAGAACGACGGGTGGTTGCCGTAGGCGTCGATAATACGTCGGCCCTCGTCCTCGACCCATGTTCCGAATGCGGGATTGGACGGATCGCCCCATATGCCAATCTCGGGCATCAGGTAGATGCCCAGTTCGTCGCCCGCCTCGAATGCGGCTTCGGGCGGACACCAGGAATGGAACCGGACATGGTTGATGCCCGAAGCCTGCATCTTCTTGAAATGGACCCTCCAGGCTTCCTTGGTCGTAGGCGGATACCCGGTCTTCGGAAAGACGCAGCAGTCGAGCGTTCCGCGCATGAAGGTTTCATGCCCATTGACCAGCAGTTTCCTTCCCCGCGCCTCGATAGTCCGCATCCCCACTTCCAACGCGTTCGTCTCGGTGCCGAGCGGGCTCTTCAGCAGCACGTCGACGTGGTGCAATACCGGATGGAATTCGCTCCAAAGTTCCGCATCCGGTCCGAACACCACCTTCGAGGTGCAGGTATTGAGTCCGGGATCAAGCGTCAGCCGCATGGCTTCGCCACCGGCCACCAGCTCGACATGCTGCTCCGCACCAGTATCGTTTTCGATCGCCACCTGGATATCGGCCGACCGGGTTTGGTAGTCGGTGGATACCTTGACATGTTTCAGGAAAACGGGATTCCTCCACGAAAGGGCCAGACGTCCGACGATGCCGTTCCAATCGCCCTGCGTCTCGTCCGTCAGGCTGTGGGCCCGGGACCCGACCGGCAGCACCTGGCGGTTGTCGATCCTGACCACCAGGTTGTGGCCGCCGGGCGGAAGGCTCCGCCCGAGATTGTAGACGTGGGCCACCCCGAGCGCATTGTTCGACCCGATCTTCCGCCCATCCAGCCAAACCGTCGACTCCCAGTGCACGCGCTCGAGCGTCAGGATCAGGTCCTTCCCCCTGGGCGCATCCTTCCCAACAACGATCGTCTTCTGGTACCAGGCCGCTCCGATGAACCGTTTTTCCGGCTGCAGGAAGAACGGAACCTTGATGTTTCCCGGCTGCCGGTACTTCTCATACTTCTTCGTCAGCCAAAGCTCGTAGCCGGAAACGCCCATCCACTGCGTATCCACGGAGACATCGCGCCCGAACCCGCAATTCTGCAAGGCATCCGGAAGATCGATCTTGCCGGCAAAACCCTTCTCATTGAACCATTCCCGCTGTTCACCAACCGGGTTCGCTTCATCGTCCAGCCGTAGCGTCCATGCGCCGGAAAGGTCGGCCCCGATGGCCCCTACCCGGACCTCCGCCTGTCCCTTCGCAACCGGCGGAACGTATTCCGGCGCCCGCTCGGGCCTGGCAAAGCCGAGGGAGGCAGCGCCCAGTAGCATCACCCACCCTTCAACAAGCTTTCTTTTCATAGGAAACCAAGCCCTTCCCCCGATCCACCAACGCGGCCACGTGCCCGGCCGGGATCCTCCTCAAAAAAGCAGCAACGGAAGCGCTGCCGCAAAAGAATCCCTTGTCGCCGGCTTCTGCTGGCCGCCCGCCCCTCCATCGAGGTGTTGCCGGAGGCCTGGCAAATGCGCCTGGCGCTACTGTTAAAGAAAAAACCCTACTTCACCGCAATGGCCTGCGACCCCGCCTCCAGGCCATCGGCGGCGGCGGTCAGGACGACCGCCCCTTCCGACTGTCCGAAGCGCAGGAGCACGGTGGCGATGCCCGCCTCGGCGACGACCTCTCCGGGATTCATGATTTCCGCATCACCCTCCAGCCCCACGGCCACGCTTCCGGAAAAGGACGGGACCACGGTGCCGTTTCCATCGACGGCGGCGATGTAGGCGAACACGGTGTCGTTGACCCCCGCTTGCGGCGCCCGCCCCGATTCGTCGATCCACGTCTTCAGCGCCACGGCCTTGCCGGGCGTCCTGACGGCGTCTTCCCCGGCCGGCTTGCCGTCGATGTAGCCGACGGCCTTCAGGGTCCCGGGCTCAAACCGGCCCAGCTGGAAGGTGAAGGGCGGATGCCGGAGGTGGGTGCAGTTCTTTCCGGTGTCGGGCTTCTGCCGGGCGATCCGCTTGCCGTCCATGAACAGCTCCACCTCTTCGCAGTTGCTGTAGACCGTGACGTCGAGGGCGGATTCCGGCGTCCACCAGCTGGCGATCCGGACCATCGCACCCTGTGCCGGATCCCGCTGGCTCTGGTAGAACCAGTAGGCGAACTTCGGCAGGCGGAAGATATCCATGATGCCCGAATACTCGAGGTCGTCGTGATAGCCGCGGTTGTAGTCGTACATCACCCAGTAGCCGTCGCCGAATGCGGTGGTGTTGTGGTTGTCGTTGTGCGCCTCCTGCACGTTGAAGGCCTGGCGGAGCAGCCGTTGTTCGCCGAATGCCCGGGCCTGGCGGCTGCTGGTTTCTATGCGGCGGTTCTTGTCGAGGTTGTCCTGGTTGAGGCCGGCGCTGGGGGAAAAGTATTCCCAGTCTCCATACTCCGAAACGAAGTAGGGCTTGGCGGGATTTTCATGGTAGCCGTGCAGGATGCGGTGCTGGCGCGCCTGCAGGAAGATGTCGTAGGCATGGTCCATCCAGCCGCAGGTGAAGGAATCCGTCCCGGGGAACTCCGCGTGCGCGATGCGGTGCAGCTCTTCCATGAAGAATTCCGGCATGTCGGTTTCGTTCAGCGAAACCTCCCATGCCAGCACGCACGGATGGTTGCGGTCCCGGCGGACCAGTTCCGCGGCGGAGCGGTAGCAGTAGTCGCGGAAGCGGTCGTCGTCGAGATAGTACTGCCATCCCAGGATGGCGTCGAGGGCGACCAACCCCAGCTCGTCGCACGCATCCATGAACGACGGCGAATGGGGATAGTGCGACAGGCGGATGCAGTTGAAGCCCGCCTGCTTGATCTTCTTCGCGTCGCGATACTGCGCATTGTCGGACAAGGCATAGCCTACAAAGGGATACTCCTGGTGGCGGTTGACGCCGCGCAGGAAGATCCTTTTCCCGTTGAGGTAGAGCTCATGCCCGTTGCGGAACTCGAAGCGCCGGATGCCGATACGGGTCGACTCGACATCGACCTGCTTTCCATCGGCCATGACAAGGGTCTTGAGCGTGTAGAGGTTCGGTGCGTCCGGCGACCAGAGCCGGGCGTCGGGAACCTGGACCTCTGCGACCACTTCCGCGTCCTTGCCCGCTTCGATGGCAACCGGGTCCGACGCCTTCTCCGCCACGAGGGTTTCGCCATCGAAAAGCCGCTGAACCACGGAGACGCTTCTGGCCCCGTCCTCTTCGTTCACCACATGCGTCTTGACATGCACCGTCGACAGCTTCTCGGACACCTTCGGATAGGTGACGAATACGCCGCCGCCCGCCACCTTGCCGGCCAGCACGGGATGGGAGATATGGACCTTGTCCTTGATGGTAATGAGCACGTTGCGATAGAGGCCGCCATACATGTTGAAGTCGAGACGCTTCAGCGGCTTGGGCCCGGTCAGCGGATTGTCGCGGTTGTCGAGGCGGATCGCCAATGCGTTCCGCCGGCCCGGCTTGACGAACTCCGTGGCATCGACCACCACCGGCAGGTATCCGCCGGCCCGCTCCCCGGCCAGCGCCCCGTTGATCCACACCTGCGACTGGCCCATGGCCCCTTCCAGCGTCAGGAGAATCTTCTTGCCGGCCAGGTCGTCGCCGAGGTCGAACGCCTTGCGGTACCAGCAGATGCCCTGCCACTGGTCGTTCACCACCATCGGTTCGACCCGGGCGGTGTGCGGAAGCGCCACTGTCTCCCATGCGGCATCATCGAAGTCGATCGCCGAGGCGTCGGCCTCCGCCCGCAGGAACTTCCAATCGTCGTTGATGCTGACGGTGCTTTCCGACACCTCCTTGCAGGCCGTCATGGCCAGCAGGCCGGCCAGCAGCGCTCCCCCCATCAAGATCCTGCCCATCGTTTCAACCCCTTTCATCTATTCTCCTCCTCCGGCCGGCGGATAGTGGCCGGTCTTCGTGCTCTGCGTGTCAAGGATGCGGTCGATCCGCTCGACCACTTCCGGATGGGCCTTGGCCACATCCATGGTTTCATAAGGATCGCTTCGCAGGTCGAACAGCTGCGTCCTGGCGCCGGCCCCGTACCGCACCCCCTTCCAGTCGCCCATGCGGGCGGCCTGGCGGAACGACAGGGCATTCCGTCCTTCCATGATCTCCCAATAGAGGAATTCGTGCTGTTGCTGCTCCCTCCCCAGCACTTCGGGCAGGAAGGAGATGCCATCGGACTGGGCGGGGCATGCGATGCCGGCTACTTCGGCCAGTGTGGGCATGACGTCGTAGAACGTTGCCGGGTGGGCCGTCGCGCCGGACTTCGCCTTCCCCTTCCAGCAGACGATGCCGGGAACGCGGATGCCGCCTTCGTAGAGGTCGCGCTTGTACCCCCGCAGGCCGCCTGAACCCTGGAAGAAGAGCGGATCATGCTTGGGGCCGTCCACCGGCCCCTCGGCGTGGGGGCCGTTGTCGGACGAGAAGAGGATGAAGGTGTTGTCGAGCTCGCCCATCGCTTCGAGCTTGTCGAGCAGCCGCTGGACCTGCTCGTCGAGCATGGTGATGCGCGCGGCGTGGCGGCGTTCGATCTCCGGCCAGCCCCGCTCCTTGTAGCGTTCCGTTTCGCGCAGGTCGTATTCGTGCGCGTGGGGGCTGCGGTAGGACATGAACAGGAAGAGCGGCTTGGCCGGATCGCGCTGTTCGTCGAGGAACCGCAGGGCGAGGTCGGTGCGGAAGACATCCTTGCAGTCGTACTGGGTGTAGTCGTAGTGGATCATCTTCTCGCGGTCGCCGAACCAGTGGTCCTGCTCGTCGAAGGTGCCGCCCTCCGGCGTCGGCCCCCACTGCTCCTGCACGGCGAAATCGAACCCGCGCCCCTGCGCCCACGTGGAGGTGTCGGTCGGGATGCCGAGGTGCCACTTGCCGATGAACGCGGTCTGGTAGCCGGCCGCCTTCAGCATTTCAGCCAGCGTGACTTCGCTCTTTTCCAGCGCCACGCGACCCCATGTCCCATCCTCGGGGATGAAGCCGTTGTTTCCGCGGATGGTCGCATGCCCGGCATGGATGCCGGTCATCAGCACGCCGCGGGACGGGGAACAGACCGAGCAGCCCGCATAGAAATCGGTGAACCGGAGTCCCTTGGAGGCCAAGGCATCGATGTTGGGAGTCCGAATGATCTCCTGCCCGTAGCAGCCGAGTTCACCGTATCCGAGGTCGTCGGCCAGCAGGATCAGGATGTTCGGCCGCCGCTCCACCTGCGCCGCCACCGCCGGCAAGCAGAGGATCATCAGCCATCGTGAGATTCGCATGGTATCTCTCCTTGGCATGCTACTTCTTCGCTTCCGGGAAGTTCCAGCCATCGAAGTGCGACGAGGTGCGCGCCTGGCCGATCAGCCCGCACAGTTCGGCCACCACTTCCGGATACTGCTTCGCAAGGTTCTCCCGCTCGCCGGGATCCCTGTCGAGGTCGTACAGTTCGAGCGGGGCATTCGGATTCTTGTTGAGGTCGTAGAGCACGCCCTTCCACTTTCCTTTGCGGATGGCCTTGCGGCCGCCCTTCCCAGTAAACTCCCAATAGAGGTAGTCATGGTCCTTCTGCCCTGCCTCCCCCAGCAGAGTGGGGAGATAGGAGATGCCGTCCACAGGCGCTTCCACGGGGACCTGGAGCAGTTCTGCCATGGTGGGCAGGAAGTCCCAGAAGGCGGAAATGTGGCCGCTTTCCGACCCGGCCCTGATCCTGCCCGGCCACACGGCGATAAAGGGGACGTGGATGCCTCCGTCGTAGAGATCGCGCTTGAAGCCCCTGAAGATGCCGTTCGAGGCGAAATACCCCGGGTCCGCCCCGCCCTCCTCGTGCGCGCCGTTGTCGGACGAGAAGATCACCAGGGTGTTGTCGGCGATGCCCAGCCGCCCGAGCTCGGCCACGACCTCGCCGACATAGTCGTCGAGCACGTTGACCATGGCGGCGTAGGCGGCGTGGCCCTCCGGCTGGCCGATGTAGTAGCCCCCCTCGTACCCCATCTCGGGAAGGAACTTCCCGCGGTATTTCAACATGTAGCATTCCGGGGCAATCATGTCGGCGTGCGGCTGCACTGCGGCATAGTAGAGGAAGAACGGCCGGTCCCTGTTTGCGCGGATAAAGTCGAGCGCCTCCTTGTGGACAAGGCCGGGCGCATAGACCTTCTTGAACGATCCCTCGTTGCCCCAGAGGAACTCGCGCTCGTTGTTCCTCCAGAGCCAGGCCGGGTAGTAGCAGTGCGCCTGGCGCTGGCAGCTGTAGCCATAGAAGGAGTCGAAACCCATGCTGTGCGGATCGCTTGCCGAACCGGCCATGCCG
>QKAU01000060.1 GCA_003246265.1 Kiritimatiellales bacterium | reverse complement strand
CTTCGTCGAGGCCGCGGTCCAGCCGGCCAACCGGGGATTTCCGGTCGTAGGCCCATTCGCGCTTGGCGTCGTCGTGGTGGATCAGGATGCCGAGGCGCGGTCCGGTGCCGGCGGTGGTCCATTCGAGCATCTGGAAGTCCCCGTCGGAATTTCCAACCGCGAGGACGGGTCGGCGGCCGATGTGGCGGTGGATGCCGACGGGTTTTCCGTCCTTGTCGTCGATGAAGTCGATCTCCGGCAGGCGCGCCAGTACGGGGCTTCCATCCCGCACCTCGTATTTTGTTTTGATGCTGCTGCCGATCACCTGCTCGGGCGGAATGCCGTAGACCCGTTCCGCCCACGGGCGCATGAACTCGATGCCGCCGCCGGACACGATGAAGGTTTTGAAGCCGTTGGCGCGGAGATACTCCAGCAGCTCGAGCATGGGCTGGTAGACCATTTCGGTGTAGCGCTTCCCGGTCTGCGGATGCCGCGCGGTTGCGATCCAATCGGAGACGATCCGCTCAAACTCTTCGGTCGTCATGCCGGCATGCGTGGCCATCGCCATTTCAACGAGGGCATGCTCGCCGCCCGCGAGCGCGGTTTTGAGATCGCCCTTCAATACGGAAGCAAACGGTTCGTTGGTGGTCCATTCCGGATGCTGCGGGGCAAGGGTCTTGATCCGGTCGAAGATGAAGAACGCCTGGAAATACATCGGCTGCTCGGCCCAGAGCGTGCCGTCGTTGTCGAAAACGGCGATCCGTTCGGCGGGCGGCACGAATTCCGGAGAGTCCGATGACGTCACTTTTTCGACCAAGGCTACCACGGCCTGCCTTGAATCCGAATCGTTCCACGAGGGCAACGGATCGGCGGCCTGGGCAAGAACTGCGGCAAATGCGATCCCCAGCACTGCGGCACGCCGCAATCCGCGCGTGTTGATGGGTTTGATTTCCATGTCAGCTATTCCTTTTTTCAATCGGTTCCAGTGCGTTCAAAAGAAGACGCGGGCCGCGTTTTCCCGCGGCCCGCGCGATTGGACATGCATGCCCGGCGATTAGTTGCCGGTCGGTAGGGCCAGATCGAATCCTTCCTTCTCCAGCTGCTGCCTGATCCACTCGAAGTGCTGATACTTGCTGATGGTGATCGGGCCGGTATAGACCTCGCTTTGCAGCTTGCGCGGCGGATACTGGATGTAGGTCTTCATCAGATCCTTGATGGCGGCGTTGATGGTGACCAGCGTCCAGGTCCGCTCCGTGTAGTTGTTCATGAAGATGTCGTAGCGTTCCTGCGGATCCTGCCAGAGGTCGAAGACCTGCGGCACGCAGGCCGTGTATTTGTCCGGACCCTTCCAGCCGAGGTTGGAGTCCACGGCCAGGCCACCGGTCGGGGCTCCGTTGTCGCCGCGCAGGTTGAAGACGGCCTTGTAGTTGCCCACGCGCGCCGCTCCGGGAGTGAGCTCGTTTTCCGTGAAGTAGAACCACGAGGTCCGGGGATTGGGTCCGGTGCCCGTCAGCACGGGCGTAATATCGTAGCTGTCGAAGATGATGGGCTGGCCTTCGCGGTCGTTCTTCGGCAGTTCCTTGATGCCGGCCGCCGCGGCAAAGGTGGCCATCAGGTCGAGGCCGCCGACGATGTCGTGGTTGCGGCTGCCGGGTTTGACCTTGCCGGGCCAGATGCAGATGGCCGGTACGCGGTTGCCGCCTTCGCGGACGGTGCCCTTGGTGCCGCGGAACGGCGTGTAGCCCGCGTCCGGATAGACATCCTGCCAGGCGCCGTTGTCGGTCGTGTAGAACACCAGCGTGTTCTGGTCCAGGCCCAGCTCCTTGAGCTTGTCCATGATGTGGCCGATGCGGGCGTCCAGCTCGACCACGGAATCGGCATACTTCGATTTGGAGAGCGACTTATGCTCGTATTCCGGCGCGGGCATGTTCGGCTGGTGCACCTTCATGAAGTTGACATTGATGAAGAACGGGGTGCCGGACTTGGCCGCGTCGTCGAGAAACTCCAACGCCGCCTTTTCGACATAACTGTCAAAGTACGGAATACCGACCACGCCCTTCTCAGGGGTATTGACATATTGGCCATTGATTTTGAAGTCCTCTTTCACGGGTTCTCCCGCATTGCCCGAAAGCGACCCCTTGGTCACCTTGGCGAACATGTCGCGCAGCTTCGGATCCATGTCCGGGAACCAGGTCGGGTCGGCATAGGTGTAGGCGTTGAGGTGGTAGAGGCCGCAGTATTTCATGACGTCGTAGCCCTGGGCGCTCGGCAGGGCGTAGTCGGCTTCGCCGAGATGCCACTTGCCGGTAAAGTAGGTCTTGTAGCCGGCCTGCTTGAGCACGGAAGCCAGCGTCCATTCCGCCTTGGGCAGTCCGCCGCCCTGTCCCTGGAAGGCCACCGTGGTCATGCCGCTGCGGTTCGGGATGCGTCCGGTCTGCATGGCCGCGCGGCCCGGTGTGCAGCTGGGTTGGGCATAGAAGGAGAAGAAGGTCATGCCGGACTCCGCCATCTTGTCAATGTTCGGCGTGGGCATGCCGCGTCCCGCGCCACCTCCGTAGGGTCCGAGGTCCCCGTATCCGGTATCGTCGGATACGATGAACAGGATGTTCGGTTTTTCCGCCGCCCGGGCCATTCCGGGCAGACATAGGGCCGCGACTACCGCGCTGGCCATGATCTGCTTGACCGTCGTCTTCATTCTTCATCTCCTTGGGTCTATTTGTTTCGCGTCTACCGGGGGAACTGCGTGTTCGGCCTCTTGGACGCCTGCCATTCCGGCAGGCCATTGCCTTCATCGGAATCCGGTGCTCCAATCCCACCTGAATTGCGATAGGCTGCTCGCGCGGGATGGTTTCCGCGCCCGCCCAAGCATGGTTTTGGCGATGATCCGCACATGCCGTTCTCCGTGATGCCTGGCTCGTGGACTCAGTATCCATTGCCGTTGCAATGTCGGATCCTAGGCTCTTCCGCTAAAAACTGAAATTGAAAATAATAATTTTACCAACCTTATAATTGTTATCATATTTGTCTTTTATAACACTTCGCAATCGCGCCAAGCTCGTATCGGGACGCATGGCCGGAAGAGCTGCATCCCCTTGCCCGAAGGATTATATCGACATTTCGCAGCGGGAACCCATGGGTCGACGCAATTGTTCCTCGATCTTGGTGAGGTTGAACGATCCGGGCGTCTTGCTCGGCGGGTATTCCTGCATGTTCCTGAGGAAGCCGGCGGCGAGCCCCTGCGGCGGAACTGCCCCGCCATCACGGGGTTGGGCGGCACTGCATGTTCGGGGCCGTCCCGGCGGTCATGGCTTGGATGCTTTCCGTTTTGACAGGTATTTGATGTACCGGCCGGCCAGCAGCAGGAGGATGGCTCCCGCAAGGGAGAAGAGGAGTTCCTCGTAGGATGCCTGCATGGCTCCCCACCCATAGTTGATTTCGGCAACGCGTACGACCATTCCGCCAAGGAAGGCGCCGGCCAGTCCCAATGCAATCTTTCCGACTTTTCCCAAAAGGGAGCAGTTGAGTCTCGTGGCCGCGCCGGCGATCGAGCCTACCAGCACTCCCATGAGAACCCATGAGATGATCTCGTCCCGGGAGCGGTTCTTCAGCCGGTTGGCCTCGATGCGCTTGCCCAGCGTTTCCACACTCTCCATCGAGGCCCGTCCGGCCTCCTCGATGGATTCCTTGGCCTGTTCCGTTTTCGAGGGTTCCTCGGCGGCCCGTGCCGGGAGGGACAGGGTGAGCATGGACAGCGCAATCCACGCAGCAAAAGCCGTGGACCAATGTAGTCTGCTTCTCTTCATGATAGTCCTCTCTGGTTCACTTTTTCCGCTACCGCCACGGGATGTAGGCATGGTGTCCGGGGCGGATCTGTCTGGTTTGTCGGCCGCTACCAAGCCCTGGACGGGCATGGCCGCGGCAAGGAAGAGGCCTGCTGCGTGGTTTTCATCGCCACCTCCCGCCTTGCGGGCGGTATGGATCCGGCTTTTTCGGGCATCGGACCCGATCTATTGCTTCATCATTGCGCGCCTGGCCTCGAGCTCCAGGTTGCGGTATTCCGTTTTTTCGACGGTGACCCCGACCCCGATGATGGTGCCGCCCGTGAAGCGGGCCGGCGCCTCGTATTGCTCGCTGACGGCGTCGGCGCTGTCGTAGCCCACGCAGAGTCCGTCGCCGGAGAGGGTGAACTTTGCGGGCTGCGTCTTCATCGGGCCTTCGGCCACCACTTCGTCGTTGACGTAGAGCTTGGCGGTGCCCAGCGATTCGCCGTACTGCCCGGCCTTTTCCCGGATGAATTCCATGCCCAGGGTATATTTGCCCGGCTCCAGCTTTTTCGAGGTGAACCGCTGTTCCGGTTTGATGCCGAGGAAGTTGTAGACGTAGTTGAGCTTCCCATCCGTGATGAACAGGGTGTGTCCGCCGAAGCGCGAGCCGTGGGCGAAGATCACGCCCGAGCAATCCTTGTCGGTGATTTCCACGTTGGCGAGGATCTTGTAGGAGCGGCCGCGGACATTGACGGCAACGCCTTCGGGCACCGGAACGGTGCCGGGATAGTAGAGGTAGCGCTCGCGCACCTCCTCTTCGCTCGGCCGCGGGGTGCCCAGCACCTCGGCGGCGCTGCGGTCGTCCAGCGGCAGCACCAGGTTGTGCTCGGCTTCTTCTCCCCAGGCCTTGACGAGCGCCTTCAGCTTGTCGGGATGCTGCGCCGCCAGATCGGTGGATTCGGAGCGGTCCGCATCCACGTGGTAGAGCTCCCAGACATCCTGGTCGAAGTGGCCCTTGCCCGTCAGCGGCGCGTGCAGGGCGACCGCCTTCCAGCCGTCTTCCCAAATGCCGCGGGTGCCGAGCATGCAGAAATACTGGCGTTTCTTCCGCGTCGGGGCGTCCGGTGCCGCGTCGAAGCTGTAGCGCATGGAGACCCCGGAGAGCGGATACTGCGCCACGCCGCGGTAGACCTTGGGCATCTCCAGCCCGCAGACTTCGAGGATCGTGGGGACGATGTCGACGGAGTGGTGGTACTGGTGGCGGATCTCGCCGCGGGCCTTGATGCCCTTCGGCCAGGAGACGACCAGCGGATCGCAGGTGCCGCCGGCGAACTGGGAGTAGCGCTTGAACATCTTGAACGGCGTCGAGAACGCCGCGGCCCAGCCGGTCGGGAAGTGGTTGTAGGTATCGGGGCCGCCCAGCACCTCGAGGTATTTCAGGTTTTCGGAGAGCTCGTCCGGATAGCCGTTGAAGAACTTGTTTTCGTTCACGGAACCGTTGGGGCTGCCTTCGCCCGAGGCCCCGTTGTCGGCCCCGTAGAGGACGAGGGTGTTGTCCAGCTGGCCAGTCTGTTCCAGATAGTCGATGATGCGGCCGACCTGGACGTCGGTGTATTCCGAGAATCCGGCGTAGACTTCCGCCATGCGGGAGAAGAGCCTCTTCTCGTCGGCGTTGAGCGAATCCCAGGGGCGGACCGCGTCGGCCGCGTTGGCCACCTCTTCCGGCAGCGGGTTGAACGGTGTCAGCCGGGTGCCTTCCGGCAGGATGCCCTTCTCGATCATGCGCTTAAGCACCCATTCGCGGTAGGCGTCGTAGCCGTCGTCGAACATGCCCTTGTACTTGTCGGCGTATTCCTTCGGGCAGTGGTGCGGGGCATGGTTGGCACCGGGGCAGTACCACATGAACCAGGGTTTCGACGGATTGGTGGCCTTCTGGTTGCGGAGCATTTCGATGGCCTTGTCGGCCAGGTCCTTCGAGAGGTGGTAGCCCTTCTCGAAATCGCGCTCGATGAAGTGGTTGTCTTCCACCAGGTCGGGATACCACTGGCTGGTCTCGCCGCCGAGGAAGCCGTAGTAGCGGTCGAAGCCCTTCTGGAGCGGCCACTCCTTGCGGCTCGCGCCTGCGGCCACATCCTGTTCGGGCACGTTGTGGTTCTTGCCGAGCCAGAAGGTGCTCCAGCCGTTGTCCTGCAGCACCTGCCCGATGGTGGCGCACTGTTCGGGGATGCGGCCGCAGGCGCCGGGGAAGCCGGTTGCTGCTTCGGTGATGGCCGCCATGCCGTTGAGGTGGTGGTTGCGTCCGGTCAGGATGGTCGAACGCGTCGGCGAGCAGAGCGCGGTGGTGTGCCACTGCGTGTAGGTCAGGCCGTTCGCGGCCAGCCGGTCGAGCGTGGGCATGTTGATGCGTCCGCCGTAGGGAGACCAAGCGGCCAGTCCGGTATCGTCGTAGAGGATGAACAGCACGTTGGGGGAGCCTACGGGAGCCCGCTTTGGGGTGAAAGGTCCCCAGTCCTGTTCCGAGTCGCGGATGTCCAGCGCGATCTTCCCCTTGAAGTCCGCCGGGGGCGCGGGAGTGGCTTCCTGTGCGACAGCACTGATGAACGGGCATAGCAGGCCCAACAGAACGGCATGTACCTTCATGGTGGTCTCCTCGCTTTCCTGGTTTTTCCGGCAGGTATACGCGTTGCTTACGAGGCGGTCCGCATGGTCGCTTGCATCGAAAACCGAAGGAAACCGGACAATGCCAATGCCATGCTCGGGTGCTCCTCCCCGGAACAGCGTTCGAAAGCATAGTTCCCGCCGTTCCCGCCGACAACGGATTTTTCATGAATAATTTCAAACGGAATGCCAATGAAAAACGCGAGTTAAAGTGTTGCGTGTTCCGCGACCGCATCGCAAAAATCGCCGTACAACCTTAGGAGGATGCCATGAAGCACGCTGCGCTGCCGGTAGTTGCACTTGCCGTTCTAATGTTCGCGTCCGCGGTCCGCGCCGAGGTCGATGCCTCCGCCCAGGCCAACAACCCGCTGGCCAACATGAAGGCGCTCAACTTCCAGAACTACCTGGTTCCGGACTACACCACGAAACTGCCCGACCTGGGCAACCAGTTCTGGATACGCTATGCCCAGCCGATCAAGATCGCCGAGACCAGCTGGCTGATGCGCGCCTCCCTGCCGATCCTTTCCTATTCGCGACCGAGCGAATTCGGCCTGGGCGATTTCAACATCTTTGCCGCCTACCTGGTTCCGATGAAGAATCCGGCCTTCAGCGTCGGGGTGGGGCCCCAGCTGACCGTTCCGACCGCCACCGCCTCCGCGCTGGGTACGGACAAGTGGTCGACCGGGTTGGCCCATGTGCTGTTCGACGCGCGCAGCGCGAAGTTCCAGTGGGGCTACCTGCTCACCTGGCAGCACAGCTTTGCCGGTGATGGCCCTGCCTATGTGAACCAGGCCGCGTTCCAGTATTTCGGCTTCTACCAGCTGGGCGGCGGCCACTACCTGCGCATGGCTCCGGTCTGCGCCTTCGACCTGCGGACCGACGGCTACACCATCCCGGTGGGCCTTGGCTTCGGCAAGGTGATGAAGCAGGGCAACACCGTCTACAACGCCTTTGTCGAACCCCAGGTTTCGGTGTTCGACGAAGGCCCCAATCCCTGGCCCGAATGGCAGCTCTTCCTCGGCCTCAATCTCCAGTTTCTAGGTAAATAGCGACATTCGTTCATGCATTGTTATTACAAACCGGCGGTAAAGAATGTGGCTAGGAAGACGGTGCCGACCGGTCATGAAAAATTCAGTAAACCAAACGACATCTCAGACCAAACAGCGCGATCAAGTCGTCATCGGGATTTTGGGCGGGATTGACCAGCAACTGGATGTCGGGGGTGATGTTCAGGTGCGGATCGGCTGCATTCGATACAGAAATTCCACCATATGCTCGTCCTGGCTACCGCTTCCGAAGGTTTTCTCTGAAGGGTGACCCCTGCCGCGGGCCAGTGCGAGCAGGTCGGAGCGGTCCTGACCTGACCCCATAAAACTGGACGGATTTTTTGTGACAGTTCTCCGAGGTAAACCGAAGACCAGGAGAACGACGAATGATGCAACGAAACACCAAGTAAACAACCGACTGCAGAATGCGTTACAAGTTCTGGTCCTGTTTCGTGGTCTCGCCCCTTTGACTGGATTCGGCTGGGGGAGGTGCCCATTTGTCCTTCGGCACAAAGACCGGCTGTGATTTGTCGGCCATGAAGTGGGGCGACATGATCTGAACGCCATATTCGTTAAACACATCCTGAATGTTGGCATGCAGGTCGGCTAATACACGCAGACGACGATTTGGTTCAACTATCAGGGCGTTTATCTGGTAATCAACATAGAAATCCGACAGGGCGACCTGCATAACAAACGGTGGCGGTTCATCAATCAGTCCCTGCGTTCGCCGGGCGGCTTCGATCAGCATGGCATGCACCTGTCTCCAAGGGGCATCGTATCCGATG
>QKAU01000007.1 GCA_003246265.1 Kiritimatiellales bacterium | reverse complement strand
CCATGAAGGAATACGGAGCCTATCTGACTACCGAGAAGCTCATCGCCATAGAGCTGCCCGTTGGGCATCACGACAGTGCCACCCATAACCGTGAATGCAGGAAGTGCAAGGCGGACATGCTGGCCATGAATCTCCGCTGCTTCATCGACCCAGGCCCGCTCAAGCCCGAGGAGCGGTGGGTATTGGAGAAGGCGGTGGAGGTGCTGAGGAAACAATCGTGAGTTATCACTCGAATTAGAAAGGAGGCCGCCATGCTGGTGGTAATACGAAGCCGGGATGGAAAGTATCTCGGGCGAAGAGGGAAGGAGTCCGTTCTCGTGGATAGGGAACGGGCTCTTGTTTTTGATGCGGACAAGGATCATGTCGAACGGCAGCTGCTGACGGTCAATGCCGTGTTCGGTTGCGGCTGGAAGGCTGAGCCGTTGCATCCGTTTGAAGCAGGACGGATCGTGTCTACGCCCGGTGCTCTCGAAGCGTTGGAGCGCAGCAACCAGTCAACGTCGGAGTTCCTTCGTCGTCATCTCAGTTGCGACTGGGGCGATCTGTGCGACGAGGACAAACAGGCCAACGACGAAGCGGCAGCGGATGATCTGCGCATCCTGTCGGCCTACAGGCTCAACGACGGCTCCAAACTGTGGGTAATCACAGAGGCCGACAGATCCGTCACCACCCTGCTTCTGCCCGAGGAGTACTGACCGTGTACTGCTCAAGGTGCGGGGCAGGAATGGGCCCTGGGCAGTGGGTGGAATCCATCTACTGCTACCGGTGCGGTGCCATGCTAGTGAAGGGACTCGATCCCTTTGATCGTACGGCGATGCCCCCCCGTTCCACCCGGACCGTCAGGGCGGTAGCCGGAACGGTCGCGAATCGGCCTGTGCTGGGCTCCATTGCTTCGGTCGGCATCGGGGCCCTGGGGGTCGCCCTGGGACCGCTGCTGGTCGTGGCGGGGCAGTGGCTGGCCGCCATGGGCGTCGGGGCGATGCTGCTGGGCTGGCTGGTGGACTTGATGGATGAGACGAAGCCCTGCAGGGGAGGAGCCAGGTATGGAGCCATCATGGCCGGGATCGGGGTGCTCGCCATTGGTGCCGGCTATGTCGTGCTGGCGGCCGGAGTGGTCTCAACCGTGTTCGGAGTCGGCCTGGGTGCCTACACGGGCGTTAAGGCTTATGTGGGCTACAGGAGGACCCAGCGGCTTATCGTGAATGAACCATTGTTGATATCGGAAGGAGGTGAATGATGGATCTGGAAGCGATGGACAGGGAGATGCTGGAAAGCTATGTGGAGATGCGTAGGGCGGTGACGAAAAGAGTGGATCGGGTAGTGGCGGTGACGGCTTTGCTGATGGTGCTGAAACAGTGCGGGGATGATCTGATCAAGGTGAGTCCCCATGCCTTGGCCAACCTCGCCGATCAGATCGATCAGGATGTCTGTGCGATACAGGAACTGCTCGATGATTTTATCTATGTGACTGAGGCGGAGGAGGTGCTTGCGGGGTGATATCTGCTGCACAGGTTACTGCACAGCTCTGCACGGGTAATGCACAGGTTCAAGCCTGCCTGTGCAACCCACGAAACCCAATAATAGAAGCATATTGTTGCTGAATTTATGTCTATGCACGGGCTGCACAGGGTAAAACTCGTTATATAGGGAAACCCAGATTATTGGCTGAATATGGCTAAAAATAGGTTTCTCTAGAGAGCAAGTTTCAAGGTTGTGCAGCCTGTGCAGGGGAGTGGAGATCACCTTTTTCACTTTCTGAACCAGCCCCATAGGAAACCTACTTTTGGGGCATTTTAAGTCCATCTCACCCTTCCCTCTATAGCAGGGGGACAAATCGTCAGGCAGCTGTCCGGTTGTTATTAAGCCACTCCTGAGCTTCGGCAAGGGTGTGGAAGAGCCGGCACTCGAACGGAAGCTTCCTTCCCATGCCCTTGGCCATGAGCCCGAGAAAACCTTCGGTCGTGCCGTGGTCCGCCACAAACGCCGTTCTGCGTTGGTTGCAGTTCTGTGGGCAGCAACTGCAGAAGCTATCCATGATGCTGATAAGATCTCCCATGCTCATAACTGCATGATGCGGTCCTACAAGCCAGATGTCATTGGTGTCCGGATACTCCCGGTCAGCAGTAGCAAGTTGGATGAGTTTTGTGAGTTCTGCGCAGTCGAAATCGTTTTCAAACTTTACGAGCATGTGATCGCTGTTCTTTTGAAAGGTGTACATAGGCTGATCTCTCATCACGGCGTTTGCCCGACATTAATACCCTGTCCAGGGTATCCCCATGGAAATTAAGAAAAAATAACACGGATACATGAATTATCTGTCCGATTTGCCACCCTGGAGAACTTTTTCGTTTACGGAACGGGCATAAACGTCCCGGTCAGCAGCGCTATTCTTTGGTTCGACGCAAGCGCTCAATAATCGTAAATGCCAGTGCTGCCCGTTCGTTGCGGCTGCATTCGTCCTCGATGGTCTTTATCAAACGCTGCAGGCGCTGTGATGACTCGGGATCTGTCTCAATCAGACGGGTTGCTTCCTTCAGTTGCGCTTCGTTGATGCAGTAGACCGACTCTCCGCCGAGCAGGGATTTGGGATTCATGCTCATCAGCCGCAGCCTCCGCAGGTGGAGCAATCATCCATGATCTCCGTGGAAAAACTCGAACCGCAGCCG
The DNA here is from genome assembly GCA_003246265.1 of Kiritimatiellales bacterium. Lineage (GTDB taxonomy): Bacteria > Verrucomicrobiota > Kiritimatiellia > Kiritimatiellales > Pontiellaceae > Pontiella. The sequence goes on along the minus strand of QKAU01000007.1, from coordinate 112,794 downwards.
CACGATTGCTCGGCATTGGGATTCTTCAGAACAAAGCCGGGCTGGATCAGGTCATCAGAATAATCAATGATAAGCCCGTCGAGCATACCCGCATAGAGCTTTTCCGCCAGAATACGTACGCTTCCCTGCTCAAACACGACTTCATCGTGATCGGTCCGGGTGTTGTCGATGAACATATCATACGACATCCCGGCACAACCTCCCGGCTTAACTCCCAGCCTCAGGAAGTTATCCTTGTTCAATCCGTTTCCCAGCAGCTGCTCAATCGCCTTTTCGGTAACCGTGATCTGCATGCAATCACCTCCCTGCATGTACTATCCTTTCAGACCGGAACCTCAGTAAATTCACTCATTTTTATGTAGGATGTTCTTCTGTCCAACACATTTGCAGCACCATCTCTGGTATGAAAGCTGATTTTCTGGTATTCCCGAGCTAGATGAAAGCGGATGCGAGGGGCTTATGAAGGTTCACAAAACGACTATCGAAATGCTGATCGTCCTGTACAACGCCGGGCACCGGATACTGGAGGATGAATATGATGCCGAACATGAGGGCGAGGATGCCCTGGAGGGGGCGGCCATCGATTACATGACCAGTAAGGAGCACTCCCGGTTTTGCGGTCTGTTCGACAATCTTGATCAGGACGTGAGCTGCGAGCTTGTCACACTCATGCAACTGGCACGTGACGATGAAACTGCATCGCCGGCGGATTTTGAAGTACTGAAGACCCATGTAGATGTAGGTCCGGAAACGGGTGAATCGTTGTTTGGAATCAACGGCCTGCCGGATCTCTGGCACACGGCCTTCAACCAACTCGATAACCAATAGGCATATCATGATAGCACATAAAACATACGGTCCCGTATCGTTTGATGCGCCGCTTCATCACATCAAAGCCACCCTGAAGCTGTCCGGCGTGGTTCGAGGACATGCCGAACACCTGACGCATGTCTTTTTTGATGAAGTCAGGGGCGACAATGTCGAAGCAATGAAGGGACAATACAACTATGCCGGCACGTTGACGCATCAGAAGGGAACCGATACGGCTGAACTGGACGTCACTGAGGCGCTGGATCGGGCGGAGCGGAAAGCACCCAACTTTTACATTACCTTTTTGACGGAGCATCATGGGTTAGCCGTCGATGATAACATCTTTGATTTTTCCGGTCTGGATATCGAGAGCGTAGTTCCTGACTACGTAAAGCTCGATATATCAGCCGATCCAACCGGAGGCGTCGTGCCCGGTACGCATCCTAGAAACGCTTAAAACTGCCTTCTCTATACGGGTACGCAGTACGCAAAATCCTAGGGTAAGAATGTGCCGAATACCGGAGGGCAACTTCTGACTGTCGCTCCGGGTATCAAGTTTGCCCGCCAGTCATTTATTCTGGAAGGCCTGATACAGTTTCCCATCTAAATGAATCAACGAGTTGGATTCCCACTGCATCACTAGCTTTTCAGGTGACGGAACAGCGAATAACAACCAATTCCGACGATGATCCATGGTGGAAAAGTAGGTTTTCTATGGGCCATGTATGGAAAGCGAGGAAAGTGATTTGGGCTCGGTTCGCATGCCTTGATTATTCCCGAACCTGAGTCGCTATGTTCCCAAATGGGAAGATGAAGCCAGTCTGCCCTCGCTTTGAACCCCCTTCGACCACCCCTTCGCCGGGTGGTTTTTTTGTACCTACACCGTTTCAGCATCAACCAAAGGAGATACCAATGAACACCATCGAAGTAACGAAGGAAAAGCACAATCGGGCCGACTTCGCCCGGCTGAGATCCACCCTGTGCTGCGCCTCGACCGATCCGGCCCGCCATGTCATCAACAAGGTGCTGGTGGAGAAGGACGGGGAAGGCATCACCGTCATCGCCACCGATGGCCGGAGGCTGCGCAGCGACCGTTTCAATCTGGAAGCCGAACCCGGTCTGTACGACATCAAGGTCAACACCGCCAAGACGGTATTCCTGTCGCAGTGCACCGAGGACCTGGTCTTCCCGAACCATCGCCAGGTGATTCCCCGGACAGGCAAGGACGATGCCTATGCGTTGGAGGGAACCGGCAAACGGTTTGCACAATGGGCCACGTCGGCCCTGGGATGCTATCTCGACCCCGATCTGATCGAGCTGGGTGTTGATGAGGAAATCACGCTGCACATCCAGAAGCATGCGCCTGACCTGTCGCCGGCACTGTTTACCAACGACGCCACCACGCTGGTGGTGATGCCGATCCGTGTGGACCGTGACTGGGCACAGCAGATCGATCAGATTCATCTGGAGATGGCCCGTAAGATGATCGAACAGGAGCAGGAACAGCAGGAAGCCATAGCGGCCTAGAAGCAAGGCAGGCAGAGCAGGGGACCGTCATTGAGGCGGTCCTCTTTTGTTTTCAACGAAAGGAGCACCCATGAGTGCCTATGAAAAGATAAACCAAATGATCACGGATCGATTGATCCAGCGCATAGAAGCCACCGGTGAGCTGCCGTGGAAGAAGCCTTGGACTTCGGTATCGATGATGCCCCGGAACCTGGTAACGAAAAAGAACTACAGGGGCGTGAATGTGTTTCTACTGCATGCCATGGGATATGCCTCTCCCTACTTCCTGAGCTTTCGTCAGGTGACAGAGATGGGTGGCAGGGTAAGGAAGGGCGAGCACGCCTGTCCCGTCGTCTTCTGGCGGTTTGTAGAGGCAGAGGAGCAGGACGATCTGGAAGCGAAACCATATGCCTTCCTGCGCTACTACAACGTGTTCAACACCGAGCAGTGCGAAGGGCTGGAGGGGAAGGTGCCATCGGTAGAGATCCCGAAGCGGGAGCATGAACCGCTGGAGATCGCCGAGGCGTTGGTTGCAAACATGCCCGATGCTCCTGTGATCCACCATGGGCGGACGCTGGCCTGCTACAGCCCTCTGACCGACAAGGTATCGATGCCCTGTCCGGAATGGTTCACATCGGGCGAGGAATACTATGGGGCACTGTTCCATGAACTGGCCCACAGTACGGGGCATCAATCACGAGTGGGGCGTAAGGCCATCATGGAACCTACGGGGTTTGCTAGCCATGACTACTCCCAGGAGGAACTCGTGGCCGAGATGGCGTCGGCATTCCTGTGCGGCTGCACCGGCATCCTGCTCTGCACCGAGAAGAACTCGGCTGCTTATCTGAAAGGGTGGCTCAAGAGGCTGAGGGAAGATCCCACGATGCTGGTGAAGGCGGGCGGGGAAGCCCAGAAGGCGTTCGACTGGATCATGGGCGAGGCGGTGGGTGAAGAGCTGCAGGAGGCGGCGTGATGGACTACGAAGCCGAACTGCTGAAGGAAGCCCGTAGAGCAATCAACGAACATCCCCGTCTTCGGTCCGACATCATCGACCTCTACAGGCTGGCGATGGATGAGATCGAGGATGGGGGAAGTCCCGCTCATGAATACGAGCTGTTCGTGGACAGCCTTAATGAACTCAAACAAGGAGATACAAAATGAGCAAGCCGAATGAGTACGCCCGGGCCTGTCTGGACCGCCTGGTCCCCGAACTGGTGGGCCTGACCGTCATGGGAGGGCTGGTCGACGACTCCGGCGAGAACTGGGGCTTCACGGCGGCAGGCAGGAAGGGTGGCAAGCTGGTCAGGAAGGATGTGTGGGTCCTGTGCGACCCCGAAGGCAACGGACCGGGGTGGCTGGAGATCCTAGACGATCAGGAGGGGTAGGGGAACTACAACCCCGCCTCGTCCAGCAGCTCGCTGGGTTTCAGCTTAAACACACCGGCAAACCTCACCAGCGTCTCGATGGTGAGGTTCTGCTCGCCCCGCTCCACCTTGCCGACGTAGTTGCGGTGGACCTCGACCATCTCGGCCAGCTTTTCCTGGCTTACGTCCAGCTCCAGCCGCCGTTCACGGATGGCCTGGCCGAGCTTCTTCTGCGGTGACTTGTTCCTGCGCGCTCTCACGCTAGGAAGAACATCATTATAGTGCAAATTTATCTACACACTAAAGTAGTGTATCTGGTAGGGTTTCGTTCCTGAATAGGAACGTGGGGTGGCTGCCAGTGGGGCAGTCGAGTGTTGGCGGATCAAACAAGGAAACCGAATATGAGTGCAATCGTAGTGTCTAGATTATATGCCAAGCTTAAAGCTAAACCGTTGGTGACGGGAATAGTTCTCATACTGCTGGCCGTTGGAGTCGCTCGCCTGGCCGATAAGCTCGTCAAGGTGTGTGGAGTTCAGCGGCTTGTGGAGGCCAATCACGATTACCTGCAAAACAGTTTTGAAAAGTCCGGGGCCAGTTTCTTGGTTCTATCGGGCATTAAAGGTGGAGTTGCCATTCTCGAAGGATCTACGATTGGGGGAGAGGCGGTTGTCACGACGGATATACAGGTTGGGGATGCGGTACAACCTATCTACGATTTAATTGACGTGGCATGGCGCATCACGTTTGCCAGTGGAGCTGTTCTGCTGTTGACCATGCTCCTGTTGGATACGATTTTCCAATGGGGGCCTACATTTCTCACCCTGGCCTTTGTGAGCGGTGCCGTGCTGTGGTTGGCCGCAAACGGATTTCCTAAAATGCGATGGTGCGGAGTGCTGCTGAGGAGAGCATGCAGCTTTTTCGTTGTGTGTGTGATGGGCATATATCTTGTTCTTCCACTAGCGACTGGTGCCGCTCGCTATTTGTCTAAAACCATAAGTGCGCCAATGATTGACGCAGGAGTGGCCGAGCTTAAGCAACTGGAAGAAGACTCCTCCCCGGCAGCCATTCAGGATCGCTTTTTTCCCGATGGAGAAAAAACAAAGGAAAAGCTCAATATCAAGAAGAAGGCGGTCGAGATTCTAACCTGGTGCAAGGAAACAACCAAAAGGGTCATTACCAGAGGTATTCGGCTGTGCGCAGGATTTCTATTCGATTGCTTCTTGTTTCCGTTCGTCATAGTGATTGTTGGCTATACGCTGGTTAAACGGGGCCTGTCCGTGTTCGGCCTCACTAGTCAGCACTCCTTGCGGGAAGATTTCAGGTGGCTGGGAGATAAGTATTTAAAGAAAGCGGATGAGCTTGACCGGCAGTGAGTAAGGTGTAGTGATGGGTGCATCAGGAGATCTATACGACTCATTTTTTTTAGCCAATAGCCGGTAGCTTCACGATATGAAGATCTCAATCTCATTCATTGCAACCGCTCTCCTCCTCACCGCCTGCGTCCATATTCCAAAGGATCATGTTTCCGATTATGATTTCTCCTCGGCCCATCTCGAAGATCTCCCTTGGGAAATGGGTGCCGCCATCGTGGGGCCTAGAGCATCTTTCGACTACAACGATTACGTCAAAGAGCACTATCCCGACTGGAACTATGTGCAGTTCATGCTGGGCAAAAGGCTGTTCGAGGATCTGTCTCATTTGTCCGGCAACGGTACCAATAGCGTCTATGTGGTCGATAATCCCGCTGGCATCGTTCCACAGTATGAGTCAGTAGATGCAGTTCAATGCAGGCTGAAGGATGGCGTACTGTGGTACCATCTGTGCATCTCGAATGACGTGGTTACTACGGAGCCAGATCGATGGTTCAATCCTATGCTGGAAATAAAAGTCCTGGGCCACGATGACTACAACCATGACGGCTTCATGGACGTGCTGGTATGGAGAAGATTGCCGGGATCGGCCATCCCATGGGAAGAACTGGTGCTGAGCCGCAGGGGCGATGGCGATCCATTCTACGTGGTCGAGCATCGGGACAGAGGATGCCGGGGGATGGAGTAGATGGGCTTGTAGTATAATCCCGAGGATCATTAAGCCTTGTGAGTTATCATAGTGTTCGGTATGTCTTGGTATCAACCAAGGAGAGATTCATGTCTGTAATGAGTGAACTGAAAGCCGAAATCACACGTCTGGCCCGCAAGGAGATCAGGAAGGAACTCGAACCCATCAAGAGGGTGAATGCCGCCCAGCGTGGCTACATAGCCGATCTGAGACGTGAACTGAACGAGCTGCAGAAGGAGATCAATCTGCTCAAGAAGGCCGTGCCCGATGAAGAACTCGAAACGGTACTGGACAAGGAAGATGCCCGTCAGAACTTCTGGATCACCGGCAAGGGTGTGGCTTCGCTGAGAAAGCGTCTAGGCGTTACGCAGGTGGAACTGGCAACCCTTGCTGATGTGACACAGCAGACCGTAGTGAAGTGGGAGAAGGTCGAAGGCAAGATTCCTTTCCGCAGTCAGGAGACCGCAAATGCCCTACAGGCTATCCGTGCTATGAACAAGACGGAGGCTAAGAATGCTTTGGGGTAGACCAAGAATGAGCAGTCCTCCGGGCGAGGTCAAGATGTCGAGGCTGAATCGCAGGATCACCCGTGACGGTGAAACCATCGAGGTGTTCATCTATCAGGACGGCGAGGGAGGCTGGATTCTTGAGGTGGAGGATCGCTTCAGGAATTCGACGTTGTGGGACGAACACTTCAGCAACGATCAGGATGCTCTGAATACTTTGCTGGATACGATTGACGAGGAGGGGATAGTATCGCTGGTAGGAGCATAGCCGGGGCAAGGCAGGGGTCAATGAGAAGGGGTTGGTATTTGGAATGGTGTTAGAAGCCGTTTAGGCAGGTTTCCAGGTATGAGCAGTGTAGACAGTAGGACTTCATGGCCATCGTGGGGCTAAGGATTGGAACAGCGTTCCAAAGACGTAAGACACAAAAAAGCCCCTCCTCAGATCCGAAGGGAGAAGGATCCGAGGAAGGGCGGGGTGAGTGGGGGGGGATCAATGGCCTTAGCCGGATTGTCCACCTTTACCCCCTCCGAAGAGGGGGTGGTATGACTACTCTTCCAGGAACGCCTTGTTCACTTTTTCAGCGGCCGCCCGCTGCTTGTAGATCTGCTCGATCTGTTCGGCGACAGCCTCATACAGGTGAGCATACTCTTCCTTGGTTTCCTCATTGTCCGAACCGAGGGCACTTGCCGCATGCAGGCGGTACTCCTTCAGATCCTCCAGGAGTTTATCCATCTCCTTCTGGATACGCTGGATGTATTCCAGCGGGGTCTCTACCTTCTTGCGGGCTCCTCCCCGCTTCTCGTCCCTCTCTGCCGACGGGTGCAACTTTTTCACCTCGTCCGGGATGTCGGTCTGTTTGATGTTACCCTCGGTGACATCCTGGAGGATCAGGACACGCTCTTCGGGCGTCACATCGCTTACGCACAAAGCCATTGCGTTACGCAGGCTCACATGGCCAGCCTTTGCAAGCTCCAACTGCACGATGGTAAACGTTTGATTTAATTTATGAGCCTTGCGAAGTGAGTCGATCCCAAGGTTGCCCAGCCCGCCGTGGGTGGCATCAACCATATCATCCAAGATCTTGCCAAGAGCGGCCGTGACGTTTTTGACACCCGTCTCGTCCATGTGGGACTGAATCATTCCGCCAGCGTAGTGATACTTGTCCAGTACGTCGTTCTGAATGCCCTGATATACGTCGCACATCCTATAGATGAAATCGGCATACTTCGGCTCGCCGACGACGATACCGTATTGATTATTAGCTACCGCTACGGCATCCTGCGATGCCACTCCAGCAGCCTCGGCGGCTGCTCCATCATTTGTACTCATTGAGTACCTCCTTGCTTCTATCCGAAATAGGCGCTGCTGGCTGACTGCCAACGGCTTTGTAAACCTGTTCGGCTTGATGGGGGCAGAAAGTACAACGGTACCGGGAGGGGGCCAAATTTTGTCCATATTGGAGGCTTATTGGCAGTCTATTGGATTTGTATATACATGAGGGACAGTAAGATATGATTTAAGGAGGTGTTATTTTTTCTTGGGGACGCCCTTTTTGGGTCCCCGTCCGTAAGACGGGAATTTTTCGGCATAATACTTGGGCGCCACTTTCCTGATAAAAGGTCGTAAGTAATCAGGAGTATAATGTGATTTGCCATCCATTTTATAAACTTCACCAGAAACATTTTCCAAGAATGTAATGTTCTCGGTTGGATCATCAAGGTCATCCTCGATCATCTGTGGGAGTATTACTTCCAGTTGTTTGATGATGTTTTTGTGCTGGGTGTTCTGCTTGGTGACGGGGGTTGCTTTACGTGATGTCCCATCTACGTGCCGTTTGCGGGTTTGGACTGGATGGTGATTCTCGTAAACTTTGGGCGGCCCGCAGTCCGAGTTGATCAGTGGTTGGGCACGAAGCTCATCTTCGATTGCTTCGGCTTTCAGTCCGCTCGCCTTAGCTTCCTGCCATTTAGCATCGGCACGCAGCTGTGTAGCTTTGGCTCTCTTCCGGTGGAATTGAGCTAATTCAGCGTTGGTAGGTGCCAGAGACGTGGAATTTGGTGTTATTTCACCACTTGAAATGCTCTTGAGTACAAGATTTCCTGGATCAGGAGCTTTCTCTTTTGCTGATAAGCCAACTTCTGAGCCTTTATTCGATCTAGAATCGCTACTCTTGTCTCTAAATTGGTTCTTTTGAGTGCAAGTTTGCTTAGTTTTCTGTTGAGATGGTTGTCTCATTTTTTTTTTTTGAGACAGCAGGATAAATAGTTAGCTATTAACTAACTCTTTCCGCTATCTAGCCGTCCTCTTCGGTAGCGGCTAAATCGTCTCAAAAAAAAACATACTCACGTTTCTTGCTCCTTGGGGATTCATATTGACCCCTCTATGAAAAACGGCCGCACAATAAAACTTCCTGGTGAGGTGTCAATGGAAAAATTGTTGAAAGTCGCAATATGGAGTATGCGTTAACTCGGGATGACACAATATGTTGTGGTGACAAGCGAAACCGGTTGTGGAATGTAGAGGTTATCCGACGTTATGTTTTTGTATTTATTTCCCATTCCTTAGATACAAAGCGCCGTAGATTTAGAGGGCCCTTTTTTATCTCACACGTACCGCTGATCGCGGATTATTTAAACTGGGACAAGGAGCGGGACTTCTTGACCAGTTCGTCACGGATGGCCTCCCAGGTTTCGGCGGCCTGGTTTTTGAGCTTGTCGATAACCCATTTTGGGACAGGTGGATCGATCTCTTCGAAGTCGGCATCCTTGATGCCGGATTCCAATGCTCCAGCAACACGACGGAAAGTGTCATCTCCGATATGCGTGTAGTGTTCTGTCATGGCAGGATTTCCGTGCCCAACGATCATCTGAATCACAGCCTGAGGGGTTCCCTGCTCCGCATGCCGTGACACGAAGGTGTGGCGTAGGCTATGGAATCCGACTTCAACCACGGCACGCTTGTACGTCGGTTTTGGACCCTTCTTTTTAGCGGCAATCCATTTCTTCAAGGCGGCCTTGTATTCGGGCGTCTTGCCGGTTCCTTCCCTATGAGTCTGTATGCCACAGCTCTCGAAGTGCTTCTGGATGATTTTTGCGAGTCCGGTTTTGTCCCGCAAGTATTTATCTGCAATTGCGGGAAGGACGTAGCCTATTCGTTTGTGGTTTGGAATGGAATTGATGATGCTCCACAATGTTGGTGGAATTCCGACAGTTACCGGTTTGGAATTGGCGCTCTTGGTTTTTCTAGGACGCCGACGGATAAGCAGTTTGTTCAGGTCGACTTCTTCCCATTTGAGCGTAGCGCAATCTCCCAGCCGCAAGCCAGTGAAGGTACCGATATACAACAGAATCTTGAGATCACCGTTTGCCGAGTCCAGCACAACCTTCAACTCTTGCTTTGTCAGTGCCCGCTTTGAATCTGTTTTCAGCTTTTTGCGTATTATCTTTTCAAAGGGATTTATTCCAATCTGAGCAGGCTCACGCAGAGTTTCAAATACCAGTCGCACGAGGTTGGTGTGCTTGTTGTATGTGTTCGCCGTAAAACCTGCTTTGGTCAAATCGGATGCGTACTCAGAAGCGATAGACGGGGTGACCTCATTGAGAAAGTACGCCTGTGGATATTCTTTGCCCACCCATGTAATGAATCGCTTCCACTGAAGTTGGTAGTTCTGAAGGGTCGCCTCGCCGCTGTCAGGCCGTGCATGGCTTGAGAGGTAGGCATTCCATGCATCGGCAATGCACAAGGGCGGATTTTGGCTCCGTATGAGGGCTTCGTGTTCTTCCTTGGCCTGCGAAGCCCTAAGTACGAGCTGGGCTGTGGCTTCTGCGGCGTCTGCGCTACGTAGCGGATCCATTATTGTGGATCGCTTGTATTCAGCTTCTTTAAGTTTCGATGTCTTCAGCGAAACTCTGATCAGTTTCCGGTTGAGTCGATACTGCAACCAAATAGTTGCGTCCTTCGCCTCCGGATCGTCAATGCTATAATCCTTGCCCTTAAGGCGCCGGTACAGGAAGCCGGTTCGTTTCTTTTGCGCTGTCTTGTTCGTCATATTAACTCGGGGATAGGACTGTGTCTATCGGTGTCTACACATAGCGATTGTATACGTCAGTTCATGACACTCGAGCAAAACAAAAAGCACACAAACGGCACACAAAACCGATTTTTTAGAGACATATGAAGTTTTGTAAAATCAACATTAAAAGTAATATACGAATATTATTTACAGTTTAAATAACCAGACTACGAATCTGGGGGTTTCAGGTTCGACTCCTGACGGGTGCGCCAGTTCTTTAGGAAGCCGCCGATGGCGGCTTTTCTGTTTTCAGGCAGCTCGTTTCGCAGCCGCGCGGTGGCGGGTTCAATCCTGGAAGAAATCCGTGGAGAGCGGGGCGTCGGCATCCTGGGGCGGCGAGGGGACTTTGGAATGCGAGGTCCCAGTACGGTTCGGGTTATCCATGTACTCGTTCAATTTCCCGGATTCGTCTTCCGTCCCCGGCCTGCACGATTCCTCCGCTTCGATACGATTGATGAAGGCCACGAACATCGCGATCAGCGAGAGGACGAACAGTGCCGCCAGGATGAGCGCCTCGGGGGAGGGGATCGGCTTCGTTGGCCGCTCATCGGATCCATCGGACGCATTCGCATCCACCATCGGCTGGCCGGAGGATGCCGCTGCGGTGGAGTCGCCTTTGGGCAGGGATGGGTCCAGGGTGGAAAGCGCCCCGTGGAACGCGACCTCTGGCAGCTCGGCGATGATATCGGGTTCTTCCGCCACCGAAACCGGAGCCGCTTCGACAGGCTCCGCAGGCGGATCGGGTTCGATCCTCGCTGGCGCAGGTCTCGGGGCAATTTGGTCTGCATCCGACTCGATGCAGATGCCCTTGGCATCATAGGTCTCGGTGATCTTCCCCCATGGTGATTGGAAGATGAGAATGGTTCTGCCACCTGATTTGACCATGCCTACAGGCGAGCCGAACCGCTGTTTGGCCATGTCCATGGACTCGCCTCGATAGGCCATGGACAGGAGCGGCAGGCTCGTGCAAAGCGTGCAGAAGATGACGTTGCGGAATCCCATCTTTTTAAAACTTGACGGACTTGTAATCCACAAGATAGCGGGTTGGAAGGCGCATGGCGAGCGATTTGGTGCGTAAAAACCGGTGTGCGGCTTCGCTGGCGATGCGATGCATCTGGGATATTCGACGGGGCGTGTCGAACCCATGGGTTCCAGCCAAATAAAAGTGGCGGAGGAAGTGGGATTCGAACCCACGGAACCGTTACAGTTCACACGATTTCGAATCGTGCGCTTTCAACCACTCAGCCATTCCTCCGATGGGGTGCAGGAATCTGCGAAAGAGCGGGGAAATTAGTGGCTCCGATCCCGTCGGGCAAGCTCTTTTGATTTCCAAATGCAGGGAACGGACGGATGGGTTTTGCTTGCGGTCGCGGCACGAGGGAGTAGGATGCCATTCAGAGGCAGGCATGGAAACGCAACCACGGATACTGGAACTACGCAGGTCCAGCCTCCTGCCGCTACTGGCCATCGGCTGGGCGGCGTGGGGTTCCGGCACGGCGGCGGATCCCAGGAAGGAGGCCTCGCTGCAAATCGCTTCAACGGCGTTTGCCGATGGTGGCCGGATACCCGCCAGGCATACCTGCGACGGGAAGGACATCTCCCCACCCTTGACCTGGACCGGCATCCCTGCCGGGACCAAGAGCCTGGTGCTGATCGTGGATGATCCCGACGCTCCCGATCCGGCGGCTCCCCGAATGACCTGGGTCCACTGGATCCTTTTCAACCTTCCGCCCGATGCTTTCGGTTTGCCGGAAGGGGTTGGGAGCGGCGGACTGCCGGAGGGTACGGGGGAGGGAATCAACGACTGGCGTCGCACCGGATATGGCGGGCCGTGCCCGCCGGTCGGGAGGCACCGCTACTTCTTCAAGCTCTACGCCCTCGACACGCAGCTCGAAGATTTGGGTGCGCCATCCAAGGACAAGGTGGTGGCAGCCATGGAAGGCCACATCCTCGCCCGGGCCGAGCTGGTCGGCACCTACCAGAAGGAGGGAGGACGCTGAAGCGAAAGGGCGAGATCACGCCTTCCTCGTGTGGACCGATCTGCGGCGGCTGGGGAAGCAGGTGCGGCAGATTTCGCATTGGGTTCCGTCGCAGCCGCGGGCGGTGCAGTGCTCGCGGCCGTAGGTGATGATCTGCAGATGGAGCTTTTCCCAATCCTCCGGCGGCCAGAGCTGCTTGAGGTCGGCCTCCGTCTGTTCGACATTTTTTCCGCTGGTGAGCCCCCAGCGCTGGGCGAGGCGGTGGATGTGGGTATCGACCGGGAAGGCCGGGATCTTGAAGGCATGGATCATGACCACGCTCGCCGTCTTGTGGCCGACGCCCGGCAGGGCCTCCAGCTCCTCGAACGTGTGCGGCACCTTTCCGCCATGCTCCTTGACGAGCATTTCAGAGAGTGCCTTGATGTTCTTCGCCTTGCTGTTGGCGAGCCCGCAGGTGGCGATGCACGCCTTGATCTCCTCGACGGGGAGCTTGGCCATTCTTTGCGGTGTGTCGGCCTTGGCGAACAGGGCGGGTGTGACCATGTTGACGCGCTTGTCGGTGCACTGCGCCGAAAGCAGCACGGCGATCAGCAGCGTATAGGCGTCGGCATGGTCCAGCGGGATCGGGATTTCGGGATAGAGCTCGTCCAGCCTGCGGGCAATGTATTCGGCGCGTTGTTTTTTGTTCATGATGGTTTTCCCCTCGCTCTCGCCTTGCGTCTTCGCCCCGGATTTAAAATACAAGGTTGCTGCGGTGGGACTGGACGTATGGGGATCACCTGATGCCGACGACGTAGGCGACCCAGCCCTGGACATTCACGTAGGTCTTGCGGAGGCGGAAGGTTTCGTCGGATTCGCCGTGGTCGTCGAAGTCGTGGAGGTAGACCTCGGCCTTGGAAAAGCCGGCCTCGAGGAGGATCTCCTGGATTTCGGGGAGGGTCCAGAGTCGCCAGTCGTAGGTGAAGGCCTTGTTGATCGATCCATGGCCGGGCACCTTGAAGTGGATGTGGCAGAGGGTTTCGTGGGTGATCGGGTTGTAGGCGGCCTGCTCCCAGATGTAGTCGAAGTCGGAGATCCTCATCCCTTCGGGGGTGGTGAAGCCGGGGATGCGGCGAACGTCGTCGGACTTGGCGGTCACGGACTCGGTGCCGCCGTAGATGTCGAGTACGAAGAGGCCCGCATCGTTCAGCGCCTCGTGGACCCTTTCAAAGTAGGTGCGCAGCAGTTCGCGCCGCTTGAAGACGCAGAAGGAGAAGTTGAGCGCGAAGGCCATGTCGACCTTTGGCGTGCGGGTCTCCAGGACGTCGCCGCACAGGAGGTGCAGCCGCCGGCGCTGCTCCTCGGAGAGCTCCGACGCGTTGTACTTCACCCCCCAGTCGAGCGTGGGCTGGTGGAAGTCGATGCCCCACGCCTCGTGCGCCCTGTTCCGCTCCACCCAGCGGGCGGCGAGCTTGGCGGTGCCGCAGAAATCCTCGCGCACGGTCAGCGGTTTGCGCTTCCAGTGCCGGGCGTAGACGCGCCGGGCGAAGTCGAGGTCGGTGTCGACGTTCTGGACAGAGGCTTCGTAGAGCCAATGGATGTCGGGAGGGTTCTTTGGTTTGGGTTTGGCAGGCATGGTCAGACGCATTTGGTGTAGATGGCGCGGAGGCCGTCGATCAGGTGCGGATTGGCACACAGGACGGTGGCCGCGTTCGCTTCGTCCTTGCGGGGATAGAGGGCCAGCGTGGCGCCGGCCTGCTCGGCAATGAGTCCTGCCGCGGCATAATCCCAGAGATGGATATCGGTTTCGAGGAAGCCGTCGGCGGTGCCGTCGGCCACGCGGCAGAGATCGAGGGCGGCCGCGCCGTTGATGCGCACCTTCTTGGTGTTGTTCGCCAGCATGCGGAAGAGGTCGAGATGCGGTTCGCGGGAGGCCTGCATCAGCTTCGAGAGGCCGGTGACGACCAGGGCGTCCTGCAGGTGGCGGGTGCCCGAAACGCGGATGGGCATGCCGTTGCGCCGCGCCTCCTGCTCGATGTGCGCGGTGTAGAAGGCGTCGAACACGGGGGCATAGACGCAGCCCGCGACCACCTTCCGGTTGCTGCGGACGGCGACCGACGAGCACCAGTATTCCATGCCGTGCGAAAAGTTCATCGTGCCGTCGATGGGATCAATGATCCATTCGAAGGACGCGGCCGGGTTGGGGCTGGCGCGTTCCTCGCCGAGGATCGCATGGTCCGGAAATTCGGAGGCGATGATGCGCTCGGCCACTTCCTGGCACTCGATGTCGAGCACGAGCTTGATGTCGTGGTCGAAAACGGCGGTGGCTTCCTTGCGGCGCCCCAGGTTGGCCATGGCATGCTTGCCGGCCGCTTCGGCCGCGCAGATGGCCACGTCGAGAAGGTGGTTCAGGCTGATGTCATTCATGCCTGCCATTAAGCCAATGGCGCCACCGGCAGTCAAAGGCCAAAGGCGTCAAAGTGGGGAACTACCGGATGATGGTATTGTCCATCATCCGGTCGAGGGCCTTCGGGGGACTGAAGACAATCTGCCCGACCAGCGCATTCCTGAGCGATTTTCGCCCCTTGAGGTCGTAATCCAGGATTCCGGTCGCGTTGGAGCGAAGCAACTCGTTGATACCCTGCATACGCATCCCGTGCGATCCCGTTACCGCCGCGGTGGTCACGTGCTGCAAGGGCGATTTCGCCGCTGAAAGCCGTTTGACGCTCGCCATCGGCGGCACCCGCGGTACCGCGGCGGGCACGGCAGCAAGCGGTACGGCGGGCATCCAATCCATCGGGGCGGGCGCGGCAGCGGCGAACTCCTCGCCGTATTCGAGCGCGCGGACCCGGTCATACTCCTCCGCTTCCTTCATGTAGTCGGGCCGTTCCCGCTCTTCCGGCCAATCGGGCAGTTCGATGGGCTGCGGGCCGAACTTCTCGGCCAGCTCGCCCAGGAACTCCTCGATCGGAGAGGGGCGGGCGGCGGTATCGCCGCCATCCTCCCGTTCGCCGGGCCCGGTTCCCTTCCGCGCCTTCTGCTCCGCCAAATACTTGATGAGGTTGGCGATGCCGATGGCCAGGAAGATCAGCAGGGGGACGAGGTCTTCCATCACTTCGCCTTGTCGGTGGAATCATCCTTGCCGTCGTTGGAGAGCGCTTCGCGCATGGCGGTGTCGGCCATGATGTTCTGCATGCGGTAGAAATCCATCACGCCGAGGTTGCCGGAGCGCAGCGCCTCGGCCAAGGCCAGCGGCACCTGGGCCTGGGCCTCGATCACCTTCGCCTGCATCTCCTGCACGCGGGCGCGCATCTCCTGTTCGGCGGCGATGGCCATGGCCCGGCGGCCTTCGGCCTCGGCCTGGCGCATGATCTTGTCGGCGTCGGCGCGGTCGGTCTCCAGCTTGGCGCCGACGTTTGCGATCTGGCCGATGCCGGCGACGGAGACGTCGGCGATATCGATGGATACGATTTCGAAGGCGGTCTGCGCATCCAGGCCGCTGCTGAGCACCTTGCGGCTGATGGAGTCGGGATTCTCGAGCACGTCCTTGTACGAGGCCATCGAGCCGATGGCGCTGACGATGCCCTGGCCGACGCGCGCGATGATGGTCTGTTCCGTCGCCCCGCCGACGAGCCGTTCGAGGTTGGTGCGCACCGTTACGCGCGCCTTGACCAGCAGGCGGATGCCATCCTTGGCGACGGCGTCCAGCATGCCGCCGGGCGTCTTGTCAGGGTCGGGGCAGTCGATCACCTTCGGGTTGACGCTGGTCTGCACGGCATCGATGATGTTGCGTCCGGCGAGGTCGATCGCGGCGGCCTTCTGGAACTGCAGCTCGATGTTGGCCTTGTCGGCGGCGATGAGTGCCTTGACGACGTTGTGGATGCTGCCGCCGGCGAGATAGTGGGCCTCGAGCATGCCGGTGGTGATGGAGAGGCCCGCCTTGACGGCGGAGATGTAGGTGAGGACCACCTGGGTGGGCGGTACGCGCCGCAGCTTCATGCCGATCAGGTCGCGGATGCGGACCGGCGCCTCGGCGAAGAGGGCGCGCACCCACAGGTTGATGACGGATATGGCCAGCCCGAACAGGACCAGCAGGATCAGTGCGACCGGGACGAGTATGATGTAGATCATGGCTTTTCCTCCGTGGGTTTTTTTTGTTTGTCCATCAGTTCTTCAAGTTGCTTGAGGTTCTGCGGCACCTGGATGATCAGCCGCCGCTTTTCGAGCAGGGCCAGCAGCAGCGAGCCCATGCCGAGCCATACGACCGCCAGCTGGATCGGCAGGCCGAGCGGCGGGATCGCCGAGGTGAAGTAGATCAGGGCCAGCCCGGTGCCCATGGCCAGCAGCACGCGGCCGATCGACATGCCGGTCGAGTGCAACACCAGCGTGCCGAGGAGGAGCCCCGCCACGATGCGGCTGAGATAGGCGAGGATGCCCCACGAGGCGATGATCAGGACGCCCAGGGGGATGCCGACGAGCGACGAGGCGCACATGAGGCCGAAGATCGGCAGGGCGCCGGAGGCCAGCATGCCGGCAAAGAGGCATTTCCACGGGGAGCGGCGCACCAGCTGGACCGCCATTGCCGTGGTCATCGGGAAGAGGGCGATGAACGGTACGCCCGCCAGGAAGGCCGCCAGGAACCAGATTCCCCGGGAAGTGAACCGCGCGGCGGAAAGGAGTGGCTCCCGCCTGGGCTGGACCCGTTCAAGGCGCCCGGCAACCACGCCTTCCGCCGGGAAGAGCTCCTTGGCGGCGGTGTAGGACAGGTCGCCTTCAAGCTGCGCCTTCTGGGTGAAGACAATGTCGGGCGCGACCACCTTGGCCTTGCCGCCGATCCGGCCGCCCAGCGTTGCCAGCCGCGCCGCGGAGATCGAGGCATCGCCCTCGATCACTCCTTCGTGGACCACGCTGGAACCCACCAGCACCACGCCGCCTCCGATGGTTGCATTGGTCCCGATGATGATGGTGTCGGCCATGGCCATGAAGTTGCCTGCCACCGAGCCCTCGATGCGCACGGTTTTCCCCGCCAGCCGGACGTTGCGCCCGCAGGAGCCCGCGAGCGTGGCGCCGAGGCCTGCGGCACCCCAGACATCGCCCTGGTTGCTGCCGTCGAGGAGCAGCTCGCCGCCCGATGCGATGAACAGGTCGCCTTCGAGGATGCCGTGGATCTCCGCCGTCGCGGCCACGATCCACTGTTCCTGGTCGATACGCTGTTCGCGGCCGACGAAATAGGCGTTGGTGCTGACGAGGCCCATGCCCTCGGCCGGCAGGGCGGCGAGGAGGAGCAGGGCGGTTGTGGCGAGGGGGGTGCGCATGGGGCTAGGCCCTTACCACGGAGATGTGCCCGCCCGAGATGGACGCGATCCGGATGGATGCGCCGGCGTCGATCCATTCGCCGTCGGCGACGACGTCGAAGCGCTTGCCATCGAACCTGGCGATGCCCGAGGGCCTCAGGGTGCTGATGGCTTCGCCGATGGCGCCGACCGGCGGTGCCATGGTGTCGTGGGCTTTGTAGGCGGCCGTGCTGTCGGCCAGCGACAGCCCCTTGCCGATACGGCTCCTGGGGAAGTAGCGGATCCAGACGACGAAGGTGAAAATCCCGGCGAAAAGGAGCGCAAAGGCGCTGACCATGTTCCATGGATCGGGGAAGTTGCGCCATCCAACCACTGCCGCGACGATCCATGCCACCGTCCCGAAGATGCCCAGTATGCCGCCGGGGATGAAGATCTCCATGCCGATCAGGACAAAGCCTGCCAGCAGCAGGGTGAAGTAGAGCGATAGGGGTTCCATGGCGGCAATAATAGGAGCCGTATGCGTCGATTGGAAGAATCGATTTATTCGATTGTTGGACGGTCTTGCACGGCATTGCGAAAGGGCTCGATCCGCATCGGCCCCCGTCCGGACCCGACGTTCGCCGGCGACTTCAGGCACTGGTTGAGGAAGGTTTTTGCCGTGGCCAGCGCTTCGGTCGACGGTTGGCCGAGAGCGAGGGCTGCGGCCAGTGCCGCCGACAGGATACACCCCGTGCCGTGGGTGGCGTGCGTATCGATCCGCGGACTGGAGAGCCATAGGGAGTTCCGCCCGTCGGTCCAGTAGTCGCGGCACTTGCCCCCGTCCGCATGGCCGCCCTTGAGCAGGACGGAACGGACCCCGAGGGCGAGGAGGTATTCGGCGGTCTCCTCGGTCCGGCGCAGCGCCTTGCCCGACAGGAGGACTGCTTCAGGCAGGTTCGGCGTCAGGATGTCGACGTGCGGCAGCACCGCCTGCACGAAGAGGTCGAGCGCCTCGGGGTCGAGCAGGTCGGTACCCGAGGTGGAGCGCAGGACCGGGTCGCAGACGAAGAGGGGCCGGGATCGGATCTTGAGGTAGTGGTTCAGGAATTCCGCCAGCACCCGGCAGTTCGCCGCGTTGCCCAGCATGCCGGTCTTGATGGCGGCCGGCGGCAGGTCGGCGGCCAGGGCGTCGAGCTGGCCGCGCAGCATGGCGTCCGGGACGCTTCCGGTGGCCTGCACCCCCAGCGTATTCTGGGCGGTAAGGGCCGCGATGACGCTGCAGCCGTGCACCCCGAAGGCATTGAACACCTTCAGGTCGGCCTGGATGCCCGCCCCGCCGCCCGGGTCCGAACCCGCAACGGTCCACGCAACGGGCGGAGCGCTCCGGTGGCCGCCTGTGCGCGTCATTCCACCCCGGTCTCCTCCGGGAAGTGGAAGATGATCTCGTTCTTGCGGGCGTAGCCCACTTCGTGCGCCACCTTTTCGACGAACTGCGGATCGGTCTTGAAGCGCTGCTGCTTCTCCTTGAGCTCCTTCTCCGCGGCGACAGTGATGTCGATCTGCTGCTGCAGCTGGCTGCAACGGCCCTGGTAGGACTGGAACTGGCGGACCTTGGGGGCGAACGCCAGCACGACGCCGACGCCCGCCATGGCGATCACCGCGGCCAGGACGATGCGGTTGATCAGGTTCCAGTATTTTTCCGTCTGCTGCATGATGTCGAGAAACGCCCGGGGCGATGGGCAATGCACGGAATATAGCGCGATTTGGCGGGGCGACAAGCCCCGCAGGGTACAAAAAAAGGCGGTCCGGAGACCGCCTTGCGTCCCATGCCGTGCGGCATCCTACTTCTTGGCCGACGCCTTCTTCTTGGCCGGGACCTTCTTGGCCGGGGCCTTCTTCACCGGTTCCGGCTTGGTGGAGACATCGCCGTAGCGGCTGTCGCCGCCGAGCATCTCCTCGATGCGCAGCAGCTGGTTGTACTTGGCCATGCGGTCGGAACGGCTCAGCGAACCGGTCTTGATCTGGCCGGCGTTGGTGGCCACCGCGATGTCCGCAATGGTGCTGTCTTCCGTTTCGCCGGAGCGGTGCGACACGACGGCGGTGAAACCGGCCTTGTGGGCCATTTCGATCGCGTCGAGCGTTTCGGTCAGCGAGCCGATCTGGTTGACCTTGATGAGGATCGAGTTGCCGCACCCTTCCTGGATGCCGCGCTTGAGGAACTTCACGTTGGTCACGAAGAGGTCGTCGCCGACGAGCTGGCACTTGTCGCCGATGAGGTCGGTGAGGATCTTCCAGCCCTTCCAGTCGTCTTCGGCCATGCCGTCCTCGATCGAGTCGATCGGGTACTTGGCGACCAGTTCGGCCAGGTATTCGGCCTGCTGCTCGGAACTGCGTTTGGGGGCTTCCTTGCCTTCGAACTTGGAGTAGTCGTACTTGCCTTCCTTGAAGAACTCGGAGGAGGCGCAGTCGAGGCCGATCATGACATCCTGGCCGGCTTTGTAGCCCGCGTCCTTGATCGCCTGCATGATGCTGTCGAGCGCCTCTTCGGTGCCGCCGGAGAAGTTGGGGGCGAAGCCGCCTTCGTCGCCGACCGCGGTGCTCAGCCCCTTCTTCTTGATGATCGCCTTGAGGGCGTGGAACACCTCGGCGCCGCAACGGAGGCCTTCCTTGAAGGAGGGGGCGCCGACCGGGCGGATCATGAACTCCTGGAAGGAGATCGGGGCGTCGGAATGCGAGCCGCCGTTGATGATGTTCATCATCGGTACGGGCAGGGCCTTGGAGTTGGTGCCGCCGATGTAGCGGAAGAGGGGCAGGCCGAGGTCTTCGGCCGCGGCGCGGGCGACGGCCAGCGAAACACCGAGGATCGCGTTGGCGCCGAGCTTGGCCTTGGTTTCGGTGCCGTCGAGTTCGATCATCAGGTTGTCGATGCCGACCTGGTCGCGGGCGTCCATGCCGAGGATGGCCGGGGCGATGATGTCGTTCACGTTGTCGACCGCCTTCTCGCAGCCCTTGCCGAGATAGCGCTTCTTGTCGCCGTCGCGCAGTTCAAGGGCTTCGTTGGCGCCGGTGGAAGCACCGGACGGCACGGCGGCACGGCCGAGCGTGCCGGATTCGAGCACTACGTCGACCTCGAGGGTCGGGTTGCCGCGCGAGTCGAGGATTTCGCGGGCCAATACATCGATGATTTCTGACATGACGGGTCTCCTTGTCGTTGGTTGAATATTATTTGCGTTCCCCAAAAACGAGCCGCCGAATATATCGGCGGCCCAAAACCGGGGCAACCAAATACGGTTTGGAAAACTGGGGTGCGGCGGACAGTCCCTACCACTTGATGATATGCATGCCCTCCCCGTCGCCCGAGACCTTGACGAGCTCCCCGGCCCCGACCCAGCGCTCGGCGAAGCGGGGCCCCCAGCTGTCGGAAATGGCGATCTGGCCGGTCTGGAGGTTGTAGCCGACAAGGAGGCAGACATGGCCGCCCGCCGAGGTCTCCTCGGCCTGGTTGGCCTTCCGGACCGGCTTGCCCTGGCGTTCCGCCGTGGCGTTGTTCGCGGCGAGCTGGAAGGCGGGGGTGCTCATGAAGCTCCAGATGATCGGCAGCCCCTGGTCGATGAAGGGGGCGATGAGCCCGAGGGTGGGCGGGCCCGCGAGGGTCTCCAGTTCGCGGCCGTTGGCGGAGATGAGCGGCTTGGCGGCTTCGACCATTTCGCGGGTGTAGGTGCCCCCGCCGATGCGGGTGTTGCCGGCGAGGGCGAGGAGGTACATGTCGGCGGGGATGTCCATGTAGCGCAGGTAGCGCTCCCAGGTCGCCGGCACGCAGTAGCCCTTCGGGCCCTGGTCGACCATCGGGATATTGCCGATCACCACGTCGCCGTTCGGACGGCGCTCGACGCACGACGCCATGCGCTGCTTCAGCTCGCCCTCCTTGATCTTGTCGATGCGTCCGGCGCGGTCGGCCCGGTCCACGGGCATGATGCGCAGGGCGGCGTATTTCCCCTCGCGCGTGGAGAGCAGGATGGCATGGCCGTTCCAGTCCCAGCGCCATACCTTTTCCATCAGGTCCCCCTTGCCGAGCGTATCCTTGCGGGGTTTGCCCAGCAGCGGGACGAGGGCGGCGTGCACGTGCTGGCCGCACGCCTCGATCCGCTCCGCGATCGCCTGCTGGTCGTTGGGGCTCACGATGCCTCCCGCATGCGGCATGTCGCCCTGGTTGAGGAAGATGAAGGAGAGGCTCTCGACCTTGTTTTCGCCCCCGTAGAGGGCGATGGCGTAGACCGGTTCGCCCAGGAGGTTGCGCTTGCCGAGCGGATAGGCCCGGTGGTTCTCCATGAAGGCGGTCTTCGATTCCCGGCGCAGCTCCATCCGCGTGGCGGCCTCCGCGGTCGCGTCGTCCCACAGCCGGTCGTCCTGCCAGACGGCGAGGCCGAAGCCTTCGTTCAGCCGTTCCCAACCGCCCTGGCTTCCGCGGGCGAGCAGCGCCTCGAGGAAGCGCACATCCTCCTCCACGAAGGTCTCGAACGGGACGGTGACCGCCGGGCCGCGCGTCGGCTTGAGCTCGACGGTGCGGTCGGGGCTCACCCGGACCACCTCGGCGTCGACCCGCTGCCCGTGGACATTGGTCCAGGTGCGCGCCTCGGCGAAGGATGCGGCAACGACTGCGGCAACGAGGGTGCAGGATAGTTTCATGCCCACACCATAGGCTGGCATCCAGCGGGTGTAAAGGAGCGACGGCGTGCTACGGGATGAGGGCGTCGAGCTTGAAGAAGGCGCTGGGTTCCACCGCCTCGTTGGTGAAGGCCACGGGTCCGCCGGTCCCCGGCAGGAGGGCCGCCTCCGTCCAAATGCCAACGGTCAGGTTGGTCGCTTTGCTGACCAGGTAGTGCAGCGAGGGCGAGGAATCCCAATCCATGACGAACGTTGTGTCCCCGGTGCCGATGCGGGCGCCGGGATCGAAAGGCAGTTCGCTGGAGAGGTCGAGGATGACCGTCGAGACGAAGCCGCCGGCCGAGGCGAAGGAGACGTCGACCGTGTTGGTGGCCTGGACCAGCTGGGGCGGGACCGCCATGCGGATGGTGCCGTCGAACTGGTCGCGTCCGCCCGCGCCCCCCGGAACCCCTTCCTGGGTGCCGCCGGGCCAGTCGGTGGCCTGCGGTAGCGGCGTTCCGTTGAAGACGACCAGCGGGGCCACGCCGGAACCGAAGCTGCGCGTGACGCCGACCTTGAGGCTGGCCTTCAGGATGGGGCCGCAGTGCATGTCGGCCAGGACGGTGAAGGAGCGCGGCGTTCCGGTGTAGGCAAGGATGGTCTGGTCGCCGTATTGGCTCTTCTGGTAGAGCTTCCGGTCGCGGCTCGGAGGCTGGTTGAGGACGAGGCGTACGACGGCCGCCTCTTCGGCCGCCAGCGCGAGGTTGCTCCATGCGCCCATGGGAAGGTCTACGTCGAGGACCGGGGCCGAGCCGTCCCAGTAGAGGCGGGTGACCGTGGCCGACTGCACCGACATGCCCGGTTCCAGGAGGGCGGCAAGATCCAGTTCGGCCGGTACGAAGGTGTCGATGTTGTTGAGGCAGAGGTTGACGATGTTGTTCGTGGCGAAGGCATGCACCTGGATGTCCGGATCGGAGCTTTCGACCGGGAAGCGGTCGCCTTCGACCCGGCTCCAGAAGGCGAAGAACTTGGGAAGATGCGTTTGCACCCAAACCCCGCCCACCTTCCGGAAGGTGACCCACGGATAGGCGTTGGTCTCGTAGCCGGGATACCAGGCCGCCTTGCCGACGATGAAGGGGATGGCCATTTCGACGCGGTCGGGCCGTTCGAACAGGGTCATGGTCTTGCCCATGACGCTTTTCAGGACGTACCAGTCGCGCTCTTCGGAATAGGCGTTCCACCAGCTGGTTCCGCTCTTGAAGCCACCGCCGAACTCGGAGATGACGATGGGGATGTCGCGCCCGGTTTCGTTGCGGGCGTAGTTTTCGACCAGATCGAGCTGCCAGTCGGCATTGGCGCCAACGCTGTGCGGCTCGGGGTCGCCATCATCGTAGAAGGTGGAGTAGATGTGCCAGGAGATGAAGTCGGTGCGGTCGCCCACCTGGTCGATGAAGCGGCCCATGCGGTCGTTCCAGTGGCCGTAGTCGTTGAGCGAAAAGACGGGCCATGCCATGCAGGGTCCGCCCACCTTGACGCCGGGCACCTGCTGGTGCATGCGATCGATTACCGCGGCGTGGAAATCGACGACGTTCTGCTGGCTGGGGATGTTGACGAAGGGTTCGTTGACCGGCTCGTAGTAGCGGGGGCGCTTCGGGTCGGTCCAGTAGTTCTTCCAGACGGTCGTCGCCCATTCGGCGGCGGCCTCGTGGTTGGTTGGGTTGAAGATGCCGGCCTTGTAGTCGTCGGGATGGATGCTAGTGTGGTCGGTGTAGACCAAGGGCTGGTAGCCTAGCTTGCGCCAGGGCCAGTCGTTGACGAGCCCGTCCTTGCGCGCCAGGCACCAGCTGGCCAGGCTGTTGGTATTGATGTATCCGGGCCTGAGCGGATCCTGGGTCTGGACCTGGTTGCGGATCCATTCCAATCCGCCGACGCTGCGGCCGAAGCGGGCCTTGTTGGTGTCGATCATCATCGCGGCCTCGCTGGCGGAGTAGTCGCTGTAGCTGCCGATATCATGCCAGTTCACCACGCGGTCGCGCTTGAAGGCGCTGACGCCGCCGATGTAGAGCTGGTGGACCAGGTCGATCGAGACCACGACCGCATTGGTGGTGGGAACGGGAGGGGTGGGCGGGGCATTGGTCGTGGTGTAGACGACCCAGTGGTCGATCTCCAGGGCCGTCGCCTTCGCATTGGCCAGCGAGCGGAAGCTGGGGCGCATGGTTCCCCCCCAGGAGCCGTCGGCGGTGCTTTCCGTCCAGTTGGCCGCGGCGATGCCCAGGTCCACGCCGTCGGTCAGGTTGCTGGCGGCGACCCATCCGGTAAAGGTGTTGGAGACGGAACTGCGCGTGATGACCTGTACAAACCGGATCCAATCGCCCCGGTCCGCCGCGGCCACGCCGATGCGGCTGTCGGGATCGCCACCGCCGATCCAGTAGCCTCCATCGCCGTAGGTATGGATGGTCGAACCAATGGAGGGGGTGCTCTGTCCGGGGTGGACGAGCTGTTCCGCAAAACCGATCTTGAAATTGTCCGCGTCGGAAAAAATGCCGTCGGCATCGTCCAGCCGCAGGGTAGTCTCGATCACCACGGAATGGTCCACGCCGAGCGTGAAGCCGGCGAAGTTGCGGGCCCGGCTGTAGGCCGACGTAGTCGCCGCGTAGCCGGTGCCGGCCGCGTCGCCCGCAAACCACGTGGGCTGGGTGCTCATGCCTTGGGTCCCATCGAGGACCACCCCGTCTGAAAACCCCTCGGCGGCGGTGAAATCGATGTCGAGGACCGGGGTGTCGGCCGGGGCCAGTACGGCGGCGAGCAGGATGCCGCCAAACAGATAGATGCCTGGAAATCGATGCTTCACGGGAAAACCTTCCTCTCTTTGGACCGGATGCGGCGAAGGGCCATCAATCAAGCAATGGATTAAATGGAGGGCCCGGCACAAAATGTCAATGTTAACATTTGCGTGTTTTCGGTGGTGTTTGGTTCAAGAGGGGTTGCATGTGGCGGAAAAAGGCCTAAAGTGTCGACGGCATGGAACGAATCGGCCAACAATGGTTCGCCGGCCTAGCCGGACTGGCCGCCCTCTCTCTGCTGGGGGGCTGCGCCAGCGTGCCCGAACGGGAGCTCGAAAATGCGTTCCGCTATCAACGGCTGAAGCACGCCGAGACCACGGCGCTTCCGGCCGTGGACTCGGAGCTTCAGCGCATGGCCGACCTGGCCTTCGCCCATCCGGAGGGGAATGGCACCCTCCACCATGTGGCCCTGCTGGAATCGGGCGACGATGCCCTGCTGGCCCGGATCCACCTGATCCGGTCGGCGCGCACCACCATCGACATCCAGACCTTCATCTGGAAGGACGATCCCACCAGCCGCTTCGTCTTCGACGAACTGGTTGCGGCGGCCCGGCGCGGCGTGCTGGTGCGCATGCTCATCGACGCGCTGAACACGCCCGGATCCCCCGAGCAGCTGGCGCGGATGGCCCGGGCCCACCGCAATCTGGAAATCGCCCTCTACAAGCCGATGGCGGAAAGCATCGTGAACGGGCGGCTCGGCTTTTGGGACAACCTCCTCTTCAAGGCGCGCCGCATGAACCGGCGGATGCACAACAAGCTCCTGCTGGTGGATGGCCGCATCGGCATCGCGGGAGGGCGGAACTATGAAGGCAAGTACTACGACCGCCATCCGACCTTCCTGTTCCGCGACCGCGACGTGCTGGTTGCGGGGCCGTCCGTCCAGGACATGGAGGAGTCGTTCGAACTTTTCTGGCAGGACAAGAATTCGGTCTTCCTCACCCAGTTCGCCGATGTGCGGAAGGCCTTCGACCGGATGGACGGCGATCCGCTGCCCTTTTCCGATCCGGCCGACGCCGCGCAGTTTGCCGAAATCGATGCCTTGGCCGATCAGCCTTCCCTCGCCGCGGCACGTCCATCGATCCGGTTCCACGAGGTGGCCTCGGTACGGTTCGTCTACGACACCCCGCGCAAGTTCAAGGGGCGCGAAGCGATGGAGTTCGACGATGTGTTTGCCGAACTGCTGGAAGGAGCCCAGTCGACACTGGTCTACCAGACCCCCTATCTCATCTACAACCGTGCGATCCGCGATGCGTTCAAGGAGCTGAAGCGGCGCAATCCCCGGTTCCGGATCATTGCCTCGAGCAATAGCCTTGCGGCGGCCGACCATGTCCACGTCTATGCGCTCTCCTTCAAGCACCGCAAGGAGCTCTACAAGACGTCGGGCATCGACATCTACGAGGCCAAGCCCCATCCCGCGGATGCGGGCCTGTTCATTCCCCGGCTGGCCGATACGCCGGCCAACGGCGAGCCTCCGGCGCCCCGGCTCTGCATCCACGCCAAGTCGTTCGTGCTCGACGGCAGGACCGTGCTGGTGGGGTCGCACAACTTCGACCCGCGCTCGGCAAAGCTGAATACCGAGTGCGGCGTCTTCATCGAGGACGAGGGGCTTGCCCGCGAACTGGAGACCCGGATCCTCAAGGCCTGCGAACCCCAGAACGCCTGGACAGTCAGCAAGGCGCCCACGATTCCGGTAGTCTCCCGTTTCAGCGGGTTCATCGGGACGATCTCGTCCGCCCTGCCGTTCCTGGATGTCTGGCCTTATCGCTACACCACCAACTACGAGCTCAAGCCCGGATGCGAGCCGCTACCGCCGCGCGATCCCGAATTCCACGAAAATTACTCGGATGTCGGATATTTCCCCCAGGTCCCCGACTCGTCGACGGTCATCCAGACCCGCCTGATGAAGGCCTTCGGCGGATGGGCCCGGCCGTTCATGTAGGGCGGGAGGCGCGCATGCGATTGTTCGACGCCCACAACCATATCCAGGACGAAAGGCTCTTTTCGCGGCTGGATGAAGTCATGCGGCGGGCGCTAGCCGCCGGTGTGGAGGGCATGGCGGTGAAGGGCTGCCACGAAGAGGACTGGCCGAGGGTGCTGGAAGTTGTTAACAGGTATCCGAATGCGCATATGGCGTTCGGGCTTCATCCTTGGTTTGTTTCCGGCCGCTCCAGCCAATGGTTGCAGCGGCTGGAGGAGTTGTTGACAACTTATCCACAGGCCTCTGTGGGCGAAATCGGGATCGACCACGCGGTGGGGAACCGCGCTCCGGACGAGGAGAGCGTCTTTTTGTCCCAGCTGGAGTTGGCCCGCAGACTGGGGCGTCCCGCAAGCATCCATTGCCGGCAGGCATGGGGGCGGCTACTCGAGCTGCTAGAGGAGTTTGGCGAACCGCCTCCCATGCTGATCCACTGTTTCGGCGGGTCGGCGGAAGTGGCCACGGAACTGGTGCGGCGTGGCGCCCATATCTCGTTTTCCGGCTCCATCACCCGCCCCGGCAACAGGAAGGCGGGTCCCGCTATCCGCGCCGTGCCGGCCGACCGCATCCTGCTCGAAACCGATGCGCCCGACATCCTGCCGCACGGCATCGATGCCGAAGCCAACGAGCCGGCTCATCTCCGCGCCGTGCTGGCGAAGGCCGCCGAGCTGCTTGGCGTGCCGGAGGCGAGGCTGGCCGAAACCACTTTACTCAATGCCGAAGCCTTCTTCTCCGCTAGAAGCAGTAGGTGACGAAAAGGCGCGCGTCGGTGGCGGTGGTGTCCGCAACGCCGTTGACGCCGTCGCGGGTGCCGATGCCGATCTTGAGCGAAACCGAGAGGTTGTCGATCTTCGGAACGGGCTGCTTGGCGACCAGGTTCAACTCCTGGGCCCAGCGCAGGTTGCTCTTCGCCTCGTCGAGCAGGGTGTAGTTGTAGAGGGCGTAGAGGGAGGTCCCGGTCTGATCGATCTTCGTGGTGGCCTTGGCGTAGAGCGAATTCGCGCCGCCGTTGAACTGCAACGCGTAGATCATCATCGAAGAGCCCAGCGGGTGGTTGATGCCGGTGGTCAGCTCCTGGAAGACGAGGTTGTCGCCGTAGACGCCGAAATAGCCGCCTTCGAGCGTGACCGCATCCACCTTCTGTTCGACCGCCAGGCCGAGGACGTTGGCATCGTGGCCGGCGTTGTCGCCGATGTCGCGCTCCCAGCGGTAGTGGCCGAGCAGGGCGGTCGTATCGGTCAGCCTGTACCTGCCGCGCAGGCCGGCGAGGTTGGCGATGTCGTGCATGATCGCTTCGTACGCGGCGACTTCGAGATGCTCGACGCAGCTGTTGGCGATTTCGCCCCAGGTAACGCCGTCGGTACCGTAGTTGTCGAAGTTCTCGAACTTCCACAGCGGGTTGGAGTCGATCCAACTGCTCATTTCCCATGCATGGCCGACCTGGATGCGGGTCTGGTGGAGATCGCGCGATTCGAGCGAGACGGCTTCAAGCGCGCGCGGTTTCTGGCGGAACTCGTCGGCGCGGAACACTTCGCCGTTGTAGACGCGGCGGCCAACGGTGGCGGCGGTGTTGGTCAGGCCGAGGTCGTCCATCGAATAGTTCAGGTAGCCTTCGTTGAGCACGTTGACGCGGCCGTTGCCGAGCAGGCGGTCGCCGGGGTTGGGCTCGTCGTACATGGAGTCGAGCACGCCCACGCCGATATAGGAGGCGCCGACGCTCCAGCCCGACTTTTCGGGCGAGAGGTAGTCGAGCTTCAGCCCGAGGGTGGAGGACTGGTTGTTGTTGCCGTTGTCGTAGTCGCGGTACATCGAAAGCGACTGGAGGCGGCCCGACAAGGTGCCGTAGCCGAGGGCGTTGAACTGCTCGACCGCGCTTTCCTCGGCATAGGTCGTGGCGAGGCATGCGGACAGAAGGAGGGCGAATGCTTTCATGGCTATCCTTTCAGTTTGGCTTAGATCGGGAGTACGGTCTTCCCGTGTGTTTCGTTGATGACTTCGGCCATGGCCAGATAGATGGCACTGGCTCCACAGACGATACCTTCGAACCCGGCGATGCGACCGGTCAGGTGGGCTGCGGACCCGACCATCCAGTGCTCAGCGGCGAGCAGGAAGAAGAGGATGGCCAGTGAGCCGAAGATGAAGCGGAGCGTCCGGTTGGCCTTTAGCGAACCGATGAACATGAAGGCTGTGAAGAGGCCCCACATGAAGAGGTAGCAGCCTACGAAGGCTGCGGGCGGTGCGCTGGCCAGACCCAGTTTCGGCAGCAGGAGCATCGCCACAAGGGTCAGCCAGAAGGATCCGTAGGCGGTGAAGGCCGTCAGGCCGAAGGTATTGCCTTTCCTGTATTCGAGGATGCCCGCGATGATCTGGGCGATGCCGCCGAAGAATATGCCCATACCGAGTACCATGCTGTCGATCTCCGGAAAGAATCCGGCATTGTGGAGGTTGAGCAGGACGGTGGTCATGCCGAAGCCCATGAGGCCTAGTGGAGCCGGATTGGCCAGTGGAGGGTGGTCTGCCATTTTTTCTTCTCCTGTTGTTTCGTGTGCGAAAGGCGGGGGTGAATAGCAGAACGCTGGATTCGGGCAATGAATATCGCAACATCCGGATCAATTGATACGCGGTCCCGATAAGGGTGCGTACCGCCTTGCCCGGCAGCGACGGATCAAATTCCTTGATCTCTTTTAGGGATATTATGGATGGCGCTTTGCCTTTGATCTGCTATCAAGTGCGGTGCAAATCCAACAGGAGGCCTTTGATGAACGAGTATGCCCAGAACTTGACGGTTTCGCAGGCGCAGCCCCTTGAGCGGGCGGCCTTTATTCGCCGGACCTACGCGCATCTCGCCGGTGCCGTGCTCGCCTTCGTGGGGCTGGAGGCCTACATGGTCAACTCGCCCATCGCGGATATGCTGCTCAATGTGATGGCGATGCGTTTCGGGTGGCTGATGATCCTCGGCGGATTCATCATCCTCGGGCGCCTGGCCAGCGGATTGGCTTCGAGCGCCGCCTCCCAAACGGTGCAGTACGTGGGACTCACCCTCTACGTCATCGCCGAATCGGTCATCTTCGCGCCGCTGCTC
Organism: Kiritimatiellales bacterium; assembly: GCA_003246265.1. GTDB lineage: Bacteria > Verrucomicrobiota > Kiritimatiellia > Kiritimatiellales > Pontiellaceae > Pontiella. The sequence continues at coordinate 82,702 of QKAU01000007.1, read as the reverse complement.
TACCTTGCGATGCACTACAGTTCGCCCGAGGTCATCCCCACGGCCGGTATCCTGACGCTCGGCATCTTCGGCGGGCTTTCGCTGGTGGTCTTCACGACGCGGAAGGACTTCTCCTTCCTAAGCGGCATCCTGAAGATCGGCTTCGTGGTTGCGCTCGCCCTGATCGTCTGCGCCGTGCTGTTCGGCTTCAACCTGGGGCTCGTCTTCTCCCTCGCCATGGTGCTGCTGGCCTCCGGGGCGATCCTCTACGATACCTCGCGCATCCTCCACCACTACGGCACCGACCAGCACGTGGCCGCCGCGCTCCAGCTCTTCGCCTCCGTCGCCCTGCTCTTCTGGTATGTCCTGCGCATCCTCATGAGCCTCAACCGGCGATAGGCAGCAAGCGCACATGGGAAACAAGGCTGGTGCCGCTGCGATTTGCACTGGCCCCCTCGGCGGTATCGCAGGCCTTGCGGGCTTCGCCCTGTCGAGCCTCCGGCCAACCGAAGGTTCATCCTGTCGCGAACCGTTGGCTAGCCATGTAATGCACAGGTCTAGCTGGGCAGGGGATGCAGGTTGCAACAACAGTGATGCCTGCATTTGCATTGGATATCGAGAAAACAAAGGAAGTGGACGATGAAGCGGTTTGGCAGTTGTCAAGTGATTGGCGTTTTGGGCGTGGCAATTGCCGCCATGGGGCAGTACGTACCCGAATTTTCAACCGCGGGCTTCTTCCCGGTTGAAGGCAGTCCGCGAGTGGTGAATAATTTTAATCCGGGCTGGCGGTTCCTGAAAGGCGATGTTCAGGGGGCGGAACTGCCGTCGTTTGAGGATTCGGACTGGATGGTGGTCAACCTTCCCGACGGGATGGAGGTGCTGCCGATCGATGCGAGCGGATCGATGAACTATCAGGGGCCGGCGTGGTATCGAAAGCGTTTTACGGCTCCGGCCGGCCTACAGGGCAAACGCCTGTTCCTTCACTTCGAAGGCATCATGGGCAAATCCAAAATCTGGATCAACGGCAAGCTGGTCAAGGAACATTTCGGCGGCTATCTGCCGATCCACATCGACGCGACGGATTGCATCGTGCCGGGCAGGGAAAACGTGGTGGCGGTCCGGGCGGACAACTCGGACGATCCGACCTTCCCGCCCGGCAAGCCGCAGACCGGTCTCGACTTCACCTATTTCGGGGGTATCTATCGCGACGTCTGGTTGATCTCCACCTCGCCGGTCCATGTCAGCAATGCCACCGGCGTGGATGTCGTGGCCGGCGGAGGCGTGTTCTTCCACACCGATGCACTCGCGGAATCGGAGGCGCAAACCAGTGCCAAGGTGCATGTGGTCAATGCGACGGACAAGGATGTGGACGCGGTCGTCCGGACCCGTATCGTTGATGCGCAAGGGCAACCTGTAGCCGAGCGCAGTTCGTCGATCCACCTTCCGGCCAAGGGTTCCGCATCCGTGGACAATGCCATGAAGATTGCCCATCCGGACATGTGGTCGCCGGATCATCCCGCGCTCTACAACCTGCTGGTTGATGTCGCGACGGAAACGGGGGAATCCCTCGATTCGCTGCGGTTGCGCGTGGGCGTTCGAGCCGTCGAGCTGCGCGGCCCGGACGGACTTTACCTCAATGGAAAACTGATGGAGGAAAAACTGATTGGAGCCAACCGGCACCAGGATTTCGCCTACATTGGAAACGCGCTTCCCAACAACCTGCACTGGCGCGATGCCAGGAAGCTGCGCGACGCCGGCATGCGCATCATCCGCGTGGCACACTATCCACAGGATCCCTCGTTCATGGATGCCTGCGACGAGCTCGGTCTTTTCGTGATTGTGGCCACGCCGGGATGGCAGTTTTATAAGGCGGGCGAGTTTCACGAGCGTTCGCTTTCGGATATCCGGCAGATGGTCCGTCGCGACCGCAGCCGGGCCTGCCTGTTCGGGTGGGAACCCATCCTGAACGAAACCCCCTATCCCGAATCGTATGCCTTCGATGCCGCCCGGATCGTCAAGGAGGAATATCCCTATCCAGGCTGCATCCTGGGCTGCGACCATTGGTCGGACGGGGTGACCGAATACTCGCTGATGTACGGCAACAGCCATGAATCCAGCAAAGGAGTCAGCCAGCACCGCTGGTGGGGGCCCTATGCCGAGGACTATCTGCCCAAGGTCATGGAGCACTACAAGCGTTCCAGCTTCTTCATCCGCGAGTTCGGCGACAACGTCAACGACTGGGTGGCGCAGGATTCCACGAGCCGCATCCGCAAGGATTGGGGCGAGGCGGCCCAGCGGGTGCAGTTCAACTGGTACGATCGTTGCCTGCGCAGCATGATGGGCCAGGGTCGCCAGGATTTCGGCGGGTGTCTCTGGCATCCGTTCGACCACCAGCGCGGCTACCATCCCGATCCGTTCTGGGGCGGCATGCTGGATGCGGCGCGCCAGCCGAAATACAGCTACTGGATCTTCATGGCCCAGCGCAATCCCGCAACGAAGATCGACCACGTGGCAAGCGGTCCGTTTGTGAAGGTGCTGCACGAAGTGGCCGCGGCTTCCAGTTCCGACGTGCAGGTGGCCAGCAACTGCGAGGAGGTCCGGCTTGCCGTCAACGGCAAGTTGATCGGTACGCAATCGACCCTCGATCCGAATGTCCCTTTCTACCACAAGGCGCTGACCTTCGCGAACGCCTACGACTTCATGGACCAGAAACGCCTGCTGCGCGAAAAGAAACATGACGAAACGGTCATCGTTGCCGAAGGCCTGATCGGTGGCGAAGTCGTTTGCGCAACAACCAACCAGTATGCCGGGGTGCGGAAGAAAATCGTGCTCAAGGCCGACAATTCTGGTGCGGCGATGGTGGCGGACGGGAGCGACATCATGACCGTTGTCGCGCAGGTCTGCGACGAGCGCGGCAACGTAAAGCGCTTAGGCGAGAATACGTTGGTGTTCGAGGTGTCAGGCGAAGGCACGCTCTTTGGCGACGGTGCGGACGGCATGCTCAACATCAATCCGCAGGTCACCAAGTGGGGCGAAGCCATCGCACTGATCCGTGCCGGCAGCAAGCCCGGAAAAATCACCATCAAGGCCCGCGAAGCTTTTGATCGGCCGACCAGCCCCGAGCCGGCGGAACTGGTGATCGAAACCGTGGCACCCCGGCTGCCGCTGCTCTATTCCGAACTGCCGTCCGGGTTGCAGGCGGCGTCATCGGTGGGAGCCGGTCCGGACAGTGTCGAGGCGTTGAAGACCCGGCTGCGCGAAGCCGAAAAGGAACTGCTGCACCTGCGCCAACTCGAAACCGCCCGGGGACAGGAAGGGTTCGAAGTGGGTCGATGACCGCGCCTAGGCGAGGGCTGCGGCGACGATCTCGCGGGCCTCGGCCTGGATCTGCTTGAGGTGCTCCGCGCCCTTGAAGCTTTCGGCGTAGATCTTGTAGATCTCCTCGGTGCCGGAGGGGCGCGCCGCGAACCAGCCGTTTTCGGTGCAGACCTTGAGGCCGCCAATGGCCGCGCCGTTGGCGGGCGCGTGGGTGATCTTGGCGGTGATCGGTTCACCGGCGAGCGTTTCGGCCTTCACCATTTCGGGGGAGAGCGCGCCAAGCCTGGCCTTCTGCTCGCGGTTGGCGGGGGCGTCGACGCGGTCGTAGACGGGATTGCCGAACTTGGCGACGAGCTCCCGGTAGTGCTCGCCCGGATCCTTGCCGGTGACGGCGAGGATTTCGCACGCCAGCAGCGAAAGGATGATGCCGTCCTTGTCGGTGCTCCAGACGGAGCCGTCCTTGCGCAGGAAGGAGGCGCCGGCCGATTCCTCGCCGCCGAAGCCGTAGGAGCCGTCGACCAGCCCGTTCACGAACCATTTGAAACCGACCGGAACCTCCTTGAGCTCGCGGCCGAGTTCGGCGGCGACGCGGTCGATCATCGAAGAACTGACCAGCGTCTTGCCGACGGCGGCGTCCTTGCGCCAGCCGGAGCGGTTGGTGAAGAGGTAGTTGATGGCAACGGCGAGGTAGTGGTTGGGATTCATCAATCCGGCCGACTTGGTGACGATGCCGTGGCGGTCGTAGTCGGGGTCGTTGCCGAAGGCGATGTCGAAGTCGTCCTTGAGGGCGACGAGGCTGGCCATGGCGTAGGGCGAGGAGCAGTCCATGCGCACCTTGCCGTCGTGGTCGACGGTCATGAAGGAGAAGGTGTAGTCGACCGTCGCGTTGCGGATCGTGAGGTCCAGTCCGTATTTTTCGGCGATGGGCTTCCAGTAGCGCAGGCCGGAGCCGCCCATGGCGTCGGCGCAGATTCTCAGCCCAGCCTTTCGGATGGCTTCCATGTCGATGACGTTTCCGAGGTCCTCGACGTAGGGGGTGATGAAGTCGTAGGCGACGGTGGTGTCGGCCCTGAGGGCGTCGGGATAGTAGAGGCTGGCGACCTCGTCGTTGTTTTCGGCCAGCAGCTCGTTCGCGCGCTCGGCGATCCACCCCGTGGCGTCGGTGTCGGCCGGTCCGCCGTTCGGCGGGTTGTACTTGAAGCCGCCATTGTCGGGCGGATTGTGCGAGGGGGTGATGACCACGCCATCGGCCAATCCTTCGGTGCGGGCCCGGTTGTAGGTGAGGATGGCGTGGGAGATGACGGGGGTGGGGGTGTAGCCGCCGTCGCGGTCGATCATGACGGTGACGCCGTTGGCGGCGAAGACCTGCAGGGCGCTCTTCTCGGCGGGGATGGAGAGGGCGTGGGTATCCTTCCCCATGAAGAGCGGGCCGGTGATGCCCTGCGATGCGCGGTATTCGCAGATGGCCTGCGCAATCGCCATGATGTGGTCTTCGGTGAAGCTGGTCTTCAGCGAGGTGCCGCGGTGGCCGGAGGTGCCGAAGGCGACCCGCTGGTCGGGGTTCGATACGTCCGGCTGGGTTTCGTAGTAGAGGCTCACGAGTTCGGCGACATCGGCCAGGGCGTCCTTGGCGACGGGTTTTCCAGCATTGGGGTGGGGGGCCATTTTTTCTCCTTGGAATTGCCTGTGGTTCAAACGGGGTATTGCTTAGCAGAGCCACCCCCCGCAACTCAACGGTTTAGCTTGAAAAATGGCTCCCACGGGCCTTGGAAAGCGGACGGTGGAGAACTATAGTGCGCGCATGAAGAAGATCGGCGTCGTCGTCAACACCAAGCGCCCGCGTTCGGAGGGCGTATTGTCCAGCCTGCGCAGCCTGGCGGAGGCGCATGGCTTCCAGCTGTTCGCCGAGGACAAAGCCATGGCCGGGATCCTCGGCGCGGAATGGGTGCCCGCCGGCGAGTTCGGCCGGTACGTCGACGTGGCGCTTGCACTGGGGGGTGACGGCACGGTGCTCTACACCGCCCGCGCCCTGCATGGATCCCGCGTGCCTATCATGGGAATCAACCTGGGCAGCCTTGGATTCCTCACCAGCGTGGCCGACACCGAGATGGAGCAGGCGCTGGAGGCCATCGCGAAGCAGACTTTCAAGGTTTCGGAGCGCGAGATCGCCGAATGCAGGATCTTCCGCGGCGGCACGCAGGTTGGCGAAGAAAGGGCGCTCAACGACATCGTCCTCGGATGGGGGGCTTCATCGCGCATTGTCACCCTGGCACTGCGCGTCAACGACGAAAACGTGGGGACGTTCATGTGCGACGGCATGATCGTTTCGACCCCGACGGGCAGCACGGGCCATTCGCTCTCCGCCGGGGGGCCGATCCTCCATCCGGGCATCGGTGGACTCGGGATCAACGTGATCTGCCCGCACACCCTCTCGTCCCGCCCGCTCGTGGTTCCCAATTCCAGCGTGATCGGGATCGAGGTCGTTGGCGCCGCCAAGGAACTGATCCTTTCGATTGACGGGCAGGACGAATACCAGATGGAGCAGGGCGGCAGGATCGAGATCCGCCGCAGCCCGCACCCCGTCCGCTTCCTCCAGCTCGCAAGTCACAGCTATTTCGCCGTCCTTGCCCAGAAGCTCCATTGGCGCGGCTCCAGCCTCTGACCCAAACTGCCGCGGCACGCGGCTGGAAGGCCGCATCCCGAATAAACTGGTAAATGGGTATTGAAATGCCTCTTTGGTGGAGGTATGCATCAACGCACAATTCGTGTATTCAACTGTGCGTGTTTTGAGGCGCGCTAAAAATACGAGGAGTTTTCCATGGATGCGGTCATGCTAGCCCGGATACAGTTCGCCCTGACGATAGGGTTCCACTACCTCTTCCCACCGCTCACGATCGGCCTGGGATGGATGATCTTCCACTACAACAATCGCTACCAGGAAAACGGCGATGCGGTCAGTCAGCAGCTCGCACGGTTCTGGACCAAGGTCTTCGCCATCTCCTTCATCATCGGCGTGGCCTCGGGCATTGTCATGGAATTCCAGTTCGGCACCAACTGGGCCGACTACTCCCGGTTCGTGGGCGACATCTTCGGCGCCCCGCTTGCGGCGGAAGGAGTCTTCGCCTTCTTCCTGGAATCGAGCTTCCTCGGCATCCTGCTCTACGGCCGGAAACGGGTGTCGCAGCGGATGTACTGGTTCTCCAGCCTGATGGTCGCCGTAGGGGCAACCCTCTCGGCGTTCTGGATCGTTGTGGCCAATTCCTGGCAGCAGACGCCCGCCGGCTACGAGGTGGTGGAGGGACGCGCCGTGCTGGTCAACTTCTGGGAGGCGGTATTCAACCCCTCCACGCTTCCGCGCTATTTCCATGTGGTCATGGGGGCCCTCACCGTCGGCACCTTCTTCATCCTGGGCACCTCCGCATGGCAGCTGCTCAAGGGAAGGCATGTCGAATTCGCGCGCGCATCGATGCGCTCGGCCGTCGTACCGGCCTTCGGCGTGATCATGCTGACCATGGTGGTAGGCCACCACCACGGCTTCCAGGTCTCCCAGACACAGCCGGCCAAGCTCGCCGCCTTCGAGGGGCTTTGGGAGACGCAGACCGAAGCGCCGCTGATGCTCTTCGGATGGCCCGACCAGGAGGACGAAACGAACCGCTTCGCGCTGCGCATCCCGGGACTGGTCAGCCTTTTCATCGGAGGCAAGTTCGATACCGAGGTGCAGGGGCTCAAGGACTTCCCCCCCGAGGACCGCCCACCGGTGGCGCTCTCCTTCTGGTCCTTCCACCTGATGTTCTACATGGGCATGTGGATGGCGCTGGTCGCCTTCGTCGGCGTCATCCTCTGGCTCACGAAGAAACTGGCCACGACGAGGCTGTTCCTCTGGGCGGCGGCCCTGACGGTGCCCGTTCCGTTCCTGGCCAACGAATTCGGCTGGATCGCCGCCGAGGTCGGCCGCCAGCCATGGGTGGTCTACGGCGAGCTTCGCACGGCCGACGCCGTTTCCAGCTCCGTGCCCGCCGGGCAGGTCCTGGCCTCGATCATCATGTTCTCGCTAATCTACTCGCTCCTCTTCGGCCTCTGGATCTACCTGCTCCGGCGGCAGTTCCACAGGGGGCCTGAACCGATCGAAACCCTGGGGGAAGGAAAGGTGGCCTAACATGGTTGCGCTGCAAATCATCTGGTTCCTGATCATCGGCATTCTCGTCATCGGCTACGCCATCCTCGACGGCTTCGACCTGGGGGTCGGCTTCTGGCACCTCTTCGCGAAGCGCAAGGGCGATCGCAGCGCCTTCATCCGCTCCATCGAGCCGTTCTGGGACGGCAACGAGGTGTGGTTGCTGACGGCCGGCGGCGCGCTCTTCGCCGCCTTTCCCGCCGTCTATGCCACGGCGTTCAGCGGCTTCTACCTGGCAATGATGCTCGTGCTGCTCGGCCTGATCTTCCGGGCCGTCGCCATCGAGTTCCGCAACAAGGTCGACCATCCCGGGTGGGTGAAGGCGTGGGATGTCGCCTTTTCGCTCGGCAGCATCCTGCCTTCCGTCCTCTACGGCGTGGCGATCGGCAACATCCTGCGCGGCCTGGAGCTGGATGAATACAGCGACTACACCGGCGGATTCGTGGCCCTGCTCAATCCCTTCGCCCTGCTGGTGGGCCTGGTCGGGCTCTCGATGTTCGCCTACCACGGCGCGCTCTACCTGGCCATGAAGCTCGAAGGCGAGGCGGCGGAGCGGGCGCGGGGCTGGGCCGCCAAGTCGTGGTGGATCTACCTCGTGCTCTTCCTGGCCGCGGCGGTCTGGGGTTTGCTGGCCTACCTGCGCGATCTCAAGCCGGTGCCGCCGATCCTGCTGGTGCTGGCGCTGGCGGAGATCGCCGTCAGCCGGGTCCTGAACGCCAAGGGGAGGGCCGTGCAGGCGTTTCTTTCGTCGTGCTTCGCGATCGCGCTGGTCATGCTCTCGGTGGCGGCGGCCCTCTTTCCGTACATGGTTCCGGCGTCCAACGACCTGGAGCTGAGCCTCACCATCTACAATTCATCGTCGTCGCAGCTGACCCTCACCGCCATGCTGGTCATCGCGCTCGTCGGGATGCCGATCGTATTGGGCTATACCTGGTTCATCCACCACATCTTCCGCCACAAGGTCGAGGTGCGCGAAGAATAGGTTGGGCTTCCCGGCGCCGCATGATAGCTTCTGCCCCGCATGAGCCATGTGCTGGAGAAATTGAGGCTGCGGCTGCCGGCAATCATCCTGCTGGCAGCCACCCTTTCGTTCTGGGGCCTTTACGACCGCCACGAACCTGTCGCCCCGCCGCTCCTCCAGATGCCGGGCATGGCCGACGCCACGCGTGGTCGAGGCGACTGCACCGAAACCAACGGCGTTTTCACGCTTGCGGTTCCGGTGGGCGGAGTTCCGGCTTCCCTCAACTTCCGGATGCCCGGAGCCAACCGGTTCCCGCTCATCCGCGTCCGCGCCCGCATCAGGACCGATCGGGTTGAGCAGGGCCGCTACGAGTGGAGCTGTGCGCGTATCCTGCTGCTGCAGTACGATGCCGGCGACAAGTGGATCCCCGGCATCCACGGCGTCGTGGCCAAGAAAGGCACCGCCGGCTGGAAGACATGCGAGGATGTCTTCACCATCGCACCCGGAACGGTGCATGTCGACTGCTCCCTCCAGCAGGGTGGCAGCTCGGGCACGGCGTGGTTCGATTCGATCCAGGTGGAGCCGGTCCGGCTACGGCCGTCCTTCGCCTGGTGGCGGGGACTCTTCGCGCTGCTCTGGATCGGAACGGGATTCCTCTTTTTCCGACGCTGCCGGCTCCACCGGCGCAGGCTGCGGCTCCTGATCCTACTCAACGCCCTGGCGATCCTCGCGGGGACGCTGATGCCCGGAAAGTGGATCCAGGAGGCGAGCGAAGGGATCAAGGCCGAGGCCGCCCGGCAGGTAGCCGAGCAGGCTCGGCGCCGGGCCCCGCCGCCGTCCGCATCCACTGCGCCGCCCGGGCCCGCCAAACCCGTCCTTACGGATGCCGACACCGCGCGCATCGACCAGTTCAACCATGCGGTCGGCAGTGCGCACGAGGCGGGGCATTTCGTCCTCTTCGCCACCCTCTGCTTCCTGGTCTATTGCTCCGCCGCCCTCGAGCGGCAGCATCCTTCGTATTTCGCCAAAGTCGCGTTCGACCTGCTCTTGTTCGCGGCCATCACCGAATCGCTGCAGCTGCTCACGCTCGACCGCACCGCCGGCGTGCGCGACTGGCTGACGGATCTCCACGGAATGCTGCTGGCCTTTGGGGCGTTCATCGCCCTGCTTTTGGGGCGCGGATTGTTCCTGCGCCTTCGCCGGGTCAGCGTGGCGCGGTAGCCGGAAGGGCGGCTACGTCGACCGTTTCCATCCAGCGGCGCAGGGCGGGCCAGCCCTCGAACCCGGTAAGGGCATGGATGTAGCGGTAGCCGTCGCCGTAGTCGGGGTCCTCGCACTGCTCGATGCCGTGGAGGATGTCGACCTGGTTGCGGCGGCGGCAGTATTCGGCGGCGGCCTGCTGGCAGACCCCCTCATGGACCCAGAGGGGCGCATCGGCCAGCCGCGGGAAATGCTCATGGATCAGATCGTGCATCAGTTCATGCATGGCCGCGACCCGGAAGACCTCGTCGTGCAGGTGGTCGACAATATAGATGCATTCACGCTCTTCGGCACCATCCACCTTCCATGTGCCCAGGACGCGCCGACGCGTGACGGTGGTCTGGCGGCTGTAGAGTCCGCGCACGGAGACGGGGGCGTCGGACTTGCGGATCTCCTTGGCGAGGCGCTGCATTTCGCCGAGGTCGACCAGTTCGAGCGCGGGGAGGGTGGCGAGGGGAAGCCCCGTCCAGGCTTCCAGCTGCCGGCGCACCCGGTCGTAGTGCATTTCGGCCGGTGCCGGCTTCGTGACCGCCCAGCGCAGGCAGTGGACGCAGATGTCGCGTCCATCCCCCAGGTGCGTGGGGTGGGCGGCCGGCAGGCCGCAGGAGAAGCAGGTGGGCAGGCTCTGCACGCAGTTTTCGCAGTAGCGGTGGGACGTGATGGTGTAGCCCTTGCGGATGGGTCCCTTGCAGATTTCGCATTTCGGAAACGTTCGTTCGAGGCAGGCATTGCCGCAGTACAGCTTCCCTTCTGCTTCGATGTATTCGCCCCTCATCGACTGCCCGCACATGGAACAGCGCGGCCGGAGCCTATCGACGCAGGTTTCGGAGCAGCACAACTTGCCTTCGAAGATCCAGGAGCGGGCATGGAGCTTCCTGCCGCAGACCGCGCACCGCTCCGCATTGGCCAAAGCCGGTGCCGCGCAGCCAGCCGCCAGGATGAAGATCCTTCGGGTCCAGGGGGGATGCCTTTGCCTGCCGGGGGTCATGCGGTCAGTCGAAGAGGTAGGAGGCGGAGACCGATCGGTAGAAGGTTTCGGCAAGCTCGAGCTTGCCCTGGATGGCGGGATACTGCCGCGCCACCGCCGCGAGCTCGGCAGGTTTCGTGAAGAGCCAGGCCGAGAGCATGTTGAAGTCGTTCTCGGTGCTGGACATGCAATAGTTGAGCAGGAAACCGCTGGCGCGGCCCTGCGGCGAACCTTCGTAGAGGTCGCCGCGGCCGAGCATCTCGAAGCCGTTGCCCGAATAGTTGAAGCGGGCGGGGTTCAGCCGCACCCATGCCGCGGTCGGGAAGGGGTGGTGCTCCAGCAGGATGCTGGAGAATTCGGAGTGGAGGCGCTGGAGGATGAATTCGTCGGTGTAGCCGTCATCCGCCCTCCCGCCCACGACGTACATGGAGCTGCCGGCGTGGGTTCCGCCGTACGCCCGGCCGCGGAAGCCGAGCGAGCCGAAGAGATGGATGTGCTTCAGTTCGCGGGCGATGGTTTCATCGGGGTGGGCCGCGAGGAACCGTTCGACGAGATCGACCATCCGCCCGGTATCGTCGTCGGCCAGCGGACGGCATTCCAGGGCCAGCGCCGGGGCGAGCCACGAGGCCGGGAAGGCGGTGGCTGGATCGGGGGCGCAGTGGATGCGGATGCCGTACCGGTCTTCCATGGCGGCGATGCGCTGGCCGAACTCGGCCGGGCCGGATGCCGCGGCGATGCGGGTGGCGACCAAGAAGGCGATGGCGATGGTGTACAGGCGCCTCACGAGGGTCTTCGGCTCCTTTCACGGGCAATCTACAGTCAGGCAGGGCGGGCTTCCAATTCCAAATAAGAGACATTATCGGGCTGGGGACGGAGCCCGGACGCGCAACGCGGCCGCTTTTTTTGTTCCCAAGAGGACGCGCAGCGGGAATACTCCCGCGCGTTTCGAGATTGGGGGAACGATGGTGGAAGCGAAGATCATGGTGATATCGGTGATGGACCGGGACCGGCCGGGCATCGTGGCGGAGATGACCGAAGGCATCGGCTCGCTGGGCGGCAACCTGGCCGACCTGCGCGAATCGGTCCTCTGCGGCTATTTCACCATGATCCTGGTGGCCAGCTTCCCCCCGTCCGTCTCCACGGAGCAGGTGGAGCAGGTCCTGGCCGGGGGAACCTCGGCGCACGTCAGCGTCGTACTGCACGAAGGTCCGCTGGAACGGGCCGAAGACCAGGCGCAGGCCTATGTCCTCTCCGCCGTCGGGCGCGACCGCGTCGGCCTGGTCGCCCAGGTTTCGCGCTTCTGCTGCGACCGCGGCGTCAATATCGTCGACCTCGCGTCGCACGTCGAGGGCGACCAGTACACGATGATGCTCCAGCTCGACCTTTCGGGCATCGCCTCGATGGAGCGGTTCGAGACCGAGCTCGCGCAGTTCGGCAAGGCGAGCGGCCTGAACCTCGTGCTCCAGCACAACGACATCTTCCGGGCCACGAACGAAATCTAGGGAACCAGCAAACCGAAGACCGAGACCATGATCCGATCCGACCAGATTCTGAAAACCGTCGACATGATCCAGAAGGAGCACCTGGATGTGCGCGCCGTCACCATGGGCATCAGCCTGCTCGATTGCCGCGTCGGCGATGCCGAGGGCACGGCGTGCAGGATCGAGGCGAAGATCGGCCGGCTGGCCGGCAATTTCGTGGATACCTGCAACCGCATCGGCCGCAAGTACGGCGTGCCGGTCGTCAACAAGCGCATCGCCGTCACGCCCGTCGCGCACATCGGCGCGGGCTTCGGGCGCGAGGAGTTCGTGCGGCTCGCAAAGGCGCTCGACCAGGCGGCGGCCAATGTAGGCATCGACATCATCGGCGGCTTTTCGGCCAACGTTGAAAAGGGGATCGGCCTGGGCGACCGCAGCCTGATCGAGTCGGTCCCCGAAGCCCTGGCGACGACGGCCAAGGTCTGCTCCTCGATCAATGCCGGTTCGACCCGCCACGGGTTGAACATGGACGCCGTGGCGCTGCTGGGCCGGACGGTCAAGGAGACGGCCGAGGCGAGCAGGGCGAGCAGCGGATTCGGCGCGGCCAAGTTCGTCGTGTTCGCCAACCAGCCGGGCGACAACCCCTTCATGGCCGGGGCGATCCACGGGTTGGGCGAGGCGGAGGCGGTCATCAACGTCGGCGTCAGCGGCCCGGGGGTCATCGCCCGGGCGCTCGATCGCAAGATTGCCGCCGCGGGCGGCAAGCCGCTGGGACTCGACGACCTGGCCGAGGAGATCAAGCAGGCGACCTTCCGGGTGACGCGCTGCGGCGAATTGATCGGGCGGCAGGTCGCCGAGGCGCTGCGCCTGCCGTTCGGCGTGGTCGACCTTTCGCTGGCGCCGACGCCGTCGGTGGGCGACAGCGTGGGGGAGATCCTGAAGATCCTGGGGGTCGATGCCATCGGAGCGCCGGGGTCGACGGCCATCGTGGCCCTGCTCAACGACGCGGTGAAGAAGGGTGGATCGTTCGCTTCGCAGAGCGTAGGAGGACTGAGTGGCGCCTTCATCCCGGTAATGGAGGACGCGGAGCTGGCCGGCGCGGCGAAGGAGGGGTGCCTGGTGCTTGAAAAGCTGGAGGCGATGACCTCCGTCTGCTCGGTGGGGCTCGACATGGTTCCGGTTCCCGGCTCGACCGATGCGGATACCCTGGCGGCGATCATGGCCGACGAGCTGATGATCGGCGTGATCAACTCCAAAACGACGGCGGTGCGGCTGATCCCGGTACCCGGCAAGGAGGCCGGGGATTTCGTCTCTTTCGGTGGATTGTTCGGCGAAAGTGTGGTATTGCCCATACGCAACGCGGGAAAGTCCTCGCGGTTCGTGCGCTTCGGCGGGCGGATTCCGGCCCCGATCCACAGCCTGAAGAACTGACGAGAAGGAGCGGACCATGAAACTGAAATTCATCGGTTGGATGTTCATCCTCTGTTTCTGTGTCTGGGCGGTGGTGGTGGACAATGCCGTAATGCCCAGCCTCAAGGAGTTGAACCAGGATGTAGGGGTCTACAGCCGCTATCGTCTCAAGGCCTGGAGCCGCAGCGGCAAGCTCGACTTCCTCAAGGATGAACTGATGGTCTACGCCGTCGTCGACAACCGCGAGCAGCTCTACTACATCGAGTACACGCCGAACTTCGAACTGACGCTCAAGCACATGCCCGCGGGCACCCCGGTCCAGATGCGCTACGCCCGCCGCTTCCCGAAGTTCTGGAAGCGGCATCTCTACGATATGCGCGAAAACGGCGTCACCCGCATGAGCTACTCCTCCTACCAGCTCGAGTTGAAGCAGCGGGAGATCTGGAAATTCACCTATGTCATGGGCGGCATCTTCCTCTTCCTCGCCTTCCTCGGCCTGATCCGCCGTACGGGTTCCCGGCGCTAGGGGGATCGGGACGGGAGGGAGCGAATGGTTGCCCGGAAACGCATACTGCTCAGGCTGGGGTTCCCGGCCGTCGTGGTGCCCTCCTTCCTCCTGTCGCTGTATGTCGCCACCGCACTGCCGTCGCGCGCCCACTCTCCTCCTTCCGGTTTCGCGGTCGATCCCGCCCGGCTCCGCAGCCATGTGGAGGTGCTTTCCCGGCAATTCCATCCGCGCGACTACAGGCGGATCTGGAACCTCGACCGGTGCGCGGACTACATCGGCGAACATTTCCGCAAGGCGGGAGGCGCCGTTTCCGAGCAGCGCTACGAAGTCGACGGGAAGATCTACCGCAACGTCATCGCCTCCTTCGGTCCTGCGGAAGGCGAACGGCTGGTGGTTGGAGCCCATTACGACGCCTGCGGGGAAACGCCCGGCGCGGACGACAACGCATCGGGCATCGCGGGCCTGGTCGAACTGGCCTACCTGCTCGGCGCATCCGGGCTGCGCCAGCCGGTCGAGCTGGTGGCCTACACGCTCGAAGAGCCGCCCTTCTTCCGTTCCGGCAACATGGGAAGCGCCCGGCACGCCTATGGCCTGAAACAGGCAGGCGCGCGCGTCGAGGCGATGATCTGCCTGGAGATGATCGGCTGCTTCAAGGATGCGGACGGAAGCCAGCGCTACCCGTCGCTGCTGCTGCGGCTCTTCTATCCCGACCGGGGCGACTTCATCGCGGTGGTCGGATCGTTCGGGGACCGCAGGCTCGCTCGGCGCGTGAAGGGGGCGATGCGCGGGGCGACCGATCTGCCCGTGCATGCCATGTGCGCGCCGAAGGGGTTTCCCGGACTCGACTATTCCGACCATCGCAACTACTGGAACCACGGATTCACGGCGGTCATGCTGACGGATACCGCATTCCTCAGGAACCCGAACTACCATCGTCCTTCCGACACCGCCGACACCCTGGATTTCGACCGCATGGCCAAGGTGGTGCTGGGGGTTCGCCAGGCCGTCGTGGCCCTCGCGGGCGACGAAGGTTGAACAGCCGGCGGGCTCTGGCATCTAACCCAGCAACCAAGCCGAGGAGTGGGCCCATGAAGACGATGGCATGTTTGGCGGGAGCCGTGGCGTTGGCGGTGTGCGCGGGCGCGGCGGATAGACAGGAGGCGAAGATGGAGAAGGCGATATTCGCGGGCGGCTGCTTCTGGGGCGTGGAGGCCCTTTTCCAGGAGCTGGATGGCGTGGTCGACACCACCTGCGGGTACACCGGAGGGCATACCGCAAACCCGACCTACCGCGAAGTCTGCGGCCACGGGACCGGCCATGCCGAAGCGGTCGAAGTGGTCTACGATCCGGCCCGGGTCTCCTACGAGGAGCTGCTGCTCTACTTCTGGCGTCTGCACGACCCGACCAGCGTCAACCGGCAGGGGCCCGACGTGGGCGACCAGTACCGGTCGGCGATCTTCTACCTGAACGATGGGCAGAAGGAGGCCGCCGAAAAGACCATGCCCGAGGCGCAGAAGCGCTGGCAGAAGCCGATCGTTACCGAGGTCGTCCAGGCCACCACCTTCTACCCCGCCGAGGAGTACCACCAGGACTACTTCAAGAAGCACGGCGGGCACGGGTGCCACTACCTGCGCGACTGATCAGTCGCCGCCCAGCTGATGTTCGACCCTTAGCGGGAACCACCAGGCGCGCTCGGTGCGCTTCCGGACTTCCTGGCTGAGCTTCTCAAGGACATCGCTGAATTCGTCGAGCCGGAAGCAGGCGACCTGCTTCTTCCGGTCGATGCGATTGCCGTCGACCAGCACCCAGAGGTTCTTGCGGTGGCGGGAGAGTCTTCGGCTCCGCCGCTTGAGGCTGCCGAAGAGCGAGCCGTACTGGTGGACGATCTGCGCGAGGTCGGAGGGGGAGCAGAGATAGGCGCCGCAGGCCTCGCAGCGCTGGACGCGGATCCGTCCTCGGCGACTCGTGGGCTTGGGTGCGCGGTTCCCGCAGTCCAGGCACTCCAGCCCCTCTTCCAAGGCGGGCCGGCCATCCTCGAGGAGGGTTTCGGCCAGCGGGCGACGAAAGGGCGAGATGGCGGCGGTGTAGCCCAGCAGGCGGTACATCCACAGGTAGCCTCCCTTTACAACGAGGTAGAGGGCTGGCAGCAGGATCCACTGGCTGGCGAGGATGTCGTAGAGGGCGTGGTAGGCGCTGGCGAAGAGATAGGCCAGCAATAGGACGCCCCAGCCGCCCTTGAACCGCATGGTCCAGAAGAAGGCGAGCCCCATGATGATGCTGAAGGCGATGTGCATGGGTGTGCAAATGACCAGCCGAATGGCGATCAGGCCGGTTTGGAGGGGATGGGTGGTGGCGTAGAACCAGTTCTCGATGAGGGAGAAGCCGAGCGCCACGCAGGCCATGTAGATCAATCCGTCGGTCGGTTCGTCCATTTCGCGGCGGATGATGGGCAAGCAGAAGAAGAGCGCCGCCAGCTTGGCGGCCTCCTCCACCAGCCCGACGAAAATGAGGGTAGAGGGGATTCCGGCACGGATGTGGATCCCGTTGGCGTGCAGCATGCGGTAGAGGAAAAATGAGATCAGGATGGAAAGGATTCCGCCGCAGAGCGCGACGGCCGCCATCGCCCCGAATGGTTCCTGCTCATGGAGGTCGAACCGGCGCAGGTGCTGGACGACCAGCAGGCCGATGCCGAACGACAGGGCGACGAGAATGGATTCGAGCATGGCCGCCTCCTTCAAGGTTTATTCAGTGACGGGTTTCAAAACGGCAGGCAAGGGTGCACAATATCGCGAACGAGTGGACGAGGACATGATGAAATCGGGGAAAACCACTTCCTACAGCGCCGGCGAAGAACTTGCGCACGCCATTACGCATGGGGCGGGCTTCATCATCGGCATCGCCGTACTGGTGCTGCTGGTGGTTTTTTCCGCCCTGCGCAAGGGGGCATGGGAAGTGGCGAGTTGCGCGGTCTACGGGGCGACCTTCATCCTCCTCTATTTGGGGTCGACACTCTACCATGCCGTCCGGAACCCGCGGGCGAAGCGGATGCTGAAGGTGGTGGACCATGCCGCCATCTACCTGCTGATCGCCGGGACCTACACCCCGTATGCGCTGGCCCCGCTGCGGGGCGTGCTGGGCTGGACCCTCTTCGGCGCGGTCTGGGGAAGCGCCGTGCTCGGGATTCTCTTCAAGATCTTCTGCACCGGCCGGTTCGAACGGGTTTCGTTGGCCGGCTACCTCTTCATGGGGTGGTTCTGCGTGGTTGCGGTGCGTCCGCTCTACCGCGAGCTTTCGGGTACGGGGTTCGCGTTCCTCGCGGCGGGCGGGCTGTGCTATTCGGTCGGTGCGTTCTTCTATGCCTGGAAGTCGCTCAAATGGTCTCACACCGTCTGGCACCTCTTCGTGCTCGCGGGGAGCCTGTGCCACTTTTTCAGCATCCTCTTCGGGATTGCGCTCTAGCCGTTGCGCAACCGCCGCTCCAGCGTCTTGAATACGGTGGGATGGCCCGATTTGATCTTCGCGAGGTGGGCGCGCGCCGGTTCGTAGTGCTTTTCGGCGGTGAAGGGTTCCTCAAACTTGCCGGCGGCCAGCTCCTTCCGGACAAAGAAGGCGTTGGCACCGGAGAGACTGCAACCCACGAGCGCGTAGCCCTTGGCCGAGGCCTTCTCCTCGATGAACTTGAGCGATACGCCGCCGTGGTCGGTATAGTCCCAGCCGTGTTCGGGATCGTAGGCCATGCAGTAGCGGATGGGTGGGGCGAACTTGGCGTTGTACTCCATCACCAGCACGCGCGGCTCGATGCAGTTGATCGCGTCCCAGACGAAATAGTCGTTGCCGTCGATGTCCACCGAAAGCAGGTCGATCTCCCTCGTCTTGATGTGGGCGGCGATCAGCTTGTCGATATTGTCCCTGGTGATGAAGGATTCGACGACGGCGAGCTGTCCGGAGGCGATGGTCTGCGGAAGCCCGTCGCGGATCTTGCGGATGTTCCTGGGCGAGCCGTCAATCCAGAGCCCGGTCCAGTCCTGGAAGAGGAGGGCGTAGGTGTTGTTCTCCATGCCGTCGCCACAGCCGAACTCGACGAAGATGCGGTTGGTGGTGCCGATACGGCGGAAGATCTCGGCGATGATGCCGTCTTCGTCGTTTTGAGAGAAGACCTTGCGGCCGAAGGACGCAAGGTTGAGCGGGTCGGCGTACTTCGGCAGCCGCTGCATCGCTTCCAGCTCGTTGCGCAGCCAGAAGCCGCGCACGTCGACGAAGCGCGTGCCGCCCACCAGCAGCCGGTTTTTCAGGTCGGTCAGTTTTCCCATCGGTCAGTCCCCCGCGGTTGTTGCAGTGTCGGGCATCTATACACCAGGGAGGGGGATTTGACGCGGACGAATTGACAAAAACTCTCGCCTTGGGGGAGCGAAACTGCGTAAATCCCGGCGCCCTCCATCGCAGGCCGGGGGCGAACAAACCGATGCCGCAGATCCTTTCCAACTTCTATGCCTTTCTCCGCCACAAGGAGTGCCCCTATACGCAGGTGGCGAAATACGTGGTCTGCGGCGGCATCGCCGTTGGCGTCGATGCGCTGGCGTTCTACCTGCTCGCTTGGCTGGTCTTCCCCTGCCTGCAGCCGGGGGATCCCGTGGCGCGCCTGCTGGCGCTGGCCGGTTTTCCCGTCCGCGAGGTGTCGGCGGAGACCCTGCTGCGGAACTACTGGATCATCAAGTCCATCTGCTTCTTCCTCTCCAACGGCGTGGTCTACCTGCTCAACATCCTCTACGTCTTCGAGAGTGGCCGGCACCACCGGATCAAGGAGGTGCTGCTGTTCTTCACCGTCTCCGCCGCGATCTTCCTGGGCGGCACCTCGCTCGGGGCGTTGCTGGTGGGGCGGTTCGGCTGGCACATGACCTATACCTACGTTTTCGTCCTTGCGCTCGGCGTCACCGCCAACTTCCTGCTGCGCAAGCTGGTGGTGTTCAAATACTGAGGCGGCGGATGCGGATCCTGGTAATCAATTGGCGCGATGTCAGGCACCCCCGGGCGGGCGGGGCCGATTTCCGCCTGCAACAGGTCTATGCCCCGCTGGCCCGGCAGGGACACAAGGTCATCCTGTACAGCTGCGCCTTCCCGGGGTGCGCTCCGGACGATGATATCGACGGCATCGAGGTGCATCGGCTGGGCCGCGACGCCACCTTCTCCTTCCTCTGCATGGCCAGGCTGCGCGGCTGGGTGGAAAGGCACCGGCCCGACGTCGTGGTGGAGGATTTCAACAAGCTGCCGTTCTATTCCCCGCTCGTCTACAAGGGGCCGCTCGCGATCCAGATGCACCACCTGTGGCGCTCCTCCATCTTCCGCGAGGCTTCCCTCCCGCTCGCGCTCTTCATCTGGCTTTCCGAAGAGATGATCCGCCTCGTCTACCGCACGTGCCGCTTCTCGGTCGTTAGCGATTCCACCCGCAAGGAACTGCTGGCGATGAAGGTGCCGCCCGGCAACGTCCGCGTCATCCACAACGGGGCCGACCTGGCGAGGTACCAGCCGGTCCCGGCACCCAAGAAGCCGTACATGGTGTGGCTGGGCCGCATCCAGAAATACAAGGGACCCGTCGACGCCTGCCGCGTGCTGGAAAGGCTGCTGCCGGAGTTCCCCGGCATGGAACTGGTGATTGTGGGGGACGGCCCGTACATGCCTGCGCTCAAGCGGCACATCGAAATGCACGGCCTGCGCGACAAGGTCCGCCTGGCCGGGTTCGTGGGCGAGGCGGAGAAAATCCGCCTGCTGCAGGAGGCTTCCGTCCACCTCCAATCGAGCTACAAGGAGGGGTGGGGGTTGAGCGTTATCGAGGCCAACGCCTGCGGCTGTCCGGTGGTGGCCAACAATACGACCGGCCTGTGCGACAGCGTGGTCGATGGCAAGACCGGCCTGCTCTACCGCTTCGGCGACCTCGACGATGCCGCCGCCAAGGTGCGCGCGGTGCTGGCCGATCCGTCGCTCGCCTGCCGTCTTGTCGAACAGGGGCTCGAATGGGCGGCCGGTTTCAGCTGGGAACGCAACAGCCGCGAGATGCTCGCCTATCTGGAGGAGATCGTGCGGGAAGGGGGGCGCTAGTGGTCGAGGGACGACTGTCGGGAAAGGTGCGGGGTGTCTGGATCATTCTCCTGTCGATCCTCTGCCTTGGCGCCGGGCTGCGCTTCTACGGGTTGGACCGCCTTCCGCTGTGGAACGACGAAAGCATCCAGATGACCGGCATTTCGATGCCGTACCCGCAGCTGGTGGAGCGGCATATCAAGGGCATCGACCACATGCCGCCATTCAGCTACGTGATCCAGCGCGCCTTCTGGGAACGGGGGAAGTCGGTCCGCTCCGCCAAGCTGCCGGGCGCCATGGCTGGCGTGGCGATGGTGCTGGCCGCCTTCCTTGCCTTCCGGCGACCGGACGATCCCCTCTTCGGGCTGCTGGCGGCCTTCTTCACGGCGACCTCGTTCTACCTGGTCTACTATTCCCAGGAACTTCGCTGCTACATCTTCTTCGGCCTCGGCTTGTGGCTGTTCCTGGGCTCGCTCCTCTCCACCGTGCTCCTGCCGATCGATGCGCGGATTCCCGCCTGGCGCTGGGTGTTGCTGGGGGTGTGGGGGGTGCTTGCCGGCAGCTTCCATTATGCCGCGCAGCTGCTCTTCCCGGCGGCGGGCCTTTGCTGTGCGGCGATCCTTGCCATCCGGTTCCTGCGCGAACGCGGGCGCGGGCAGGGGAAGGTCTACGGGATCCGGTTGCTGTGGATCTTCCTGGTCCTTGTGGCCGTCCTGGTGCTCAGCTATC
The DNA here is from genome assembly GCA_003246265.1 of Kiritimatiellales bacterium. GTDB lineage: Bacteria > Verrucomicrobiota > Kiritimatiellia > Kiritimatiellales > Pontiellaceae > Pontiella. Next base: position 61,846 of record QKAU01000007.1, on the reverse strand, counting down.
TGGAAATGAATCACTACATGGGCGGCAAGCTGCAGGGCATGCTGGGCGAGGGGCGCGATCGGCCCCTGCCTCCGCCCAGCCTGATGTACGACGTCTTCCTGCGCTTCAGCTGGGGCAATGGGTGGCGAATGGCTTGCTTTGCGCTGGTTGCCGTTGCCGGCGCGGTCCTGTCGGACAACCGCGGCCGGATGGCGATGTTCTTTGCCGGTACGTTGTGCGCGTTGTCGTTCCTGCTCTGCTTCTATGTCTATCCCAGGCTGGGCCAGCGCCCCGCGAGCATGATGTCGGTGCGCTACATGTTCTGGATCGCCTGGTGCACCATGATCCTTTCCGCCGCCGGCTTCCGCGCGTTCTGGATGCGGTTCCGCGGCACCCGGTTCCACCGGCCGGTTGCAGGCGGCTTGGCCCTCCTCTATCTCGCCTGCATGACGCCGGCCTTCGGCCACTACTACCGGATGGAGGCGAAGCGGATGAACCTCGCCCGCGCAAAGGCGGCCGTCGAAGCCCTCGGCGGGGAACGGCTTCTTCTGCTGGAAAACACCTACGACATGCACCATCTCGCTTCGTCGTGGCCGACCAACTGCACCTTCGCCGCCCTGCCGGTCTACGAGAGCGACGACGATTTCGACAAGCTGCGCCTCGAGGCGATGCTGCTCCAAGTGGCCGCCACCTATCCGGACCTGGTCGTCAAGCGCAGCTCGTTCGGCCGCCCCGCGGCGATGGCCGCCTTCGACCGGGTGGGCGGGCTGCTGGAGCGCCGCATCCGTGTCGAAAACGACGTCCATGCCACGAAGCTCGATGCCATGGGGCTGAATCCGATGGTCGGCAAGACGATGGAATACGCCTACCTGGACGGGGAGGACCTTCTGGCCCGGGTCCACGACCGGGGCCGGCCGCTGATGCTCTATCCGGCGCGGATGCCGTTGCTGCTGGTGCGCGATGGCCAGGGGGGCTGCGAGCCCCTGCGGGTACTGCAGCAGCCGCTCGATTTCACGGTCTTGCACGCAGGCCCGGCAACAACGCTCCACATCGCGCTGCCGATCGCCATGGTGGGTTCCGGCTCCGTGCGGGTGGAAGCCGGCGGCACCGCCACGATGGTGTCGGTCCAGCAGGCGGTTCACCAGGTCTACGTGCCGGAGCGGAAGCAATGGACGGCGGTGCCGATCGATCTGGGGCAGCTGGCGAACATCGGTTGCAACCTGCCGCTGCGTCTGGCGCACAAGAAGATCGAGTTCGATCTTCCGGTGCAGCCCGGCACCAACCATTTCCGGATGGCCCCGTTCAACCAGCCGGTCCTGTTCGGACCGCCGCCCGAAGAGTGGACGCTGGCGGAGCTGTTGCGTTGACTTGCCTTGGTGCAATGGCGTTAACTGTCTGCCGGTTCATTCCGGTGTGTCGCGACCCGGGGATCGATGCTGAACAATGGGATTGCCGATGAAACTCAAAGCCTCGGGAGCGGGATTGGGCGTTGCGCTCTTCTTCATTGCCCTGTCGCTCCTGGTTTTCCGGGAATCCCTGGGACCGAACCGGATCTTCTCGGCCTCCGACGCGAACGTGGGGATCCTCCAGGCCGTGAAGGATGCCCTGCCGCAGGGTTTTGCGGGCTTCCATCGCGCCACGCCGCTGCTCGGTACCGCCGCCACGGCCACGATGCAAACCAAGAACATCCTCCTGAGCCTGTTGCCGGCCCACGTGGTCAACGACCTGGTCTATCCGCTCTACCTGGTCGCGGGGTCCCTGGCGCTGGTCGCCTTCCTGCGGCTCTGGTCCATCGGCTGGTGGTCGGCGGCCTTCGGTGCGACGACCGCTTTCTGGATGGGATCCATCACGCTGGCTCCGGCCGGGCACGACACGAAACTCAGCGTGGCGGCGCTCTTCACCTTGTCGCTGTTCCTGCTCGAAAAGGCCCTTCGCGCACGGCGGCGCACGGCATGGGGCTATGCCATGCTGGGCGGTGGCACGGTGGGATGGATGCTGCTCGAGCAGCAGGATGTCGCCCTGTTGTTCGGGATCTTTCTCGGTGCCTATGTCCTGTTCAGGCTCATCCAGTCCAGTCTTGCCGACTGGAAGCGCTGGATTGCCGTTCTGCTGCCCGTGGGCCTTGTCGCATTGATGCTCTCGGCATCGACGGCCCTTAACGCCTATTCCCGCAATGTCGGCGACGCGGCGGCGGTGCAGTCCGATCCGCAGGAAAAGTGGAACTTCATCACCCAATGGAGCATGGTTCCGGCCGAGTGGCCGGACCTCGTCGCCCCGGGCTATGCGGGATGGCGCACCAACGATCCGGAAGGGCCCTACTGGGGGGCGGTCGGCCAGTCCGCCGAGTGGGCTGCGCAAAAGCAGGGGTTCCGCAACTTCCGGCTCGACTCCATCTACATCGGCGTCCTGCCCTTCCTGTTCTGTGCCCTGGCCTTGGTAGTTGCCTGGAAAAAGTGCAAGGAGGGAGACGGCCTCGCCCCGCTGGTCTTCTTCTGGAGTGCAGCCGCCCTGGCGGCACTTGCCTTGTCCGCCGGCAAGTATTCGCCCCTCTACCGCCTTTTCTACCACCTGCCGCTGGTGAACAACATCCGGGCACCCATCAAGTTCCTCCATGTGTTCCAGATCGTGGCGGGCCTGCTGGCGGCCGTAGGTCTCGACGGACTGGTGAGAGGTTCGCTGGGAAGCAAGGCGCTCAAGCGGGCCGCCATCGCCGGAACGGGCCTGGCGGTCCTCATGCTGGTCGATGCGCTGATCCACTGGGCGTTGCCGGATTCGGCGATCCGGCGGTTCGTGGCGCAGGGGTGGGGACAATATGCGCCGGTGATCGTAACCAACATCGCATCGGCCTGGTTCCACGCCGGCATCATGGCCCTGCTGTTTGGCGGCGGGCTGTTTGCCGTGCTGCGGTGGGATCGTCGCGCTGCCGGGATGATCGGCTTGGCAGCCCTGGCGGCCGTGGCCCTCGACAGTGCTTGGTTGACCTCGCGCTACTTTTCGACCACCCGGCTTGGAGCGTTGCGCAACGGCAACGCCGTTGTGGATTTCCTTGAAGAGCACCAGGGCGAGGACCGCATCTATCTCTTCGATCAGCAGGGGGTCTACAACCAGTGGCTCTCCACGGACTTTCCGTACCACGGAATCCATAGCTTCAACATCTGGCAGATGCCGCGCATGGAGGCGGACTATCGGCAGTTCCTGGAGACCGTGGGACGCGACTACCGCAGGCTCTTCCAGCTTGCGTCCATCCGCTATGCGCTCGGCCCGGCCGGCATTGCGGGGCAGGTTGACCCCGTGATGTTCAAACCGGCGATGTACTACCGCTTCGTCCAAAACGCCGACCAGTCCACCGGGGTGCAGCCGTTGGCGGCTCCATCCTCGCCCCAGGACCAGGTCGTGATGGAAGTGGCCGGCAGCATTCCCCGCTTCGCGCTGTTTTCCGGATGGCGCACGGTGGATCCATCGGCGGTCTACGATCAACTGGTCCGACCGGAATTCAATCCGTTGACGAGCGTACTGGTGTCGGATGCCGATGCGCCGCCTTGTGCAGAAACCGTTTCCGCCCCCTGCCAGGCGCTCGAACCGGCCGGGTACGATGCTGGCGGCGCCGTCCTTCATGTGGAAGCGGCGAAGCCGGGCATTGTTCTCTTTACGCAATACTACCAAGCCAACTGGAAGGTCCTCGTGGATGGCGTAGATCAACCGTTGCTGCGCTGCAACGGGCTCTCGATGGGCGTGTGGGTGCCAGCGGGGGCGCACGAGGTCCGTTTCGGCTGCTCCGCATGGTCGCCCGGGCTGATGGTCCAGGGGCTTGGGGTAGTGCTGGCGCTGGGCGGTCTGGTGGTGGTCGCCACGGACCGCAGGGGAAGTGCTGTGCATGACTAGGTTCCTGTCCATCATCATTCCCGCCTACAACGAGGAGGCGCGGCTGCCGCCGGTCCTGACGCACTACGCAACCCATTTTTCCCGAGCCCTTGGCGACAGATTCGAACTGCTTGTCGTCGTCAACGGATCAACGGACCGCACGGCCGCTGTTGCGCGGGAGATCGCCGGCGACTTCCCCCAGATCCGGGTGATCGAGGAGGCGGGCCGAATAGGGAAGGGCGGGGCAATCATTCTTGGTGCGAAGGCGGCTAGCGGGGAGTGGGTCGGCTTTGTCGATGCCGACGGGGCCACCGCGCCGGAGGAGTTCGAGCGACTCTATCGTGTGGCTGCCTCCAGCGACGGGGTCGTTGCCTCGCGATGGAAGCGGGGCGCGCAGGTCAGCGTGCAGCAGAAGGGGCTGCGGCTGCTCTCGTCGCGCCTCTTCAATCTGCTGATTCGCGTCGTGCTGGGTCTGCGGTATGTCGACACCCAGTGCGGCGCCAAGATTTTCAGGGCCGACGCGTGGAAGGCCATCCTGCCCCGGATCGGCATCACGCGCTTTGCATTCGATGTCGACCTCCTCTACCAGTTGAAGCGGCATGGCTATCGCATCCAGGAGGAACCGACGGTTTGGAACGATGTGGCCGGCTCGAAAGTGCGGATCATGAACACGTCTTTCGAAATGTTCTGCGCGGTCGTGCGCATGCGGTTGCTTTATTCTCCCCTCAGCTTCGTTGTGGGCTGGTACGACCGCTTCCTCGCAAAGCCCGTGGAATTCCTGTTGCGCGACCAGCTCTTCCGCCATGCCGCGCTGCTCTTCAGCGCCTCGATCATCACCTCGTTCGCGAATATCGGCTACCAGATGGTGGTCGGCCGTTCTCTGCCCGGCGCGGAATACGCTCTGCTGGCGACCTTCCTGGCGCTTTTCGCCATCGTGGCCCGGCCGTTGGGTACGCTCTCCACGGCGCTGAACCACTATGTCGCCCTGCTCGTGCAGGAAGGGCGCCTGGGGGTGGTGGGGCGGTTGCTGTTGAAATGGCTGCTGATCACGGGCGGCGTATCCTTCGTGTCCGCCGCGGCCTGCGCCCTGCTTGCCCGGCCGATTGCCGCATTCTTCCACCTGGAACGCATCGCCCCGGTGGTGGTGTCCGCGGCGGCGCTTCCCGCCATCTTCGTGGCGCCGGTCGTGGGCGGGGTGCTGCTGGGGCTGCAACGGTTCGATTGGACTTCGATTGCGAGCATCGGAAACTCGGTTTCCCGGGTAGCGCTTGGAGCCCTGCTGGTGGCGGTGATGGTCCCGGCCTGCGGCTGGGCGCTGTTGGGTCATGTCGGCGGATTGTATCTGGCGCTGCTCGTCGGGTTGATCCCATTGCGGTCCATGCTTCGGAACAAGGATGCCGGGCAAGGATCCGTGCCCAGCCTGCGGCTCTATCTGGCGCAATGCTTCCTCATCCAGGTCAGCGCCGCCATCCTCATGACGGGCGATGTGGTGCTGGTGAAGCACTATCTGCCGGAGAACACCGACTTTGCCTATGCGGCGACGCTGGGCCGCATGGTGGCCTTCATGGCGGCGTCCGTCGCCATGGCGATGTTCCCCAAGGTATCGTCGGCCCAATCGTTCACCGCCGAGCACCGGCGGATCTACCTGCGCTCGCAGCTGTACACGGCAGGCCTGGTGGGCGCCTCCCTGTTCCTGTGCATCCTCGTGCCCGGCCCCATGCTCCACATCCTCTTCCCCAAGGCCGGCACCGGTCCGGAAATCCTCTCCTGGACCCGCTGGATGGCGGTGGCCATGGCCGCCGCGACGCTACTCAATATCAATGTCTTCCTGCTGCTCGCGCAGCGATGCTTCAAGCAGCTCGCCGTTGTCGTGGCCTGCGGCCTGGCCTACCTTGCCGGCGTCCACTGGTTCCATGCATCGGTCTACCACGTGATCGGCTTCTCCCTCGCCACCAACGTGGCGGCCCTGCTCGCCACGACGGCAGTGATTGTTGCGGGAGTGAGGCGGCATCCATGGGGCAATGGGCATAGCCCCCCTAGGAAGCACTGGTAATCGACCCGGTTTGTAGTTTAAGGCACGGCATCTATGATGAATTCGGCAACAGACATGATGCGATCCTTGCTTCCATGGGAGGCCCGTCGTTTCCTGCTGGAAGCCAGGGCATCTGTCCGCAGGGAATGGAATCGTAAAATATGGGATCGCGAATTGGTTAAAAGTATTTGGATAGATTTTTGGGAGGATTATTTCAAATTCTTTTCCGTAGAGCAAAAAACCGCCGCCCTAAGAAGCGGGCTCGACCAGATTTCGTGCTCCTATGTAGACAGAACCATTGCTCTGTATAAACGCTATCTCATCGGGGGGAAATGCCCGTATTTCCTGCCCTTGAACGAAGCGTGGTGCCATAATGATCTTGCCGAGCAAGCAATGTATATGGAGAACAAAGCGCACGTGCGCAAGAGTATCCATAGCTACAAAAACTCAGCTTTTTTTGATCCATACCTGTTTTTTAGCAGATATGGCATGCGTGATCTGTTGGATGCGATGAGATGCGACCTGTCGAAAAAAGTCATTATGGATGTGGGAGCCTTCAATGGGGATACGGCATGCATGTTCTGGGAAGTATTCGGGCCGCAGCAAATACTTTCCTATGAACCTAATCGCGAGGCTTATGATCAACTCTGCCGATTCGTCAGTTCAAATAGGTTGGAGGGAAAAATAATTCCGGTAAGGAAAGGCATGGGCGATTGCGAGAAGCAAGCCTTTTCAAGTGGAATGGAATTGAAGGATACCGCGCAGGCCAGTAGCGGAACCGTGAGTATTGGCACCATTGACGATGAAGTACGCGTGCATCGGCTCGATGTAGGGCTGATAAAAATGGATATAGAAGGATTTGAAACACAAGCCATTGAGGGGGCAATGGCGACCATCAAGGAGCAGAAACCAATTTTGTGCATATGCATATACCATAGAGCTCGGGATTTTTTCGACGTAAAGCCATACCTGGAGAAGTTGGACTTGGGCTATCGGTTTGCCATCCGGCGATCGGAAATGGCGACGCCATTGGCGGATCTGGTTTTAATTGCATACTGATTATGTGCCGAGATTTACCGATACTATTCATCCCATTTAGTCGCCTCGCTGTCGCGAAGCGGGTTTTTGAGCGAATTCGCGAGCAACAGCCCGCCCGACTGTACTTGGCCATCGATGGCGCCCGAACAGGACATCGTGAGGAAGAAGAAGCCAATGCGCAAATACGTTGCTACCTTGGCGATTCCATCGATTGGCCATGCAGCGTGGAAACCCTTTTCAAGAAAGCAAACTTGGGGCCTAATCGGTTCATAAAGGAAGCCCTGGACTGGTTCTTCATGCATGAAGACAAGGGGCTAATACTTGAAGAGGATTGTTTGCCTAGCCCACGATATTTCGAGCTTTGCCGTTGCTTGTTGGACAAATACTCGGATGATCCGCGAATAGGCATGATTTCAGGAGCCAACGTGGTCCCCTTTTTTAGTAAGGGGAGGGTGGGACTTGGCAGCCGTTGCATTGTTTCCCGTTATCCTCAGATATGGGGGCTTGCAACATGGCGAAGAGTCTGGTTGCAGGCGGATCACAAAATGGACCAGTTGGAATCCTTTATCGCTTCCGGTTGTCTTGGGGAGTTGTTTGCTCGGCGCTATGCGCGGCGTTTTGAGCAGTTGTATAGAAGAATGCGGAAACTTTCTCTGCTTCGTTGGGATGCCCAGTGGGCATACTGCATGTTCCAGAAAAAATACCTGGTACTCTATCCTTCTGGCAACATGATCTCAAATATAGGTGACCATGGTGGATATAATACGCAGGTCTATGACCCATTTCTGAATCTACCTGTTGACGTTGGGCCTGCTTCATTTGATCAAGAGACGGAAATCGAGGAAAATGCCGCATTCGAAGCGTTCATGCGAAGGTACATTATGCCTAGGAGCTATTTGCGAACCGTGGGCCTGATGTTCAATCGTTGGGGTTGGGGTGCGATACCCAAGCTCGTTCTGGCAGCCAAGGTTGTGCTTTCGAGGACACTTCATTGAAACGAATGTGTATGGAGGAGACCAAATGAGCATATTGAATTTGGGGTGCGGAGGCAAATCTTCTCCCGATCCTGCTGTTATCAACATTGATTGGTCAGTTGCCTTGCGGTTAAGACGATCATTTTTTGGAAGCGGGATAGCGCCACTCTTTCTGTCTGGCGAACGCTTGCGGGAGTTCGCTTCGTTGGGCGAAAATATTCTTGTCCATGATCTATCCAAGGGAATTCCCTTTCCCGACGGGTCGGTGGATGCAGTATATCACTGCCATTTGCTTGAGCATCTGGACAGGGAGCATGTGGCGCCTTTCATGGCTGATGTCCGGCGCGTTCTAAAGGCTGGAGGGGTGCATCGTATTGTCGTGCCTGACTTCCATGCGTTGGTTATGCAATATGTCGAACATTGCTCTCTTTGCTTGGTTGATACTTCCTTGTGTGCGACTCATGACCAATACATAGGAAGGATAATTGAGCAATGCGTCAGAAAGGAATCTTATGGCACCAGCCGCCAAAAGCCATTGCGTCGATGGTTGGAAAACAAAATTTTCGGTGATGCGCGTCATAGGGGCGAGACGCACCAGTGGATGTACGATGAGATCAATCTGGCGGAGATCCTTCTGAAGTCGGGTTTCAGGAAGGTGGAAAGCATGGATTATCGGCATAGCCATATTGTTGGCTGGAGTGCTTTAGGGCTCGACCTTGGCGAAGATGGGGGAGCTTACAAGCCGCAATCAATCTATATCGAGGCGATCAAATGATATCCGAGCCTCAGTTGAGCAGACTGCTTCGATATTCTCGCGTAGTGAGGGGTGCAAGTTGCTGAACAGGGAATAAATTCTGTGCTGCCAGTTTTTCATTGCGTTAATCGAGTACGTTTTCGTACGGATGTCCATGCTCCGACCGCCGCAATATAGGATGAGTTGTTCCATGTCCTTGCGCGTATATTCCCTCCAATGGGGGGAGATTTCGGCGCCAGGTTTGTTTTCGTCCACTTCGATGAAGGACTGCATTGCAGGGTATGGCGTTCGCCCGACAACGATGGACGCTCTCCGGTACAAGCTGACCGCGTTGGGTACCGTAATGAAGAAAACCCCGTTGGTTGACAAAAGCTGGGAGAAGATCTGTTTAAACATGGGGATGGGGCTGAAATTCCAATGCTCAATGCATTGACAGCATTCGATCAGTTGGTACCCCCCCGAAAGGGGGAGTGGCTCTACGGCAATGTCAGAAAAGTTGCATTCAACGGCTTTGATTCCATGCGCCGAATAAAACTGGCCCATGACTCCTGTCAATAGGGCCGGATGGTCAACCAAAGTCGATTCTATACCTGTTAGCCGGTTGAGCATGATCGGCGCCACGCCAGGCCACCCGCCTAGCGACAACATGCGTTTGGCTGGGGTTCTGGCTTTGCATACGACAGCAAGCTGGACCATGATTTGGGAGCATATCCGTTCCCTGTAAGCCTTAAGATAGGTTGCGATGGTGTTGGATCCATATGGTGAATCCAGCTCGACAGCTTTCGACAAGAAAGCGTCGTATTCGTTCTGGACCGTTTTCATATCTGGCATATGGATGCTCATAAGCTACTTTACCTGTCAGAACGATACAGCTGTTGCCAAGCTTGCAACACCGAGCCGGTTGAAAATTGAGTAAATGTACCCGGTTGCGGAATTCGTTGCAGTTTCCGTGAAGCCGCCAACTCATGCAATGCATGAACCCATTTTCCAAGGTCGAGTTCACATACTGTGAGCATGTCTTGGGGAAGAAATTCTGCCGCGCCAACGTGTGGCGACAGGAGGCAGTGGGTGCCACTGGCGACGCTTTCCACAGCCACGATGCAAAAATTTTCATCGAACGAGGGCAGTGCAAAAAGATCTGCTGCGGCAAGCCATTTGCAGCGCTCCGTGCCCGATACGAAATCGATGAAGCGGATTTGATCTTGCACATCTAGTTGAGTCGCCATGCGGAACAGTGTTTTCTTCAGGCGGGCTTCGGGCGGGCCGATCAACGTGAGATAGGCCTTTTTGCCGAGCTTGGCCTGGGCAAATGCCCGTATCAGAAAGGGAATGTTTTTTTGTTTAGCCAGCCGTCCGAGATGCACAATGTGGAAGTCGGAGTCCTGCAAGCCAAGAAGTTGCCTAGCATCGTGCCGTGTAGGCGGCTGCCTGAAATCGGCAAGGTCCACGGGGTTTGGAATGATCACAGTGTTGCGACTATGCCGCAAAACTGTGCTCGATGTTTCAACTTCCCAGCGCGCGGTAGCGTGCATTGCGAACGCATGTCTGATGTTGGGTATCTCAATCAGGCTGAACATAATCTTTTTTAGCATCGGCAGGCGCCGGAAATGGTACGCGCCAAAATGGCCGCGCATCGTAATGATATAGGGGACGCCCCTTCTTCGAGCAATTCTCGAGGCGATGGCTGTAGTCAGGTTCCATGCTCCGTTCAGGTGGATAAAGTCGAAGTCCCTTGCTTTCTTCCAAAGGGCAAGTAGGGATCTGGGGAAAAAGCCGAGTACACTCGGCCCCCAAAGTTGAGACGCATGAATAGTGCAATCAGCGCATCCGAACTGATTGTTTGTAAGGGGGTATTTCCGGCTGAAACCGACAAACAGTTCAACATGATGTCCGCTCTTGTCCAGGATGGCAGCTTGTTGCGCCATGGAGCGCGGAGCTCCTCCGCCGCGGGTTGAAAGAGATCCTCCGACAATTGCAATGTTGAATTTTTCATCCATGTTTTTCACCGCCACCGACTACATCAACGATAGTGCGTGCTCCAGCTTCGGGAGATCAACCTTAATATTTGACCATACGTGATGTGCGTCCAGTTGACGCTTCAAAACGCTCGCCCCTCCATCGCCAACCAGGGCCGTGTGTCGCAGTCCGGTCATGCCCGAAAGCAACCTGAAGCATGGATTGAGGTAATAGGGTGATAGGATTTCAAGAACACCTGTGCCCGGTCGGCAGTAGACCAGGTTGGTGAGTTCCGCACCGTGGGGGGATATGACAGCTGTTGCGTCGGCAAACACCCTCATTTGTTCGCATACGGTCATGGTCCCGGGTTTAACAACCTCGAAGCGATGCGCTCTAAGCAGTGGAAGAATCTGCTCTTCGTTTACGATGCGTCGCCGGCGGGCGTCTGCTCGAGAGACATATATGCGCCGTCCTTCGCTGGGGGCAGCAGGAGGCATGAACGATCTGATAAAATCAATCCCTTGCGCGGTAGGTAGGCCGGGTAGGCCTGCGAACGAAGGAACAATAAGTTCCGATGCGATAATGTGACGGTTTTCTGACGCGGGAATAATGCGATTTCGCGGGATTCCAATCCACTCTAGCCATTCGCGTTGGAAAGAGTGCCGCGTGTTCACATAATAGCCATCGATATGGTTGCTGAAGTGTTCAAGGAGGTGGAAGCGCGGAATGGAGTCCAACGTCCAATGGAAATAGTTGTCGCTTCCGGGTGAAGCGATCACGGCTAACCGGCCGTTGTATGCTTCCGGTTTTGGGAGCTTGAGGCTATAGAGCAAGTGGTGGTGCTCCATCTTCCGGTGGAAATCCGTGGTCGTATTGGATAGAATGGCGTTGTCACCAACGATCACTGTACCATCGCCTAGGACTCGGGCATTGGGAATGCTGGCGACAAACGTCTGTGGGAAGGTGATGTGCTCATCCTTGGCAAGCACGCCCCGGGCTGATTCTGGGATAATGGGTGAATCAGGCACCTTGAGATCAAAAGTTCCCGACAAGGTGGTAAATAAAAGCGCATTGCGGTGTTGACTCACATATTGGCTGATTTCGATAACGAAATCCGGCGGGGCATGATCGAACAGGAATGCATTGCCCAGTGCCTTGAGTCTCATCCTGCCTTCCGATAGGGTTCGGAAAAGCATGGAACCAACCTTGTATTTATCCAGATAGTTCATGGAGATTTAATAAGGTTCCCTAAACGATCTGCCGCTATCTCGGCTATGTTTTCGAAATTGTTTTCCGTACTACTAACCCAATGGGCGGCGATGGCTAGGTTCCTGCATTCTGATGAATGCTCTATCAGGTGCTTAATGCGATCGGTGAAATCCTCTGGGTATTCGTGGGAGAAGAGGTAGCCGTTTTCGCCGTCGCGGATGACTTCGGCGATGCCACGGAGGTTGACAGCGAGGATCGGCTTGCCGCAGGCCATTTCGTGGGCGAGGGTGTCGGTCATATGGAAGTGGTCGGTCTCCTGTCCGATCCGCATGACGAGGCCGATATCGGCGGAGGCGAGGGCGTTGTTCAATGCCTCTTCGGATGGGAGCCAGCCGGCGAAGACGACCCGGTCGGCGATGCCGAGTCCGCGGGCGAGCGTTTGGAGGTTCGCCATCTCCGGCCCGTTGCCGATGAGAAGGAATCTGAGACGGGGTGCCGTGTCCCTGAGTTCGGCGACGCGACGAAGCAACCAGTCGTTGCCCTTGTTGGGGTGCAGGATGCCGTGGTGGGTGAGGACGATGTCGTCTTCGGTGAATCCAAAGCGGGTACGGGTCGCCCTGCGCGTGGCGTCGTCGACCGGATGGAATTTGGCGTGGTCTACGGGGTTGCGGTAGAGGTGCATGACTTCTTTGGGGATTCCGCGTTCGGCGAGGAATTCCTGGGTGTAGAGCACCTTGGTGAAGATCAGGGGCAATTTGCGCCACGCGGCGAAGTCGATGCGCTCGACAAGATCGCGGAGCCAATGGAGCCGGGGATGCTTCTCGGTGTATATGCGGGCGAAAAAGTCCATGACCGTAATGGCGACGTTGGGGCCGAAAAAGAGACGCAGGATCGGTGCGGTGAAGGGGACGGTTTCATCGTTCCAGACCAGGGCGGTCCCATCCAGACGGCAACGGAGGCCGACGAGTGGCAGGAAGAGGTACCAAGGGAGGGTCTTGGTGATCTTGTCCCTCGGGTTGGCGCGGTTCCACGTGTAGGGCAGTTCGTGCATGTGGAGCCTGGCGCGCAGGCCGGGGTCCGCGGCTTCGGTGGTTTTCGGGCCGTAGAAATGGATCTCCGCGGTATCGGAGAGCCGGTCGACGATGGCGGGAACGGCGTGTCCGCCGCAGCATATCCATCCTTCCAGTCCGTAGCGGTGGATGAAGGCGATTCTGGGCTTGTTCGGTTTCATGGCATGACGAGGGCGGCGGCCCTGTGCTCGGGCTGCACGTTGAACTGGTAGGCCATGAACGTGGCCATGATGGCGTTCAGCGCGGCGAACTGCCCGGGATCGGGCCGCGTCCGAGCCACCAGCCCGGGATGCCCCGCCCGCTGCCATCCCCGAAGAATGGCCAGCACATCGGCCGGGCAGGGGAGCGTGGGAAGCTGGCGCACCTTTGCGCAGCCGCTGCACACGACGCCGCCCTGCGACGCGCAAAACCGTTGGGGGGCCGTCTCCGCGCATAGGATGCAGCGGTCCAGCCGGGGGGCTTGTCCCATGTGCGAGCAAAAGTCGAGTTCCGCCCAGCCGAGGAAGAGGGGGTGGCGGCCATGCTCGGCCGCCAGGTCCAGGAGTTCCTCGCAATATTCGAACTGTCCATGCTGGGGGGCCTCGTCGGGGGTTGCGCGGTCGAAGAGGTAGGCGATGTAGGAGGCGGCCTGCATGGCCCGCCAGTCGGTGTGGAAGGCGCCGCGCCGCCGGAGGAGGGCGCACTCCTTGCCGGTGTGCAGGGCTTCCTCGCGCCGGGCGAAGAAGAGGAGTTCGCTGGTGCCGAACAGGTCGTATTCGCCCAGGAAGGGGCTCTTCGGTCGCAGGGCCCCTTTGAGGAGCGTCGAGACCTTGCCATGGGTCCGCGTCAGCCAATGCACGATGCGCGACGTGCTGGACCAGGGATAGTAGGCGAGCGGAATGGCGGTGGTCTTGACGATCACGGTCAGGCTCCGGCTAGGTGGTTCGCCTGGATCATCAGCAGGGTGACGCCGTAGTAGATCAGCAGGGCGAAGATGTCGTTCGAAGCGCTTACGAAGGGGCCGGAAGCGACGGCGGGGTCTACCCGCATGCGGTTGAGCAGGACGGGCACCACCGCGCCGAAGACCGCCGCGAACGACATGGCGGTGAAGAGGGCGATGGCCACGGTGACGGCGAGGTAGGAGGGGCTGGTGGCCACCGGCGTGTCGCCATGGCTGATTACGAAACGCGCCCAAAGACCGATGACGCTGCCGCAGATGACACCCATGCTGGCGCCGGCGGTAATCTCGTGGAGCAGGATGCGGGTGATCCTGCGGCTGTGGCTGATTCCCAGGGCGATCCCGCGGATGATCAGGGTCGAGGACTGGATGCCCGTATTGCCGCCCATGCCCATGATGATCGGGATGAAGAAGCTCAGCGCCAGGATTTCGGCGGTGGACAGGTGCCTGACGAAGCTTTTCAGGATGAGGCTGCTGATGAAGCCGGACACCAGCGTGATGAGCAGCCAGGGCAGTCGCGCCTTGCAGGCCTGCAGCGGAGTGGTGTCCTCCAGTTCCACGTCGCTCGAACCGGCCAGCTTGAAGATGTCTTCCGACGCTTCCTCTTCTATGACGTCCATGATGTCGTCGACGGTGATGCGGCCGACGAGCTTATTCTGCCAGTCGAGCACGGGCAGCGAGCTCAGGTCGTACTTCGAGGCCAGCCGCGCCACCTCTTCCTGGTCGGTGTCGGTATGGACCACGATCGATTCGTGCTTTGCCAGTTCCGCGAGCTTCCTGTTGCGGTGGTTCCGCTTGAGCAGTTCCCAAAGCTCCACGAAGCCCTCGAGGTGCCCCTCCTCGTCGACGACATAGGCGTAGTAGACCGGCTCGTCGAGTTCCAGCGAACCGATGTACTCGATCGCCTCGGCCGCCGTCATGGTGGCGCGCGCGGCGACGAAGTCGGTGGTCATGATGCCGCCGGCGGTATCCTCTTCGTACTGGAGCAGGCCGCGGACCTCGTCGGAATCCGCGTCCGGCATCAGTTCAAGGATGTCCTGGCTGCGCTCGCCTTCAAGTTCGCCGAGCAGGTCGGCAGCGTCGTCCGGCGCCATCTCCTCGACGATATCCGAGATTTGCTCGTCGGTCAGCTCTTCCAGGATGTCGGCGCCGGCCTGGTCGTCGAGTTCGGCCAGCACGTCGGGCTTGATGCCGTCGGGCAGCAGTTCGAAGAGCTTGTTCTGCGCATTGGCGGGGGCGTGGTTGATGATTTCCGCGATGTCGGCAGGGTGCAGCTCCTCGAAGAACCGGGGGATCTGCTCCCAGAGTTCGCCCTTGATGCAGAAATTGATCCGCTCCTTGATGCGGTTGGAGGTGGTCGACATGGATGCAACTCCGGGAAATTCCACGAGACCATAGACCCAGGCCGGGCCAAGTCCAAGTTTATTAGTAGGCCGGGTAGTTGGCCGGATAAGGTTTGCCCGGAAGGCGCCGCCAGTGCTTGTAGGACCAAAGCCAGCATTCGGGCCGGCGGTGGATTTCGGCCGAGATGCCGTCCTGGATCCGCTGGGTCAGCTCCCGCGCCACCGCGTCGGCATCGGTTTCCTTGGCGAAGGGTGGGGGTTCTATGGCCTGGGTGATGCGGATGCGGTAGCGGCCTCCCGGCTCAGGCAGGCAGAAGCCGAGCATGATGGTGGTGCCGGTGCGGTAGGCCAGGGCCGCCGGGGCGGAGGAGACCGGCATCGGCAGGCCGAGGAAGTCGACCACAATGCCGCCTTCGCGTTCGCTGGTGTTCTGGTCGAGCACGAAGGCCGCCTTCCCGTTGCGGCGGAAGCGGGCGATCAGCGTCTTGAGGGCCCCTTTCTGAGGAATGATCGTCTGTCCCGTCCGCTCCCGCTGCCCGATCAGGATGCGGTCGACGATCGGATTCTTGACGGTGGCGGCGATGCTGGCCAGGTCGATCCCCATCAGGGCGCAGGTCTGGCCCAGCAATTCCCAGCTCCCCATGTGCGCCGTGATGCACACGACCGGTTTTTCCGCGAAGAAGGCGTCCTTCAGCGGGCCGTTCTCGAACGTAACGAAACGGAGGATGCGGCGGGACGGGTTGCGGGAGAACCAGAAGACGTCGAGCATGGTCTGGCAGAAGGTCGCGAACGACAAGCGTAGGATCCGGCGCTTTTCGGTCGGTGTACGGGTCGCGCCGAACACGGCGTCGAGGTTGGCGAGGCCGATGCGCTTTTCACGAAGCGGCAGCCCCATCGCAATCCTCCCCGCCAGCCGCGAGAGGCCGACGACCGCCCGGCGCGGAAGCAACGGGACCAGAAGCCGAAGCATCTGGAAGCCGCCCGTCTCGAATGGCCGCCGCAATGTCCTGCGGATCTGTTTCCCGTTTCCCATGCATCGCTCCAAAATGAGCGGGAAACTGTATCGACAAGCCTCTCGGAGACCAATAGTTTTTTTACCCCATACCGCAAGCAAAGGAGACGCCATGGACAGACATTGCGCATTGCTGCTGATCGTGGCCGGCGTCATGGCCGGTTGCCATACGGTCCACCAGCGCGACCCGCTGGAGATGATCCAGGAATTCGAAGCGACAACCCAACCCCAACCCGAAAGGAATACCGTCATGGTTCTGATGAAAACCTCCGAGGGCGACATCAAGATCGAACTCGAGCCCGACAAGGCCCCCAAGACCGTTGAGAACTTCCTGGGCTACGTGGCGTCCGGTCACTACAACGGCACCATCTTCCACCGGGTCATCGATGGATTCATGATCCAGGGGGGAGGCTTCGATGAAGCCATGAGCCAGAAGCCCGCCCCGCGCACGGTTGAGAACGAGGCGAGCAACGGGTTGAAGAATGCCATCGGAAGCATCGCCATGGCCCGCACCTCCGCGCCCCACAGCGCCAGCGCCCAGTTCTTCATCAACGTCAACGACAACGCCTTCCTCAACTATCCCGGGCAGGATGGATGGGGCTACTGCGTCTTCGGCCGGGTCGTCGAGGGCATGGAGGTCGTCAACGCCATCAAGGGCGTGCGCACCGGGCGTCGCGGCATGTTCCAGGATGTGCCGGTAGAGGCGGTCGTCATCGAGGAAGTCAGCGTCATCGACGGATAGGCCGATGCCGGACGAGCGGAAAGAGCTGATCGAAGCGATCCAGGCCTCCGGCCACAGGGCTTGCCTGGTAGCCAGCGGGGGTGGTACCGGAGCAATCCATGCCCTGCTGTCGCACCCGGGAGCCAGCCGCTTCGTGCTGGAGGCCCAGGTGCCGTACAGCGTGCGGGCCATGTTCGACTACCTGGGCGAACAGCCCGGATCCGCCTGCTCGCCCGAGGCCGCCAAGACCATGGCGGGCCGCGCCTACGAGCGGGCCCTCGTCTTTACCCTCGCCGAGGGCATCGTGCCGATCATGGGCATTGCCTGTACGGCGGCGCTGCAGACCAGCCGCCAACGTCGGGGAGCCGACCGGGCCTGGTTCGGGGTCAGGACCCGCACCGCCGAGCAGGTGCGGTTGCTCGAACTGGAACCGGCCCCGCGGCTGGAGCAGGAGGCAGCCGTGTCCGATGCATGGTTGTTGTTCATTGGCGAATGCATGGGAATCGCTCCATGAGACGCGGGTTGGAACGGCTGGCGGCGGGTGGAATCCCCTATCTGCTTCCCCGAGGCGGGGAACTGCCTGCCGGACCGGTCCTGCTTCCCGGATCGTTCAACCCCTTCCATCGCGGGCATGCGGGATTGCTGGAGGCGGCGGAGCGGGCGACGGGACGGCCCGGCCTGCTCGAACTTTCGATCACCAATGTCGACAAGCCCGCGCTCGATGCCCGGGAGGTCGAGCGGCGGTTGGCGTCGATCCCGGCGCATTACCGCGTCCTCCTCACCTGCGCCCCGACCTTTGCCGAAAAGGCCCGGGTACTTCCCGGGGCATGGTTCGCGATGGGGTTCGACACCGCGGAACGCCTGCTCGATCCCCAATACCACGCCGATGTGCCGGCCATGCTCGAACGGTTCCTGGAGCAGCGGGTGCGGTTCGTGGTGGCGGGTCGGATCCGGCAGGGCCGTTTCCTCGGGGTGGACGCGCTCCGCATCCCCGCCGGTTTCGATAGCCTGTTCATCCCCGTTCCCGAATCCGAATTCCGGGAAGACATCAGCTCCACCGAGCTGCGCGGTTGAGGGATCGTCGACGGCAGGATTCCGTCGATCCTCGATGCAAAAAAAGAGCGTCCTGGAAGGACGCTCTTCGCAAAAGGCAGGGTCGCACGCCTAGGCGAGCTTGGCCTTCGCGGTTTCCACTACCTTGGTGAACCCGGCCGGATCGTGGATGGCGATCTCGGACAGCACCTTGCGGTTGAGGGCGATGCCGGCCTTGGCGCAACCTTCGATGAATCGGCTGTAGCTGATGCCGTTCATGCGGCAGGCGGCGTTGATGCGCACGATCCACAGGTTGCGGAAGTTGCGCTTCTTGTGCTTGCGGTGCACATAGGCCATCGCCTGTGCACGGTCGACCGACTCGGTCGCCATGCGGAAAAGTTTGCTGCGGGATCCGCGGAAGCCCTTGGCCAGCTTCAGGCGGTTCTTTCTTCTCCGGCGCGAAGCCGGTGCGTTGGTTGCTCTTGGCATGGTTCAATCTCCGGGAACTAGATGAAAGGGGTGATGCGCTTCATGTCCGCATGTTCGACGATCTCGGAACCGCGGAGGGTGCGCTTGCGCTTGCGGTTCTTGTTCGACAGGATATGGCTGCCGCCCATGTGGTTGCGTTTCAGCTTGCCGGTGCCGGTTACCCGGAACCGTTTGGCCGCGCATTTCTTGGTCTTTGTCTTAGGCATGGTTCACCGCTTGTTTTGTCAATTTGCAGATTAAGGCGACCGGCCGGGTCGCGCAAAAGAGGGGAATGTATAGGGGAAGCCCCCTGGCAAGTCTAGTGTTTTTTTGCCAAATCGGAGGCCCCGCCATCGATGCAAAGCACCGTCCGGCCGGGGAGCCGCTTCCCGACGGAAAAGGAGCCGGAACCCGCCGTTTTTTCGGCCAATCGGGCCAGTTCCCCGGGCAGGAATCCCTTGCGGATGGAGATGAGCCCGTCGGTCCGGGCGAAGCTGCGCCGGTAGGCCAGCGAAAGGAGGGCAAAGCCCAGGTAAGCCCAGCGGCTGCGGAGCAGGTCGCTGAAAACGAGGCGCCGCCGGACGCTCGGTTGCCACAGGCGGACGAGACGCAGGATCTGCTCCTCTTCGAGATGGTGCAGGAAATGGTTGGCGAAGACATAGTCGACGTCCTCGCCGGGCGGTTCCCCGAGGAGATCCTGCTCGCGGATGTCGAGCCCGGGAACGTCGCCGAAGCGGGCGCGGGCGTGCCGGATGATGCGCGGATCGATGTCGCAGGCGGTGATCCGAAGGTCGAGGCCGCGACGCCGGGCGGCCCGCAGGAGCCATGCGTCGATGTCGCATCCCCCGGCCCCCATGTCGACGAGGTGGTAGGGGCGGTCGGGCGCCCGGGCCATGTCGTCGAGCACGAGCCGGGAGAGGATGGTGCGGTAGCGGGCGACGAGCCGGTTGATCGAGGCGAACTGGTCGACCGTCCGCAGCAGGAAGGCTTCGTCGCACCCGGGAATATCCATGAGTTCCGGCATGGCGGCTCGCCTCGAAAAATCGATGGGCTCCGTCTTCCAGGGGCAGGGTCGGGTGTCGACAAGGGGCAGGGCGGATGCGTTCATGGGGTGGCGACTCCGGCCGGCTGCCGGTTGCCGGGAATGGTGAGCATGGCGAAGTAGGGGGCCAGCCGCTCGCGGGCGGGGGACTGGAGGAGAATCTTGCGGATGAACAGTCGGCGCAGTCCGGAGAGGACAGTCCCGGTCCGCGTGCCCAGCCACATGCCGCACGCCGCGCGCGTGGCCGCCACGCGGAAGGCCCGCTGGCGGTCGCAGGTGTAGGCGGAAAACAGGGCGCGGGCCTCGCGCGGTGCGGCCATGGCGCCGGCGATCGCCCCGGCCAAGCAGGCGGCATCGGCAAAGCCGGTATTCATTCCTTGCCCGCCGATGGGGCTCATGACATGCGCGGCGTCGCCGCAGAGCAGGATGCGTCCCTTGGCGTAGGTGGCGGCCATGCGCCGCTGGGGATGGAAGGCGCTTTCGAAGGAAACGCGGGAGGTCGATAGGTCGAAGCCGGTCCTCCTCCCCACCTCCCGGGCCACGGACTTGCCGATTTCGGCAGGCTCCGCCCCTGCGGGGTCGAGGTTCTGGATGATCCAGCGCCGCCGCCCGTTCGAGAGCGGGAACGATTCCACCGAACCGCCGGGGCCGAAGTAGAGCCGGGCCTCCGCGCCGAACGCGGTATGGTCCTCGAAGTCGGCCATCAGGAAGCGCGGCGCGTAGTGGCGGCCGCGAAAATGGATGCCGGCCGATGCCCGCACACGGCTGCGGTGGCCGTCGCAACCGACAAGATAAGGGGCGCGGAATTCGCTGAAGGCCGAACTCTCCTTGTCCTGCAGGCGGACGAGGACGCAGCCGGCCTCCTCCCGGCAATCGAGGAACTCCATCCCTTCGATGAGATGGACGGAGGGGTAGGTCTTCAGGTTTTCGCGCAGGATGGCGATGGTCTCGGACTGCGGCAGCGAAAGGATGTAGCGGTGCTCCACGGGCAACCTCGAAAAATCCACGTCGCCGAGGACCCGCCCGTATTCGAACACCCTGGCGGTGGTGATCGGTACGCCCTGCGCCGAGAATGCGCCGTCGAGACCGATCGTCTTCAGGATGTTGAGCGAAGGGGGGGTAATGCCGATGGCCATGGAGCCGGCAACCGGCCTGGTGCGCCGCTCGACCACCAGGACGCGCAGACCCCGCCGGCCCAGCAGGCTGGCAAGCAGCAGCCCCACCGGGCCTCCGCCCACGATGATGGTGTCGGTGTCGTGTACCGGGGTTTGTGTCCCGGCGACCTTTCGCCGCAGGCGGGGGATCCAGAAGGGGACCTCGCGCTGGTAGCTTCGGAATCCATCGCCGAAATAGCGCAGGAAGCGCCGCTCCTTGAGCGCGGCGCCCGCCACGCAGTAGGCGGTCCACCCCAGGGCCAGCACCAGCTGGTCGGGGGTCCATGCGGAAGTGAGCCAGAGCAGCAGCGCGAAGGAGATGTAGATGGGCTGCCTGACATGGCGGTAGAGCCCCCGCGTGGAGAAGGGCCTGTAGACCGCCTTGCGGTTGCGGACCACGGCCCACCAGCCTACCAGCCCAAGCTGGAAGTCGAGCTGGGCGTCGGCCATCGACTTGCCCAGCAGCAGCCATCCAGCCCCGGCCAAAACCGCGAGGAGCACCGTGGCAGCCGGGTCCGCCTGCCACCAGACGACGCCGGACGGCGACCAGCAGGCGAACACCGCCAGCAGATGGAGCGAGGAGAGCGCCACGAACACCGTCGTCGAAATCTTGCTGCCGATACCGAGCGGAACCAGCCGGGCCATGAAGCGTCGGCCCGCGGGGGAAAGCAACCCGGAGTGCGAGAGCGGGAAGGTGGCCAGCAGCAGCCCGTTGGCCAGCGCGGAGCTCCAGCCATGGAACGGGCCGCGGCCGAAGCGCAGGCCGGTGAAGAGCGAGACGGCCATGGCCGCAACGGCCATCAGGAAGGCGGCATGGCAGGCCAGCCCGTAGGCCAGCGCCACGGCGCGCTGGGCGAGGGTATGGCGCGCGACATTATTCTCCATGGCTTTCCCCGTTCGCGTGGAGGGTTCGCAGGGCGGCGATGGCCTCGTTGGCTTGCTTGCCGAACGAATCGGCCAGGATATGCTCCTGGTTCTTCCGGACATAGTCCGCCGAGAGTGGAAGGCTCCGCCAGACGGGGGCGGGCGGGAAGAGGAAGTCGACGCGATTCCCCTCCGGGCCGGCGACGAAATCGATCAGCAGCATCGATCCGGCCGGCAGCTGCCGGTAGTGGTCGAGGGCCTCGGCCAAGGTTCCAACATAGGTTTCCATCTCCGCGCTGCCGGGCCAGTTTTCCCGTTCGCTACCGGAGATCTTGGCGAACACCCGCCCCGGGAAACGCGTTTGCAGGCAGGTTTGCACAACGGCTTCCCCTCCGCGCCGCACGAGCCGAACCTCGCCCTGGGGGATGGCGGCGTTGGGGACCTTGGCCTTCATCAGGACCGTCTCCGCCAGAAGCGAAGGGGCGGCAAGGAACGCCGCCAGCAACAGGCTAGGCCAAGGACGCTGCACAGGTTGTCCTCCTGGGTTGTTCCATGCGGGCCGGCACGCATTCGAGCAGGGCGGTTTCGATGGTCAGTCCGGGACCGAAAGCCATGGCACAGACCGGGAACGGCCCGTCTTCCGCCGGGTGCTCCAGCATGCGGCGGAGCACGAAGAGTACGGTGGTGCTGCTCATGTTGCCGTACTGGCGCAGGACTGCGCGCGAATCTTCGATCTGCGCCGGTTCCAGGGAGAGTTCGCCTTCGATGCGGTCGAGGATGGCCCGCCCGCCGGGATGTACGGCCCATCGGTGGATATCCCGGCGGTGCCACGGCGTTCCGGCCAGCATATCGTCGACGATCCGGGCGATGCTGCTGGCGATGATGTTCGGGACATAGGTGGAAAGGCGGATTTCGAATCCGCGGTCGCCGATCTCCCACGCCATGTCGCCCTTGCCTTCGGGGGCGAGCGCCGAAACGAAGGATTCGATCGATAAACCGGCCTTGCCGGGGTGCAGGGGGCGGGCGCTGACGATGGCGGCGGCCGCCCCGTCGGCAAAGAGGGCGTTGGCCAGCAGGCTGTCGGGTTCCTCGCTGAGCTGCAGGTGCAGCGAGCAGAGCTCGAGGCAGACCACCAGCACGGCGGCGTCGGGGCGGGCCTGGCAGAACTGGTCGGCCATGCGCAGGGCGGGAAAGGCGGCGTAGCACCCCATGAATCCGATGTTGTAGCGTTCCGTCGAGGGGGCGAGTCCGAGCCCCTGGACCAGATCGAGGTCGGGACCGGGATTGTAGAAGCCGGTGCAGGAGACCGTAACGACATGGGTGATGTCTTCCGCGCCGAAACCGGTCGCCCGCTCCAGCGCCTGCCGTCCGGCCTGGAGCAGCAGCTCGCGCGAGCGCTCGCGGAAGTAGCGGTTGCGGGCCTGTGTCGAAGGCTCGACGATCCGGCCGTTGACGTCTTCCTTGAAGAGCACGGATTCGGCCCCGGGGGCGAAGTCGGGGAGCACGCTGTAGCGGGTCTCGATGCCGGAGTGGTCGTAGATCCCGTGGATCAGCCGGCGGTTCCGCCTGCCGGGAAGCCAGTCGACCATGCGGTCGCGGGCATAGTCCTGGCGGTAGGCATAGGGCGGAAGCGCGGTCTCGATGTGGTGGATGAAGGTTTTCATTGGCGGATGGTCCTGATGGTGCATTCGACGTCGACCGTGTCGCCCACGCGGATGAGGCCGATGACGGACGGGGCCTTGAGCCCGAACGCCTTGAGCGATACGGGGAAGGTCATGCGGCACGAAACCTGCCCCTCTTCGTGGTGCCAATCCGAAAGGGTGGCCGCCACCGGCTGCGCCACCCCGCGGATGGTGAGCAGGAGCGTGGCTTCCGCGGTTCCTTCCGCCGGAAGCACGGCATCCACCAGCCGTCCTTCGATCCGGGCAAAGGTCGCGGCATCGAGCATCTTGAACATGTTGCTGTCGCGCTTTCGGTTGTCGGTCGTCATTTCGTCGACGTTGACGGTGGCGGCGGCCGAAACGTGCATCAGTCCGGTGGCGGGGTCCTCGTGGAGTTCAATCTCGAAGGGTTGGGATGCGACGGTGCCTTCGAAGCCGTGCAGGGTGGAGGTTCCCTTGAAGACCACGGCGGCCGTGGCCTCCTCGGCCTGGAGGTGGAGGGGGACCAGGGCCAGGATGGTAGTGGCCGCCAGAAGGGTGGAACGCAGGTTGGTTGCGGACATGTCGGCTCCTTTCGTTATGCGTGAAAGATGGCGGCAACCTCGCGGGCGTTCAAGAATTTCAACCTGAAGTTCCCGTAAGGTAGGGTTTCAGGGATTGCCCCGGCCGCGAGTTGGATGGTAGTTTGCCGCAATCGATCCGGAGTGTTTCCCATGGTGAACGATACAGGCCCGCTGATCCTGGTGGTCGAGGACGACGCCAAGCTGTCGGAGAGCCTCGTCCTCGGCCTGGAGGAGGCCGGTTACCGCAGCCGCCACGCGGCGACCTTTCGGGAGGCTGCCGACGTCCTGGAGAATTCGCCTCCATCCCTGGTCCTGCTCGATCTCGGGCTGCCCGACGGCGACGGCGCGGACCTGCTCAAGCGTATTCGCCTGCGCGATGCCGGGCTGCCGGTGATCATCACGACCGCCCGCTCCGGCCTGGCCGACCGCGTGGGCGGGCTGGAGGGCGGGGCGGACGACTACCTGGTGAAACCCTTTGCGTTCGAGGAACTGCTGGCCCGCATCCGCATCCAATTGCGCCACTCCGAGCGGGGCGCCCTGCAATGGAAGGTCGGCGACCTGAAGATCGATCTGCCCACGCGCACCGCATCGCGGGGCGGAGAGGTGGTCGACCTGACGCCGCGCGAATTCGATCTCCTGGCCTATCTGGCTTCGCTGCGCGGCGAGGTGGCCTCGCGCCAGATGATCCAGCACGAGGTGTGGAACGTGCGTTCGTCGATGGCGTCGATGGACAATGTATTGGATGTGCATGTCTCGCGCCTGCGGCAAAAGCTGGACCTGCCCGGCCTCGTGCCGCTCCTGCACACGGTGCGCGGCGTGGGGCTGGTCCTGAAGGAGCAACGGCCATGAACCGATCCATCCGCACCCGCTTCTTCCTCTGGCTGGCCGCCCATACGGCCATCGTCTTTGTCGCGATCGGCCTGGCGCTGGTTTCGTTCGATGTCGTCGAATCGCTCCGGAACCCCCAGCAGGCGAATGCGGAGCTCGAGGAGGTCGCGGTGGTGGCGACCGCCATGCTGGCGCTCTTCCCCCTGAGCCTGGTGGGGGCTTGGCTGGTTTCCCGCCGACTGCTGCGTCCGTGGAAGGTGCTGGTCGCGCAGGCGGAACGGATTGGTGGCGGCGGCCTGGAGGGGCGGATCGAGGTACAGAACCCGAGGGACGAGATCGGGCGGCTGGCCACCACCCTCAACCAGGCGTTCGACCGCTACCAGCTGCTTCTCGACCGGTTGCAGCGTTTCAACTACGACGCCTCCCACCAGTTGCGCAATCCCCTTGCCGCCATCCGGACGCGCGGCGAGGTCTGCCTGAAGCAGGTCCGGTCGCCGGAGGAGTACCGCGCCGTGCTGGGGGCCATCCTGGAGGATGTGGAGCGGTTGGGCCGGACCGTCAACCAGTTGCTGCTGCTCGCCCGCGCGGCCGGAGGGTCGCTCGAAGAGGGGCGTCGGACGGTCGATCTTGCTCAGCTTGCCCGCGAGGTGGCCAGGGAGGGGAGGGCGATCGGGGAGACGCGCGGGCTTGAAGTCCGGCTGGATGTTCCGGAGGAGCCCTGTCTGGCCGTGGGGGTACCCGAACTGCTGCGCGAGGCGCTGGCCAACCTGCTGGACAACGCCCTCAAGGTCTCTCCCGACGGAGGGCGAATCGACGTGGCGCTATTGCAAGAGGAAGAGGGTCTGGCAAGGCTGTCGGTGTCCGACCAGGGACCGGGACTTCCACCCGATCGCCGGGCGGCGGTATTCCGGCCCTATGCGCGTGCCGGGTCGCCGGGGAAGGAGAGCGTGGGGCTCGGTCTGGCGATCGTGGCCGACATCTGCCGGGCGCATGGAGGCCGGTTCGGCGTCGACGCGCCGCCCTCGGGCGGAGGCTGTTTCTGGATCGAGCTGCCGCGCAGCGGGGAGGATTAGATGCCGAGCCCGTGGCCGTGCACCTCGCGGGTGCGGATGACCACGCCGCCTTCGGCGCGCGAGACGAAACTGCCTGGCGGGACGCTCTGCATCAGGAAGACGTTGCCCGCCACCACCGATCCCTTTCCGATCACCGTGTCGCCGCCCAGGATCGTGCTGTTGGCGTAGACGATCACGCCATCCTCGACGGTCGGGTGGCGCTGGATATGCTTGATCGGCCGGCCATGTTCGTCGAGAGGGAAGCTTTTCGCGCCGAGCGTCACGCCCTGGTAGAGCTTGACGTGGTCGCCGATGTGGCTGGTTTCGCCAATCACCACGCCGGTGCCATGGTCGATGAAGAAGCCTCGGCCGATGGTTGCCCCGGGATGGATGTCGATGCCGGTTAGCGAGTGGGTGTATTCGCTCATGATGCGGGGGATGAGCGGTACGTCGAGGCGATAGAGCTCGTGCGCGATGCGGTGCGAGGTGATCGCCACCAGACCGGGATAGGCCAGCTTCACTTCGGCATAACTCAGGGCGGCGGGATCGCCGTTGTAGGCCGCCTTCACATCCTCGACGAGCATGGTGCGCATCTGCGGGATCGTGCCTAGGAAGCGGTTGATGATCTCCGTGGCGGCGAGGAACAGGTTGTCGATCGGCGGCCGCTTTTCGTGCAGGTCGGCCGCGCCCATCCAGCGGAAGGGGAGCGCCTTCTCGATTTCCGGCAGGAGGATTTCGGTCGCGTTCTTGAGCTGCTTGATGAAGAAGCCGCGGAAATCCGCCGGTTCGGGGATGTGCTTCCCGGGAAAGAGGACGTCGGAGAGGATGCGTAGCGCCTCGACGACCTGGTCGAGCTCGGGGTGCGACCAGAGCGGGCGGTTCGGCAGGTCGGCCTCCTCCTGCGCGTAGAGCGGCAGCAGCGCCGCGGCGGTCTTTTCTATCTGTTGGATCGTGTTCATGGCATTGGAAATTCGAATACGTACACTATCCGGGTGCAGGATGGGTGGCAATTTATAATTGGAGATATGCCGAACCGGATTCACCCTGCAAACATCTTGCCACGGGATGCATGGGCGTAGTACTTGTTTGCATGGAGTGTGTTGGAGTAACAAGGAGGGAATCGAATGTTTAAGAAATATCATGGTAGAATTAAGTTTGTCGTGCTTGCGTGTGCCGTATTCGCCATGGTTGCGGGGGCTGAGATGCGCATCTGGACATCGCTTTCCGGCGACACGGTGGAGGCCGAGTACACCACCATGCTGGGCAGCAAGGTGGTCCTTAAGACGGCCGATGGCCGGCAGATCCAGGTGCCGGTAAGCGGGTTGTGCAAGGCGGATCGCGACTATCTGGTCAGTGCCATTCCGCCCAAGATGAAGATTTCCGTCGATGTCGATGTGGATCGGCAAAAGCAAGGCGATGGCTACTATTTTGAGAAGAAAGAGGAAACCTATTCGGTCGGGATCACGATCGAGAAGGTGAACAGGGAACCCAGCAACCGTTCGTTCAAGGCGCGCCTCTATGTCCTGGCGCAAAGCAAGGAGAGCGATCGACTTAAGCTGATTGCCACGGAGGAGAAGGATTTTTCCTTTTCCGGAGGCGACAGTATCCGATTTTCAGCGGCAGCCAACATCAGCTCGTTGCAGGGCTATACCCTGAATTGGGGATACAAGTACCATGGCTATCTGGTTTGCATCGAGGATCAGGACGGCAAGGTGATCCAGACGGAATCCAACCAAAGCTACTACGGGGAGCATCTGAAACAGCTCAAATCGATGGCGGTCAACAGCGAAATGACCAGGGATTTTGTGGCCATCAAAAAGTAGGGGTGCAACCTGTCGCCGGCCCATGTTCGCCGTACTTTGTTCTTCCATGGCCATGGCTAGTTCGGGATGATTCGGCCCGTTCATAGCGGGAAGAAATCCATGAAATACATCAGTACGCGCGGGCGGATGGCGCCCATAGGCTTCCAGGATGCCGTCATGACGGGGCTGGCGCCCGACGGCGGCCTGCTCCTCCCCGAATCGCTGCCGGACGTGTCGGGCCGGCTACCGGCCTGGGCCGGCCTGGCCTATGCCGACCTGGCCTTCGAGGTGATGCGCCTGTTCGCCACCGATATTCCCGCCGACGATCTCCGGAGTCTGGTCGACGCTTCCTACGCCACCTTCGCCCATCCCGAAGTGGCCCCCACGGTGCCGGTGGGGGATATCCATGTGCTGGAGCTGTTCCACGGGCCGACGCTGGCGTTCAAGGACATCGCCCTGCAGTTCCTCGGCAACCTCTTCGCCTACATTCTCGAGCGGCGCGGCGGGCGGCTGAACATCCTGGGCGCCACCAGCGGCGACACGGGGAGCGCGGCGATCCACGGCGTGCGCGGCAAGCCGAACATCAACATCTTCATCATGCATCCGGCCGGGCGCACCAGCCCACTCCAGGAGAAGCAGATGACCAGCGTGCTCGACCCCAACGTGTTCAACCTGGCGGTCGACGGCACCTTCGACGATTGCCAGCACATCATGAAAACCACCTTTGCGGACGTGGCGTTCAAGGAGCGGCATGCGCTGGGGGCGGTCAATTCCGTCAACTGGGCACGCGTACTGGCGCAGACCGTCTACTACTTCCATTCCGCCTTCCGCACGATGGAGCGGACGGGTGCCCGGACGGTCCAGTTCGCCGTTCCGACCGGCAACTTCGGCGACATTCTCGCGGGCTACCTCGCGCAGCGCATGGGCTTGCCGATCCGCCGGCTGATCCTGGCCACGAACGAGAACGATATCCTGTCGCGCTTCTTCAATAGCGGGGTCTACGGGGTCGCATCGGTCGTGCCGACCATCAGCCCCTCGATGGACATCCAGGTCGCCAGCAACTTCGAGCGCTACCTCTACTACAAGGTCGGCGGGAATGCCGATGCGCTGGTTTCGCTCATGGCCGGATTCTCGCAGGAGGGCGAGCTGTGCGTCCCGCTCAATGCCAATGGCATCGTCGACGACCTGTTCGCGGCGGGGCGCGGCGATACGGCGGCGACCCTGGACACCATCCGCCGCTATCACGCCGAGCACGGCTACGTGCTGGATCCGCATACCGCCGTCGGGGTGCTGGTTGCCGAGCGGACGGCTGGGACAGCCGTCCCTACCATCTGCCTGGCCACCGCCCATCCCGCCAAGTTCACGCAGGCCATCGTCGACGCCATCGGCGAGGAGGTGCACCATCCCGTACTCGACGCCCTCTCGGATGCCGAAACCCGCTGCGACGCCATCGCCAACGAGGTCGATGCCGTAAAGGACTATCTGGTTGAACATATCCGCTAGGATGCCACTGCTGCCATGAAGCTGCCCTTTTCCCTCTTCCTCGCGTTCAAGTACCTCAAGCCGAAGCGCTCCTTCATTTCGGCGGTTACGCTCGTGTCGATGCTTGGCGTGACGATCGGCGTGGCGGTGCTCATCGTCGTGCTCTCGGTCATGACCGGTTTCGACGAGGTGTGGCGCGACAAGATCCTCGGTTTCAACGCGCATGTCAGCGTGGTGCAGCGCGGTGGCATCGTGGTCAATCCCGACCGTGTGCTGGAGCTGGCGGCCCAGGTGCCGGGCGTGCGTGGCGCGGCCCCGGGACTCGAGGGGCTGGTGCTGATCCAGACGGGGGAGCGGGTGCATACGCCCATCCTGCGTGGCGTCGATCCGCGCTACGAACCCTCGGTCAGCCAGGTGCCCGGGCACATCATCGCCGGGGCGTTTGACGTCGGCGACGACCAGATCGTGGTCGGTCGCGACCTGGCCAACCGGCTCGACGTCTGGGTGGGCGACAAGCTCACCGTCTACTCGCCGCAGAGCTTCGTGGCCGAGGACGAGATCCGGCTGCCGAAGGAGCTGGTGGTCTCCGGCATCTTCAGCGTCGGCATGTACGAATACGACGTGGGCTTCGCCTTCACGTCGCTCGATACGGCACGTTCCCTCTACGATGTGGAGCAGGGGGTGCATTCGGTGCAGCTGATGCTCGACGATCCGATGATGGCCGCGCCGGTGGCGCAGCAGCTGCGCGAACGCCTCGGACCCGGCTACTATGCGCGCACCTGGATGGAGATGCACAGCCAGATCTTCGCCGCGCTGCATGTGGAGAAGAACATGATGTTCTTCCTGCTGGCCTTCGTGGCGCTGGTGGCGGCCTTCAGCATCACCAACACGCTCATCACCCTGACGGTGCAGAAGACGCGGGAGATCGGGCTGCTGAAGTCGCTCGGCTTCGGCAATGGGGGCATCACCGGCGTCTTCTTCTGGATGGGGCTGGTCCAGGGCGTGCTCGGCAACGTACTCGGGGTCGGGCTGGCCCTGCTGGTGCTGAAGTACCGCAACGAGCTGCTGCTGTTCATGTCGAGCGAGTTCAATCTCGAGCTGCTGCCGCCGGAACTGTACCAGCTCAGCCAGTTGCCGGCCCACACCACGGGATCGGATGTGGCGATCGTCTGCGGCCTCGTCCTGCTCTTCTGCACGTTCGCCGGGTTCTTCCCGGCCCTGCGGGCGGCGCGGATGGAGCCGGTGGACGCCCTGAGGTACGAATGAGGCGATGGATCCAGACCGCCCTGCTGGCGCTGCCGCTGGCGGCTTCGGCGGGGTTCGACGGGGATCCGCTCTACGAATCCCGCCCGGCGACCAACGGCGCCACCTTCCTGGCGGTGCGCCCGTTCTACTCGGCTTCGGTGGAGGGTGAGCGCTGGCGCAAGGACTACCTCTGGCCCATCTATACCTCCAAGGGCTTCCAGGACGAGCAATACGGCCGCTTCCTCTTCTTCGGCTGGAGCCAGGACTTTTCGGCCGACGACGACCGCCATCGCAACTGGCTGATCCCCTTGTGGTTCTCGGGCACGTCCGCCGAGGGCGAGGATTACGCGGCGCTCTTTCCGCTCGGCGGGACGATCCACGAGTTCCTGGGCCGCGACAAGGTGACGTTCGTCCTTTTTCCGCTCTACGCCACGTCGGAGATCAACGACGTCAAGAGCACCAGCGTGCTCTGGCCCATCTATTCCCGGACCCGGGGGGAGGGGATCGAACGCGTCCGCGTCTGGCCGCTCTACGGAACCGGCAGTCTGGAGGGCGAATTCGAGAAGACGTTCGTGCTCTGGCCCATCTACACCTCGGTGCGCTACACCAACGAGAGGAATCCCGGCGGAGGATTCATCATCGTGCCGGTCTACGGGCACATCTCGACCGAGCAGGCCGAAAACTGGTGGTTCGTCGCCCCGCTGTTCCGCTACATGACCAGCGACGTGCAGTGGATCGTCCATGCGCCCTGGCCCTTCATCCAGCTGGCCGATGGCGAAATGTACAAGCGAATCTTCTGGCCCGTCTACGGCAAGAAGCACCTCGGGACCCTGACCCGGCAGTATGTCCTCTGGCCGATCGTCTGGAACAACAAGACCGAGTATGCGCGGCACGACCAGCACCGGCGTTTCATCGTGCCGGTCTTCGCCTACGAATCCGACGTAGCCAGCAAAACGGTGGGATCGCAGACCGAAGGGGAGGTGCTCTCCCGCTACTGGAAGATCTGGCCGCTCATGAGCTGGGAACGGAACGGCGACGAATCGCGCTTCCGGACCGTGGAGCTCTGGCCGTTGCGCAATACGCCCGGCATCGAGCGCAACTGGGCGCCGTGGTGGACGCTCTACCGCCGGGAACGGCTGGGCGAGCGGACCGCGCACCACCTGCTCTGGGGGCTCTACCGCCAGGAGCGGTCGTCCGGCCATTTTGAATGGAGCTTGCTCAAGGGGATAGCCGGATATACAAGAAACGGGGAAAGCCGCCAGTTCCGCCTGCTCTCCATGCGGTTCGGCGGGGAGGAGGAGCCATAGCCCGGTTCATCATAGACACCATGCGCTATCCCGCGCGCTCGGCCAAGCATGTCGGCGGCGAAGTGCTGCAGCTGCTGCACGATCTGGGGCACGCCATGTTCATGCTGGCCGAAGCCGTTTGGTTCCTGCGCCATGCCTTCGGCCGCCGCAGCCGCTACGAGACCGTGACCCAGCTCTACATCACCGGGATCAAGAGTCTGGGGGTCATCACCGTGGTCGCGCTCTTCACCGGCATGATCCTGGCCCTGCAGACGGGGCTTGAGCTGCGCCGCTACGGCCAGGAGGTCTATATCGGTTCCGCCGTCGCCGTCTCGATGATCCGCGAGATGGGTCCCTTCATGACCGGACTCATCATCGCCGCCAGCGTGGGATCGGCCATCGCCGCCCAGCTCGGCACCATGACCGTTTCCGAAGAGATCTCCGCGCTCGAGGTGATGGGAATCAACCCCAACCGCTTCCTGGTGATGCCGCGGCTCTTCGCGCTGTCGGTGATGATGCCGGTCCTCACCGTCTACACGAACATCCTCGGCATCCTGGGCGGCGCCATCGTGGGTACGACCCAGCTGGGCGTTTCGGTCCAGTCCTACATGGACAACGCCACCCAGTTCGCCGAGAACAAGGACCTCTATGTGGGCCTGTTCAAGGCGTTCGTGTTCGGCATTGTCATCACGACCGTGGCATGCCACCAGGGATTCATGACCACCGAGGGGGCGGTGGGCGTCGGCCGCGCCACGCGCCGGTCGGTCATCGTTTCGTTCCTGGTCATCCTGGTGGTGGGCTACATGATCACGAGGTTGTTCTACATATGATCCGCTTCGACAACGTGACCAAGGTGCTCTCCGGCAAGACCGTGCTGGACCGCGTCGCCTTCGAAGTGCCCGAAGGCGCGACGTTTGTCGTGGTCGGCCTCTCCGGGGCAGGCAAGAGCGTGACGCTGAAGCACATGATCCGGCTCCTGCGCCCCGATTCCGGCACGGTGGCGATCGACGGCGAGGAGATCAACGACCTGGGGCGGGGCGCGCTGCGGCGGGTACGCACCAAGTTCGGCGTCCTCTTCCAGAGCGCAGCCCTGCTTCAATGGATGAACGTTCGCGACAACGTGGCCCTGCCGTTGCGCGAGCGCACCCGCCTGACCGAAGCCGAGATCCTGGAAAAGGTCGACGAGAAGCTCGAGATGCTGGGATTGGCCGATGCCCGGGAGAAGTTCCCGGCCGACATATCCGGCGGGATGCGCAAGCGTGTCGGCCTGGCGCGGGCCATCATCATGGATCCGAAGATCGTGCTGTACGACGAGCCGACCTCGGGGCTCGACCCCGTGACGTCGCGCAAGATCGACGACCTGATCGTCGATATGCAGCGGCGGCTCGGCATCACCAGCGTCGTCGTGACGCACGACCTGCACAGCGCGCTGGCCATCGGCTCGCGCATCATGATGCTGCATGAAGGGCGGATCGTGGAAAACGCCGATCCGGCGGGGTTCATCCGTTCGAAGGATCCGACGGTGCAGAGTTTCCTTGCAAGCAAGGCAAATGGGAAGGCATGGGCCATGAATAAATACGGGCGCGAAGTCACCATCGAGATCCTCGTCGGGCTCTTCATGTTCACGGTGCTGATTGCGCTGGGCATCTTCACGATCGTGCTCAGCCGCGAGAACCTGCTCCAGCCGTCGCACCAGTACGAGTTCGTCTTCCCCGAAGTCAGCGGCTTGCGCGAGGGGGACAACGTCTATCTGCGGGGCACGAGCGTCGGGCGCGTCAAGCAGCTCGAGCTCGAGGACCGCTACGTGCGGGTCTATGTCACGCTCGACGTGCCGCTCAAGCTGCGGAGCGGCTACAGGATCGAGGTGGTCAACTCCTCGATGCTGGGCGGCAAGCTGCTCAAGATCTCCGAAGGGCCGGACGATGCCGAGCCGCTGGGCGACAACGTGACGATCCTCGGCTCGCCGCCCGTCGATGTCATTGAGCAGCTGGGCGAGGCGGTGGCGGGCATCCAGCGGATGATCGACGCCGTCAGCGCGGGTCGGGGTACGCTCGGGAAGCTGCTCAACGACGATACGATGTACAACAACATGGTCGCCGTTAGCGAGGATCTCAAAAGCATCTCGTCGCGGCTGGCCGACGGCAAAGGCACCCTGGGCCGCCTGCTGAGCGCCGACGACGAGAAGCTCTACGACGACACGCAGGCCACCATGGCCAACCTGCGGACCATCACCCAGAACCTGGCCGACGGCAAGGGCACGCTGGGCAAGCTGGTGTCCGGCGAGGATACCGCCTACGGCGATCTCGAGGCCACCCTGGCCGCGGCCCGCAGCATTGCCGAGAGCATTAGCAGCGGCGAGGGCACCCTCGGCAAGCTGGTGCGC
The DNA here is from genome assembly GCA_003246265.1 of Kiritimatiellales bacterium. Taxonomy (GTDB): domain Bacteria; phylum Verrucomicrobiota; class Kiritimatiellia; order Kiritimatiellales; family Pontiellaceae; genus Pontiella. The sequence continues at coordinate 28,098 of QKAU01000007.1, read as the reverse complement.
GATGCCCAGCTCTACGACGAAACGACGCTCCTGGTCGAGGATGTCCGCGCCGCAGTCGACGACCTGCGCGAAGCTTCGCCGATCACCTCGTTCGGCAGCGTCCTGTTCGGAGCCTTCTAGCCGTGCGCCGGCAGACGCGACGAATCATAGCCGGTTCGGCCATGTTCATCGCGGCGTGTCTGATCCTGCTGGCCGCGCACCGGCACCGGCAGATCGCCGGCTGGCCCCTGGTCCGGGTGGATCAAATCGGACCGTGCATGAACTTCGCGCGCGTGCGCGTCGAGGGGATGTTGGAGTCGGATGCGCGCAGGCTCGCGAACGGAAGCATCCTCTATTTCATCGACGATGGCACCGGAACGCTTCCGGTCTTCCGCGATAGGGCGCCCGATGCGGATATGCCGCCCGCGGGGGAGCGGATAGGGGCCGAAGGCATTCTGCTCTTCGGAAGAAACCGCGATCTTCGCATGCGGGCCTACCGCGTCGAGCGTTCCACCCTTCTGCCGAGTCGCCCGGATCCCGGCGATGACACGCTTTCGTCCGTCGTCCTGGCCGAGCCGGACACCTGGCGGACGGTCCGCGGAGAGGTGGTTCGGTTAGGGTGTCCGGGCCAGGGATCGAACGCGCCGCACCGGATCATCCTCAGGGACGCCTCCGGCGAGCTGGAGGTGGTTCATTGGCTGGAGCTGGAAAGGCCTCCGGCGGTCGGCGACTGGATCGAGGCCAGGGGAAAGGTGGGGCGATACAAGGGCAGGGCGCAGCTCAAGGTTATCCGGTCCGCCGACGTCCGGATCGTGGAGGGCGGCTGACTTCAAGCGTTATGCCGCGCAACCTCCTGCCGAAGCCACGTCATCAACGCATCACGGTCGGGGAAGCGCTCTTCAATCTGGGCATCGTACGCTTCCTTCAGGAACTGGCCCACCAGTCGGCCTTCCTGCAGGCCCAGGTCGAGCAGGTCGTGGCCTCGGACCCATGGTTCGGGCAGGACCGGTTCGTCGGCCATCCGCTTCTGGCAGTCGCGGATGAAGTCGTAGTTGTCGAGCATCTCGTGGGAGCCGAGGCAGTCGAGCCGGTGCAGCTCCATTTCGAGGTCGAACGTCTCTGCGCCGATCATCCGGCGCAGCTTCGAGGTCCGCATGTTCTGCACATCCATGAAGCGCATATGCCCCCGGATGGCCTCGACAATATGCTGCCGATCCCTGTTCGGGAGCCGCAGGCGAAGCAGGATCTCCTCGGCCATCTCCGCGCCGATCTGCGCATGGCCGTCGAAGCGAATGCGCGGTTCGCCATCCGCTCCCGTGCCGATGCGCGCGGTCGGCGGCTTTCCCACGTCGTGCAGCAGGACCGCATAGGCCAGTTCCCTTGGCGAATAGGCCGGAGGTTCCGGGGGGCGGTGCGCCGCGGCGAGGTTGAGCATCAGGCAGGTATGGGTAAAGACATCGCCTTCGGGATGGAACTGCGGGGGTTGCGCCTGTCCGGCCAAGGGAAGGAGTTCCGGCAGGATCGGCTCCAGCAGGCCGGTATCGAGCAGCTGCCGGACGGCATCGCCGGGGCGGAGGCCTTCGGTGAGCGTCCTCGTCAGTTCCTGCTCGATCCGTTCGGTGCTGATCTTCGCGATGAGCGGGGCCATGGCCCGGATGGCGTTTCCGGTGTCCGGGTCCAGCGCGAAGCCCAGCGTGTGGGCAAATCGGATGGCGCGCAGCATGCGCAGATGGTCCTCGGCGAACCGCTCGGATGGATGGCCTATGGCACGCACGATCCGCCGTTCCAGGTCGGCCCGCCCTCCCACGTAGTCGATCAGCCGGTCGGCGAGCGGGTCGTAGAACATGCCGTTGATCGTAAAATCCCGGCGCCTTGCATCCTCTTCGGCCGCGCAGAAGACAACCGATGCCGGCCGCCGGCCATCCAGGGTGCCGACGTCCCTGCGGAACGTGGCGACCTCGACCGTCTGCCGGTCCGCGACGACGGCGATGACGCCGAACGCCTTGCCGATCGAGAGGGTTTTGGGGAAGAGGCGCTCCACCTCGTCCGGCAGTGCGTTGGTTGCAACGTCGTAGTCCTTGGGTTCGCGCCCCAGCAACCGATCGCGCACGCATCCGCCGGCGAACAGGGCCTCGAATCCCGCTCCCTGCAGTCGCTCGACGACGCGCAACGCGCATTCCCTCTGCCCGATGATTCCGCTCATAAGTGCTTCTAACCGTAATTCGATTGAATTATGGTTCCCGCGTCGTGTCGAAGGCAACATTCAAGCGAGGTTTTCGGGTATGATCCTTTTTCGATGGTTGTTGGTGTTGCTGGTGGCCACGCCGATCGTTGCGCAGTCGCAGCTTGCGGATCCGTTCGGCATGCAGGTGGAGGTGGCCGGCGACGCAGTCCGGTTGCAGGTCGATGTTCCCGGGAACCACTACCTCTATGCAGACCACCTCAAGGTGACCGACGCGGTCGGTACGGAACAGGAGGCGATCGAGCTTCCCCCGGCGGCCTCCATCACCGATCCCAACACCGGCGAGCCGAAGCCGGTCTACGACCAGCCGTTCAAGGCGCGGTATGCCTGGAAGCCCAGGCCGGAAGGAGCGGCGGCGGTGCATGTCCAATACTGGGGGTGCAACGATTCGGTCTGCTTCATTCCCCAGGCCATGGTGGTCGAACTTCCCTCCGCCACCGCCGGAACGACGGATGGAAACGTTGCCGCAAGTGCGGGCGCGGAGGATTGGCTCGCCGAGCTGGGGGGATTCGAAGTGCTCCACTCCGCGGTGGGCTACCTCAAGGCGCAGCCCTTCATCCAGTTCCTAGACAAGGCCGAGCACGGCGGTCAGGAAGCCGGGGTGTTCCGGCTCTTTCTCAACGATCCCGTTGCGTTCGTGCGCGAATCGGGCCTCTTCGTGACCATCCTCTTCATTCTGGTTGGCGGGCTTGCGCTCAACCTCACCCCATGCGTACTGCCAATGATTCCGATCAACCTGGCGATCATCGGAGCCGGGGCGCAGGCGGGCTCCAAGGGGCGGGGCTTTGCGCTGGGCGCGGTATACGGCCTCGGCATTGCACTGGTCTATGGGTTGCTGGGCGTGGTCGTGGTGCTTACCGGATCCCAATTCGGCACGATCCAGTCCAACCCCTGGTTCAACTTCGTCATCGCCGCGATCTTCATATTGCTGGCCCTGGCCATGTTCGATGTCATCCACATCGACCTTTCGCGGTTCCAAGGGAAGCTGGGCAGTGGTCCGCAGAAGCCGGGGAGCTTCCTTGTGGCGATGGGCATGGGGGCGGTTGCGGCACTCCTGGCGGGGGCCTGCGTGGCTCCGGTGGTAATTGCCGTGCTGCTGCTGGCCACGAGCGTGGGGCCGGCCGGACTGGTGCTGCCGTTCGTGCTGGGTATCGGTATGGCCCTGCCGTGGCCCTTTGCGGGCGCCGGCCTCTCCTTCCTGCCCAAACCTGGCAGGTGGATGGTGATGGTCAAATACGGTTTTGGCGCGGGCATTGTCTTCTTCGCCCTCTACTACGGGCACCTGGGCTACCGCGCCCTGCGGCCGCTGGATGTGGCCGATGCCGGCGCGGCGGGCGGGCACGTGGTGGTGGATGGCGCGACCAACGGCGGTTTCTCCAGTGTGCTGGAAGGCGCACGTACCGAGGGCAAGCCGGTGTTCATCGATTTCTGGGCCAGCTGGTGCAAGAACTGCCAGGCCATGGACAAGACCACGTTCCGCGACGAAGCCGTGAAGGCCAGGCTCGAAGGCTATGCCTTTGTGAAGTATGTGGCCGAGGATCCGACCGACCCCGAAACCAAGGCCGTGATGGAGTATTTTGGGGTGCAGGGCCTGCCGACCTTCGTGGTGCTCAAGCCGCGATAGGCGGGAACGGGTCGGAGCCTTGGTTCCCGGCCTGACAACGGTTGAGTTGCCGTTGATGGGTAGGGAGGTGTGTCCCGCACCGCCGTGGACGGCTGGGGAAAGCCGTCCCTTCCAGTGGAGAACGGCAGCTGCATCTCATTCGTGAACTGCGCTAGGCCGACTTCTTCTTCTCGTCGCTCTTGTCGCGCAGGGTGAGCCCCTCGAGCGGGTGGAGTCCATGCTCCACCATTTCGCGCGTGATGGTGCATCGGCTGACGTTGTCGCGCATGGGAATCTCGTACATCACGTCGAGCATGAGGTGCTCGATGATCGCCCGCAGTCCCCGGGCGCCGGTCTTGCGCTTGATGGCCATGCGGGCCAGGGCGGCCAAGGCGTCCTCTTCGAACTCGAGGTCGACGCCGTCCATCGAGAGCAGCTTCTTGTACTGCTTGACCATTGCGTTCTTCGGTTCGGTCAGGATCCGCACCAGCTCCTGCTCGGTCAGCTCGTCGAGCATGGTGACCACCGGCAGGCGGCCGATGAACTCGGGGATGAGCCCGAACTTGAGCAGGTCTTCCGATTCGACGTTCATGGTGACGAAATTGGGGGAGAGCTCCTCTTCGGCGGCCTTTCCGAAACCCATCGTCTTCTTGTCGGCGCGCCGCTTGATGATCTCCTCGATGCCGACGAACGCCCCCCCGCAGATGAAGAGGATGTTCGAGGTGTCGATCTCGATATACTCCTGCTGCGGATGCTTGCGTCCGCCCTTCGGTGGAACGCGCGAAACGGTGCCTTCGAGGATCTTGAGCAGCGCCTGCTGGACACCTTCGCCCGAGACGTCGCGCGTCAACGAGACGTTCTCGGTCTTCCGGCCGATCTTGTCGATTTCGTCGATATAGATGATGCCGCGCTGCGCCCGCTCGACGTCGAAGTCGGCGTTCTGGATCAGCTGGAGCAGGATGTTTTCGACATCTTCGCCGACATAGCCGGCCTCGGTGACCGTGGTGGCGTCGGTGATGGCGTAGGGGACGTTGAGGGTGCGGGCCAGCGTCTTGGCCAGCAGGGTCTTGCCGCTGCCGGTCGGACCGACCAGCAGCACGTTGCTCTTGTCGATCTCGATGCCGTCGTCGTCCAGCTTGGCGAACATCCGCTTGTAGTGGTTGTGCACCGCGACCGACAGCACCTTCTTGGCCGTCTCCTGGCCCACCACGTACTCGTCGAGCTTCTGCTTGATCTCGTGTGGGCTCAGGACGCCGATTTCGCGCGATGAAGTCGGTTCTTCGGGATGCGATGTTGAACGGTGGCCGAGCAGTGCGTCGCACAGGCCCACGCATTCGTCGCAGATGAAGACCCCCGGGCCGGCAATGAGGCGCTTGACCTCCTTTTCGGTCTTTCCGCAGAAGGAGCATTCGGGGGTGGTTCGCTTGTCGGGCATCGCCTTGTCCTGTTCGAGTTACTTCGCGTGGGTGACCACTTCGTCGACCAGGCCATACTCGACGGCCTGACGGGCCGACATGAAGTTGTCGCGATCGGTGTCGCGTTCCAGGTCCTCGACCTTGCGTCCCGAGTGGTTGGCCAGGATTTCGTTGAGGATCTGCTTCATGCGCATGATCTCCTGCGCCTGGATGTTGATGTCGGTGGCCTGCCCCTGGGCGCCGCCGAGGGGCTGGTGGATCATGATGCGTGCATTGGGCAGGGCGTAGCGCTTGCCCTTGGCCCCGGCGGCGAGCAGCACCGCGCCCATGCTGGCCGCCTGGCCGACGCAGTAGGTGGTGATGTCGCATTTCAGGAACTGCATCGTGTCATAGATCGCCAGGCCGGCGGTCACTACGCCGCCCGGCGAGTTGATGTAGAGGCTGATATCCTTTTCCGGATCCTCGCTCTGCAGGAACAGGAGCTGGGCAATCACCAGGTTCGCCACGTCGTCGTCGATCGCCGTGCCGAGGAAGATGATGCGCTCCTTGAGAAGGCGGGAGTAGATGTCGTACGAACGCTCCCCGCGCCCGGTTTGCTCAACTACGATGGGTACCAGCATTTGCGCCCTTTCGTTCATCCCAAACTCCGTTTCCGACTACTTGACCTTGGCGTGTTCGACCATGTAGTCGAGCGCCTTGTTGAAGCGGATCTGGTCGCCTACACCGGCGATGGAATCATCCTGCTCCATCTCCTTGCGCAGGGCGCGCGCATCCTTGCGCTGCCGTATGGCCATGCCCGCAATCTCTTCATCGATCTCGCTTTCAGAGGCTTCCAACCCCAGTTCTTTAGCAATTCCAAGGCCAATGTAGCGCAGCTTGGTGTTCTCCAAGGCCCGTTTTTCGGCCTCTTTCAGGATGGCGTCGCGATCCTCGGCGATCTGCTCCTGCGTCTGCCCCATCATCATGCGGCGGTGGGCCATGTCGTACATGACGTTGCGGGTCTGCTGCTGGACGACGCTCTCCGGCACGTCCAGATCCGTCTTCTTGATGAGGTATTCGATGATCTGCTCGTGCTTCTGCTGCAAAACGGCGTTTTCGGCCTGCTGTTCGAGTTCCTCGCGGATGCGCTGGCGCAGCTCCTCCTCCGACCCCACGCGCAATTGCCCAAGGAACTGCTCGTCGAGTGCGGGGAGGGTCCGTACGCGCACGGCAGTGACCTCGATCTGGTAGACCGTTTTAGCGCCCGCCAGCTCCTTGACCATGAAGGTGTCGGGAAACTGGACGGGGACTGCCTTCTTGTCGCCGACGTTCATGCCTAGGATCGCCTCGCCCATGCCGGGAATAAAGGCGTATTCGTCGGCCGAAACCCAGTAGCCGCTTCCGGCGCCGATCCCCTTCGCCTCGGGAATCGCTTCCTGCAGGGGGGTTCCGTCCACGGTGGCCGAGTAGGTCAGCTGGGCCATGTCGCCCTTCTCGACGGCCTTGCCTTCCGCCTCTTCGTAGTTCGCATGCTGGTTGCGCAGGGCATCGACCTGCTCCTGGACCTGGGCGTCGGTCACTTCGGGCTTCGCCACCTTGACCGCGATTTCGGCGTACTTCGGCAGCTTGAACTCCGGTTCCACGTCGACGGTCACTTCGAAGGTGAGCGGCTGGTCGCCATCGATGTTCAGCGGGGAGACATCGACGATGTTGACCACCTTGAGGTCGGTCTCCTTGAGGGCTTCGTGGTAGAATCTGGGCACGACGCGCTCCTGGATGTCCTGGTCGATCTCCTTGGCATACTTCTTGGCCACCACGTGGCGCGGCGCCTTGCCCTTGCGGAATCCCGGGATATTGGCGTAGCGGGCGTAGGCCTTGAGGGTTTCCTCGCGCTCCTCCGACAGTTTGTCGGCCGGAATCTCTATGCTCATGGTCTTGCGGCAGCTGCCTGCATCCTTGACTGAAACGTTCATAAACCGATGGTCTCCTGTAGTTTTCCCCTAGGGGGGTAAAAGGCGGAAACCCTACGCGCGAACGCCGCGGAGGTCAAGCTTGCCGGGTGGGGGTTTGGGCATCGGCGGACCCTTCCGCCACCGAGAGACGCAGGGGGTAGGGTGCGGGAGCCTCGACCGGATTCGGTCAGCCCTTTCGCGCGAATCGGTCCTTGAGGCGGTCCATGAAGGTTTCCTCGCAGAAATCCCGGTATTCGCCCGCATCGAAGAAGGTCCCGTGGCAGGCGGGGCACCCATCGAGCTGGATGTGCGGTTGCTCCACGTCGTGGACTGGCAGCATGCCCGCGCCGCAACGGGGGCATTTGGCATCCGACATGCGGTTCATCTGCTTGCCGGTCTTGGCATCGCCGGTGTCGATCTGGGCGGCGTCCTTGGCTTCGTCGAGCAGTTCCTCCGCCTCCAGCGCATCGAACCAGAGGCCGCCGCATTCGCTGCACTGGTCGTATTCGACACCCTTGTAGTGGTTTGGTTTCATTTCGTTGCCGCATTTTGGACAGGTCATCGTTCCCCCCGTTGGTGGCTGTGTTTTTGCAGATGGACAAGCTATCAACATCTTTCTAGGATGTCCACTTGCATAATGGAATGGACTGTCTTTGCACCATTGCACGATTCTTCGGAGGTTGTAATGGCAGGCGGGGGCGGAGGCTGGCAAAACCGCATGCAACGGAACGGGGGCATGGCGATGGATTCGTACGAGGTGCTGAAGAAGTCGGTGGCAAACCTGGGGGTCAAGTCGGTCGCGGCCGACCTCGGCCTCTCCACGTCGCTCATCTACAAGTGGTGCCAACCCAACGACTCGGAGGATGCGAGCGGGGCCGACAATCCGCTCGACCGTCTCGCCCGCGTCTACGCGTTGACCCAGGACACGGGGCCCATCGAATGGCTCTGCCAGAAGGCCAACGGCTACTATGTGCCCAACCTGCCGCTGGAGGAGACCGACGCCATCCCCCTCCTGCACATGACGCGCCGGGTGGTACGCGAATTTTCCGACCTGCTCGACGTCCTGACCGCGAGCATCGAAAACGACGGGGTGATCGACCTCTCCGAAGCGGAGATGATTCGCCAGGCATGGGAGCGGCTCAAATCCACGGCGGAAAGTTTCGTGTCATCGTGCGAAAAGGGGCTCTACCAATAGCTGAAAGGGGGATGCCATGCAGGAATGGTGGGATGGTTTGGGTGCCGCGACAAGGGTCTTCTACGGAATGGCGGCGTTTTTCAGCGTATTCTTCGTCTGGCAGATCATAGCCGCGTTTCTCGGCCTCGGCGGGGACGAGGTCGATGCCGGGGGGCTGGACGCCGGGGATGTGGATGCCCCGGACGAGGTGGGCCATCCGGACGCCGTCGAGTCCTCGCAGGCCTTCAAGATACTCAGCTTCCGCTCGATCATCATCTTCTTCACCCTCTTCTCATGGGGAAGCGCCCTTTATACCACCGAGGGGATGCCTGTTTTGCGAGCAATGGGCATCTCCTCGATCTGGGGGGTGTGCGGCATGCTGCTGATCGCGTCGGTGATCTATGCGCTGGGCCGCCTTGGCGAAGAGGGAACCAAGAACATGGCTTCCTGCAAGGGGGCGCTGGGCACGGTCTATCTGGACATACCCGCTGGCGGATTCGGGGAAATCAAGACCACCGTCGGCGATGTTGTCGAACACGTGAAGGCGCAAAGCGTGAACGGAGAGGCCCTGTCCGCCGGTACGCCGGTGCGGGTGGTGCAGGTGGTTGGGCAGGCGTGGGTGAAGGTTGAAAAGCACGAAGTGAAAGGAGACGGGGAATGCCGGGATTGATATTGATCATCATCGTTGCGATCGGATTCATCGGGGCCGTAATGGCGGTGCTGAGCCGCTATCGACGCTGTCCCTCCAACAAGATCCTCGTGATCTATGGGAAAACCCGTAGCGGGGCAGCCAAGTGCATCCATGGCGGCGCGGCCTTCGTTTGGCCGCTCATCCAGGATTTTGCCTACCTCGACCTCGAACCCTTCGTGGTTCCGATCGATCTCAAGAACGCCCTCTCCCTCGAGAACATCCGGGTCTCCGTGCCGACCACCGTCACGGCGGCCATCTCGAACACCAAGGGGATCATGCAAAACGCCGCGGTCCGCCTGCTCGGCCTCTCCCGCAAGGAGATCGAGGACCAGGCGCAGGATATCATCCTGGGCCAGATGCGCGCCGTGATCGCCACCATGCGGATCGAGGAGATCAACCAGGATCGCCAGGCCTTCCTGGCCAAGGTGAACGATTCCGTATCCGGCGAGCTGGAGAAGATCGGACTCTACCTGATCAACGTCAATATCCGCGACATCGGCGATGAGTCGGGCTACATCGAGGCGCTCGGCCGCCGCGCCGCGGCGGAGGCCATCAACCAGGCGCTGATCGATGTTGCCGAGCAGGAGAAGCTGGGCAAGACCGGCGTGGCCATCCGCGAACGCGACCAGCGCATTGCCGTCGCCGCCGCCACCGCGGAGGCGGAGATCGGCGAAGCGACGGCCGACCGCGACCGCCGTTCCCGCTCGGCCGCACTGGATTCGGAAGCTGCGCTGGGCGAAACCGAAGCGCGGGCCAAGAAGGCCTCCTACGAAGCCAACCAGTCCGTCGCCGAACAGGAGGCGCGTGGGCGCAAGGAATCCGCCGCCAAGGATGCCGACGGCGCCATCCGCGTGGCCCAGGAAAATGCCGAGAAGAAGGCGGAAGAGGCCCGCGCCCAGCGCGAAGCCGCCCGCCTGAATGCGACGCTGATCGTGTCGGCCGAGGCCGAGAAAAAGCAGACCATCATTGCCGCGGAAGCCGAAAAGGCCAAGACCATCATCGCTGCGGAGGCGGGCAAGCAGCAGCTGATCATTTCCGCCGAGGGTGAAAAGGAGAAGATGATCATTTCCGCCCAGGGCCAGAAGGAGAGTACGATTCGCATTGCCGAAGGCCAGGCCGAAGGAACCCTGGCGAAGATGACTGCCGAAGGTGCTGGCGTAAAGGCCATTCTGGACGGCAAGGCCAAGGGCTACGAGGCGCTTGTGCAGGCCTGCCAGACCGCGAACCAGGCCGCCTCGCTGCTGCTCATCGAAAAACTGCAGGAGATCGCCGCGGTCCAGGCACAGGCCATCCAGGATCTTCCGATCGAAAAGATCGTCGTATGGGATGGCGGCGGCAAGGATGGCGGGCTCAACGGGTTGGGCGGCCGCCTGATGGGGGTGCTGCCGCCCATGCATGAGCTGGCCAGGCAGGTGGGGCTCGACCTGCCCGACTTCCTCGGGCGGATGCAGGAGGAGGTGGCAAGGCAGGAGCCGCCACCGCCTGCCGAGACGCAGTAGTCCGGGAGAAACGCCGCCTTCGGGCGGCGTTTTTTATTTGGCCAGGGCGGTGAAGCCCTTGTCGAGCAGTTCCCTCGAAATGGCGTTGCGGGTCTTCTTGTCGGGAGCGCCCAGCACGACGGAAACGACGCGCCGGCCGTTGTGTTCCGCCGTCGCGGCAAGCGACCACCCGCCCATGCCATGGTAGCCGGTCTTCAGCCCGTCGCATCCCGGATAGCCGTCGGGGCCCTCGACCAGCGCGTTGCGGTTGGCCAACATGAAGGGTTTTTCCCGTAGGGGGGAGGGAGGGAGGTAATCGAGCTTGGTTCCGGTATATTCCAGGGTCTTCGGATTGCGCATCACGGCCAGGGAAAGCAGGGCGATATCGTAGGGGGTGCTGATATCGGGCTGCGAGCCGTCCGTGGGAGGGAGGCCGTGCTCGGAATGGTAGGTGGTCGAATTCATGCCCAGCTCGCGCGCCTTCTGGTTCATCATCGCCACAAAGGCCTCCTTGCTTCCGGCCACATGGATCGCCAGGACGCGTGCGGCATCGTTGGCGGAATGGATCATAAGGGCCTTGAGCAGGTCGCTCACGCTGTAAAGGCCGGATTCGCGCACGTCCAGATAGGCCTGGGACCCGCCGACACCCATCCCTTCGCGCGTGATCTGCACCTTGTCTGCAAGGCGGACCACGCCCTTGTCGACCTGGTCGAGCACGACGAGCAGGGTCATCAGCTTGGTGACGCTGGCGGGATAGGCGTAGGCTCCGGCGCGGTTTTCAAAGAGGATTTTCCCTGTCCGCGCATCGACCACGATGGCTCCCTGGTAGGGATCGCCCACGAGGCTGGGATAGACCTTGGTGGTCCGCCGGTCGGGACGGTCGTTGCGGAGGTAGCCGGGCTGGGTGCCGGGTGCCGCAATGGCGGGCCGTGGGGCGGCCTCCGGCATCTGCTTCACCTCCACCGGCACGGGCAGCGCGGCGGCAACGGGGGATGCGGGCGCGGGTCCGTCCGATGCGGGCGCGGTTGGCACGGCAGCCGACGGCGGGGTGTTCTTCCTCGCGTCGTTCCGCCTGCCGATGACGACGGCGAACAGGAGGACATGCAGGACGATCAGGAGCGCGGCAACCAGGGTGATTTTGCTTTTTTTCATGGGAAATGGAGTGGGTTGAATGGCCGCCCATGGAAGGGAAACCGGAACGGCATGGCAAGCAAGAACTCCCTCTTATTGCTTCCGCGGGCCTGTTTCCGGCCCCTGTTCCGGCTGCTCTCCGTTCCTTTTTCGCTCCCGGGCGGCCTGCCGCAGTTCCTGGAAGAAGCCCTGCATCACCGCCTTGCATTCGGCCTCCATCAAGCCGGTTTCGACCTCGACCGCATGGTTGAGGTCGGCGTGGTCGAGGATCTGGAACTTGGAGACCGCGCCGCCGCGCACCGGGTCGGTCATGCCCCACACCACCTTCTGGATGCGGGCGAGCACCAGCGCACCGGCGCACATCGGGCAGGGCTCCTTGGTCACGTACATGGTCGCGCCGTTGAGCCGCCAGTTGCCGGTCGCCTGCGTCGCCTGGGTGATGGCCAGGATTTCGGCGTGGGCGGTCGGGTCGTTGAGCGTTTCGGTCTGGTTGTGCGCCTTGCCGACCACCTCGCCATCCAGCACGATGACCGCGCCGCATGGCACTTCGCCCTCGCGCGCGGCGGCCTCGGCCTCCCGCAGGGCCATGCGCATGTAGAGGATATCCGGTGTCAGGGGGTCCATGCTGCTGCTCATGAAGGGACGATGACGTTGAGGGCGGCGGGAAGGACTTCGACCTCGATTTCGCGGCCGGCGTCCAGGCGCTCGCCGTCGATCTGGACGGGGGAATCGGTCTCGCGCTGGACGGTCATGCGCTTGAAGTGTCGGTTGACCACCAGCGGGTGCTGGTGGAAGGTCTTTTCGATGAAGCGCGGGATGTGCGCCAGAACAAGGGGGATGTCCTTCTTCTCGATCGCCACCAGCTCCAGGTCCCCGCTGTCGGCCTTGGCATCGGGCGCCACAAGGACGTCGGAACCGAACTGGGAGAGGTTGGCGACGGTGAAGATCAGCGGATGCTTGAAGTGGAGCCGTTCGCCGTCGATTTCGGCGTGGAAGGGCTGGGCCTTGTATTCGAAGAGCTGCTGCGCCCCGGCCAGCACGTAGGGCACGAGGCCCCGGAACGGATACTTTTCGAAGGTCTCCACCAGGGCCCCGTCCCAGGCCAGGCTGCAGGTGACGAAGAAAAGACGGCCGTTGACGCGCCCGGCATCGATCTTCCTGGTGGTCCCGCCCAGGAGCGCTGCGGCCGACTCCCTGGGATGGAGCGGGATGCCGAAGTGGCGCGCGAAGCCGTTGCCGCTGCCGGCCGGGATGACGCCGAGGCGGGCTTCGGTCCCGACCAGCACGCCGCCGATGGAGTTGACCATGCCGTCGCCGCCCACGACCAGCACGGTGCCGGTGCCGCGATCGATGGCGCGGCGCACCTTCTCCACGCCGTCGGCCGGCGACTGGCTGAACTGGAACGAGACGTCGTTCTCCGGCGTGTCCCAAACCTCCTCGATGGCGGAGATGTAGCGGTAGGGGCCGCCGATGCCCGACTTGGGATTGATGAGGACGAGTACCTGGTTCATGTGCGTTGGGCGGCTTTGTAGCAGAAGCGGCCGGGGTTGGGAACACCCGGTGCAGGGAAATGGTCCGATAAAATATTGTCGCACTGTCCATGTTTTCGTACCGTATGCGTCCAATCATGCAAAACATGTACGCCTGCCGAAAGAATCTTGCCGGAGTCGCCGTGCCGCTGTGCGCGGCGATGCTGTTTTCCTCCTGTGCGCGCATCGGGCGGCTGGCCGAAAGGCGGGCGGATCGGGCCGCCTACGGGAACATCCGCGGTGCGCAGGTTGCCGGCCTGGGCCGGGAGGTCGATTTTTCGATCGGCAACGGGGAGGATGCCCTGGTCCATCGGCTGCTGGAGCTTGAAGACCCGTCGGAGGATCCGACGCTGCTTACGCTCTCCGATTCGCTGGCGATCGCCATGTCCAACAGCCGCTCCTACAAGACGCGCAAGGAGAACCTTTTCCTCCAGGCGCTCTCCCTGACCCAGACTCAGAAGGATTTCAACTGGAACTACAGCGCGTCGGCCGATGCGAGGACCTCCTACACCACGCTCAAGAACGGGCAGGCGGAGACCTTTGGCGACAACGGCATCGACAGCGGGCTGGGCGCCGCCATGACCCGGACTCTGGCTTCGGGGGCCAAGGTGACGCTGAACTACTCGCAGAGCATCGTCAACAGCTTCACCGATCCCGACGCGTCGGATTTCAACAACTCGCTCTCCTTCGGCGTGGTCCAGCCCCTGCTCAACGGCTTCGGGCCGCTGGTGGCGATGGAGCCGCTGCGGCAGGCCGAGCGCGACATGGTCTACGCCGTGCGCGACTTCCAGCGCTACCAGCAGGAATTCGTGATCGACATCGCGTCGCAGTACTACGCCACGCTCCGCTCGCGCGACCAGCTCATCAATGAACGCAAGAACTACGAGAGCGCCGTCGCCAATCGCGAGCAGACCGAATCGTACGCCAAGGCCGGCCGCATCGCCGACTTCCAGGCCGCGCAGGCGCGCCAGAGCGAGCTGAACGCGGCCGACCGCTGGACGCTGGCCCAATCCGATTACCAGCGCGCGCTCGACGATTTCCGCTTCACGCTGGGCCTGCCGATCGACCTCTCCATCGAGCCGGACCCGGTCGAGCTCGAGGCGCTCGCGGGACGGGGGCTTGTAGACGTGGACATTACGATCGAGGAGGCGCTGGCGAGCGCGGTCTCCAACCGGCTCGACCTGGTCAACGAGCGGCAGCGGGTCGAGGACCGCGCGCGCAAGCTCAAGATCAAGGAGCGGAACTTCCTGCCCAACCTCGACGCCCGCTACGGGGTTGAGAAGGGGTTGGAGACGTCGGGCGACACGGATGTGCGGCAGGATCTCTCGGTCACCCTCGAACTCCCACTCGACTGGACGGAGAAGCGCAACGAGTTCCGCCGTGCGCAGATCGATCTCGACCGCGAGCGCAGGACCCTGGAGGAGGACGAGTCGGACGTCCAGCGCGGCGTGCGCGACCTCTGGCGCAGGCTGTCGCGCAACCGTTCCATCTACAACAACCGGCTGCTGAGCGTGCAGCTGGCCGAGCGGCGGGTGGAAAACACGCAGCTGCTGCTCAAGCAGGGCAAGGCGTTGACGCGCGACCTGCTGGATGCCCAGGAAGACCTGCTCAGCTCGCGCAACGAGGCGACGGTCGCGCTCGTGGACTACACCATCAACCGGTTGCGTTTCTGGAATGCGATCGAACGCTTTGAAATCGACCCGAAGGGAATGTGGTATGAACAGCTGGAAGGAACGACTCAAGCTCCTGTGGGAACGCCCTAGCGGGAAGGCGGCGGTGGCCATCGCCGGGCTGGTGCTGCTCGCGCTCCCCCTCCTGCCGGGGAAGGGTACCGACCGGGTCGACCCGGAAAAGGTGCATCTGAGCCGCGTGCAGCGCGGCGATCTCGTGATCAGCATCCTCCAGACGGGCGAACTGATGGCCAAGACGAGCCGCGACATCCTCAACGAGGCCAACCGCGACGCGAAGATCACCTGGGTCGTCGAGGACGGCGCCTTCGTCACGAACGGGCAGCTGCTGTGCGAGCTGGAATCGAGCGAACTGATGGACCGGTACCTGGACTCGCAGTCCGACGTGGCCGAAGCGGAGGCGGGCTTGAAGCTGGCCATGGAAAACCTGGAGATCAAGCGCCTGCAGAACGCGACGGATGTGGAGAATGCCCAGCTCAAGGTGGTTTGGGCCGAACTGGACCTGAGGAAATATCTCGAGGTGGAATATACGCAGATGGTGGACCGGGCGGAATCGGACATCATGCTCGCCGAAGAGGAATTGAAGAAGGCGCGCAGCGAGCTGGAAGGCACGCAGGAGCTTTTCGACAAGGGCTATTCCAACAAGAACGACCTCGACTCCAGCCGCCTGGCCGTCCAGCGCAAGGAGGTGGAGGTGCGCAACAAGCTGGCCGACCTCAAGATCCTGCAGGAATACACGCACGTGAAGCGGCTGAAGGAGCTGCAGAACAATGTCGACACCGCCAAGGCGGCGCTCAAGCGCCTGGAGAAGACCATCTCCGCCGAAACCGAGAGCCAGCAGGCCTCCATCTCGTCGAAGAAGACGCGCCTCGAAATCGAGCGCAACCAGCTCGGCACGCGTGAAACGCAGTTTTCCAACACGAAGATCTACGCCGATTTCAACGGGCAGGTCTTCTACCCGAAGATCGATCGATGGGGTGCGCAGCAAAAGATCGAGAAAGGGGCGACCGTCAACTACCGCCAGCCGATCCTCTCGTTTCCCGACCTGAGCGCATGGGACATCAAGGTGGGGATCCCCGAGGCGATGATCGACAAGGTGTCGAAGGGCCAGGAGGCCGTCTCGACGCTCGACGCGCTGCCGGGCGTGGTGCTGCGGGGCAAGGTGGAGAAGATCAGCGCGGTGCCGGACTCGCAGAACTGGTTCAGTTCCGGGGTGAAGACCTATACGGTGATGGTCGACGTCGTCACCCCCCCGGCGGGGCAGTTGAAGCCCGGCATGTCGGCAACGGTCGAAATCGTCACGGACCAGCTGCGGGATGTGCTCTACATCCCGATCCAGGCGGTGGCCTCGCGCGACGGCAAGCATTACGTCTATACCGTGAAGCGCGGCCGCAGGGAGTTGCGCCCCGTCGGGATCGGGAAGTACAACACCCAGTACATCGAGATCGAGGATGGCCTGGAGGAGGGGGAGGAGGTCCTGCTCTACGCCGAGGTGGAGATGGCCGCCGATGCCAAGCTGAAGAAGAGCCCGCTCTCCGAGGAGTCCAGCCAGCGGAAGGGTGCCGGGGAGGCGGAATGAGCGAGCCGATCGTCGAACTGCGGCGCGCCGTGAAGGAGTATGTCCTCGGCGCCCTGCGGGTGACCGCCCTGCGCGGCATCGATCTGCGGATCGGGGCCGGGGAGTATGCGGTGGTCATGGGGGCGTCGGGGTCGGGCAAGTCGACGCTGCTCAACCTGCTCGGATGCCTCGACCACCTTAGCTCCGGGGACTACCTGCTTGGCGGCCAGAGCGTGGCGAACCTCTCCGATGCCGAGCTCTCGGAGATCCGTTCCCGCCGTATCGGCTTCATCTTCCAGTCCTACAACCTCATCCCGCAGCTCAACGTGCTGGAGAACATCGAGGTGCCGCTCTTCTACCAGGGCGTGCACGAGGCCGAGGCGCGCGACAGGGCGCAGGCGCTGGCTGCACGCATGGGCTTGTCGGACCGGTTGCGCCACAAGCCGATGGAACTGTCGGGCGGCCAGCAGCAGCGCGTGGCCATCGCCCGCTCGCTCGTTTGCGACCCCATCCTCATGCTGGCGGACGAGCCGACCGGCAACCTCGACTCCAAAACCGGCCACGAGATCCTCGAGCTGATCGACGAACTGCATGCGGAAGGGAAGACGATCGTCATGGTGACGCACGACGACGACATCGCCCACCGGGCGCAACGGGTGGTCCGCTTCCTGGACGGGCAGATCGTCTCGAACGAACGGAACGGAGCGGCGCGGCCGTGAGATCCATGCGTCCAGAGCGGATGGTCAAGCTGGCCGTCAAGAATCTCGGGCAGTACAAGCTGCGCGCGGGGCTCACCATGCTGGGCATCATCTTCGGCGTCTGCTCCGTGGTGGCGATGCTCAGCGTGGGCGAGGGGGCCAACCGCGAGATCCAGGAGAAGATCCAGCGGCTCGGCAGCAAGAACATCCTGCTCAAGAGCGTGAAGGTCCCGCAGGAGGAGGGCGACAATGCATCGAGCCGCCGCATGCTCGCCCGGTACGGCCTGACCTATGTCGATGCCGAGGAGCTGTCCCGCGACGTTCCCAACCTGGTCGCCAGCACCCCCATGAAGATCCTTCGGTTCGACGTCCAGTACAAGGCCCGCCGGCTGCAGACCGACGTGGTCGCCACCACGCCATGGTACCTGCGGGTGCAGAACCACCGGATGGTCCGCGGCCGGTTTCTTGCCGGGGCCGACATGGAGTTCGGTTCGCCGGTCTGCGTCGTCGGCTCGCGCCTCGCGCGCATCCTCTTCGCCGGCTACGACCCCATCGGCCAGACCCTCTCCATCGATGGCGACGCCTACACCGTCGTCGGCGTGGTCGGCGACATCGCCCAGGGCGAAGTCGCGACGTCCAACGAACTGTGGCTCGAGGGGGAGAACCAGAACGTCTACATCCCGCTGCGCACCTACCTGCAGAAGCGCGGGGACCTTTTCGCCCAATGGTCGCAGGGCGGCAGCACATTCGAGCAGGTCGAGCTCCACGAGCTGATCCTGACGATCGACCACCAGGAAAACGTCGTCAGGGCGGTCGACGCCGTGCGCCGCGTCCTGAAGAAGAACCACGCGAAGGAGGACTTCAGCGTCGTCGTCCCGCTCGAGCTGATCCGCCAGGCCCGCGAAACGCGGCGGCTGTTCAACATCGTGCTCGGTTCCATCGCCGCGATCTCGCTGATCGTCGGCGGCATCGGCATCATGAACATCATGCTGGCCACCGTCAGCGAACGCACCCGCGAAATTGGCATCCGCCGGGCGCTGGGCGCCCGGCGGCGCGACATCGTGCTGCAGTTCCTCACGGAGACGCTGATCCTCTCCATCTCCGGCGGGGTGGTCGGCCTGCTCTTCGGCGCGCTCATCCCGATGGCGATCACCGCCCTCACGGGCGTGAAGACGGTGCTGACCTTCCCGGCCTTTGCCATCGCCTTCCTCGTGTCGGTGACGGTATCGGTCGTCTTCGGCATCTATCCGGCGCGGCGCGCGGCGCTCATGGATCCGATCGAGGCCTTGCGCCACGAGTAGTCAGAAGGTGTTGCCGATCGAGAAGTAGAAGCGAATGTTGAGCCCCTCGGCCTTGCCGAGCGCGATGGTGCATTTGCCGGCAATGGTGTCGGCGGCCAGGCCGACCAGGCCGCCATGGGCCAGGTTGTCCATGTCGATGTCCTCTTTTGCCAGCCACGCGTTACCCGTATCGTAGCGCAGCAGCGCGAACAGTCCGTTTCCGAACGCCGGCGGCAGCTTGCCCAGCCGGTATCGGTAGCCGAGGCTCGCTACGCCGTAGTAGTATCCCCAGAGCTGGTAGGGCGCGTAACCGGCAAACCCGTCCAGCCCGCCGACGTCGAAGAGCGCGTAGAAGGGCAGTTCCGTGTCCATGCTGCTGCCGCCCGCCAGCTTGGGCGTGACCGTATGCCGCCCGAGGGTCAACGGCAGCAGCCCCTCCGCCTCGATCCGGTCGAAGGTCTTCGACGAACCCATCTCTTCGCGGGCGAAGAGCCCGTCCAGCGAAAGACGGAACCCCTTGGTCGGGAAGACGGGGTCGTCGAGCTGGTCCACGCGGATGCGCGTCGTTGCGCCCACGACGGAATCGTCCTCCTTGCCCAGCGAAACGAAACCGCTGTTGCCGTCGGCCCAGGCGTGGCCGACGAGCATCCCGCCCCGGAATTCGCCATATTCGAATCCGCTCAGCCCGGCGTCCAGTTTGCCAAAGACCAGTTCCTGGCCGATCTCCGCCACGACGTCCTCGCCCCAGTAGAAATCGATGTCCTCGGAGGAGAAGGCGGCCGACGGTGCCAGGAAGAGCCGGCCGGCAGGGTCGATCGGCTGGTACCATTCCGCCTGCAGCTTGCGCACATAGCCTCCGGCCTCGATCTCCGCCCGGATCTCCCCGCCGCAGGGATTCAGCTGGAGGCGGTTGTAGTTCAGCAGGATGCTCCAGAGCACGGCGGCGTCCGAGGCGGTCTCCAGCTTGGTGCCGACGTGCAGCAGCGTGGGTCCCCAGAACTTTTCCTCGGTCCTGAATTCCAGGATGTCCGATCCGTCGTCCTGGGGATGCAGCACGTAGGAGGCGTTCTGGAAAAGGCCGGTTCCATGGATGCGGTTGAGGTCGCGGTAGACCTCCTCCAGCAGCAGGGGGCCGTTCTTGCTTCGGATGCGGCTGCGGATGGCCCCTTCCGGCACGCCCTCGTTGCCGCTGATCACGATGCCCGACACATCGATCAGCGGGTTGTTCTTCGCCCGCTGCCGTTGCAGGAAGCGCGCGTAGGTCTCTTCGTCGACCGAATAGGCGGACAGGCTGGCCGCCATCTGCCGCGCTGCCTCCCGGCCGCGGGGGATGATCGAAGCCGCCTTGTGGAACTGCGACGCCGAGGCCTCCTCCAGGTTGGGGGCGACCACCACGTCGGCCAGGGCCAGCTGCCGCTCCTGGTCGGGACGCTGCATGATGGTGTAGGTCCGTCCCACGACATCGCCCAGCGCATTGAAGTCGCTGTGCAGTCCTTTGGCCACGGCAGAGGCGCCGACGTCGACGGCGATCACGATGTCGGCCCCCATGGCCTTGGCGACATCCACGGGGATGTTGTTGAGGATGCCGCCGTCGATGAGCACCATGTCGTCCAGCCGTACCGGAGTGAAGGCCCCAGGCACGGCCATGCTGGCCCGCATGGCCGTCGCCAGGTCCCCCGAGGCGAGTACCACCGAGGTGCCTGTGCGCAGGTCGGTGGCGATGGCCCGGTAGGGGATGTTCAGCTTGTCGAAATCATGGATGCCCGCGCTGTTCAGGGCAAAGGTGCCCAGCACATTGTTGAGCTTCTGCCCGTAGGCCATGCCCGGGGAGAAGACCAGCCGCCTGTCCTGCAGCCCGAATTCGGCGCCCATGAACCGCTTGTCCTCCTCCTTCCTCCGGTAGGTGAGGTACTGGTGCGGGGCCTTGTCCTTGAGCACGTCCCACCAGTCGAGCCCAAGGAAGGCGCGCTCCATCTCCTCGGGCGACATGCCGGAGGCGTACATCCCTCCCACGATCGAGCCCATGCTGGTGCCGGCGATGTAGTCCACCGGGACCCGCAGGGCTTCGAGCTCCTGCAGTACGCCGATATGCGCAAAGCCCAGCGCGCCCCCGCCGCCCAGGACCAGCCCGACCGTGGGCCGCTTCCCTTCCTCCGCACGCGTGGCGGGCAGCATCAGGAGGAGGGCCGGCAGGAACAAGCGAGGCATTCTCATGCATGCACCATAGCCATCCGGCTCCCGGCATGCAATCCCTTCCGTTGCACGCCCGTACCCGAAAGGGGTTGTTTCCATCCGCGCAGGCGCTACTCTTCGCGGCATGGGCTCCTTGGGCGATATCGGTGAGCATGAAGCCATCCGGCGGTTGACGGCGCGGCTCGGGTCGGCGGATGGTCTGGTGCTGGGAACGGGCGACGACTGCGCCGTGGCCGCACTGCCCGGATCGGGCTTCGACCAGGTCTTCACGTCCGATCCCGTCATCGAAGGGGTGCATTTTCTTCCGACCGACGATCCCCGAAGGATCGGCAACAAGGCGGCCGGCCGGGTGCTCAGCGACATCGCCGCCATGGGCGCGCACCCCCAGTGGATGCTGGTTGACGTCGTGGCGCCCCGATCGATGGATTTCGCCGTGCTGGAGGGGATCTATGCGGGCTTGGGAGGGCTGTGCAGCCGGTTCGGCGCCACCATCATCGGCGGCGACATGGCGCAGGGTCCGGTGCTTGAACTCCACCTCTTCGGTACCGGCCTGGTGCCGTCGGGTACGGCGCTGCTGCGTTCCGGGGCGCGGCCGGGCGACCACCTCTTCACCACCGGCGCCCTGGGGGGCAGCCGGAGCGGGAAGCACCTCGATTTCGTGCCGCGGGTGGAGGAGGGCCTCTTCCTGCGCGAGACGGGGTGGGTCCATGCCATGATGGATATCAGCGACGGGCTGGCGACCGACCTGCGCCACATCCTGCAGCGGAGCGGGGTGGGGGGGCTTCTGGTGGAGAAGGCCATTCCCATGAACGGAACCCTCGAGCAGGCGCTCCATGACGGGGAGGACTTCGAGCTGCTGCTCGCCGCGCCCCCCTGCCACGGGCCGGCCCTCATGGAATGCTGGAAGGAGCGCTTCGGTGGCGGGCTGGCCTGCATCGGCAGCGTCACGGACCGTCCGGGGTGCCTGGAACTGTGCCGGCGCGACGGCTCCGTGGAACGGCTGGAATCCAAGGCGTTTGAACATTTTTCCAACGGCTGAAGCGCTTCCCGCCGCCGCCTTTTCCGGTGGGAGGGAACTTGAACTTGCGGCCGTTTCATGGATACTCGGCCCCTTGCATTCATTCCCGAACCGAAACCCCTGGAGACAAGATGGCGGACAACAGGTCGTTTGAATCGACGCTACACGATATCGTATACAGCATCGACACGGGCACGGGACTCAAGATCATCCGGGTCGCCCTCTACATCCTTCTCCTGCTGGTCGTGGTCATGGTCTATACGGCGACCCAGTTCCGCGGGCTCAAGAGCGAGGAGGCCATGGACTATGCGCAGCTCGGCCGCAACCTGTCGCTGCAGCAGGGCATGGCGACCAAGTGCATCCGGCCCCTCACGATGTGGAAGATGCAGTCGCTGACGCCCAACGAAAACCCGCGGCTCGGCGACCACCCCGACCTGTTCCATCCGCCGGCCTATCCCGCCCTGCTGGCCGCCGGCTTCAAGCTGTTCGAATGGGCCGGCGTCGATCCCTTCACCCTGCCGGAGGGGGGGCGCGGAGTGGCGATGCCTGCCGAACAGTGGATCATCCTGCCGCTCAACCACCTCTTCACCATCCTCACCGGCTGGATCGTCTTCTCCCTCGGCAAGCGCCTCTTCTCCCGGGAGATCGGCTTCCTCGGCATGACCATCTACTACCTGAGCGACGTGGCCTGGAGCAATGCCATCACCGGCCTCAACATCTCGATGGCCGGCTTCTTCGTCGCGGCGGCATTCCACGCCATGGTCGTTTCCATGCTCAACAGGCGCGACGGCGAGACCAAGGTCCGCTGGATGGTGCCGTACCTCCTGTCGATCGCCTTCGCGGCGATCGCCTTCCTGACGCGCTACATCGCCATTGCCGCCGTGCCCGGCCTCTGCCTCTTCGCCTGGCTGATGGGCGGCCGGTTCCGCGGCGGCACGCGCTACGCCGTGGTCTTCCTCTTCCTCTTCACCCTGTTCGTCGCGCCCTGGTTTGTCCGGAACTACCAGGCCTGCGGGAACCCCTTCGGCATGCTGGGATACACGGCCGTGGCCGGCTCCCCGGCCTATCCCGACAACGCGCTGTCCCGCGAATACCACCCCGACTTCGAGATGGGCACGGCCGTCACCGCCCTGAAGCAGAAATGGATCCTCAACTATTCCGGCGAGCACGCCGGCGCCTTGCCGGCCCTGGGCGGGGGCATCCTCATGTCGCTCTTCATCGTCACCTTCTTCTACCACTTCGTCCGGCCCCAGGTTAACTACCTGCGGTGGGGGATCGGGGTCTCCCTCCTGCTGACGGCCGGGCTGGCCGGCTTCTTCTCGGACAGCTCGATCCGCATGATCGGCATCTTCTGGCCCTTCGCCATCCTCTACGGCCTCTCCTTCTTCTACATCCTGATCGACCGCCTGGACCTCGGGGTGCGCCTCTACAACCTCGGGCTCAAGTGCCTGATCGTCGTCCTCTCGGTCATCCCCTTCGGCCTCACGCTGATGCCGCCCCACGCCAACCTGCCCTATCCGCCCTACCATGCGCCGATCATCGCCCATGTCGCCCAGATGCTCAACGAGCGCGAAGTGGTCTGCACCGACATGCCGTGGGCGACCGCCTGGTACGGCGACCGCATATCGATCCTCCTGCCCAAGGACCTCGACCAGTTCTACGAGATCAACGACTACAAGCAGTACATCAGCGGCCTCTATTTCACCACGATCACCAAGAACAAGCCCTTCGTGAAGTCGCTGCTCGACGGCCCCGAACAGTCGTGGCTTCCGATCGTCAGCGGCCGCCTGCCGCCCGACTTCCCGCTGAAGGAGGGGATCGCCCTCAACCGGCAGGACCAGCTCTTCCTCAGCGACCGCAACCGCTGGTCGACGCAGACCGCCGCACCGCAGTAGGGGAGGTTCCCGTGCGCATCGTCTTCATGGGTTCGGCGGAGCTCTCCATTCCGTCGCTCCGGGCCATGCTCGAGGCCGGCGTCGACGAGGTCGTAGGCGTGGTGGCCCAGCCCGACCGCCCGGCCGGGCGGCGCCGCGAACCCACCCCTTGCCCGCTAAAGGCATTCGCCGCAGCGCAGGGCCTGCATGTCATGACCCCCGAAAGGATAGGCGATCCGCAGGCGGTGGCGGCGCTGGCCGCCCTCCGTCCCGATCTCCTTGTGGTGGTGGCCTATGGCCAGTACATTCCGCAGCGCGTGATCGGCTTGGCGAGGCACGAGGCCATCAACGTGCATCCCTCGCTCCTGCCCCGATACCGCGGTTCCGCCCCGATCCAGTGGACCCTGCTCAACGGCGATGAAACGACGGGCGTCAGCATCATCTACCTCGCGAAGCGCATGGACGCCGGCGACATCATCCGCCAGGAACGGTTCCCGGTTTCGCGCGACGACACGTCCGGCACCCTGCACGACAAGCTGGCCGTCGTCGGCGCACGGCTGCTGCTCGAGGCGATCGACGACATCCGACGCGGCGCGGTGGAGCGGACGGTCCAGGACGAAGCGCAGGCGGTGGAGGTGCGGAAGCTGGCGAAGGAGGATGGCCGGATCGACTGGTCGCTGCCCGCGGAGGCGATCCGCAACCGCATCCGTGCCTTCGACCCTTGGCCGGGCAGCTTTTGCCGCTTGCCGGATGGGGAGATGATCAAGGTATGGCGCGCAGAGGTGGAAGCAGGGCGGGGCATGCCCGGCGAGCTGCTTGACGACCGCCTGCTGGCGGCCACGGGACAGGGGGCGCTGCGCCTATGCGAAGTCCAACCCGCCGGGGGGAAGCGCATGCCGGCCGAGGCGTTCCTGAACGGCCGTCCGCTGGCCAGGGGAGAAACCCTCCCGTAGCGCGGGGGACAGGTTCCCTTCGGCATGCACAAAAAAACCAACCCTTGGAAACCGCATCCCCGAAGGGTTTCCAAGGATTGGAAATAAAAGCGGGGCGGGCGCAAGGGGCCCGCCCCTAAATGGGTCGGCGTATCAGCCTATTTCTTCTTGTGGCGGTCGGCGCGACGGCGCTTGCGCCGCTTGTGGTTCGACATCTTCTTCTTGCGCCATTTCTTGATGGTACCCATGTGTCCTCCGGTTATCTCTCAAAAAGGGCGTTTACAATAGTTACGCCACGACCTTGTTCAAGCTTAATTCGATAATTCCTTCCGCGCCACTGGCCTTCAGGTCGGGAATGATCTCGCGCACGACCGACTCGTCGACCACCGTTTCGATGGCGTACCAGCCCTCGTCGGTCAGGGAGTTTACGGTCGGGGCGTGGAGCGCTGGCAGGAGGGTCTTCACCTTCTCCAGGTTCTCCGCGCCGACGTTGAGCTTCAGCAGCACCTTGCCCTCGGCGTCGAGGGCGGCCTTGAGCAGCAGGGCGATCTTCTCCAGCTTGGCCTTCTTCCAGGCGTCCGCCCAGGCATCCTTGGAGCAGAAGAACTTGGTGTAGGACTCCATCAGCGTTTCGACGATGCGCAGATTGTTGGCCCGCAGCGAGCTGCCGGTTTCGGTGATGTCGACGATGGCGTCGACGAAGTCGGGCACCTTGACCTCCGTGGCGCCCCAGGAGAACTCGACTTCCGCCTTGACGCCGTTGCGCGCAAGCCAGCGCTCCACGATGCCGACGCCCTCGGTGGCGATCCGCTTGCCTTCGAGATCCTTGACCGACTGGATATCGGAATTGTTCGGGACGGCCAGCACCCAGCGGACCGGGCGCTTGCTCTGCTTGGAGTAGACCAGGCTGCAGAGGTCCACCACGTCCGAACCGTTGGCCTCGATCCAGTCGAGGCCCGCGATGCCGGCGTCGAGCATGCCGTGTTCGACATAGCGGCTCATCTCCTGCGCCCGCAGGATGCGGATCTCGATTTCGGGATCGTCGATCGACGGGAAATAGGAGCGCGAGCCGCCGGAGATCGTGAAGCCCGCCTTCTTGAAGAGGGCGAACGTAGACTCCTGCAGGCTTCCCTTGGGCAGTCCAATCACCAGTTTGTTCATAAAGCCTTTTCCTTTGTTGGGTTGGGAAACGTCGGAATATAGAGGATGCCCCCGGAGCGTCCAACCCCGGATTGGAAAAAAGTTCCCCCGGCCGGAAAGTGCGCCTGCAGGCTTTACCTGGCGGCAGGAAGCCGCTATTCCATGGCGCATTCCCTGCCGCACCCGTGGCGCAATTGGACAGCGCAACTGGCTTCGAACCAGTTGGTTGCAGGTTCGAATCCTGCCGGGTGCGCCATTTTTTCTAGAATCTATCCCGGAACCTCCGCCGCGTGAGGGGACGCGGCCTGCAAGGTTGGCATTCCTAAGGAATTTGATGTAGGCCCGGTCCCCTGACCGGGCGATGTGCAGGTTTTGGGATAGGTTCTGGCAATTGCTCGCTGGATGGTGGCATCAGGGTTGACCGCAGTATCTTCCGGGACGCTGCCGGGCGATTGATCCGGCAGCCGTTGGGCAAACACTCCCGCTTCAGGATTTAGAAGAGAACGTTTGGTGTGACCCGAGCGGGAATCAATCGTTAGGCACGGTAGATTGTGCGTTTTCACCGTAAGGTCCATGCCCTGGTTGGCCAGTTATTTCATTAGTTGTCCATGTATTTGTCTTGAGAGTAGCAACATTAATATCGCCGCACAGAATAGCCATATTGCTCTTTTCTGAATTCTTCTTGCTTGTGGTTGGTCTTGCAGTGACGGATTGAACAACACGTCCACAAATGGAATTGAAGTTTTGTCTCGTTTAGTTCCTTCGGGGAGAAGTTTCTTCAGTTTGAAGTAATCAACTATTGATCCCGCAAACAGACAGATGCTCAGTAAATTGACTATGATGAATGGTGTCATTTATTTTGGCCAACGTTTGGTGTGACCTGCGCGGGACATAGACATTGGCACGATAGAAAGTGCGTTTTACCGCGTAAGGTCCATGCCCTGGTTCGATTATTGTTTTACTTTCTGTGCTGGAGCCCAGTCATATTTCCCTGGAGTCCATGGTGTAACACATGTTTTGTTAACTCGAATAACGACATTTGTAGTGCTTCCATCTTCTAAGCGTCTGACGGTGTATACATCGACATAATTGCTCTCAACATGTGAGAAAGTTTTGTCAGTATCCAAATCATCACTCCAACCTTGGTCATCAACTTTCTCAAACGCCATATCAAAGGCCTGTTGCAGTAGGTCTACATCAATTCTTTCTATCTCGTAATCAATCCGGAAATCAGTATTCGTATTAATCATCTTGGAGAAATCTTCAACTGTCATGGAATCAGGGATGCAGCCGTTAGGGCGAGCATAGATCAACGTCTCGTCTCCATCCATGACATCGATCTTACATCCTCTTTTTGCGAGACAGACTAATCCCATTGTCCTGACACACGGGTCGGGATCGACAAGCAACTCTCTTAGATTAAATTCCTTCATGCTGGATGATGCAATCATTTCGGAAATTGCAAAAAACTTTCCAAAGCTACCACCGGCACCAACTCCTCTTCCATCAATCATGTACATACCATCATTCTTTGGTACATGTTGCGAAATAAACTCTGGCAAGGAACTTCGTTTATCTGGTGTGCTACAGGAAACACACAGCATTATAGTTAGGCATAAAATCAACAATTTCATGATCATAATTCTTAATCGAACGTTACGTGTGACCCGCGCCGGCAGGCGTAGGGTCCACGCGCTGGTTCGGTGAATTTATTGGTTGAAGCCTCATTAGAAACAGACTGGCAAGAACCATAACGGTCAATATTATGAGTATAATAGGAATTGAATAGATCCAGGGAATGCCTCTGTACGACATATATTTAAGTCCATGAATGCACAGTACTCCTACTACCCCTCCAATTCCGCCTGATACGATATTATCAAATGTCCGAAATTTTGATAGTTGACCACAGCTTGGACACTCATAAGGTCTCCAGCGTGTAGTCTTCAGGACTCGTGGTATATGGCACTTAGATTTGCAATGTGGACATTTCATTATTTTTTACACCGAACGTTAAAAGTGAGCCGCTTGGGAAACCAACCTTGACCTAATCACCGGGCGTTGTCCAAGTAGGCTCCAATTTCTGGTTGGGAATTTAGTCTAATTTAAGTGTAACAGCTGCCTTTGTGTATCCGGGTGAAACACCAACTGTGTCATATTCTTTTGCTGAGCTGGATAGAGATCCCACCAGTTGAAGTGAACTAAGCGTGATAACTGATGTGATAACAATACAGCATACCTCAGCAACTATATCTTTTTTATTGAATTTGATGATCATGAACAGGGTGGAATAAATTCCGAGTGCAATGGATGTGGATATTGCCATTGCTAATAATGAACCCAATCCATTCCCCAATACTTCGGGAGCACCCATTCCTTTATTCGTTAATGTGTGGGATAAATCTCCAAAAATATTGAATGTAAACAGAGCTAGTACAAGGCCAAGGAAAGCAAGTGTGGTGTAACCAGTTTTCTTTCCTTTTTTCAGTCCTAGGACTAATGCTGTGATGAAAAAAATGATAGTTAACAAATAGTAGAATTTCA
>QKAU01000074.1 GCA_003246265.1 Kiritimatiellales bacterium | reverse complement strand
CGGGCCTGCTGAGCGCGGGGAACGTGGCTTCCGACCAGGGCGTGACCATCGCGGCGAGCTATTCCGGCATGAGCGCCACGCAAGCGGTAACGATCCGCTACATCGCGCCGACGCTGGTGGGCATCGCGATCACGGGACCGGCGGTGGTGGACGAGCAGACGACGGCGCAGTACGGCTGCACCGCGAGCTGGTCGGACGGGACCACGACGAGCGTAGCGCCGACGTGGAGCGAGAACTCGCCCTACGCGACGATCAGCGCCTCGGGCCTGCTCAGCGTGGGCGATGTGCAATCGGACAAGAGCGTCATCGTGTCTGCCGGTTTCCAAGGGAAGAGCGCCTCGGTTTCCGTGGTTGTCAAGTATGTGCCGCCGCCGGTGGTGCTCGAATCGATCGTGATATCCGGACCGGACTATATCGAAGAGAACACTTCCGTTCCCTTCATCTGCACGGCCCACTATTCCGATGGAACCAGCATCGAGGTGGTGCCGGCATGGAATACGGACTCCTCGCATGCAACCATGGGGGCGGGCAACACGCTCCAGATCGGAAACATCGTGGCCGACGAAACGGTGGTCCTGACCGCCTCCTACCTGGGCAAGACCGATGCCAAGACCCTGTCGCTCCTGATGGTCGGCACGCAGGTCGCGTATCCGCTCGACAATTTTAATGGGAAGCGTGTCAAGGCCCGGCTGTGGGACGAACGAATGCAGGAGTGGCACGAGCTTGGGGAAATGGACAATCCCAGCGAACTGGTGGTCGAGAACGTGACGCCCGACCAGTGGTACTGGGTGACGATCAAGGAATCGAACGATGTGACCGGCGCATGGGACAACGTGCACGGCAACTGGATCAGCATGTAGTATGGAACTTGCAGCGAGGTGGATCATGAAGAAATTGTGGTGGGTGTTGGCAGTCGGCATGGTTTGTGCGTTAGCCACCGGTGGTACGGTCGGATTGCCCGAAGAACGGGTTGCGCTGCCGCCGGTCCAGGGAGATTTCCTGGTATGCGTCTGGGATCAGGCCGCGGGCGATTGGCTGCAGGGTTTCGAGGACTACGACCATTCCGGTTCGTACCGGTTCCAGGTTCCGGCCTGGGGACAATGGTATTGGGTTGGCCTGTGGGACAACAATGCAGGCCAGTACGTGTTCGGGAAATGGATTGGCCATTTCAAGATGTAGCAAAGCCAGGAGGGCTTCGACGTGAAGGTGAAAGGACTTGTCAGCGGTGTGGTGGCGGCAGCCATGCTGTCCGGATGTGCATCGATGGAGGGGGTGGACGGCCCCCGCGGTCCGCGCATCGTGGGCTCCAGTCGTTCAACCGAGTACGAGCAGTATGCCGAAATCGGCGTCGAATTCTCCTCGGTCGGCGACTTCTTCGCCCTGGTCTCTCCGAAGCGCTGGAAATCGCCAGTCGCGACCGGCGGCTCGCTTTCGTGGATCAATCCCATGGCGTGGAGCGACGACCCGGGCCGCACGGGGCGGATCTTCCTGGGTGAAGCAGTCGTTGTTGGCGGTGCCGTGGCCGCGATATCCGGCGGTGGCGGCGGTGGGTCCGGTTCCTCCGACGGAGGCACAACCTCCGCGTCGGGACCGTCGACGCCTCCGCCCTCGCTGCCGCCTGCGCCGCCTCCCGGTTGATGGTCATGGCATGGGCTTCCCAGAAGAAAGCTTGCCTTGGCCGAGCGGCATGGTCTAAAGAACAACCTTAACATCACGGGGTTGTTCTTCCTTTTTTGGAGTAGATGATGCGCAGATTCTTCGCAATGGCGGCCCTGGGGCTTGGTGTGGCCGTGGTCGCCGGATGCAACGGGTGGGATTCGCCTTCGGTCAGCACGCGGGATTTCGCCCAGCGCAACCCCAGGGGGATGGCCCATGCCGGGCAGCTTTCCGAGGGCGATACCATCGAACTCTCGGTCGAGGTCGACGGCAACATGGAGGTGTCCATGCACCGTGCCACAATCAATCCCTACGGCGTGGCCACGCTTCCGCTCGTGGGCGATGTGCGTATCGGCGGCCTCAAGGTGGATGCGGCCCGCGACGTGATCGCCAAGGCCTACGCCGCCTACTATGTCAGCTCGCCGCTCGTCATGCTCAATTCCGTCGAGGATGCCGGAGATGGGGAGTGGGGCTATGTGACCGTCACGGGCAAGGTCCTCCAGCCGGGCCGGGTCCAGGTCAAGTCCTCCCGGGGGATGAATCTTACGGAGGTCATCCAGCAGTCGGGCGGTTTTGCGGCCAGCGCCAAGCGGAACGACATCCGGGTGACCCGGACCGATTCCGGCGGGCGCAGGCTGCGCGTTTCGGTCAACTACGAGGATATCGGGCTCAAGGGCGACGTGGATGCCGACCTGAGCCTCTTCGACGGCGACATCGTCTACGTACCGGAAAGGATGTTCTAAATGGCACGCGGCATGGCGGCATTGATGGTGGCTACACTGGTTCCGGCGGCGGGTATCCGCGCGCAGGGGGGCGGAGAGGCCAACGGGTTCGATGTGGCCAACGTCCATTTCGAGCCGGAGGCCAGGATCTCGGAATCCTACGACGACCGGGTCGTCCGCCTGCCGGGAGGCGACGCGGACCATGACACCTACACCGAGGTGTCTGCGGGGTTTGCACTGCGCAACCTTCCGGCGCGGTACGACCTGTCGGCCCACGGCCGCTACGGCTCGCGCTTCTACTCGGAATACAGCGATCTCAACGACGATTTCTACAGTCTGGGGGCTTCGGTCGGCACCGGAGAGGCGCCGCTCAACGGGGGGGTCTCCGCCGATCTGGCCAAGACCCTGAACTACAACACGGCCTACGACCCGGCTTCCGGAAACCAGCCCGATTCGATCCTCCGCGACGAGCCGAGCCGGAGGTTCAAGGCCGCGGCCAGCATCGCCTACGACCGGCAGGTTACGGAGCGCCTGTCCGTGGAGCCCGGGTACCAGCTGACGCACTACTACCAGGAGTTCGAACAATCCGGATCCGCGGAGTGGCAGATCCACACGGCAAGCATCCGGCTCAACGAGCACTATAGCGAAAAAACACGGTTCTTTGCGGGTGCGGGCTACAGCCTGCAGATGAACGACGATGAGAACGGGACGATCGGCCAGCTCTCGGTCGGCATGGAGGGACGGCCCACCGACAAGACCTCGTGGCTGGCGGAAGTCGGCTACGCCGGGGCCGACTACGAGCAGTCGGGCACCGACCAGGGCGTGGTGGGCAGCCTGCGCACCTTCTGGCAGGCGTCAGAGAAGGTTTCCGCCTATCTCTTCGGCAGCAGCGATTTCCAGCCGGGCTACGACGGCGGCAGCGCCCGCAGGGTCTATCGCCTTGGATATGGATTGGAATGGAATCCATTGGAGCGGATCACGTTGCGCGGCTCCATCCTGCACGACTACCAGGAGGATGTGGGGGGAGGGGGTGCGCCCGACCCGGCCATCGGTGCGGTCCGCCACTTTTTCGATACGGAACTGAGCTACGCCTTTGCAAGGCAGTTTTCCGCCGGGATCGGCTACCGCTACGACAAGGACGAGTACGATCCGGACCGGCAGGTGGTTTCCGTCGGCATGGACTGGCGCTACTAGCCCCTTGCGTCCCGCCCTTCCGGGATCCGAGGGATTTGCGGAAGTCCGAAAAAAAGCAAGTTTTCGGTGGAGGGGGTCCGATTCCGCGTGTATAAGAAAAGATATTCTATCTACAAGAGGTTAACGTGGGAGTCGATTCGATGAAAACGACGGCAAAAGCTTGCATATCCGCGATGATCCTGGGTGCCGCGTGCGTGGCCTGGTCGGACACCATCAACGGGGTGAACATCGATTTTGTTCCGATTGGCTATGCCAACAATACGGCGAATGGCGACAATTTCGGTGCCGTTGGCTACAACTACAGCATCGGTCGCTACGAAATCACCTACGCCCAGTTCGTCGCCAGCGGCATCGTCGACGTCGACGGCCCGGCCAACTACTGGCAGGGACAGCTGTCCTCGGACAGTGCGCCGGTCGTGAACATTACGTGGCACCAGGCCGCCCAGTACTGCAACTGGCTGACCACCAGCAACGTCAACCTCGGGGCCTACGCCGTTTCCGGTGGCCTGGTTACGGGCATCGACCGGGACAGTGCTGCGGGGACCTATGGAACCGTCTATGTGCTGCCGACCGAAAACGAATGGTACAAGGCGGCCTACTACACCGGATCGGGATATTCGCTCTACGCCAACGGAACCGGCACGGCTCCGGTCCACGGAACCGATGCCAACTATGCCGCGGCAGGCGGCTATCTGGGTGGTCCCGCGTGGGTCGTCGGCAGCGGTACCGCTGAACAGAACGGAACCTACGACATGATGGGCAACGTCTTCGAATGGATGGAGACCGCCACGAATGGCGTGCCGGGCGATGTGTCTTCCGTCAGGGCGTTTCGTGGCGGCGACTACTTCCAGGGCGTCAGCAAGCTCGGCTCCGATTTCCGCGGTTCGGCTCCGGTAGATGGCGAATACTACAACACCGGCTTCCGCGTCGTGGCTATTCCAGAGCCGGGAACCATCAGCTTCATGAGTCTCAGCACGGTCGGTCTCTTCCTGACCCGCACCGTCCGGCGCCGCAAATTCCTCGGAAAGACCCTGCTCCCGATCCGGACCGAGCACCGTTGCGATGCCTTCTGCCCCGATGCGGAGTGGCTTGAGCGCAACCGTGTCGAGGAGGAGGATGAGGATTCCCTGGACATCGCCATGCATCTGCTGGCGGACCGCGCGGTGCGGGGCTGGCAGCTGGTCCGTTCGGGCCGCGAGAACGTCAGCCGCGTCTTCTGGAACTACATGGTGGTGCGCCACGAACGCCGGGTGGCCCGGCGGCAGGCATTCCGTACTGCCTTGAAGAAGAAGGCC
The DNA here is from genome assembly GCA_003246265.1 of Kiritimatiellales bacterium. GTDB lineage: Bacteria > Verrucomicrobiota > Kiritimatiellia > Kiritimatiellales > Pontiellaceae > Pontiella. The sequence continues at coordinate 25,074 of QKAU01000074.1, read as the reverse complement.
CTGGATGGATTCGACGCCTTCCTTGCGCTGATCATGAAGTAGGGCGCGAACGCGAATCTCCGATAAGGCCTCCTGACCGGGGCCTTTAACATTTGGCGGTGGTTCCGCCGATGGGGGATTGATGGTGGCGAGCGGTGGCATGGACGGCGTCGCGTGGAACATGGGTGTATATCCGCCCAGGATGGCAGTTGATCGATGAACCAGGATAACATCTACCGAGGGGTCCCGCCGATCCAACGCCCTGCCGTCCGCGATGGTTCCGCACCTTCCGGTACGCGCTTCTTCGATCCCGCCCACGTGGCCCGGGTCGTCATGCTCCGCTGGTACACGGTGGTGCTGATGACCATTCTGGGTGTCGTGGCCGGTTTCTTCTACGTCCAGACCGCGCCGCGGAAATACCTGGCCGAGGCCGAGCTGGAAATGAACATCCGGCGGCCCAGGGTCATCAACAGCGACGCGGTCTTCGAGGACTACGGCGACAGCCGGGACGAAGACGTCATCTTCAACACGCGGTTTGCCAAATTCCGCTCGCCAGCCATGGAGGAACTGGCGGTCCAGGAGTATTTCCATCGCTTTCCCGAGGACGAGAATCCGTCGAAGGGCATCGGCGTGGGCAAGTACGAGCTGGCATCGCTGATCAAGAAGGTCGCATGGTGGAAGGACCCCAAGGCGAATATCGTCAAGGTTTCCTACACCAGCTCCAACCCGGAATTCGCGGCACGGCTGGTCAATGTGCTTTCCGAGTGCGCGGGCATGCTGATGATGCAGGAAAACCAGGCGCTGTCCGACGAGGCGGTCAAGTGGCTCGTCTCCCAGGCGGAATCCCAGCAATCGTCGCTCGAGGAGGTGGAGCGCCAGCTCTCGAAACTGCGGGCCGACCTCCAGCTGGATGCCCTGCAGCAGCGCAAGGCGGTGCTGGACCAGGCCCTGGTTTCGGACTCGGCGGAGCGGCAGGCGCTGATCAGCACACTGGCTTCGCGCCAGACGGTCTTCGACTTCGTCAAGAAGCTGCAGGGTACCGATCCCAACCTCGAGGTGCTCCCGCCCGGACTCCCCAAGGAAGAGCAGTTGGCGGAGTTGATCCAGACCTGGCGGAACGCGCATGAGGAACTCTCGCTCATGGCCGACCGCTACACCGAACTCCATCCCGACTACCGCCAGGCGGCGGAGAAGGAGGCCCGGGCCCGAAGCCGCCTGGACCAGTTCATCGATCTTTCGGCCAAGTCGGTGCAGAACGAAATCGACCTGCTGGGACAGCAGGTGGGTCAGGTCGATCGCCGCATCGCGAAGATGAAGGACGAGCTGCTCGGGCTCGAGCAGGAACTGGCAACCGGCATGCTGCGCGTTCAGACGCTCGAGCGCCAGCGCGATGCCGCGGACAATGCCTACCAGTCCACGCTGCGGCGCATGGAGGAAGCCCGCCTTTCGGCCGATGAAAACATGGCGTTCACCAAGGTGATCCGGGCGGCCAGGGAGCCGCGCGTCCCGGTCAGTCCCAAGAAGACCCGCTCGATGGTGGTGGCGACATTCCTGGGGTGCTTTTCCGGCTGCCTGCTGGTTGTATCCATTGCGTTCTTCACCGACAAGATCGTGTCGGTCAACGACCTGCGTTCCCTGGGCCTGGGCATTCTCGGGGTGGTCCCCTCGCAAAAGAAGGTCGATTCCCGCAGTGAATTGGCCACCATCGGACTTCGTGACAAGTTCTGTCCCGTGGTGGAGATTTTCGCGGGGATCAACGCCCTGATCACGTCGGACAAGTATGTCGATTCGACCAAGGTGCTGCTGGTGGGAAGCGCCATGCCGGGTGAAGGCAAGACGGTCGCGGCCTGCAACCTTGCCATCAGCTCGGCGCTGAACGGCAGGCGGACCCTGCTTATCGATGGCGATTTGCGCCGCCCCCAGCTGGTGAACGTGTTCGCCATGGAACCGGAGCAGGGCTCCCTGCTTGAATGGCTGGTGAAGGACGAACGGACCACTACCTTTTCCCATCTGGTCTCCGGCAACGTCATCGAAAACCTCGACATCATCGCCAGCCGTCCACTCAAGGACATCAACCCGGCCGAACTGCTGGGGCGCGGCCGCATCGCGGAACTCGTGGAATGGGCGAAGGGGAGCTACGACCGCATCATCATCGATTCCCCCCCGCTGGGTGCCGTGGGCGATGCTCAGGTGCTCGCCAACCATGCCGACGCGGTGATCGTCGTGTCCCGGGTCGGCATGACCCGCCGCCGGGCCCTGCAGTTTACCCTTGCGCGTTTCCACGAAATCGATGCCCGCATCCTCGGTTGCATCGCGAACGATGTGCCCAATACGCTGGTAGGCATGTTCGGCGGTGCGGAGGGCTACGGATACGGCTCGCACTATGGCCACTACAAGTCCTACAGCGAGAGCTAGGGAACGGTGCGATCGGACCGGCTTGGTCCTGAAATTGCTATCGATTCCGCATGGGTTGCGCCGGCGATGACTGGCCCGTACATACACGATGATCGAGACGGTTTCGGCTTCTTCTGCCGAACGACCGGTGGCGGCAGCGTAGACACCCCCTCCGCCCGGCCGACCCGAACCACGCGCGCCTTGTCAGGCCGCTGGCCGTGATGCGCCCTTTGCCCAGGTAGGAATGTCGGAATTCAAATCGGATAGCAGTGTGCGGCGGACCCGGACGAACGCCATCTATACGGCGTTGCGGTTTGGCGTCTATTCGCTGGCCGGCGTGTTCTTCGTACCGTTCCTGGTCAAGCAGTACGGACAGGGCTCCTATGGTCTGATCGCCCTGGCCGGTTTCCTGACCCAGTATGTGGGCCTGGTTTCCGGGTGCATCGGCTCGTCGGTATCGCGCTTCCTCAATATCGCGCTCAACAAGAACGACTGGCAGCAGGCGAACGAGATCTTCAACACCGCAGTGGTGGCGAATGCCGGATTCATCTTCATCCAGCTGCCGCTCTACATCATCGGTGTATGGAAGCTCGACTGGCTGATCGACTTTCCGCCGGAGCAGGCCGCGGACTTCCGGGCCCTGGTCGTCTTCAACATCGTTCTCTTCTTCGTGGACATCATGAAGGGGGCGTTCTTCACCCCCATCTATGCCGCCAACCGGCTGGACATCAGCGAACGGTTCCACATCTTCGCCCAGCTCGCCCGCCTCGGGCTGCTGGTTGCGCTCATCCTCGGCACGGGGCCCCGGTTATGGATCATCGGCGCCGTCGACCTCGGCGTTTCGTTGACGACGTTTGCCATCGGATTCGCCATCTACCGCAAACTGGTCCACCAGAACCTGGTCTTCCGGCGAAAGTTCGTGGTGCTGAAATGGGTCCGGCCCATCATGGCTATGGCGACATGGACGATCGTGGCGGAAATCGGCCAGGTGCTCTTCCTGAAGACGGATGTGTGGATCATCAACCGCTTTGTCGGCATGGAGCTGGCCGGGGTCTGCGCGGCCCTCCTGTTGTGGCCGAACTTCATCCAGCAGATCGCGAAGAACGTATCGGCGGTCATCATGCCGGTCATCGTCATCGATTTTGCGCACGACCGCATCGAGCGCATCCGCAGTATCGTCATGCTCGTCAGTTGGCTGTTTGCGATCATGGCGCTGTGCATCTCCGGGGGGGTCATGTGCCTGGGCAGGCCGCTCCTGGTCCTCTGGATGGGCGAGGAGTTCGGGCAGTACCACTGGCTACTGGTGCTCATGGTGCTCCATTTCCCGCTGACCCTTACGCGCGAGGCCTACTGGCCGCTCTTTCCCGCCTTCAACAAGATGGAATACATGGGGGTATCGCAGCTGGCCAGCGGATTCCTGAACGTGGTGCTTTCAATCGCCCTCGTGTTCTGCGGCTACGGGCTGGTCGGCGTCATCGTCGCCACCTTCGCCAGCCTGGTCCTGCAGCGGACCGTCATGCTCTCCTACTATGCCAGCAAGCTGCTGGGGGTATCCTTCCGGCGCTACTGCACGATCCATGCGGCGGGGGGGGGGGTTGCGATCCTGGTCCTGCTCCAGAAATACCTCTTCGGCTCCGACGATTTCGTGTGGCTGGGCATGCTTTCCATGGGAATGGGTGGGTTGCTGCTGCTGCGCCTCTGGCTCTACGACGATGCATTGAAGCAACTGGTCGCCGCGCTGCTGAGGAAGGGAAATTGAGGCGTCCCGCATGGACCTGTCCGTCCTCATCCTATATGCGGTCCTGAATGCGACGATGGTGCTGATCCATCTGCTATCGCGCAACCGGATCTACGAATTCCCGTTCTGGGCCGGCGCGATCGCCTTGGGCTGGTTCCTGCCCCAGGCGTTCGAGGAGTATGCCTACCGGTCCCAATTCCCGGACTTCGCCTATCTGGACGGCATGCTCTTCGCCAGCCTTTGCACGCTCGCCCTGTGGATCGGGTTCCGCTGCGCGTACCGGCGGGTGCCGGCAAAGGGGGCTTGGCTCGACATCCCCTTCGACCTGCGCCGCCTCTCCGTGGCAGGGGCCATGCTCTGCACCTTCGGATTCTTCTTCCAATGGAAACTCTCTTCGCTGCCCGACGAGGTCCTGGCGCAGACGCAGTGGTCGGGTGCCGCCGTCAAATACCTCTTCCTGGCCAGCGTATTCGTTTTCGGCTTCATCACGCTCTGGCTGGTCTACCTGAGCGAGGGCCGGGTGTTCGCGCCCCACCTGTTGCTCTTCCTGGTGCCCTGCCTCATGCTGTTGCTGAAGTCGGCGCTGTTGCATGGACGGCGAGCCGTCATGATGGATCTGGCCTCCTATTTCATCGTGGGCTTCTGGCTAGTACGCCGGGTGGGGATTCCCCGCTGGGTACTGGTTTCCGGCCTGGTGCTCGGGCTCCTGCTGGTCAACTCGATCGGCATCTACCGCTCCATCATGTCGGAGAAGGACCGGCCGCTGTCGGAACGGATCGAAAGCCTGTTCAACGCCGATTTCTCCTCGACGGACGACCGGGCGCGCACCTACACGAACCTCGAATTCAAGAACTACATATTCTACCGTTTCATCCACGCCCGGAAGGGCCTCTACGACTACGGGCTCATGCACTGGAACCAGTTCGTCTTCAACTATGTGCCCGCGCAGATCGTGGGGCGCGAGGTCAAGAACTCCCTGATGCTCAAGCCCAGGGCCGATCCCATGAAGCTGGCCGAGGAGGAGTTCGGCCATGCCTTCTACACGGGTACGACGACGACGGGCTACTGCGACGCCTTCGCCTCGTTCGGGTGGTTCGGCTTCATCAAGTTCACCCTGATCGGATGGATCATGGGGGTGCTGTACCGCCACGCCATGCAGGGCGCGTTCCTCGCGCAGCTGCTGTACCTCTATTCGCTGGGGCCGGCCATGCACGCCATTACCCACCATACCCACAAGTTCCTTGTCTCCGGCTGGGTCTATTTCTTCATGCTCGGATTCCCCTTGCTCTACCTGGCGCACGTGCGGCGGGATCGCCTGGCCGCCGGAGAGGAAGAGATGGTTCCCGATGGACAGGAGGAATGGACCTGATGGGCGCGGCACAACAAGCACCTCCTCGCATCCTGGTCTGCCAGCGGGGCGCCCGGCACCGCTATGCCATTCCCCGCCTGCTGGAGGAGTCGGGCATGCTGGCCGCGCTCTACACCGACTCCAGCATCCTGAGTCCCGCGGGGCGCCTGGCCGGCGGGCTGGTCAGGGCGGGCATGGCCCATCCGCGCGCCCGTGCGCTGACCTCCCGCGTCCCCGAAGGGATTCCTCCGGAGAAGGTCTTTTCCAGCGATCGCCTCCTCGGCATGGCGCTGCTGGGACGCGAGGGCCGGGCCGACTTGGCGGACACCTATCGCCGCTGGGGTGCGCAGGATGCGGAGGTGGTCTATAGCATGCACGGCGAAGAACCAGCCTTCCTGGAATGGGTGAAGGCCCGAGGTATCCGCATCGCGATCGACGTGTTCGTCCATCCCTACACCCGGCGCATCATTGAAACGGAAACCGCGGCGATCATGGGTTCCGGGGCGCCGGACCTCCAGGCCGCCGAGGCCGAGGAGGCGCACTGCCGCCAGGTTTTCGGGCTGGCCGACGCGCTCTTCTGCCCCTCGCAGTGGGTGGCCGAGGGGGTGGGGGAACTGATGCCGGAGCACAGCAACCGGATCCGCGTCGTACCCTATGGCAGCAGCATCGAAACCGCTTCCGCGCCCAATCCGGCGCCCACGCCGGGCCGCGTATTGTTTGCGGGCCGCGATCCCTTGCGCAAGGGGTTGCATTATCTGGCCGAAGCCACGTTCCGGCTGCGCGGCGCCGGGTTGCCTGTCGAGGTTCTCGTGGCCGGAGTATCCGCGGAGGAGGTGGCCTGGATGCCGCACCGGGATGAATTGCGCTTCCTAGGCACCATTCCGATGCAGCGCATGCGCGAGGAATTTATGCAGGCCGACATGCTCGTGCTCCCTTCGCTCTCCGAAGGGCAGGCCGGAGTGATCCTGGAAGCCATGGCATGCGGCTGCCCGGTGATCGCCACCCGGGAAAGCGGCGTAGATTTTGATCCCGATTGTGGTATTGCCATTCCTGTACGCGATGCCGACGCCCTGGCCGCGGCCATTTCCGGCGTGGCGGGCGACCGCGGCCTGCGCGAGAGGTTGGCGCGGGGGGCGCTGAGGCAATCCCGGCAATTCTCGGCGGCGGCGTGGAGGGAGCGGCTGATTTCGGCGCTCTGCGAAGTGGCGGAGATGTCCCTGTGCGCATGACCTTGGGCCAGTTCATCGACTCCGGCGGCATACCAGCCGAAGAGGCGTTCTTCCTCTACCATCCGCAGGTTTTCGGCGGGCTGCACGACGGGGTGGTGCAGGCGGCCTATCTCAACCGGAACATCGCGTGTGGCTTCCCGTTCCGCCTGCGCCGCAAGCTAATGCTCGACCATGGCGTGGGCCGCATGCCGGTCCGGCGCCCCCCGGGTAACGGCCGCCGCCTGTTCTGGGGGCAGCTCGACGGGGCGATGCGGCGGGAATGCCTTGGGCCCTTCTTCCGGACGGTTGCCGCCTTTCCCGGTACAGGGTACGAGGTGGTGGTCGGCATGAGCGACGACACCTTCGGCGACCGCGAGGCCGCTCTGATTCCCGGGAACGTGGAGCGGGTCTTTGCGATGAACGTCGACACCCGCCACCCCAAGGTTGCCACCTACCCGCTCGGGCGCGACTTCATGGGGCGCGCGCATTTTGGCATCCGTCCCAAGCGCGAGAAGCGGCGCATGGCCTACAGCAACTTCAGTCTGTCGACCCATCCCGACCGTGGGCGCGTGCTGGAGCTGCTCCGCGACAAGCCGTTCGTCGACACGGTGCGCATCTGGGGCTACGGCGAGTACAACGGGTATCCGATGACGAACCAGGCCTTCCTCGAGGCGCTCAACGACTACGCCTTCTGCGTCTGCCCCCGCGGTGCCGGCTACGACACCTACCGCCTATGGGACAGCCTGCATCTCGGGGTGATCCCCATCGTGGTGCGGGAGGCGGTGTTCCACGATCTGCTCGCGGGCCTGCCCGTGCTCTTCCTGGATGCACTCGAGCAGTTTGCGGATTTGACCGAGCCGTATCTGGAAAAGGTGCGTTCCGAAATGCTGCGAACCGAATACAATTTCTCGACCTTGGCGGCCGGCTGCTGGAAGGAACGCCTGGCACCGGCGCCGTCGAATGGCTGATGGAGAAAGTCAAGGAGGAGGCATGCAGGAGCTGCCGGCAGTTTCAATCTACATCATCACCTACCTGACGTCGGAGGAGCGGTGCGAGGTTCTGCGCGAAACCTGCCGCTGGGCCCTGGCGCAGCGATACCCGAATTTCGAGGTGGTCGTCTCGGACAACTGCGGACCTGTTCCCGCCCAGGAGGCGCTGGCACCGATCGCCGATCCGCGGCTGAGGGTCTGCCCCAACGAGATGAACGGCGGATTCGTCGGCAACATGAACCGCTGCCTGCGCCACTGTGCCCACGACATCATCAAGCCCCTGTGCGACGACGACCTGATCCATCCCGATTTCCTGAGGCTCGCCGTTCCGCATGTCGACCGCGATACCCTGGTGGCGGCCGATGTGGAAAAGTTCATCTTCGGCGCAGTCCCGGAGGCGATGGGCCGGTGCATCGAAGTCGAACCCCGGGTGGCGGTGCGTGGTCCGGGATACGGAACCGACATCTGGAGGATTCCCTGGTCGAACAGCAGCATTCCGTCGGCCACCCTTTTTACACGCACGCTGTTCGAACAGCTGGGCGGATACGACGCGAAGACCGTCACGGCCGACTGGGATTTCTTCGTAGAAGTCTGCCTGACGGGCCGGATCGTCCATCTGGAGGAGAAGCTGTGCTTTGTCGGTGTCTGGCCGGGAAGCCTGACCGAGGAGATGGTGGCGCGGCCCTTCTTCTACCCGCGCGAGCTGCAGTACACCCAGTTCAGGGTGCTGCGCAACCGGACCATGGGCGCATCCCAGCGCAGGGCGCTCCAGGCGATCCTGGCCAGGGAGTTCGTGCGCCAGAGCCTCCGTCCCTTGAAGCATCCTTTCCGGACCGCCTACTGGAGGGGGTACGCCGACTATGCCCGCCGCTTCCTGCAGCTCGCAACGCAGCCCCGGGGCGCATTCGGCCGATAGGTGGCGGCGGCAACAAAGGCATGAACCGGACATGAGAATCATCCATATCTGCCAGCGCGACAACCCGGACACCGGAGGATCGCTCCGTGTCGCCGAGGCGCTGCTGCGCGAACAGCTGCGGCGGGGCGACGACGTCTGGCTGCTGTTCCTCTACGGGCCGCCGGGCCATATCGCACTGCTCTTCCCCCGCAACGTCATCTATCTCGGCCTGCACTCGTCGCGTCAGGCCATGAGGGGCGTACGGCTTCTTGGGAAGGCCATCCGGAACTATCGGCCCGACATCATCCACTCGCACGATGGGATCACCTGGCCACGGCTGGCCTACATGCGCCTGCGTACGCGGCCGGTCGTGATGCATACCCATCTCCCCGTCAGCGTCACCGACAGCCGAATCAACCGGTGGCTGATCAGGAAGACCTCGGACCTGCTGTGCGGGATTTCACTGCATACCATCCGTACCTGGGTGGAGGCCGGATTCCCCCCTTCGCGTATCCACTTCATCCCTAACGGTGTCGATGCCGAGCGCTTCCAGCTGGCGGACGGCGATGCCGCCCGCGAAGTGCGCCGCGAACTGGGGCTGCCCGAGGACAAGCGCATCCTCCTGTGGGTGGGACGCCTGCACCGCGCCATGAAGGGATCGGACCGCGTCGAGCGGATTGCGCGGCTGCTGAAGGACGACACCGTCCTGGTGGTGGTGGGCAACGGGCCCGAATACGAAGGCATGGCGGTGCGTTGCGGGACGCTCATCGCCGATGGCCGGCTGGTCATGGCCGGTTCCGTCACCGCCCCGGAGCAATACTACAAGGCGGCCGACGAATTCCTCTTTACCTCCTACTACGAACCCTTTGGCCTGGTCATTCTCGAGGCCGCGGCCTCGGGCCTGCCCATCTTCGCGTTCCCGGTGGTCCATGGCGGCGGCGCCGTGGAATTGCTGGAAGAGTTCGGCGCCGTGCCGCTCGACGACGCCATGTCGGACGATGAGTTGCGCACCATCCTCTACCGCACGGAAATACGGCCCGCAAAGCGGATGGCCAACCGCGAAAGGGCGATGGCCCGCTATTCGTGGGTGCGCATCGCCCGCGATGTCGCCGATGTCTATGCCATGGCCAGCGCCCCCCTGCTCTAGGTTGCCGTGAACATCCTCTCCTACATCCACGTCCACCGGCTGCCCAATCCCTCGGGGGTGGGGCGCGTCATCGACCGCCTGCTGTCGGCCCACGCCGACCGCTACCCGGCGGCCCGCCACCGCATGCTGGTCGAGGCCGGCCTCTACGACGAAGTCTATCCCCATCTGCCCGACCAGTGGAAGCGGGCCTCGTTCATTCCGCACCGGCACTCGACCTCGTGGCAGCAGGCCCGCTGGGTCTGGCGGGGGAAGCCCCTGGCGGAGGAGTTCTGGAAGGAGGTCGACCTGGTCTACTGCCCGGCCGAGTCCTACGTCCCCACCCGGACGGCGAAGCTGGTCTGCACCATCCACGATGTGGCCGGCTTCGAGCCCGACCTCTATCCGAACGACGTCGGCCGCCGCCTTCACTGCCTCAAGTGGACCCAGCTGTTCAACTGCATGGCGCGGCGGGCCGATGCCGTCGTCACGGTGTCCCACTTTTCGGCGGCGCGTATCGCCCGTTTCTTCCCCGGCCTGGAGGGAAAGCTGCGCGTGGTCTACAACGCGCCGCACGAGGTGTTCGGTTCCAAGGTCGGCGAGTCCACCATGCTGGAGGTTGGCCACCTCTCCGGGGGACGGCCCTTCGTGCTGGTGCCCGGCGGGTTGTCGCTGCGCAAGAATGGCGGGCTGGTCCTCGACGCGCTGCCGCTGCTCCAGCGCGAACTTCCGGAGGTCAAGGTGCTCGTTGCCGGCTCGAACGAACCTCCCTATGTCCGGCAGATGGAAGAGCTGGACGTCGACAATGTGGAGCTGTGCGGCTATGTCTCCGACGACCTGCTCAACGCACTCTACCAGACCGCTTCCGCAGTGTGGTTCCCCTCCCGCTACGAAGGGTTTGGCATGCCGGTGATCGAGGCCATGGCCTCCGGCGCCGCCGTGGTGGCCAGCAATGCGGCCTCCATTCCCGAGGTGGCGGGCGATGCCGCCCTCCTGTGCGGAATGGACGATCCCACAGGACATGTGGAGGCCATCAAGTCGATCGTCGTCTCGCCGCGTCAACGGGCCGAACGGGGTCGGGCCAGCCACGAGCATGCCCGCCGCTTTACCTGGGCGCATTCGGCGGACGAACTTGAACGGATATTCCAATCGCTGTAGGCGACGCCCCAGGCACCTTGGAAAGGAGATGTCTTTGTTGCGAATCTGTATTTGGATGAACATCCCCTCGCACTACCAGTCCGACCTGTTCGAAGCCATGGTCGCGCGGGAAGATGTGGATCTGCGGGTGGTCTACCTGCACGGTGCGTCCGCCGAGCGGGCGACCGAGGGATGGCGCGATACCCATCTGCAGCAACCTTTCGAGACCTTCACCCGTGGCCGGGCGACCCCGGCCAACCTGGATGGCCTGGTGCCCGACTGGCGGGATCGGATCCATCTGCTGGGCATCCATTTCTTTCCCGAACTGGTCTCATGGTTCTGCGAACAGCGCATCCCGTGGTGCCATTGGTCGGAAGTGCCCGGCATCCGCCTGGCCGAGCTCGTCGGTTTCCGCATGCCGCTCTATCGCCTGCTCAACCCGCTCATGCTTGCCCTGAAGCGCCGCGACGGCCGGCTGCTGGGCCGCCATGCCCTTGGCGTGTTCGGGCAGGGGCGGCTTGCGCACCGGGCTTTCCGGACCATGGGGGTTCCAGATCAGCGCATAGCCGACCTCTACTATTCGCCGGCTCCCCTCCAGCGCCACGATCCGGCGGCGGACGTCGCCCGCTTCGCCGCCGGTCGCAAGGTGATCCTCTCGGTTGGGGCGCTTTGCCGTCGCAAGGGCATCGACGTGCTACTCAAGGCCTTCGCCCGGCTCGATGCCCCGGGGTGGTGCCTGGTGCTGTGCGGTCTCGACCGCGCGAACGGAGCGTACCGCAGGCTTGCCGCGAAGCTCGGTGTCGCGGAGCGCGTCCTTTTCCTCGGGGCCTACCCCTCGGATCGGATTGCCGAAGTCTATGCCGCGGCCGACCTCTTCGTCCTGGCTTCCCGGTTCGATGGCTGGGGAGCGGTGGTGAACGAGGCGGCCTCCCTGGGCTTGGCGCTGGTGGCCACCGACCTGTGCGGCGCGGCGTGGCATGTGGTCGAGGACGGGGTGGACGGCTATCGCGTGCGGGCCGCTTCGCCAGGGTCGCTCATGCAGGCGCTGCGCCGGTATGTCGACGATCCTGAACTGGCCGCCCGGCATGGGCGCGCGGCCCGGTTGCGCTACGAGGAACATTTCACTCCCGCTACCAATGCGGATCGGCTTGTGCGGCAACTTGCCTTGTGGAGTGCCCGATGAAGATCGGCGTGTCATGCAGCGTGGACCGTTCCGCGGGCGGACTTTTCTTTGCCGTAAGCTCGTTGTGCAAGGCCCTGCACGCGCGGGGTGCCGAGGTTTCGGTGTTCGGGGCCGATCGCGGATTCGGCGAGGAGGACCGGGCGGTGTGGAATCCGGTTCCGGTCGAAACCTACCGGGCGTATGGGCCCTTGGGCACCTCGTTCCGGTTTCGCGGCATGCTGGAAGCCTCCGGGGCCCAGCTGGTCCATCAGCACGGGCTCTGGCTCGACGACCAGTGGGCGGCATCGCAATGGCAGAAGCGGACAGGTCGTCCCCTGGTCATCAGCCCCCACGGCATGCTCGATCCCTGGGCGCTGAGGAATTCGGCGTGGAAGAAGCAGCTGGTACGGAGGCTGTTCGCCGACGAATCGCTGCGCCGCACCACCTGCATCCACGCGCTGTGCCGGTCGGAACTCGAATCGATCCGCGCCTGCGGACTGCGCAATCCGGTGGCGGTGGTGCCGAACGGGGTGGAGCTCCCGGACCTCCGTCCCGAGACCGCTCCTGCCGATTCCCAGCCTCCGGTTCGCCGTCTCCTATTTCTGGGCCGCATCCACCCCAAGAAAGGATTGCGGGAACTGCTGGAGGCGTGGTCCCGGACGCAGGCCCCTTGGCGCAGCGAATGGCGCCTGGTGATCGCCGGATGGGACGACGGCGGCTACGAGGAGGGCCTGAAAGGGTTTGCCAGGGAGCATGGCCTGGCCGGGAGCGTGGAGTTTGCCGGGCCCTGCTTCGGCGGGGAAAAGGATGCGTTGCTACGCAGCGCCGGGGCCTTCATCCTTCCCTCCTTCTCCGAAGGGCTCCCGATGTCGGTCCTCGAGGCATGGTCCTATGGATTGCCGGTGGTGATGACGGGCTTCTGCAACCTGCCGGAAGGGTTTGCCGCGGAGGCCGCCCTGCGCATCGAGCCTACGCCGCAGTCCATCGCCGACGGCCTGGATCGGCTGGCTGCGCTGTCCAGGGATGAACGGCTCGCCATGGGTAGGCGCGGCCGAGGCCTCGTCGAGCGCGAATTCAGCTGGCCCACGATTGCGCAACGGATGCTGAGCGTTTATGAATGGTGCATGGCGGGTGGCGGATTGCCGTCCTGCATGGAGTTGGAACGGTGAGCAAGGATCGTTTGGACATTGCTGGAAACCGGGCGGCGCGGAAGTATCCGCTCCGCATCCAGCTGCTGCGCGTGGCGTGGGCGGCCGGCCGGCTGCTTTTCCGCTGCATTCCGCGGCCGTGCTATGCGCCGCGCCGCATGCTGCTCCGGTGCTTTGGAGCGAAGGTCGGCCGAAAGGTCAACATTGCCAACACGGCGACCATCTATTTCCCTTGGAACCTCGAGGTCGGCGACTGGTCGGCCATCGGCGAACAGGCCTACCTCTACAACCTGGGGCGGATGGCCATCGGCCGGAAGGTGACCATATCCCAGCGCGCCCATCTCTGCGCGGGGACGCACGACTTTACCGATCCGGCGCTGCCGCTGCTCACGCCGCCGATCACGGTCGGGGACCAGGCGTGGATCTGCGCCGATGCCTTCATCGGTCCGGGCGTGGCGGTGGGCGAGGGGGCGGTGGCCGGGGCGCGCGCCGTCGTGGTGAAGGATGTCGAGCCGTGGGCGGTAGTGGCGGGCAATCCCGCCCGGGTCGTCAAGCGGCGGGAGATGAAGGGGTGATCGTGGCTCCAACGGTTTCCATCCTGATCCTCACGAAGGACGAGGAGATCAACATCGAGCGTTGCATCGCCTCGGTGGCCTGGTCCGACGACATCGTGGTCCTCGATTCCATGAGCGGGGACCGGACCGTGGAGCTGGCGGAACGCTTGGGCGCGCGGGTGGTTCGGCGGAAGTTCGACAACTGGTCGGCGCACCAGAACTGGGCGGTCCGGAACATCGAGTTCAAGCACCCGTGGGTCTACTACACCGATGCCGACGAAACCTGCGACGACGAACTGCGCGAAGAGCTGGCCGGACTCGGCAGGACCGGAGAGGGCTTCGCCGCCTTCCAGGTCCGCCGCAAGGACTATTTCATGGGCCGCTGGCTCAAGCGTTCCCAGCTCTATCCCACCTGGATCACCCGTATCTTCCGCCCGGAGAAGATCCGCTACGAACGGCTCGTCAACCCGGTGGCGGTGGTTGAGGGGCGGACCGGGCAGCTCCAGGGCCACATCGTCCACTATCCCTTTTCCCATGGGACCGGCCACTGGTTCGACCGCCACAACCGCTATTCCGGCATGGAGGCGCAGGATCTTGTCGGCGAGGTGAGGCAACCGTTGCGGATCGGTGAACTCTTCGCCCGCGATGCCTCCGTACGGCGGCGCGCGCGCAAGACGCTGGCCTACCGGATGCCCGGCCGCCCCCTGCTGATGTTCGGCTATCTCTACTTTTTTCGACTGGGCCTGCTCGACGGCGTCCCGGGCCTGCGCTATTCGATCATGCGTTCGATGTACGAGTACATGATCGACCTGAAGGTGGCCGAGCTGCGCTACCGGGAGAAGGGGGAATTGCCTTGAAGGTTTTGGTGACAGGATCCGCAGGATTCATCGGCGCAGCCGTTTCGCATGCGCTGCTCGATGCCGGCCACGAGGTGGTCGGGCTGGACAACTTCAACGACTACTATCCGGTTGCGCTGAAGGAGGCTCGGCACGAACGGCTGGAAGCGCGCAGCGGGTATGCTGGAACCCGGGGCGACGTGGCTGACTATCCGCTGCTCTCGTCCCTCTTCCGGCAGCACGGGATCGACCGGGTCTGCCACCTTGCGGCCCAGGCAGGCGTGCGCTATTCGCTGAAAAACCCCTTCGCCTACGAGCAGTCGAACCTGGCGGGGTATCTCAACGTCCTTGAATGCTGCCGCCACCACGGGGCCCAGCGGCTGGTCTATGCCTCGAGCTCGAGCGTCTACGGCGGAAACACCAAGGTGCCCTTCTCGGAAACGGATCCGGTCGACCATCCCGTCAGCTTCTATGCGGCCACCAAGAAGGCGAACGAACTGATGGCGCACGCCTATACCCATCTCTACGGTTTCCAAACCGTCGGCCTACGCTTCTTCACCGTCTACGGGCCATGGGGACGCCCGGACATGGCCTACTGGCTCTTTTCCGAAGCGATGCTGGATGGCCGGCCGATCAAGGTCTTCAACCACGGCGACATGCTGCGCGACTTCACCTATATCGACGATATCGTGCAGGGCGTCCTTGCCGCGCTCTTCACCGACGGGTTGGACGACTACGAGGTGATCAACCTCGGCAACAACCAGCCCGAGAAGCTCATGGAGATGATTCGGATCCTCGGCGATGCGCTCGGCGTCGAGCCCAGGATGGAGATGCTTCCCATGCAGCCCGGCGACGTGCCCGTCACCTTCGCCGACATTTCGCGCGCCCAGGCCCGGCTCGGATTCCGGCCCACCACGGCCCTCGCGGAAGGGCTCGGCCGCTTCGTCGAGTGGTTCCGCACATTCCGCTGAGGCTTCACCTTCGGCGGAAATAGAAGTTCTTTAGTCTTCCATTCCCACCCGACAAATCGAATACGATTCACCGTACCGAATTACCGGGAACGCTACGGACGAATGATATTCTCGATCATAACCGCAACCTGCAATTCAGAGTCGACCATTGCGGACACGCAGCGGTCGATCGCGGAGCAGGAGTATCCTTCCGGCCAGATCGAGTGGATCGTGGTGGATGGCGCATCGACCGACGGTACGGTGGCCCGCATCAAGTCGGGCGGCTTGCAGCCCAGCAAACTCCTCTCCGAACCCGACCGGGGCATCTACGATGCACTCAACAAGGGCGTGCGGATGGCGACGGGCGACATGGTTGGCTTCCTCCATGCAGACGA
Source organism: Kiritimatiellales bacterium (assembly GCA_003246265.1). Lineage (GTDB taxonomy): Bacteria > Verrucomicrobiota > Kiritimatiellia > Kiritimatiellales > Pontiellaceae > Pontiella. The sequence goes on along the minus strand of QKAU01000074.1, from coordinate 9,218 downwards.
TTTCCTGGCCTCGCCGGGCGTGCTGAACCGCATGCGCTGCGCGCTCGAGAATTCGGGGGCGGACGCGCTCTATGGCGACCTGCAGTATGTGCGGCCGCTCGAGGAGGGCGGGTTTGCCCTGGTGCGCCATTGGGAGAGCGGCGTCTATTATCCGCGCATGCTCAAGTGGGGCTGGATGCCGCCGCATCCCACCCTCTACCTCAAGCGCGACTGGTTTGAACGGGCCCGCCTCCCGAACGGGGAGTATTTCGATACCACGTTCACCTGCTCGGCCGACTACGACTTCATGACCCGCCTGCTGGGCAGGCTCGAGGTGGAACCGGCCTATCTGCGGATGGTGCTTGTGAAGATGCGCGTCGGCGGCATCAGCAACCGGAGCCTCGGGCACATCCTGGAAAAATCGCGCGAGGATTGGCAGGTGATCCGGCGCAACAACCTTGGCGGCATCCACACGCTGGCATGGAAGAACCTAGGGAAGCTCCGGCAGTTCTTCCACTTCGGCGGATAGCTGCGACGCAACCATGAATTCACTGCAACCGATTCCAGACACCCCTCCGCGCTGCCGCACCGTGGCCGAATGGCTGGAGCGGGGTGTTGCGATGGTTCCCGCGGCTCCGGCGCTGCGGTTCGGCGTTGCCGTGCTCGACCACCAGGAGCTGGGACGCTTCGCCAACCGGATCGCACACTACCTCCTGCTGGCGGGGGTGCGGCCCGGCGACCGGGTGGGGCTCTGCCTGGACCGGTCCATGGAGATGGTGGCGGCCGTTCTCGGCATCCTCAAGGCGGGTGCGGCCTATGCCCCGCTCGATCCCGCCTATCCGCCGGAACGGCTCGCCATGATGCGGGAAGATGCCGGATTACGCCTGATCCTCTGCCATGCCGCCCATGCTCCGCTGTTCGACGATGCGGCGGTATGGGAGGAGATTGCCCGCGAAATCGACGATTGCCCGGAGGAACCGCCGGGCGTCGAAATTGGCCCGGAGGCGGTGGCCTACGTGATATTCACCTCGGGATCGACCGGACGCCCCAAGGGCATCGCCATGCCGCACCGCGCGCTGGCCAACCTCGTTGAATGGCAACTGGAACGGAAAACCTTCAAGCCGGGAGCACGGGTGCTCCAGTATTCGAGCATCAGCTTCGACGTCTCCTTCCAGGAGATCGCCACCACGATCGCTTCTGGTGGGACGCTCCACCTGATCTCCAACGACGACCGCAAGGATCCACGCCGGCTGTTGCAGCAGTTGCTGGAGCAACGCATTGAACGGCTCTTCCTGCCCTATGTCGCCATGCGCAGCATGATCGAGGCGGCGCACGTCGTCGGTACCTACCCGGCCGATCTCAGGGAGGTCGTCACCGCCGGCGAGCAACTGCGCGTCGACGATACGGTTCGCCGCTTCTTCGCCCGGATTGCGGGTTCGACCCTCGACAACCAGTATGGACCTTCGGAGACGCACGTCATCACCGCCCAACTGCTGGAAGGCGATCCCGCCGAATGGCCCGAGCTGCCGAGCATCGGCACGCCGCTGAAGAACTGCGGCACGGCGATCCTCGACGAACACCTGCGGACGGTGCCCGAAGGTGAAGAGGGCGAGCTCTTCCTGGCGGGGCGCAACCTGGCCCATGGCTACATCGGTCGCCAGGAGCTCACGCAGCAGGTTTTCATCCGAAACCCCTTCGATCTCCCGGACCGGCCGCTCCTCTACAGGACGGGCGACCTGGCGCGCTACAACCCCGACGGCTCCATCGAATTCCTGGGGCGGCGCGACCACCAGATCAAGATTCGCGGCCACCGCATCGAGCCCGGCGAAATCAACAATGCCGCATCGGCGTTTCCCGGCATCGGACAGTGCCTCACCCACGCCTTCCCCGGAGCGGACGGCATCCTCCAGCTGGCTGCCTACTATACCGCGCAGCCGGGCGCGTTGGTCGATGCTTCGACCTTGCGCCGGCATCTGGTGGAAAAGCTGCCTGAATACATGGTGCCCGCCTTCCTGGTGGAACTCCAGACGATCCCCTACACGCCAAGCGGCAAGGTCGACCTCAAGGCGCTGCCGAAGCCATCGATCGACAACAGCCGATTCGGCGGGGGCGAGGTGCGTTACGCCAACCCGACCGAAGAGGGCCTCGCCGCGATCTGGAGCGAGCTGCTCGGCCTGCAAGGCATTCCCCGCGACGCCGACTTCTTCGAGCTGGGCGGCGACTCGCTCCGGGCGGTCACCCTTTTCCTCAGGATCCAGCAGCGCTTCGGCCAGGAGCTTCCGCTTTCGACGCTGGCGCATGCCCCCTCCATCGCCGCGCTTGCCGCGCAGGTCGATGGGCGGTCGGCCGGGCCGGACCGCTCCGGATTCCGATCGCTCAAGCTGATCCAGCCGGGGGAGGCGGGCTGCGTCCCGCTCTACCTGGTCCATGGCGGGCAGGGGAACGTACTGGTCTTCAACACCTTTGCCAAGGGTCTCGGGCCTCGCCAGACGGTCTACGCCTTCCAATGGTCCGGCTGGGACGGGCGGCGCGGCCATACCGACATCTTCGCGATGGCGCGGGCCTACAAGGAGGAGCTGGTGCGATTCCAACCTTCGGGTCCGCTGCGGTTGGGGGGCTACTGCATCGGCGCCTTGGTCGCCATCGAACTCGCGCGGCTGCTCGAGGCCGAGGGGCGTGTGCTGGCTTACCCCATGGTGGTCTGGGATTCTCCCAACATCGCCTCCGGCCACTATCGTCGCGACGAGCCTTGGGATTCGGCTCGCACCATCGGCGAATTCAACCGAATGAAGGCGCAACTCGATGCCATCCGCATCGCGACCACCGGTAGCTACGATGTGCCTGAAACCGACTACCACCCGCCCGCAGGCAAGGGGGCGCTCATCCGTTCCGTGCCGGGCCTGCTCCGGCTGCTGCGCGCGGGCAAGGAGTTCCGCAAGACCCTGGCCTCCCTTCCGGAGCGCATGGCGGTCGCCTCCCACCTGATGCAGGGCAAGCCCGTGCCGATGGAACTGCGGGCGCGCTACTGCCTGCGAACAATGGTCCGGGCAGCGCGACGGCACCGGGGTTCGAAATATGGCGGGGACATGCTCTACTTCAGGTCCGATTGCATGGTCGGCCGCTTCTTCGGCCTGCCGGGCTGGTGGTCGGATCCCTTCCTTGGCTTCGCCGAACTGTGCGAGGGGCGCTTCGAAGCGCACGCGGTGGGTGGCGGCCACACCGATGTGCTCGATATCCCGGAGGTGGCGGCCATCGCCCGCCGCGTCTTTGACGAGAGGGAGCGCGTTTGATGCGCAGGATCATGTTGTTCCTGGCGGCGCTTGGCTATCTTGCCGCAATGGCCTACTTTGCTTTCCGGCCCTTCAGGCCGATTCCCGGGCTGCAGTATGCATCCGCCGACCCGGAGTGGGGTGCCGAGGGGGTGCATGTCCAGCGCGATGCCGCGCTCGAGGATCCCTCCGCCGCGGCAAGGCTGCGCCCGGCCCTGGTCGCCTCCGGCGCATTCTCGCTGGTGGTCGAACTGCGGACCGACTCCCTCAAGCAGTACGGACCGGCGTCCATCGTCACCTTGTCGCGCAATGCCATGAACCGCAACTTCACCCTGGGCCAGCACGGCGACGGCCTCGTTTTCCGCCTCCTCACCTCGCGGAATGGACGCGGCGGAATGCTGGCGACCCTGCAGGAGCCGCACCTCTTTGCGACGAACACCCCGCAGCGACTGGCGGTGACGTTCGACCGCGCGACGCTGCGGCTCTACGCCGAGGGTGTGCAGCGCAGGACCCTCGATGTGGAGGGTGACTTTTCCGGGTGGGGGAGCAACCGTACGCTGGTTCTCGGCGACGAACCCGATGGCGGCGACGGATGGGCGGGATGGATCCACAGCCTCGCGTTCTACGACCGCGCGCTGGCTCCGGAAGAGGTGGCGAGCCTGGCCGGTGGACAGGCCGTTCCGGGGGCGCTGCTGGCCTACGACTTTGCTCAGGGTGGGACTTCGACCGGCATGGTGCCGCTGCGCTACCGCAACCTGTTCGTCTCGCGCGATCCGGCGGCCTACGAGCTGGGCGACTGCCTCTTCAACATCGCGGGCTTCGTGCCCCTGGGCCTGGCGGCCTACCTCTGCATGCCGCTGCGCATGGAGCGGCGCAAGCTGGCCGCGGTGGCGGCCCCGCTGGTGGCCGGGCTGGTGGCGAGCGGGACCATCGAATGGCTCCAGCGCTACGTGGACGGGCGCGTGCCCTGCACGCTCGACCTGGTCTACAACACCATGGGAGCCCTGCTGGGTGGCCTGCTGGGCTGGCTCGTTTTTTCGACGTTTGAAGAGAGAAGGATCAAAAGGAGCAAGACATGAAGATCATCATCGTGGGCAATCTGGGCTACATCGGTCCCAGTGTAACCGACCGTTTCCGGGAAACCTTTCCCGCCGCGGAGCTGGTCGGGTTCGACATCGGCTATTTCGCGCACTGCCTGAGCAACGCGGCCTACCTGCCGGAAACCAAGCTGGATCGCCAGGTCTTCGGCGATATCCGCGCCTTTCCGGAGGCGCTGCTCGACGGGGTCGACGCCGTGGTCGACCTGGCTGCCATCTCGAACGACCCGATGGGCAACAAGTTCGAGGAGGTGACCATGGAGGTCAACCACCGCGCCGCCATCCGCCTGGCCGAGATGTGCAAGCGCAAGGGGGTGCGCAAGTTCGTCTACGCCTCAAGCTGCAGCATGTACGGCGCCGCGAGCGAGTATCCCAAGCGCGAGGACGACGAACTCAATCCGCTCACCGCCTACGCCCGTTCGAAAGTGGCGGCGGAAAAGGACCTGGCCGTCCTGGCCGACGGTGGCTTCACCGTCACCTGCCTGCGCTTCGCAACGGCCTGCGGCTTCACCAGCCGCCTGCGGCTTGATCTGGTGCTCAACGATTTCGTGGCCGGTGCACTGATCAACAAGGAGATCGGCATCCTGAGCGACGGCACCCCCTGGCGGCCGATGATCAATACCAAGGACATGGCGCGCGCCTTCGAATGGGGCGTTCTCCGCAAGGCGGAGAACGGCGGCGACTTCCTGGCCGTCAATACGGGTTCGACCGGATGGAATACGCAGGTCAAGCCGCTCGCGGAGGCGATCGCCGCGCAGATCCCCGGCGCGAAGGTGACGGTCAACACCGAGGCTCCGCCGGACAAGCGCTCCTACCGCGTCAATTTCGACCTGTACGAGAAGCTCGCCCCCGACCACCAGCCGGCCTGGAACCTGGAGGAGACAATCCGCGAGGTGAAGGACAACCTGCTTGCCATGGGCTTCAACGATCCCATGTTCCGCGAGTCGCAGTTCATCCGCCTCAAGACGCTCGCCCGCCACATGAACGAGGGGCGGCTCGACGGCAACCTGGAGTGGGTCCGATGAAGCATGCCGCCTGTCCCACCTGTCGCGGCAAGGACCTGGAGGATTTCTTCACGATCCACAACGCGCCGACCCAGAGCCTCGTCACCATCAAGGAGCGCGAGAAGGCGCTTGCGATTCCCCGCCAGGACATTGTGCTGACCTTCTGCAATTCCTGCGGCTTCATCTTCAACAGCGCCTTCGACACGACGATCGACTACTATACGCAGGGCTACGAGGACCAGCAGGGCTTCTCGCCCACCTTCGTCAAGTTCATTACCGGCGTCACGGAACGCTTCATCGACAAGTACGGCATCCGCGGCAAGCGGGTCGTCGAGATCGGATGCGGAAAGGGCGACTTCATCCGGCTGATCAGCCGGCTGGGCGGCAACCGGGGCGTGGGCATCGATCCCGCCTGGGTTCCAGGCCGCGGCGAGGATGTACCCGATGTGGAATTCATCAAGGAGTTCTACTCCGCCCGGCACGGCGACATCCATGCCGACTGCATCACCTGCCGCCACACGCTCGAACACATCCACGACACGGGAGGCTTCCTGCGGACCATCCGCGCCTCGATCAGGGAAGGGGAGGCGCCGGTCCTGTTCTTCGAGGTGCCGAGCATTGTGCGCATCCTCGATATCCAGGCCTTCTGGGACATCTTCTACGAGCACTGCACCTATCTCGGCCCCGGGTCGATGGCCCGGCTCTTCCGGCTCGCCGGGTTCGAGGTGCTGGACATGTACCTCGAGTATGGCGACCAGTATTTGTTCATCGAGGCCCGTCCGTGTGACGTGCCCTCGACCAGGACCCATCCGCTCGAGGAGTCGATCGGCGAGCTGAAGGCGAAGACGACGTTCTTCGTCGAGCAGATCAACCGCCAGCTGGCGCAGTGGCGAGAACGGCTCGAAGGCTACAAGGCCGCCGGGCGCAAGGTGGTCGTCTGGGGCGGCGGCTCGAAGTCCGTCGGCTTCCTGACGCAGTTCGCCGATCTCGGGGCCATCGCCCATGTCTGCGACATCAATCCGCACATGCAGGGCAACTACATTCCGGGCATCGGCATGCAGTATGTCGGGCCGGCGTTCCTGGAGGAATTCAAGCCCGACGTCGTCATCGTCATGAACTCGGTCTACATGGAGGAGATCCGCAAGGATCTCGCGGGTCGCGGCCTCCATCCCGAAATGCTCGGGCTGTAGCATGCGCTCCGGCAGTGCCCTGCGCCGAAGTGGAGGAATCCAATGAATCCTAGATATCTCCCCGCGTTTTGCGTGGCGGTCCTGTTCCATCTTCCCGTGCACGCGGATACATTCGGCACGGGCTCCAACCAGTTTTCCGTCGCGTTTGCGGAGATCGGCTACGCCGGCAATGCGGGCGATGCCGGCAACATGGCCAACGGCGCCCCGCTGGGCGCGGTGGGCTATTCCTACCGTATCGGCATCCACGAGGTGGGCGTCGGGCAGTTCGCCAAGGCACTCGCCGCGGATGCGCGGATCGCCAGCGGCAACGAAGGCTATTGGAACGATGGCGTGCGGACCGTCGGACCGGGCGCTCCGGCCTCCTACTGCTCCTGGTTCGAAGCGGCCCGGTTCGCCAACTGGCTCACGTCCGGCGACGCCTATGCCGGGGCCTACCAGTTCAACACCAACGGCGTGCTGGTAGCCGTGGACCGGCCGGGTGCGGTCGCGGCCTACGGCACCGTCTATGTGCTGCCGACCGAGGACGAATGGTTCAAGGCCGCCTACTACCGTCCCGTGGACGACGGCTCCTACTCCGTATTCAGCGATGGCATCTCCACCTATCCCCAGGATCCGCCGATCCGCGGCACCACCAACGGTTGGAACTACAGCGACTGGGTTTGGAACTACGACCTGAACCAGTGGGACAAGATTCCCGTCAATGCGGGAGCCAACCTGATGTGGGAAAGCGGCTACGGCGGCGTCGAACAGAACGGCACCTACGACATGGACGGCAACGTGTGGGAGTGGTGCGAAAGTCCGGGCGACGGCGTACTCGACGATCCGCTCGAAGGGCGCATCATCCGCGACGGTTCCGCCCACGATGCCGCCTTCCACATGATTTCCACCTTCCGGCACGACCCCTTTTCGCCCACCAGCGAGCACGAACTGGTCGGGTTCCGCGTGGCGGCCATTCCGGCCACCCAGGCCTGGCTGCGGGGCGGCGTGTCTGGGAGTGGATCGCTCAGCCTGGCCGATGGCTGGCAGGCGAGGGGCGCCAACGTGGAACTCGTCGCGTTGCCCGCTCCGGGCTGGCTGTTCACGGGGTGGGGTGGCGACCTTTCAGGCGACTACACGACGCAGACGAACCTCTTCGCGATGGATGGCGACAAGGTCGTGGTGGCCTTCTTCTCCGAGGATGCCGACGGCGACGGGCTGACCAACGATCTCGAGGTGGTGCTCGGTACCGATCCGCGCAATGCAGACAGCGACGGCGACACCCTGGCCGACAACGAGGAGATCGCGCTGGGGCTGGATCCGCTGGCGGACAACGGCATGCTCGACAACGATGGCGACAAGCTGACCGACCTGTATGAAGTGCGGGTGGCGGGAACCGATCCGTTCGTTGACGATACCGATTCGGACGGCCTGGACGATTACCAGGAGCTCCACAACGTGGAGGCCTGGGGCGACAACTACTACCGCCAATCGACGGTGCCGTCGAACGTGCTCGATGCCGTCTCGGTGGCGGCGGGCGGTTCGCATGCGATGGCGCTGCTGGCGGGCGGACAGCTCGTCGCCTGGGGCGAAAACTACTATCACCAATGCGACGTGCCCGCCGGGGCCACGAACGTCGCCTCGATCGCGGCGGGCGGCGCCCACAGCCTGGCCGTGCTATCGAACGGGACCGTCGTCGCGTGGGGCGACAACTACTACCAGCAATGCGATGTTCCCGCCTCTGCCACCAACGTAGTGCAGGTGTCGGGCGGCGTTGCCCACAGCGTGGCCCTGCGCTCGGACGGAACGCTCCTGGCCTGGGGCGACAACGCCTTCGGTGCGCTTGATGTGCCGGCAGAAGCCACCAACGCCGTGGCCGTATCGGCGGGCGACCACCATACCCTTGCCCTGCTGGCCAATGGGCATGTCATGGCCTGGGGCGACAATGCGGACGGGGCGTGCGACGTGCCTCCGGGATGGTCGAATGCGATAGCCGTTGCGGCCGGGGGTGGGCACAGCCTGGCGCTGCTCGAAGACGGGACGGTCGCGGCCTGGGGGCGCGACGACATGGGCCAGGCGACGGTCCCGGCCTGGGTCTCTAATGCCGTGGCGGTGTCGGCGGGCGGCTACCACGGCATGGCGCTGCTGGCCAGCGGGAATGTCGTGGTCTGGGGCAATGCCTTCTACGGGATCAAGACCGTTCCCGCGCGCGTGAAGTATCCCACCTCCATCCAGGGCGGGCGCCTCTTCAGCGTCGCCATGGTGGGTTCCACCGATCCACTGGGTTCCGATACCGATGGCGACGGGTTGTCGGATGGCGATGAAGTCCACCTCTACGGCACCGATCCGCTGGTTTCCGACACCGACGGCGACGGGTTGCTGGATGGCGACGAAGTCAACGTCCACGGCACCGATCCGCTGGATGAGGACGGGGACCACGATGCGATGCCGGACGCCTGGGAAGTGTCCGCAGGAACCGATCCGCTCGTCGACGATGCGGATTCGGACTACGACTTCGATGGTCTTTCGAACCTGGCCGAATATGGCCTTGGCACCCAGCCGCTGGCCGCCGATACCGACGGCGACCACCTGCCGGACGGGTGGGAGGCCGGCTTCGCCCTCGACCCGCTGGCGGCCAACGCCCTGGCGGACGCCGATTCCGACGGCCGCGAAAACCTCTACGAATTCGCCATGGGAGGCGAT